>NZ_JBNNEH010000004.1:0-185110 GCF_059801075.1 Massilia sp. LXY-5
CAGCTGGCTGCGGCGCTGGCCGAACCCGAGCCGCGCGTGGACGAGGACGCCGCCGCCCGCGCGCGTGCGGAGGAACAACGGGCGGCCACCGAGGAAGCGGGGCGGCTGGCGCAATTGCGTGAACAAGAGGCTGAGCGCGAACGCCTGGCCGGCGCAGCGCGCGAGCGGGAACAGCAGGAGTCGCTGCGGCGCCAGGCCGCCGGGCGCGCGCAGGAGCAACGTCTGGCCGAGGAAGCTGCGGCCGCGCTGCGGGAGCAGAAGCGGGAGCAGGAGCGGGCCGAGCGGGACCGGGCGCGCCGGCTCGACGAAGCGGCGGCGCGCGAGCGCTTGCTGGCCGCCGAGCGCGACGCAGAAGCCCGGCGGCGCCAGGACGAACAGTTGCGCCAGGAGCGGGAACGGCAGCAAGGGCTTGCCGAGGACGAGGCGCGTGCCCGCGCTCTCGCCGAGCAGCGCGCACTCGATGGGGATCGGGTACGCGAGGCCGCGCGGCTCGCAGCCGAGGAGGCTGCCCGGCGGGTCGCGGTCGAACGTGAGCGCCGGCTGGCCGAGGAGGCCGCCAGGGAGCGCGCTCAGCAATTGGCGCGCCGGCAGGAGGAAGAAGAGCGGGAACGCCGCCAACGCGCCGAGGCAGTGGCGGCGCAGGCGGTGCAGGAGGAACTGGCGCGTCGGCAAGCGCAGCAGGCCGCGAATGAAGCCGCAGAGAAGGATGGTGCGCGCCAGGCGGCGCAGGCGTCCGGGCCCGTGAACGGGGGCGAGGGCGGCGCGCCGGGTAGCGTGCCCGGGAGTGGCGCCGGTGCCGGCGGCACTTTGCCGCGCGGAACCCTCGAGCGCGGCAGCCTGGGGAGCAGGGCGCGCGAACTGTTGCGCGGCATCGACTTGCCCGGTACGCCGCCTGCAGCGCTGCGGCCGGCCCAGCAGATGGCGGACGCCCGACGGCGCGTGGTTGATACGCTCGAGCGCGACGTGCCCTTGCGCCTGTACGTCGACAGCTTCCGCCAGAAAATCGAGCGCAATGCCGCGCAGATCCGCATGCAACTGGCAGGTGGCCCGGGGCGTTCCGATCCCCTGGTCAGCGTGGCCCTGCGCAGCGACGGCAGCGTCGACGACGTGACCATCGTGCGCTCGAGCGGCCGCGCCGATCTGGATGAGGCCGTGCGCCGCATCGTGCGCCTGAACGCCCGCTACGCTGCCTTTCCGCCGAACGTCGCGGCGCGCTTCGACGTGATCGAAATCCGCCGCATCTGGCTGTTTGCCGAGAACCTGAGGCTGCTCGAAGAAGTGCGTTGAGGCTACGCCATTTACGATCGGCACTCAAGCATGGACCGGGCAGTTGCGAACTGCCCGCACCGGAGTTGCCAGAGCCTGCCGTTTGATATGCAGCAAAAGCCGCCTGTGATGGACGCCGTACGCTGAGTCGGTCAGCCAGAGAACGGCAGCTATTTCACAGGTCAAGCCATGAATTTTCCAACAGAAATTTTGCGTTGGCGTTTAGTCGCCGCGGCAACTGCGTTCCTTTCGCTACTACTGGGTGGATGCGCCACCGGTTTGCAGTTCAATTCACAGGACAGCCAGGGCAAGGCCGAGCCCCCGCCGCCGACCGAGATGATCACCGAGCAGCTGATCGCGGCCGAGAAGCAGGCAAGCGGACGGCCGGCCGAGCAGGACCTGTCGCGCCTGATGGTGCCGAATCCCCCGCCTTACGCCATCGGGCGCGGCGATATCCTGTCGATCGTCGTCTGGGATCATCCCGAGCTGGCGGGCGGCGGCATGACGGCCGCGACCGCCGCGGCCGACGCCAGCGGCATGAGCGCCAGCGTCAACGCGAACGCGCCGCAGCCGGGCTTCGTGGTCGACCACCTGGGCCGGATCCAGTTCCCGTTCGCCGGCCTGCTGCCGGTCGAGGGGCTGACCGAGGAGGCGGCACGCGCGCTGCTGACGCAGAAGCTGGCGCGCTACATCGCCAACCCGAACATCACATTGCGGGTCCAGTCCTACCGCAGCAAGCGCGTCTACATCGACGGCGAGGTCAAGCAGCCGGGCCTGCAGGCGATCAACGACATCCCGATGACCCTGGTCGAAGCGCTGAACCGCGCCGGCGGGCTGCTGCCCACGGCCGACCAGAGCCGGATCGCCGTCGAACGGGGCGACGCGCGCTACCGCGTCAACCTGCGCGACCTGGTCCAGAAGGGCATCAATCCGGGCAACATCATGCTGGCCCCGGGCGACGTCGTGCGGGTGCACTCGCGCGACGAAAGCAAGGTCTTCGTCTCCGGCGAAGTCGTCACGCCGCGGGCGCTGACGATGCACGACGGCCGCCTGACCCTGAACGAAGCGCTGGGCGAGACCGGCGGCATCAGCCCGCTCAGCGGCGATGCGCGCCAGATCTACGTCGTGCGCAAGACGCCCGAGCGCACGCGCGTATTCCAGCTCGACGCCCGCCTGGCCGGCTCGCTGGCGATGGCCGAGTCCTTCGAGCTGCGGCCGAAGGACGTGGTCTATGTCGCCGCCTCGCCGCTGGCCAACTGGAACCGCCAACTGAGCCTACTATTCCCCGGCGCGCTGACCAACGCGGTCGGTGTCACCAACAGACAATGAGCGTCAATCAGCGCCACTGAACGCGAGTGAGCATCGGAGAAAATTATGACCAAGCCTGCCGAACACCTGCCGCTGACGCATCATGTCGCGCATAGTCCGCCGATCCTGAGTGTCCCCTTCGATCCACGGCCGGCCCTGGCCGGCGCCGACGAACCGGCGGTCGACCTGAAAGGGCATTTCAACACGCTGTAGCCGAGTCCGATGATGCCGATGACCGCGGTGCGGTCGCGCAGTTTGGCCGTGAGCCGTTGCAGGTGGGCTGATTGATTTTCGTCGCGCATGTGTTCCTCGCCAACTGTAGGTGGGTGGGTGGAGATGGTTGCAGCCGCTAGATGCGAAAGGGCACGAACTTGTGGATGAGACTAAGCCGTGCCTTGCCCGATTCGACTTCGGGTTCGGGTAGTTGCGCCGGAGCGGTGGCCGGCAACTGGGGTGTGTACTCGCTGACGATGGCCTTGACCATCGATTCGATCATGCCGCGCTCGTGCGTTTCGCAGGCCATCATCAGGCAGGTGATGCAGGTCTCGAGCACGCTCGGGCGCAGCGCGTTTTCCTTCATGCGCATGATGCGCGGATGTTCGCTCGGGAAGACGGTGCCATCGGTGAGCAGCTCTTCGTGCAGCTTCTCGCCCGGGAACAGGCCGACGAATTTCATTTCGATGTCGCCGCCCGGGTTCTGCGGCGTCTTTTCGGTCAGGCCGGACATGGCCAGCAGCGTGCGCGCCAGTTCGACGATGCGTACCGGTTCGCCCATGTCGAGAACGAACACGTCGCCGCCCTTGGCCATGGCGCCGGCCTGGATCACCAGCTGCGCCGCTTCGGGAATGAGCATGAAGTAGCGCGACACCTCGGGGTGGGTGATGGTGAGCGGTCCGCCGCGCGCGATCTGGCGCTGGAACAGCGGGATCACCGAGCCGGAGGAGCCGAGCACGTTGCCGAAGCGGACCATGCAGAAGGTCGTCTGCGTGCCGCGCTTGGCGGCCGCGGCCTGGAAGATAAGCTCGGCAATACGCTTGCTGGCGCCCATGATATTGGTCGGACGCACCGCCTTGTCGCTCGAGATCAGCACGCAGGTTTCGACGTGGTGGCTGGCGCAGGCCGCAGCGATGACCTGGGCGCCGAGCACGTTGTTGCGCAGGCCTTCGACGATGTTGGTCTCAACCAGAAGCACGTGCTTGTAGGCGGCGGCATGGTAGACCGTGTCGACCTGGCTTTCGGCGAGGATGCGCTCGACCAGGTCGGCATTGCAGACCGAACCGAGGTGGGCGTCGATGCGCAGTTCGGGAAAGCGCGTGCCGAGCTCCTGGCGAATCGTGTACAGGGCGAATTCGGAGTGGTCGAGCAGGTGCAGGCGGTTCGGGCCGAGCGTGACGATCTGGCGGCACAGTTCGCTGCCGATGGAGCCGCCGGCGCCGGTGACGAGCACCGTCTTGCCGCGCACGCAGCGGGCGAACAGGTCGAGCCGCGGTGGCACCGCCGGCCGGCCGAGCAGGTCTTCGAACTTCAGTTCGCGGATCGAGTCGCGCGGACGGGCCCGGTCATCGGCCAGGTCGACCAGCCGGCTCAGGATCTTGGCGGTAACGCCAGCCCCGGCCAGGCGCTGCATGATGTCGCGCAGGCGTTCGGCGGGCATGCCGGGCACCGCGATGACGACCGTACGGATGCCGTGCGCGGCGACCAGGTCGGCCAGGCGGCCGGTCTGGAACACGCGCAGCCCGGCGATGGTGCGGTCGTTCAGCGCGCGCTTGTCGTCGAAGAAGCAGACCGGCCGGTATTCGTCGCTGTTGCGCATGGTTTGCGCGAGGCGGGCGCCGGCTTCGCCGGCACCGTAGATGGCCACCGCGTCCGAACTCCCCCGGCGGCTGCCGTGGTTGCGCAGGAAATTGCGCATGCCGATGCGCGAGGTGACCACATAGGAAAAGGCGATGAACCAGTAAATGGCCAGCGCACTGCGCGGAAACATGGCGTCGTTAATCGCAAACAGTACGACATAGGCGCACAACACCGCAATACCGAGCGCCAGGCCGGTGGCGCTCAATAAGCGGCCGTCGATGAAGCGAATAACCGCGCGATAAAGATCGGACATCGAAAAGGCGGCGATCGTCACCAGCGCGACAATCAAATACGAGGCCGGACCATAATGCGCCGCGAGTTTCAGGTCGCCGCCCCGCAATAACATCGCGACCAGAAAACATAAGGGCAATGCCACCAGGTCGATGCAGATCATCAGCGCTATTTTCGTGGTCCGATGCAGCGATACCATTCCGGCGCAGAACTGGCTTAATACTCGGTGCGGGAAAGTTTGCATGGCGCGCATTACTTGATCGAGTGGTTGCGATAGGAGTGGTATAAGCGGTGGACAGTAAATGGAATGTAGATGAATTGAGAAAGCAATCGTCTGAAATGTGGCCTGAAATGAAATAAGGGGTGTGGAATTCGTATATGAAGCCGATGCGGAAAATGAACTGGCCGTTGTTGAATAAATTAATTATCTGTCCCGGTCGGATTGCTGAGTTTGACCCTGCTCAACCGAAAATTGCGAATTAAAATGAAGTCGGCTATTTATTTAATTGAGGAAATGTAATTCGGAAATAAATTGCAGTCGAGTTGGCAATAGATTTCCGATTGGAATGTAAAAGTCAGGAAATAATAAATCGGGAGAATGTTGCGGCAGGGCCGACTATGCGCGGCCGGCGTGCGCAATCCGGCGCGGATGCATGGGGAGGAAGCGCGACAGGCGCGCTCAGGGCCGGGCGAGGACGGCAGCGCGATGCCGCCCGAGGGGAGGGGACTTCGGCGCGCACCGTTGGCACGCGCGGGAGACAGGACGGATCAGCTGCCCGGGCGTGGCTGCGGCGCCATCGGCGGCACCACGATGTTGTCGTTCAGGCGCAGGAACTTGAAGCCGGCCAGGCGCTGGCCATTCCTGCCTTCCCGGACATTGCGCGCTTCGCGTTCGGCGGCGCGCGCGATGAAGGAGTCGAAGCTTTCTTCACGCACTTTCGGTTCCTGCGAATGCAGCAGGTGGCGTTCGCCATCCGCGCCCAGCACGACCAGGCCGACGTGCGAGGCCCAGTGCTCGCCGTCGCGGGTCGAGATGACGTTGACGAAATCGCCTTCCTGGAGCTGGCTGGCGATGGTCGCGACCTGTTCCTTCGGCACATAGCTCTGGCGGCTGGTCTCGACCGGGATGGCGCGCTCGGTGTTGTGGCGGGTTTTCAGGAAGCGTGCGCGGTCGACCCGCATCGCGTAGCTTGGGCCATTCGATCCAGCCAGCTGCGCGCTGATGTCGGTGACCAGCCAGCTGTTGGCGACGTTCCAGTCCATCTCGGTGTAGTGGTTGCGCGTGGCGACGCCGATCACGCCGTCGCGGTAGCGGATCCGTTGCAGCATCCAGAAGAATTCTTCCCACGAACGCGACAGTGCCATCGCATAGGTGTGTTCCGCGAACACGACGCAATCGCTGCGCTCGAGGCTGAACATCGGCAAATCGTCGTGTACCTCGAAGGGAAACTCGCCCAGCAGGTTCAGCAGATAGGGCTGGCCCAGGTTCTTGCGCCCGATCGCGGCGATGCGCTTGCGCAGGTCCGGCTCGGCTGCGTGGGCCCAGGCGATGTAGCGCCCGGCTTCGACCGGCGTCATCTGATAGATCTGCTTTTGCAGCACGGCCTCGATCACGAGCGGGGCGGGCGCTGCCGGCCTGGCGGGAGCGGGCAGGGTGGACTGGCTGGCGCAGCCGCCGAGGGTGGCCGCAACGAGCAGCAGGGGAGCAAAGCGCATGGAAACAGGTCTCCTTGTAGTGTTTTCAAGACGCTAACGCGGCCGCGCAGGATTTGACAATACCAATTTGTCGCCCATCCATAACCAACTGTTGCGTAACTCAAACATTCCTTCAAGTTATAGCTGCGGGACGACAAGTAATTTTCCAGTCATTAACTTATAGCTAATACTACCAATATGGCAGCGCTCGTCCGCCGCCCGCAGCACACCATACTTATATCCAGGAGAGAGAGAATGTTCAAACAGAAGCCGCTGGCCGCCGCCGTTTCGATGGCACTGTGGAGCCTGACCGCCTTGCCCGCCATGGCGCAGACGGCAGGGGCGGAAGCCCCGATGCAGACCGTCGAGGTGACCGGCATCCGAGCCTCGATGGCCAAATCGCTGAACGTGAAGAAGAATGCGACCGCCAACGTCGAGGTCATCACGGCGGAAGACGTGGGCAAGATGCCCGACAAGAACCTGGCCGACTCGCTCCAGCGCCTGTCCGGCGTGGCGGTGCGTACCGACTACGACGAGGCGGAAAAGGTGTCGATGCGCGGTACGAATGCCGACATGACGCTGATCATTTTCAACGGCCACACGGTCTCGGGCGGCGACTGGTATGTCGCCGACCAGCTCTCGAGCAGCCGCTCGACCAGCCTGTCGCTGATGCCTTCGAGCGTGCTGAACCAGGCACTGGTCTACAAGACTTCGCAGGCAAACCTCGTTGACGGCGGCCTGGCCGGCACCATCAACGTGACCACGCGCAAGCCGCTGTCGCAGAAAGAGCGCCTCTCCGGCGTCATCAGCGGCGGCATGAGCTATGCCGAGCTGCCGGGCAAGGCCGCGCCGGACTTCAATGCCAGCGTCAACTGGAAGAACGAGGCCGGCACGGTGGGCGTGATCGTCCAGGGCTTTGCCGAGAAGCGCTATGTACGGCGCGATTCCGCGTCGCGTTTCGCTTATGCCGGCGGCAGCGGCTGGGATGTGATCAATCTCGCGAAAATGCCTGGCATTACCGATGCTTCGCTGGCCGGCAGCGGCTACAAGGCCGCCGACCTCGAGGGCGTGCGCCTGCCTGGTTCGATGAGCACGGAATTCGTCGAAAGCGTGCGTGACCGCAAGGGCGGCATGTTCTCGCTCCAGTTCAAGCCGAACAACGACCTCGACATGACCATGACCGGCTTCCACTCGGGCATGAAAGCGAACAACTTCGGCCGCCTGAATGCCGGCGCGATGTTCAGCATGCTGCGCGGCGAGGCAGGACCGGCCGGCGGCACCACCCCGACCTCGGTGAACGGCCAGCGCGTCTATGCGCAAATCAAGAATCCGGTGATCGTCAACGAAACGACGCTCTACGGCGACCAGCTGCGCGTGCTCAAGAGTGCGGACATCCTGTACCCGGCCGGCACGCCGCCACAATATATCGGCGAGACCGAGGGCGCTTACCGCGACGGGGCCAAGTCGAGCAGCGCCTTCCTCGACCTGGACGCGAAATACCGCGTCAACCAGGACCTGACGGTCAAGACCCTGTTCTCGACCACGCGCGGCGTCGGCGAGACCGGCCTCGACCAGGGCCTGACCTATACCCGCTACGGCACCGGCGTCTCGTATGCGCTGGGCAGCCTGCGCGATGCGCCTTTCGTCCAGTACTACGGTACCGGTCCGAACGTCCCTGGCATGAATGCCGACGGCAGTGGCTACAAGCTGACCGGCCGCGCCGCCTCGGGCGTGAAGACGACCGACAAGGAACACAGCCTGCAGTTCGATGCCGAATACCGCCTCGAGAAGGGACTGTTCCAGTCGCTCGAAGCCGGCGTGCGTTACGCCGACCACCGCCGCGACAGCGCGCGCCGCTTCCCGCAGCTGCGCAGCAGCAACCTGTCGGTGAATGCGCCGACAGGTCCGGACACCTGGAAGGCGTATCCGTCGGACTTCGGCGCCGGCCTGGACGGCCCGGCCGGCTGGGACAACACCAGCTGGACCCTGACCCCGGATGCGCTGAAGGCCTACTTCGCCGCCAACAGCAAGGCCACCTCGGCCGACTGGGAACGCCGCGCCGCAACCGAACTCGACATGCGTGAGCGCCAGAGCGCCGCGTACGTGATGGCCAACCTGGAGCTGGACCGCCTGTCCGGCAACGTCGGCCTGCGCTTCGTGCGCACCCGCGTCAACGCCCAGGTCCCGATCCCGCTGCCGACCGGCGCCTGCGCCCGTTCGGCGCCGGGCCAGCCCGCGATTCCTTGCCCGGCTTTCCCGACTGCGCTGACCACGGTGGGCGAAGGCGTGCAGCTGTATGACGACACCGTGTTCAACCCGCTGGCAGGCGTCGTCTACTACAAGCAGCCAACCGACGAGACCTTCAATAACGTCCTGCCGAGCCTGAACCTGCGCTATGAGCTGGACAAGGACATGATCGCCCGCTTCGGCGCCAGCAAGACGGTCGGCCGCCAGAACTACAACCTGCTGGGCGCCGGCTACAGCGGCGCCAACTGCCTCGTCTCGGGCTGCACCGTGAACGGCCCGAACCCGAACCTGGGACCGATGGTCGCCAAGAACATCGACGCCTCGTGGGCCTGGTATTTCGCGCGCCGTTCGATGGTCGGCGTGAACGTGTTCTACTCGAAGATCGCGGGCTATCCGAAGACCGGTTCGGCCGGCGGCGACACCGTCCAGCTGGTCGATCCGCGTGACAGCATCGTCAAGACCTTCGCAGTCAACACCTCGACCCAGCAGGGTGCGAAGATCGCCGGCATCGAACTGTCCTACGAGCAGCCGTTCGGCAATACCCCGTTCGGCTTCACGTCGAACGTGAGCCGCGCCAAAACCAAGGTCGACGACGGCCGTCCGATGACCGGCGCCTCGGAATACGGCGCCAACCTCGGCGCCTATTTCGAGAACGACCGCGTCTCGGCCCGCCTTGTGGCGAACTACCGCAGCGAGTACGTCAACACGACGACCGCGCCGACGCCGAACTCGACGAACAACAAGTCGCTCGTCGACGGCAAGCTGATGTTCGCCGCGCCGACGATGGCGGCGCCGGTGACGACGCTGGCCTTCAATGCCAGCTACAACATCTCGCCCAACCTGATCGTCTCGTTCGACGCCACCAACCTGACCAACGTCAAGCGCGCCTACTATCGCTACAGCGAAGAAGAGCAGCAGAAACTGGACGTCAGCGGCCGCCAGTTCTACCTGAACCTGAAGTACAAGTTCTGATCGGGTAGCAGCGCAGCACCAGAAAAAGGGGAGCGCCGGCTCCCCTTTTTCGCGTCCAAGCCACTCGTGTATGTCCAGTCCTACAATATCTCGCGCCGCATCGGCAGCTCATCCGCCATGCCTGTGTGCGCCACCTAACGGTCCGGATCTTATGCAATCGATATGATGAAGCCGTGTGAGTGAGGCGCCAGCGAATTCGTTCTGCAGGCCTGCCAAATACCTCAACAGGTTAGCCGGTCGCCTCGAGGATCGGCACCAGATCCAGGCCGGCGCTTTGTAGCGACGGCAATGACAATCCGGAAGCGGAGGCCCAATGTCTGCCACGACGAAGAATCCCCCGAAGCACCTGGTGCGCGAATACCTCGCGCGCCGGTCGCGCGATCCGCAACCGCCGCCGACGCCCGAGGAAATCCGGCGCCAGCTGGGGTGGGGGATGCTGATGCCGGCGGACCTGAAGCTGGCCACCAACCGTTCCTAGCGGACGCTTTCGAACCGACAGATTTCACAGAGGAGAAGCACATGACCAAGCGTATCGGCAACAAACACGAAGCACAGCACCGCGGCAAGGACGAACGTCTCGACATCCGCCGCACCAACATCGAACGCGAGGCCGTCAAGCAGGCCACCGCGCGCGCCAAATACCGCAACCAGGTCAAGGGCCAGCCGCCAATGAGCCTGTCCGCATCGGCCGCCTGATTCCTTCCAGGCAGCGAACAGCCCGCCCTCCGAGGCGGGCTTTTTTATTTCTTGACCGATGGCGCCCGGCAGCGCCGTTCGCCGATCCCTTCGCCATTCGCCGACCCGGCGCCGCCATTCGCCGAAAGGCGCTTTCCTTCTTCTCCGCTCCCCGTTATCGTCCTTCCATCACAACACGGAGGACGAGATGAGTTCCGAAATCAGTTACACGACGCGCAAGCAGATGGTGTGGGGCCTGGTCCTGATCGTGGTCGGCGTCGTATTCCTGCTCGACCGCATGGATATCATCGAGGCCGAGTCGCTATGGCATTATTGGCCGCTGCTGCTGGTCGTGGCCGGCATCAACCAGACGATCGGCTATCCGAGCGCGCGCCAGTTCCGCAACGGGCTGTGGACGATCTTCACCGGCCTGTGGCTGTTCGCGGTGTTCGAAGGCCTGTTCGGCCTGACCTTCCGCAACAGCTGGCCGCTGTTCCTGCTGATGTGGGGCGTGCTGCTGGTGCTCACCCCCGTCTTCCGCCGCCGCTTCCCGCAATCGAAGGAGAATGACCATGCTTAAGGATACGATCGACGACCGCCGTGCTGCGCGCCAGGCCCGCCGTGCCGCACGCCGTGCGGACCGCGGCATGACCAGCCAGGTCCTGATGGGCGTGCTGGTGATCGCCATCGGCCTGCTGTTTTTGCTGGATAACCTCGACATCATCGAAGTGCGCGACGCGCTCGCCTTCTGGCCGCTGGTCTTCATCTTCGCCGGCGTTGCCAAACTGCTCGACACCACCAGCCCGAACGGCTACCTGGTCGGCCTGGCCGGCATCGGCGTCGGCGTGACGATGATCCTGCACCGCCTCGGCATCATCTATTTTTCGTGGCGCGCCGCCTGGCCGCTGATCCTGATAGCGGTCGGTGCGCTGGTGGTGTACCGGGCCATGACCGGCCAGCGCTCGGTGCGCTTTGGCGTGGCCGTGGTCGACGGCAAGGACGGCGTTCCGGACGCGCTTGCCGGCGATAGGCAGACGGTCGACGTGACCGCGATCCTCGGCGGCTTCGAACGCCGTGTGCACAGCCCGGATTTCCGCGGCGGCGAGGTGACCGCGGTGATGGGCGGCTGCGCGCTCGACCTGCGCGAGGCCTCGATAACGGGCGAAGCCGTGATCCATGTGTTCGCCTTCTGGGGCGGGGTCACGCTCAAGGTGCCGCCCGACTGGACCGTGGTGTTGGAAGGCACGCCGATCCTGGGCGGCTTCGAAGAGAAAACCGTGAAGCCGCCCGATGGCAGCAAGCGCCTGGTCGTGCGCGGTTACGCGATCATGGGCGGCGTGGAAGTACGCAACTGATGATCGGCGCGCCCGGCACCGCGCGCAGCACGGCGCTCTACCTGGCGGCCTGGGCGCTGCTCGGGACGCTGCTGGCCGGCCTGATGGTGACGGCCGGCGACGCGCCCTGGACGGCGAGCCTGCTGTTCGCCGTGCCCCTGGCCCTGGTCTACGGATGCGCCAGCGGGTTTTCCTCGTATTACCTGTGCCGCGCCTATCCGCTCGCGGCCAGGCCGCTGGTGACGGTGCTGGGCGTGTTCACCTGTTCGGCCGTGTGCGCCAGCGCGCTCTGGACCGCGGCCGGCGGCGGTTTCGCCGAATCCCTGCGCGGCCTGGTCCCGGGCATGCCGGCGATGACGCGCCCGTTCGCGGCCCTGATGTTCGGCCTCGGCGTCATCCTGTACGGCCTGACCGCCGTGGCCCACTACCTGGCCCTCGAATTCGAGCGCGCGCGCAGCCTCGAGCGGCGCGAGCTGGAAATGAAACTGGCGGCGCAGGAAGCGGAACTGCGCATGCTGCGCACCCAGATCGACCCGCACTTCCTGTTCAACAGCCTGAACTCGATCAGTGCGCTGACGTCGATCGATCCCGCGCGCGCACGCGGCATGACCCTGCAACTGTCCGACTTCCTGCGCCGCAGCCTGGGCATGGATGCGCAGCGCAAGGTCGCTCTTGACGAGGAGATTGCATTGGTGCGTGCCTTCCTCGCGATCGAGCAGGTGCGCTTCGGCGAGCGCCTGCGTTTCGAGGACGCGATCGGCACCGGGGCCGGGCAGTGCCTGCTGCCGCCGATGCTGCTGCAGCCATTGGTCGAAAACGCCGTCAAGCACGGCATCGGCAACCGGCTCGATGGCGGCACGGTGCGCATCGCCGCCGAATGCGACGGCTCGCTGCTGCGCATCCGCGTCGAGAACGACGCCGACGCGGACGAGGCCGAGGGCAATGCGGCGCATGCCAAAGCCGGCTGCGGCATCGGCCTGGCGAATGTGCGCCAGCGCCTGTCGGCGACCTATGCCCACGAGGCGAGCGTGCACTGGACCCGATTCGACGCGCGCTTTCGCGTCGATATCGCGCTGCCGATCCAGACCGAACCCATTACGGAGAGTTGAGCCATGCGTGTCATCCTCGTCGACGACGAATTCCTGGCGCGCGCGCTGCTGCGCGAATACCTGGCCGCTTATCCCGACATCGAGATCGTGGCCGAATGCGCGAACGGTTTCGAGGCGGTCAAGGCGATCGGTGAGCTGCAGCCGGACCTGGTCTTCCTCGACATCCAGATGCCGAAGCTCGACGGATTCGAAGTGGTCGAACTGGCGGGCGCACGCACGCAGTACGTGTTCGTGACCGCCTACGACCAGTTCGCGCTGAAGGCTTTCGAGGTGCGCGCGATCGACTACCTGCTGAAACCCTTCAGCCGCGAGCGGCTGGGACAGGCCCTGGCGAGCGCCAGGGAGCGCGCGGCGCCGGCCGCGCAGGTCGAAGCGGTGGCGCAGGAGGCGGCGCGGCGCCACGGGCCGCTGGAGCGGATCCTGATCCGCGACGGCGCGCGCGTGCACGTGGTGCCGAGCGCCGGCATCGACTGGATCGAGGCGCAGGACGACTACGTCTCGATCAGCGCCGGCGGGCGTACCTACCTGAAGAACGGGCGCATGGCGGAACTGGAGCAGGGGCTCGATCCGTCGCTGTTCGTGCGCGTGCACCGCTCGTATATCGTCAAGGTCGGCGCGATCGAGCGCATCGAGGCGCCCACCAAGGACAGCTGGTGCGCGGTCCTGAAGGACGGCAAACGGGTGCCGGTCAGCCGCAGCGGCTACCAGAAGGTGCGCGAGCTGATTGCCTGATCAGGTGAGGAGCCGGTCGACCTGCCACCAGCGCGGCAGCAGCTCGCGCACCGCCGGCTGGTCGAAACGGTCGTCGATCAGGTAGACCACGCCCTGATCGAGCTCGGTGCGGATCACGCGCCCGGCGGCCTGCACCACCTTCTGCAGGCCCGGATACAGATAGGTGTAATCGTAGCCGGCGCCGAACATCGCCTGCATGCGCGCCTTGAGCTGCTCGTTCACCGGGTTCAGTTGCGGCAGGCCGAGGGTGGCAACGAAAGCGCCGATCAGGCGCGCGCCCGGCAGGTCGATGCCTTCGCCAAAGGAGCCGCCCAGCACGGCGAAACCGATGCCGCGTCCGTCGGGGTGGAAGCGGTCGAGAAAAGCCGCGCGCTCAAGTTCGCTCATGCGCCGTTCCTGGCGCCAGACCGGCACCTCGGGATGCAGCTCGGCGAACAGGTTTGCCGCCTGCTCGAGGTAGTCGAAACTGCTGAAGAAGGCGAGGTAGTTGCCGGGCGCCTGCGCATACTGGCCGGCCATCAGGTGCGCGATCGGCGCCAGGGAAGCCGTGCGGTGCTGGTAGCGGGTCGAGATCCTGGCCGCAATGTGGACCTTCAGCTGGCCGGCATGGAAGGGCGACTCGACGTCCACCCAGCCCGTGTTCCCGGGCAGGCCGAGCAGGTCGGCGAAATAATGCCAGGGGCTGAGCGTGGCCGAGAACAGCGTCACCGAGTGCGCGCCCTCGAAGCGGGGCTTCAGGAAGGGCGCCGGCACCACGTTGCGGATGCAGAGCACGCTGTCCTCGCCCGTGCGCGTCAGGTCGACCAGGGAATGCTCGCCGAAGGATTCGGCCAGGCGCGCGAACTGCATCGCATCGAAATGAAAACGCTGCAGGGCCGGGTCGAGCGGACCCGGTTGTTCGGCGACGAAGTCGTTGATGGTGCTGGTCGCGTTGGTCAGCGCGTTGAGCAGTTTCTCGCCGGGCGCATCGAGCACCTGGTAGGGCAGCGGGGCGGCTCCGTCGATCTCGCTCCACACCTTTCCGATCTTGCTCAAGGCCTTTTTGATCAGCGGAGATGCCGCCGCGCGGGCGGCGCGCAGGGCCACGCGATCGAGTTCGCAGGAGTACATCGAACGCGCCCGCGCCACCATGTTGTGTGCCTCGTCGACCAGCACGCTGGCGCGCCAGCCGTTGGCCTGGGCCAACGCGTACAGCATCGCGCTGCCGTCGAAATAATAGTTATAGTCGCCCACGACGACATCGGTCCAGCGCGCCATCTCGCTGCCGAGATAATAGGGGCAGACGTCGTGCGCGAGGCCGACCTCGCGCAGGGCGGCGCGGTCGAGCACCGGTACGCTCAACGCTGCCTGGCGCGCGGCGGGCAGGCGATCGTAAAAACCTTGCGCCAGGGGGCAGGAGTCGCCGTGGCAGGCTTTGTCGGGGTGCTCGCAGGCCTTGTCGCGCGCGGTCAGTTCGAGCACGCGCAGCGGCAGATCGGGGGCGTGGGCGCGGATCGCCCCGGCGGCGTCGAGTGCCAGCTGGCGGCCCGGGGTCTTCGCGGCGAGGAAGAATATCTTGTCGATCCGTTGGGCAGGCGCCGCTTTCAGCACCGGGAACAGGCTGCCGATGGTCTTCCCGATGCCGGTCGGCGCCTGGGCCAGCAGGCAGCGGGAGCTAGCGTTCGCCTTGAATACGGTTTCAGCGAGCTGGCGCTGGCCCGGGCGGAAGCCCGCGTGCGGAAAGCGCAGCTCGACAAGCGCCGCGTCGCGCGCTTCACGGTGGCGCAGTTCCTGTTCGGCCCATTCGACGAAGCGTCCGCAGGCTTCCTCGAACATGGTTTTCAGTTCAAGCGCACTGCGCGTCTCGCGCAGGGAGGTCTCGAGGCCGCTGCCGATTTCGTAGTAGACGAGTGCGAGGTTGACTTGCTCCAGCCCGCGCGCGGCGCACAGCAGGTGGCCGTAGACGCGCAGCTGGGCCCAGTGCAGGTGGCGGTGGTTGTCCGGCATCGAGGATAGCTGGCCGCGGTAGGTCTTGATCTCTTCGATCAGGTTCTGCGCCGGGTCGTAGCCGTCGGCGCGGCCGCGCACGTGCAGCAGGCCATGGTCGCCCGCCAGCGTGACCTCGGTCTGGTAGCCTTCGCCGCGGCGCGCGGTGACGACGGCGTGGCCGGCGATGCCTTCCTGGGCGGTGGGAGAAGGCGTGAAGCGCAGGTCGAGGTCACCGCGTTTGGCCGTGAATTCGCACAGCGCCCGCACCGCCACGACATAACTCAAGCGGCCTGCTCCCACTGCAGGTAGCACACGGCGACCGGCATGTCGTGCGCCGCGCAGTAGTCGATCCAGCGCAGCTGGTTGTCCTGCAGGCGGTCGCCCGGCCCCTTTACTTCGATCATGCGGTAGCGCCCTTCGCCGGGGAAGAACTGGATCAGGTCGGGGAAGCCGCTGCGGTTTGCCTTCACGTCGGCCAGGATGCGCTCGCACCAGCGTTTCACGTGGGCGGCCGGGATGCAATCGAGCGCCAGTTCCAGCAGGGCGCGGTCGAGGTATTCCCACGACACGAAGGGCGAAGAGATGCCGGCCTTTTCCTCGAAGTGGGCGAGGATGGTGGCGCGGTAGCGGCCATCGTCGCACTGGGCCAGGCAGTCGGCAAATTCCGCGGCGCGGCGCTGCTGGAAGTCGAGGCTGTACAAATCGGCCGGGCCGCGGTGGAAGGGGTGGAAGAAGGCGCCGGGAATGGCGGCGAAGACCGCGCGCCAGCACAGCAGGCCGAACAGGGCATTCGCCAGCGTGTTCTCGACATAGAAGACGGGCGCGGCCTCGCTGCCGAGGTGGTCGCGCACGGCGCCTTCGACCCAGGGACCGTCGCCCGGCACCGGCAGGCAGACATCCAGGCGCACCGGCGCGGCCGGACGGCGGGCGATGGTCTTCGGGTGGCCGAGCTTGCGCGCCAGGCGCGGGCCTATCCGCAACAGGTGCTGGCGCTCGGCGTCGTTCTCCGGTTCCCGTTCGGCCTGCTGCAACAGCTGCCAGGCGTCGAGATAGCGCTCGGCCTTTTCCAGCACCCGGATCGCGCGACCGCGTGAACCCGGATAGCCGCAGCGCGTATACACCTCGATGGCGCGTGTCCAGTCCTGCTGCTTCTCGAAATGCTGGCCGACCTGGAACAGGAATTTCAGGCGCCGGCTGTCGAGCCAGTCATTGTCGAAGGCGTCGATCGGCAGTTCCTTCAACACGTCCTCGATCGGTTCGAGACCGGCGTTGAAGCGCTCCTTGCAGGCGTGCAGCTGCAGGTAATGCTCGATGTCGCGCCGGTCGCGAAAGCCGCGCGAGGCAGGGGAGAACTCGACCTGTTCGAAACGGTAGACGCCGAGGTCGGCCAGCACGAACTCGGTCCAGTCCTGGCGCAGGTTGCCGAAGAAAATCAGGCGCAGGCGATCGCACAGCGGCTTGACCAAAATGCGCAGGGCGACGTCGCTGCAGCCGGCGTACCAGCTGGAAAAGGCGCGGCTCTCGCCGAAGGCCGCGCGCAGCGCTTCGAGCTGCTCGGCCTTGCGCGCACTTTTCTGCTGCAGATGGGCGCCGAAGGCGGCGGCGATCTCGGGCTTGGCCAGCAGGTCGAACAGTTCGTCGAGGCTGAGCACGGGGTCGAGTTCGATCCAGCCGCTGGGCAGCAAGGCGTGCGCGGCCTCGACCGGGCAGCCGATTTCCGCGTACTGCATTTTGCTGGCCCGGAACAGCTCGCCCTTGCGCATGACCATGCGCACGAACAGGGCGCGCGCTGGCTGGGGCAGCGTGGGGAAGGCGGCGATGAAGGCTTGCTCTTCGTCGGTCAGCAAGTCGCGATAGCGCTTGACGATCCAATCCAGGACACTCTGGAAGTTATCCAGGTAATAAAACTCGTTTTCCAGAACCCTGTTCATTTTTTGAGGCTACAACTGTGCTTATGTACAGTATAACCCCGAGTGCGTGAAGACCCAAGCCTTTCGGCCGCCTGGCCGGGCGGCCGTGGTTTTTTGCCACATCAGGGGCGGGTGGGCTTGGGCGGGCATTTGGCGCCCTTGCAGGCGCCGGCCGCTTCCCGCTCGCCGCGGTGGCGCTCGGACTGCTGGATGATGGCCGAGATCAGGGCGACGTCGCTGTCGACCGGGGCCTCGGCGCCCGTTGCGGCCTTGCGCGCCCTGGCCGCAGGTGCGGGTCTGGCCTCGGGTTTGGCTTCCGGCCTGGCTTTCACCACGCTGCCGGCGCGTGCCGGTTTCGCAGGATGCGGTGCCGGCTTGGCCGCCTTCCCGGGCTTTTTCTCGGCGGCGCTGCGCGGTGCGGTGCGGGCCGGTTCTGCCTTCACCGGTTTCTCCACCACGCTTTCCTGTGCGGGACGGGGCGCCGGCGCGACCGGTTTCGCGCCACTCAGTTCCTGCGGCGGCAGCATCACCAGCGGCGGCACGGTGCTGGCGACCGCCGTATCGCGCTTGCGCGCGGACTCGTCGACGATCACGGCCGTGCGCGGGGCCTCGACGACCGGCGCCGGTGCGGCCGCCGGCGGCGATTGCGGCGGCGGGACGGCGTCGGTCATCGCCGGCGGCGCCACGACCGCGTCGTGCCGCGCCTGCAGCTCCTGCACGCCCTTGTGGTTGTCCCAGGCGAGCCAGGCGATGCCCCCGGCGAGGACGCCGGCCAGCGCCGCCGCCGCTCCGTACCAGGCCAGCCGCACGCCCGACATGCGGGTGCCCATGCGGCGCGCCGAATCGCGTTCGAGCATCGCGAGAATATTCTCTTCTCCAGCGCCGCGGCGCGACGACATCAGGTTTGGTCTTGTCGAGCCTGCTTGATTTTCGTCTGTAGGGCGCACGGCATACCTCCTAAGATGGACGTTCCTGCCTCGATTAGAAACGCTCCGGGAAAATCCATGCTGATCTTCCAGGTCTTCGACAAGGGTGTACTGGACGACGCCGAAGGGCGCCAGATCGATTTCCGCAACACGATCATCATCCTGACCTCGAACACGGCGTCGAGTACGATGATGCAGGCTTGCCTGAACAAGACGCCGGCCGAGATGCCCAAGCCCGACGAACTGGCGCAGCTGATCCGTCCCCAGCTGATGAAGCAGTTCAAGCCGGCCTTCCTGGGGCGCCTGGCGACCGTGCCTTTCTACCCGATTGCGGACGAGGTGCTGGCCAACATCATCCGCCTGAAACTGAACCGCATCGGCCAGCGCGTGCGCGACAACCATGGCGCGACGTTTGAATACGACGAGGCGCTGGTCAATGCCGTCCTCTCGCGCTGCACCGAGGTCGATTCCGGCGCCCGCAATGTCGACACCATCCTGAACGGCACGCTGCTGCCCGAGATCGCCGACAGCGTGCTGGCGAAGATGGCCGAGGGCGGGGCGATCGCGCGCATCAAGGTCGGGGCGACCAGGGCGGGCAAGTTCAAGTATGCGATCGATGCAGCGGCCTGAGGCAGGGAGCGAACATGTTCAAGGTCGACACTTTACTCAAGCCGGTCAGCGCCGCTTCCCCTTGCGGAGAGGACCTCGCGTTCTCGCCCGAAATCGACGCGATCGCCCAGGCGCGCAAGGCCGACGATCCGTCGATCGAGCAGGGCGCCTGGGTCACGACGCTCAAGGAAGCGGACTGGAAGTTCGTGACCAAACGCTGCGCGCTGCTGCTGGAGACGCGCAGCAAGGACCTGCAGCTGGCCGTCTGGCTGGCCGAAGCGGGCGCGAAGACGGGCGGGCTGCGCAGCCTCGGCGACGCGCTGTCGGTCGTGGCCGCCCTGTGCGAACGGTATTGGGACGGCCTGTATCCGCAGCCCGACGAAGACGGCTACGAGCGGCGCATCGGCAACCTGTGCTGGATCGCGGCGCGCGTGCCGCAGCTGGTGACCGAATGTCCGGTGACCGAAGGCACGGCCATTTCGATGCGCGACATCGAAGCGGCGCGGGCCCATGGCGCGGAGGCGATCGCCAATGTCGAGGCGGCGCGCGGCAAGACCTCGAAAGGCTTCCAGCAAGCCTTGCTCGAGGACTGCGACCACTGCCTGGCTGCGCTGGCCGAGCTGGAAAAAGCGGTCGACGCGCGCCTCGGCGCCGACGGTCCCGGCTTCAGCGGCGCACGCACGGCATTGCAGAACCTGGCGCATTTCGTCACGCCAGCCGCGGGCGCGGTCCTTGCCGCTGCTGCGTCGGCGCCGGCGACGCTGGCGCCGTCGGGCGCCGTCGTTCCGGCGGCAGCGGCCTTGCCGGCCTTTGCCGGCGTAATCGCGAGCCGCGCCCAGGCGCTGGGCCAGCTGCGCGCGGTGGCCGACTACTTCCGCCAGACCGAGCCGCACAGCCCGGTCGCCTACCTGGCCGAGAAGGCGGCGCACTGGGGCGAGCAGCCGCTGCACCTGTGGCTGAAAGCAGTCGTGAAGGACGCGGGCGCGCTGGCCCATGTGGAGGAACTGCTGGGAATCGTGCGGGAAGAGCAGGGGTGAACGAGGAAGACAGGGCGGCGCAAGCCGCCCTGTCGGTTGACGATCTCTTACTGCGCAGGCTTGTCGCCTTGCTGTGCACCTGGCTGGGTGCCTGAAGCGGCCTTGTCCGCTCCCGGCGTGACGAGCGAAGAAGCCTTGGCGATCTGCTCCTCGACATTCTTGACCGCGTCGCGCGTGGCCTGGGTCACCTGCTCGTAGCCCTTGAAGGCATTCTCGATCGCGGCCTTGATGATCTCGACCGCGTTTTCCGAACCCGGTTTGACGTTTTGCGTGACGTCGTAGATCAGCGCCGACAGCGTGCTTTTCGCCTCGGCCACGTGGACGTCGGCGGCGCGGCGGAATTCGCTTTGCATCTCCTCGATAATCACCTTCATCTGGTCGCGGTACTCGACGCCGCCGGACATATCCGGGGTCATGCGCGCCGAGAGTGCGTCGAACGCGGCGCGGGCGTCGCGTGCCTGCGAGAGGTCGCGGCTGGCCTCGAGCGTCTTGTCCATGGTGCTGCGGGCGGTGGCCATGTTCAGGGCCATCACCTGCTCCAGACCCTTCACCGTCTTGTTGGCAAGCATGTCGAAGGTCTGCATTTGCAGGTCAAACAGGGTTTTGGTAGCGGATGCGAATTGTTCCGGACTCGTGAACATCAATGTCTCCTCGGTTTTGTCGTTAAAGCGATCGGCGACCTGCGGACTAACACGAGCGCCTAACAAATCCGCCATGGCTGCGTTGCATTCGTCTCGCCGTACCAGCGTACTGTCTTCGACGATGCGCCTTGCCCTGACGGTTTTGTTAGGTGCTCTAAACCTATTATTTAACAACGATGAGCTTTTCGCAACGGCTGTCCCGATAGGGGCTGCGAATGCTTTCATCGTGCCCCGAGCATACTCCATATCCTGCGCAGACCGGGCTTTGGCTTGCGCTTCCCACGATGGGAAGGTGTATCCTGCTTTCCGATAACAGGAGCGAACATGGAAGTATTGAATATCGGCGAAGCGGCCAAAGCCTCGGGCGTATCGAGCAAGATGATCCGCCATTACGAGTCCATCGGCCTGATCGATGCCGCCCGGCGCACCGATGCCGGCTACCGGCTGTATGCGCAGCGCGATGTGCAGGTGCTGCAATTTATTCACCGCGCGCGGGCGCTGGGCTTTTCGCTGGAACAGATCCGGGAATTGCTGGCCCTGTGGCAGGACAAGGCGCGCGCCAGCGCCGACGTACGGGCCTTGGCGCGCAGCCATATCGGAGAGCTGGAAAAGAAAATTGCCGAGATGGAGGCAATGAAGCGCACGCTGGCCAAGCTGGCGGCGTCCTGCCATGGCGATGCGCGCGCCGATTGTCCAATTCTCGACGACCTGGCGGCAGGATAGAAAAGAGGGCGCACAACGCAAAACGCCGCAAACCTTTTGCAAGGATTGCGGCGTTTTGCGCCGGTCAGCCATCAACCAGAAAACTTTGGTGCCCACGGAGGGACTCGAACCCCCACACCTCGCGGCACATGGACCTGAACCATGCGCGTCTACCAATTCCGCCACGTGGGCCTACAAATACAACCAGGTACAACAAGATATTGCGGAGTACTGCCAGTAGATGGTGCCCACGGAGGGACTCGAACCCCCACACCTCGCGGCACATGGACCTGAACCATGCGCGTCTACCAATTCCGCCACGTGGGCACTGGTACTGCTCAATCTAACTACATGCTACCTTTGCAGTCCTGTGCTCGGGAGCACAGGCTACATGCTGATACTGCTGCGGACTTACTGCCAGTAGAGTGGTGCCCACGGAGGGACTCGAACCCCCACACCTCGCGGCACATGGACCTGAACCATGCGCGTCTACCAATTCCGCCACGTGGGCAATGTTGCAAACTACCGAAGCTGATACAATATCAGGCTTTCCTGATTTTCGCTAGATCAACTTTCGTCGCTCCAGCGCAGAAATCCTTTTACTGCCGCTGCTTTTCCTTCGCTTCACAATGCTGTCGTTGCGAAAGAGCCGAGATTATAGCGGAAGGTTTGCAAAAGTCAAAGACCCGCCTGTCGAGGCCGCAGCATCGACGCGGGCACGCTTCGTTAGGCGAATCCTGTCGTCCTCCGTTACACTACGCCTGACAAGGTGTCAATCCAACCAGGGTGCCGGCCGGTCCGGAACCTCATTAATAAGAAATTCAAGAAAACGATTTGAAGCAACCTACTCATACTATTCCTAGCCGAGAGGAAATTCTCGGCGTGTTCCGTGATGCAGGCACGTCGCTCGATGCGACCACGCTCGCACGTGCCCTGAACGTCAAGAGCGCCGCCGAAGAAGTCCTCGGCCGCCGCCTGAATGCGATGGAACGCGATGGCCAGATCCGCAGCGGCGGCAACGGCACTTATTCTCTGGCAGACCAGAGCGGCTTCATCGCCGGCAAGGTCAGCGCCCACCGCGACGGCTTCGGCTTCGTCATCCCCGACGAGCCGGGCAACGACCTGTTCCTGAACGATAAGGAAATGCAGAAAGTGCTGCATGGCGACCGCGTGCTGGCGAAAGTCACCGGTACCGACCGCCGCGGGCGCCTGGAAGGCACGATCGTCGAAGTCGTCGAACGCGCCAATACCCATGTGATCGGGCGCCTGCTGAACGAAGGCGGCGTCTGGGTCGTCTCTCCCGAAGACCAGCGCATGAACCAGGACATCCTGGTCGCCGGCTCGCCCGGCAAGGCGAAGGCCGGCCAGGTCGTCAGCGTCGAGCTGATCGAGCAGCCGGCCCGCTTCCAGCAGCCGACCGGCCGCATCGTCGAAGTGCTCGGCGAACTGGACGACCCGGGCATGGAAATCGAGATCGCCGTGCGCAAGTTCGGCGTGCCGCATGTGTTCTCGCCGAACGCGCTCAAGCAGGCGAACAAGCTGCCGAACGAAGTGGTCGATGCCGACCTGGCCGACCGCGTCGACCTGCGCGACGTGCCGCTGGTGACGATCGACGGCGAAGACGCACGCGACTTCGACGATGCCGTGTATTGCGAGCCGGTCAAGATCGGCCGCGAGAACGGCTTCCGCCTGCTGGTCGCCATCGCCGACGTCAGCCACTATGTGAAGCCGAACGACGGCCTGGATGTCGACGCCATCGAGCGCAGCACCTCGGTCTATTTCCCGCGCCGCGTGATCCCGATGCTGCCGGAAAAGCTGTCGAACGGCCTGTGTTCGCTGAACCCGGCGGTCGACCGCCTGAGCCTGGTCTGCGACATGGTCGTCAGCAGCGCTGGCGTCGTGCAGGCCTACCAGTTCTATCCGGCCGTGATCCACTCGGCCGCGCGCCTGACCTATAACCAGGTCGCCGACATCCTCAAGGATCCGCGCGGCGAAGAGGCGGGCCGCCGTCCGGCCATCGTGCCGCACCTGCAGAACCTGAACGGCGTGTTCCATGCCCTGCTGGCGGCACGCCAGGAGCGCGGCGCCATCGATTTCGAGACGACCGAGACCTATATCGTCTGCAATGCGATGGGCAAGATCGAAAAGATCATCCCGCGCACCCGCAACGATGCGCACCGCCTGATTGAAGAGTGCATGCTGGCCGCGAACGTCTGCGCCGCCGACCTGCTGATCCGCCACAAGCACCCGGGCACCTTCCGCATCCACGCCACGCCGACCGAGGAAAAGCTGAACCAGCTGCGTACCTTCCTCAAGATGACGGGCCTGAACCTGGGCGGCGGCCTGAAGCCGCAGGCGAGCGATTACGCAGCCCTGATGCGCGAGATCAAGGAGCGTCCGGACGCGACCCTGCTGCAGACCATGCTGCTGCGTTCGATGCAGCAAGCCGTCTACAGCCCGGACAACGTCGGCCACTTCGGCCTGGCCTACGAGGCCTATGCCCACTTCACCAGCCCGATCCGCCGTTATCCCGACCTGCTGACCCACCGCGCCATCAAGGCCGTGCTGGCGGGCAAGAAATACGAGCCGAAAGGCATCGACCTCGCCAAGCTGAACACGAACGTGTCGAACGCCACGCGCAAGCAGAAGGCGAAAGACAAGGCCGAAGGCAAGGCCAAGGACGAGAAGGACCTGACGATCTGGGACGCGCTCGGCGTGCACTGCTCGGCCAACGAGCGCCGCGCCGACGAGGCGTCGCGCGACGTCGAGAACTGGCTCAAGTGCTACTTCATGCAGGACAAGCTGGGCGAGTCCTTCACCGGCATCGTCGCCGGCGTGACGACCTTCGGCATCTTCGTCCAGCTCGACGAGCTGTATGTCGAAGGCCTGGTCCACGTGACGGGCCTGGGCGAAGATTATTTCCAGTACGACGAAGCGCGCCACCTGCTGCGCGGCGAGCGTACGGGTAAAACCTTCGGCCTGACCGACCGCGTCACCGTGCAGGTGGCCAAGGTCGACCTGGAAGCACGCAAGATCGACCTGGTGCTGGCGCAGGACGCCAATGCGGGGGCAGCGCCTGTGCAGCAACGTGAGCAGGGCGGCTCAAGCCGTCGTGGCGAGAACAAGTCGGACCGCAACCGCGGTGCGAACGCGCAGCCGGCAGCAGCGGCAGCGCCGGCGGCGCGCCAGGGCGGCAATGCCCTGGCCGAAGAAGGCAAGGGCAGCCGCTCGAAGCGTTCGCGCCGTGGACGCAAGGAGCGCGCGGCAGCACGCGAGCTGGCGGCGCAACTGCCGCAAACCGGGCAAGAGCAAGAGCAGGAGCAGAGCCCAGCCCAGCCACAATTCGACGCTGCCGCCAACGGCGTCGAGGTGACGGGCGGCGGTAAATCCAAGCGTTCGCGCAAGGAGCGCAGGGAGCGCGCCGCCGCGCGCGAGCTGGCCAATGCTGCACCGGCCCCGATGGAGCAGCCAGCGGTGCAAGCCGCTGAGCCGATCGCCGATGCCGCGCAAGCGAAGCCCGCCCGCCGTTCGCGCAAACTGCCGGCCGCGCTCGACATGGGCGCCGTGGTAGCGCCGCAGCCGGTCCTGGAGCAGGCGCCGGCACCTGAGCCTGCAGCTGCGCCGGTTGCCGCCAAGCGTCCGCGCAAAGCCAAGGCAGTCGCCGAGGCGCCGGTCGAGGCAGTTGCTGTCGTTCAGGCCGAGCCCGAAGCAGCGCCGAAGCGCGCACGCCGCACCAAGGCGGCCGAAGCCGTGGTTCCGGTCGCCGTAGCGGAAGAGGCGCCAGCCAAGCCGCGCCGTGCCCGTGCCGTCAAGGCGGAAGCAGCGCCGGCAGTGGAAGCTGCCGCGCCAGCCCCGGCAGCAAAAAAGAGCGTCGCCAAAAAGAGCGTCGCCAAAAAGAGCGCCGCCACCAAGCCCGCCGCCAGGACGGCGAGTGCACCATCCAAAACGAGCAGCAAGAAGAAAAGTAACGCATGAAGAATAAAATGATTTTCGGCTTCCACGCCGTGACCTCGCGCCTGCGCCATGAGGCGCAGTCGGTGGAAGAAATTTTCGTCGATGCCGAGCGCAACGACGCCCGCATGAAAGCCCTGATCGCCAACGCGAAAGAGGCGGGCGTGCGCGTCATGCCGGTCGAGGCCGCGCGCCTCGACAAGATCGTCGGCACCCGCCGGCACCAGGGCGTGATCGCCTTCGCCAGCCAGCTGGCGCTGGCGCGCAACCTTGACGAGCTGCTCGATGCAATCGAAGGTCCGCCGCTGCTGCTGATCCTCGACGGCATCACCGATCCGCACAACCTGGGCGCCTGCCTGCGCGTGGCCGACGGCGTCGGCGCGCACGCGGTCATCGTGCCGAAGGACCGCGCGGTCGGTCTGAACGCCACCGCCGCCAAGGTCGCCAGCGGCGCTGCCGAGACGGTTCCTTACATCACGGTGACGAACCTGGCGCGCACCATGCGCGAGCTGAAGGACCGCGGCATCTGGCTGATCGGCACGTCCGACGACGCCGACAAGGGCCTGTACGAAGCCGACTTCACCGGCCCGACGGCGCTGGTGATGGGTTCCGAAGGCGAGGGCATGCGCCGCCTGACGCGTGAGACCTGCGACCTGCTGGTCAGCATCCCGATGTTCGGCTCGGTCGAGAGCCTGAACGTCTCGGTCGCCTCGGGCGTCTGCCTGTACGAAGCGCGCCGCCAGCGCGGTATCAATGTCTGAAAGCCGGTGCTAAATCCTTAGCCTCGTTGCAAGCACTGTTTGACGCGTGGGCTCAAGAGCCCACCCTACGGTGCACAACAGTCGCTGGCTGTCGCGTAACGTAGGGTGGGCTCTTGAGCCCACGCGTATCAGCGCACAACGCATGCGCCGGCAACGGCCACGCCCGCCGTCGCGGGCAATCCCTCCAAATTGACCCCCTCCCAAGCAATGTGTAGCCGTATAAGCTACCATTTGCCCCTGTTTTCCTTCTGTACTTATTATGTTTTCCTCGTTGCGCGAAGATATCAAGAGCATCATCGAACGCGACCCGGCCGCCCGTAACGGCTGGGAAGTGCTGACCTGCTATCCAGGCCTGCACGCGATCGTCCTGCACAACTGGGCGCATGCCTGCTGGAACCTGAACCTGAAGTGGCTCGGCCGCTTCATTTCCTACCTCGCGCGCGTCATTACCGGCATCGAAATCCACCCCGGCGCGACCATCGGCCGGCGCGTCTTCATCGACCATGGCTTCGGCGTGGTCATCGGCGAAACCGCCGTCGTCGGCGACGACTGCACCATCTACCAGGGTGTCACCCTCGGCGGCACCACGCTGGTGGCCGGCACCAAGCGCCATCCGACGCTCGAGCGCGGCGTGATCGTCGGCGCCGGTGCCCAGGTGCTGGGCGCGTTCACGGTAGGGGAATTTGCGAAAGTCGGCTCGAATGCCGTGGTGGTGAAACCGGTCCCGGCAGGCGCCACCGCGGTCGGCAACCCGGCCCACATCATCCGCAAGGAAGACCAGTCGCGCAGCGCGCGCATGTTCGCGGCCTACGGCGTCGCGGCGAACGGAGACGATCCCGTTTCGAAAGCCCTGCGCGGCCTGATCGATCACGTGGCGCGCCAGGACGAGCAGCTCGAACGCCTGACGGCCACCATCAAGGCGGCCGGCATCGCCTGCCCGAACATGCTCGAGGGTGATAAACTCGATTCAGCCGAACTGAACCGGCTCGTCGATTAAGGAAGCCATGACTGAAGAAACAATCGCCGGCGTCGGTACGGCGCCCGTGCTCGACCCGTTCGAGATCCGCGTGCTGGCCGTGCTGGCCGAAAAAGAGGCGCTCACGCCGGACAATTATCCGATGTCGCTCAACGCCATCGTGAATGGCTGCAATCAATTGTCGAGCCGCGATCCGGTGATGCAGCTGTCCGAAGACACGGTGCAGGACACCCTGCAGCGCCTGATCGAGCGGCGCCTGGTGAGCGGCATCAGCGCCGCCGGCGCCCGGGTCACGAAATACGAGCACCGGATGCGCATCAAATGGACGCTCGAGCAGGACAAGGTGGCGGTCCTGACCGTGCTGATGCTGCGCGGCCTGCAGACCGCCGGCGAGATCCGCACCCGCACCGGCCGCCTGCACGAGTTCAAGTCGGTGGCCGACGTCGAGGCGACGCTGCAGTTCCTGATCGATAAATATCCGCCGCTGGTGGCGAAACTGGAGCGCGCGCCCGGCACCAAGGAATCGCGCTACGGCCAGCTGCTGGGCGGCGAGATCTCCACCGCCCGCGACGACTCGGCATTCGGCAGCGCCGCCGCCCCGGCGGCGCCATCCTCCCGCATCGGCCAGCTGGAAGAGGAAGTCGCCGCAGTGCGCGCCGAACTTGAAGAGCTCAAGGCGCAGTTCGAGGCGTTTCGCCAGCAGTTCCAGTAGGCGCCGCGGGCGAGGCGGGCGGGGCCGTGCCGAATTCCAGTTCCACCAGCGCCTCGTCGCTCCATTCGGCGTCGCTCAGGCCTACGAGGAAGTGTTTTTTTCCGGTCTCCAGTACCATGCTGCGCCCACCTTCGCGCAACGTGGCTGCGAGGATCGATGTCTCGGTATTAAAGCGGAACCCTGCGCGGCGTTCCTTTTCCGAGAAAAAGTTGCACCAGTCCCGGTTCAACAGCACGCTGTTCAGTGTCAGCACCCAGAACAGGGGAATTTCTTCCTTCGCGATCGCAACCGTGACCTTGCATTCCAGGCGCAGGTCGCCCAGACGCCGCATATTGTCCGGCAAGCCGGGCGTACGCACCTCCGGCACGATCCGATAGTCCTTGCGCTTCTGGTTCAGCACCAGTTCGCCCCCGGCGTCGAGCGCCGCTTCGCTGCGGGGCACCGTGAAGCGGTTACTGGTGTCGAGCGCCAGCGGCAGGATGAAATCGTGCTCGCCTTCGATGCGTACGGTCGGCTGTTCGGGCAGCCCGGAATCATGGCGTGCTTCGATCCGGAAACGCAGCGCAGGAATGTTCGGGGCCAGCGCATGGTGCCGCTCAAAGCTGTCGAGGCCTGCCAGGATCGCCTTGTACTTGCGCAGCTCCGGATGACGCAGGGCGTTGACGTGGATCGTCGAGGGCTCATCGACCCCTGGCACCGCCGCGGCCGGGCCGCAGAGGAGCAGGGAGCCGAGCGCACATGCAAGCAATGTGCGCCGCATGCTTAACCCTCGTCGCGCCAGCGGCGCAGGCGGATCGCCGCGAAGATCATCGCCACGCCGGCCAGCACGCCAGCCCAGAGTTCAGGCTTGGACAGCGTCGACCATGAGTAGGCGAGCATCGTCATCATGTCGACGCCTTGATGGGTCGGCATCGGCAGGTCGCCGCCGGCGTTCATGAACCAGGTTCCGGGAATCAAGCCGAGCAGGATCGCCTCCAGCACCTTTTGGACGGCATGGCCGATGTTGAGGGCCGGCCCCTGGTAGGTCATCGCGATCAGGTATTCGAGCCACTTCAGCAGCACGGCGGTGATCAGCGGCACGCCGACGGCCCACAGGAAGACCTTCGATTTGGCCCAGCTCGACACCAGCAGCAGCCAGCCGGCAGTCGGCAGCGCCCACAGGATGTAGACCGGCACCATGCCGACCAGGTACAGCGGTGCGAGGTAGAAATTCACGTTGGTCAGCACCGGGCCGAACAGGCTGATCCCGAGATGGCTTGCCGCAAGCGCTCCGAGGAACCAGATCGCCAGCGCCGCGGCGGTCGCCACGCCGATCGTGATCATGGGCGCCACCACCAGGACCGTGACCAGCTTCGACAGCACGGTATCGGCGTCCGAGATCGGCAGCGACTTCCAGAACAGGATGCTGCGGTCGCGCCGGTCGTCGTAGAGCGCGGCCAGGCAGTAGAAGAAGGCCACGACCGGCAACACGACGAAGATCGGCGCGCCGACGGCGATGTAGTTATTCGCGGCCATGCTCGCCACCTCGGCACGCTTCTCGCTCGTCATGACGTTCGCGATCGAGGTGTGGTGTACTTCCTCGCCGTCGACCCGGATGCTGACGTTGTCGGCGGCCATCTTGCCGCTTGCGACGCCGTAGCCGAGCACGCCGCCCACCAGCACCACCATGATGATCGCGGCAATCAGCGGCGCCCAGACAAACCCTCCCTTGTGCTCCCAGAACTCGCGGCGGAGCAGCCATTTCATCGTATTCATGCGTAGGTTCCTTTCATGGTTGCCACGAACAGGTCGGCGACGCTCGGATTGCGCGTTTCGCCGAGGGCCGAGAGCTGGGCGCGCGAGACGCCGCCGGCGCGGGCCGAGTCGAACAGCATCACGTTCTTGCCGAACACGGTGCGCTGGTCGAGCGGCTGCAGCGCGTTGGCGGCATTCACCTTGTCGGCCGCCACCATCACTTCGACATAGCGCTCGCCGACTTCGTCCATCGAGGCGGCCAGCACGATCTTGCCGTCGCGGATGAACAGCAGGTCGGTCAGGATGTGCTCGACTTCCTCGACCTGGTGCGTGGTGATGATGATGGTCTTGTTCTCGTCAAAATAGTCTTCCAGCAGGTTCTGGTAGAACTGCTTGCGGTAGATGATGTCGAGGCCCAGGGTCGGCTCGTCGAGCACGAGCAGCTTGGCGTCGATCGCCATCACCAGGGCCAGGTGCAGCTGGACGATCATGCCCTTCGACATTTCCTTGACCTTCATGGTCGGACGCAGGCGGGTGTTGGCGATGTATTTTTCGGCCCGCGAGCGGTCGAAGCGCGGATGGACGCCGGCCACGAAGTCGATCGCGTCCATCACGCGCAGCCAGCGCGGCAGGATGGCGACGTCGGCGATGAAGCACACGTCCTGCATCAGGGCGTCGCGCTGGGTGCGCGGATCCTTGCCCATGACCGTCAGTTCGCCGTCGAAGGGGATCAGGCCGAGCGCCGCCTTCAGGGTCGTGGTCTTGCCCGAACCGTTGGGGCCGATCAGCCCGACGATGCGTCCGGCCGGGATATCGAAATCGATGCCGTCGATGGCGGTCTGCTTGCCGTAGCGCTTGGTCAGGCCACGGGCGGAAATCACGGCGCTCATGCTGAACCTCCCGGCTGCGTGGTGTGCAGCAGCTGTTCGACGTTCAGGCCCAGCAGGCGGATGCGTTCCACCATGGCCGGCCACTCTTCGCGCAGGAAGCGCTCGCGTTCGCTTGCAAGCAGTTTCTCGCTCGCTCCTTCAGTCACGTACATGCCAATCCCCCTTCGTTTTTCTACTAGGTTTTCGTCCACCAGTTCCTGGTATGCCTTGGAAACGGTGATCGGGTTCAGTTGGTACTCGGCCGCGATCTGGCGAACCGAGGGCAGGGCGTCGCCGGCCTTCAGGATGCCGTCGAGCATCATATCGATGACCCGGTCCTTCAGCTGGCGGTAAATGGGTGCGTTGTCGTTCCAGCCGATGTTCATGGATGGCCTCCCTGTCGCTCGGCTGCTGCAGCATGCTCAATCATCTCTGGCTCCTGTGTTGATCGAATGCGGTGGTGTTGTAGTGAAGTATGACACCAGCACTTTTCGGCGAAACCGGAATGCGATGAACTGCAAAAAAGCGGCACTGAACGGCGCAAAGCGCATGGCAAGCCGAACGCGACAGTGCTCGACGCACAACCCGGCCGTGCCCATCAGGCTGTGCGGCGCGCTCATGGCTCGCGCATGCCGACATGATAGAGAAAATTTCTTGCTGAAAACTAACGAACTGTTACAAATGACGCCGGCACGCAGGCCGGCAGGCGGCTCCCAATCTGCACATGAATCTGCTTCAAAAGGTTCGTTTAGGAAACAGTTGGGCTTCATTATGCCCGCAGAGAAATTGTTTCATCTCGTTTGGGTACGTTTCCAGCATGAATCGTATCGAGCGCCGCTGTTGAGAAAAATGTGTGAAAATCAATTATCAAAATTTCTTGTATTTTTTGCATCATCAACATTGCGTGTCGCATAGGCGAACGGTGTAGTTCGCCCCAATAAGTGCTCAAGGAGAATAAATTGAAACTCAAACGATTTGAATTTGCAGTTGCCACGGCCCTGGTCGTATTACTGGCTGGTTGCGGCGGAGGCGGGGGCGGCGGCGGCGGTGGCGGATCGACCGGCGGCACGAACCCGACCACGCCTGCAACCCAGTACACGCTGGGCGGCACCGTGTACGGCCTGGCAGCCGGCACGCCGGTCACCGTCTCCAATGGTGGCGAGAAGAAGATCATTACCTCCAACGGCGCGTTCACCCTCGACACCAAGCTCAATGCCGGTGCCAGCTACAACATCGAGGCGATCGCGCCTGCGGGTTATACCTGCCAGGTCGGCAATGGTTCGGGCACGATCAACGCCAACCTCAACAATGCGACCATCGCCTGCGCGCCGGTCCTGGGTAACCAGGTGGCGGGCCAGGTCGCCGGCCTGTCGACCGCACTGAAGGAACCGCTCGCCGTCACCGCCGACGCCAACGGCAACGTGTACGTGCTCGACGCGGGCCCGCACAGCGTGCTGAAGCTGGACAAGGCCAGCCAGCAGATCTCCACCTTCGCCGGCGGCACCGGCAAGCCGGGTACGGCCGACGGCGCAGCTGGCGCAGCCCAATTCTGGCTGGGCGGCGCCGGCGGCGCCGTCGTCGATGCACAGGGCAACCTGTTCCTGTCCGACGGCTGCAACGGCGAGATTCGTAAAGTCGCGCCGGACGGCACGGTCTCGACCCTCGCCGGCGGCGGCACGGTCGTCTGCAAGAACGTGGCAACGGCCAGCATGGGCCAGGTCAATGCGACCGGCACCGCTGCCCGCTTCGAACGCCCGGGCTCGCTCGTCTCCGACGGCGCCGGCGGCGTCATCGTGATCGACTCCCAGACCTCGCAGCCTGCCGTGCGCCTCGTGAGCGCGGCCGGCGTGGTGACCACCCGTACCTACCCACAACCGGATCCATCGGCGACGATCACCCTGCAACGGGTCGCGCGCGCCCCGGACGGTGGCCTGTTCTTCTCGGACTCGAACAACCGTATCTGGAAAGACGTCAATGGCGCGCTGGTCCTGTTTGTCGGCAAACTGAGCGGCTTGTCGTATGAAGACGGTACCGGCGCGAATGCACGCTTCCGCGCCATCACCGGCATGACCTTCGCAAACGGCGACATGTACGTGACCGACCTGGCGAAGGTGCGCAAAGTGACCGGCGCAGGCGTCGTGACGACCCTGGCCGGCAACGACAACCGCGCCAGTGTGGATGGACAAGGCGCCGCAGCGTCCTTCAGTACCCTGTTGTCGATTACCTTCGACGGTACCGACCTGATCGTCGTCGACAGTGGCCAGGAAATCCTGCGCAAGGTCAGCCTGACCGGCGCGGTAAGCACCGTGAAAGCCACCCCGGCGCTGCGCGCCAGCGTCGACGGTCCAGGCATTGCTGCACGTTTCGGCTCCTTCAGCTCGCTGGCCGCCGGTAGCGACGGCAACCTGTACTCGGTCGACCCGGCCGGCCACGTGGTGCGCAAGGCAACGCCGGCAGGCTTCGTGACGACGGTTGGCGGCAAGGCTGGCACGCCGGGCAACGACAACGGCGCGCTGGCGACGGCAACCTTCAACACGCCGCAACGCATCGCGGCCGGCAAGGATGGCAGCCTGTGGATCGCGCAAACGGATGGCGTGCGCCGCATCCTGAACAACGAGGTGACGACCCCGGATGCCTCGATCAAGGCAGTCAACCTCGCGGTCGAGCCGAGCGGCAACGCAGTGGTCGTGACCGGCACCAACTCGGGCGAAGTGATCCGCGTTACCCCGGCCGGCGCGCGCACCGTGCTGGTCAACACGGCGCAGATCGCGGCCCTGTTCCCTGCCCGTACCGGCGTCAAGTTCACGCCGCAATCGGTCGTCGTCGACGCCGCCGGCAATATTTACATTGCCGATACCGCCACGGCAGCCGTCTACAAGTACTCGACCGCGGGTGTGTTGAGCGTCTTCGCCGGCACGCCGTTCAATGAAACCGGCAATATCGACGGTGCGGTGGGCGTCGCTACCCTCGGTTTCTATGAAATCGACCACATGGCGATCGACGACGCGGGCAACCTGTACCTCAGCGGCCAGGGCAGCGTGCGCAAGATCAGCCCGGCAGGTGTGGTGTCGTCGCCGACCTACGGCTGGGGCAATGCCGACATCGGCGCCGTCGCGGTCCTGGGCGGCAAGCTGTACGGCATGACGCGCTACGCGCTGCTGCAGTCCAGTCTGTAATCAGGACAGGACGGGCGAGCCGTCGATGCCATGTCTCGTTACCGAGCCATGGTCATCGACGGCGATCCAGCCGCCACGCGGCGGCTGGACATCCAGCTCCCAGTCGGGCAGGACATAGCGGCGCTTGCCGCCATGCAGGTGCAGGGCAGGGCGGTGGGTATGGCCGTGGATCAGCACCTCGACCCCGAGGGTCTCGAACAGGGCGTCGATCGCAGCGGGCGTGACATCCATGATCTCGTAGGACTTGGTCGTATGCGCTTCGCGGCTCCCTTCGCGCAGGCCGGCGATGATCGCCTTGCGCTGGGCCAGCGGCATGGCCAGGAACTGTTCCTGCCAGGCTTGATTGCGCACCATCGCGCGAAATTCCATGTACTTGATATCGAGCGTGCATTCGGCATCGCCGTGCACGAGGGCAATGCGCTGGCCGGCTATCGTGGCCACGTGCGGTTCGTCCAGCAGGCGCAAGCCGGCCGCTTGCGCAAAACCGGCGCCGACGAGAAAGTCGCGGTTGCCCGCCATCCAGAACACTTCCACCCCAAGATCCGCCAGCGCCCGCAGGGCTGCGATCACGCGCGCGTGGAAGGGCGTGTCCAGGTCGTCGTCGCCGGCCCAGTATTCGAAGATGTCGCCAAGGAGATAGAGCTGGTCCGCATGCGCCGCCTGCTCGTCGAGGAAGCGGAAGAAGGCTTCTGCCGTCAGCGGATGGGATTCCTGCAGGTGCAGGTCGGAAATGAAAAGCGCGGCCGTGCGCGCGGGAGTGATCATAAAAAAACTTTCTCCCGCGCGAGGGGTGGTACTAGACGGTACTAATTAGATGACTTCGGCTTTTTCGATGATGATCGGCTCGACCGGCACGTCCGCGTGCATGCCGGCACGCGACGTGGCGACCTTGTTCAGCTCGTCGACGACTTCAGTGCCCGCGGTGACCTTGCCGAAGACGGCATAGCCCCAGCCGTCCTGGCCCGGGTAGTTCAGGAAGTCGTTATTCTTGGTGTTGATGAAGAACTGGGCCGATGCCGAGTGCGGGGCCGAGGTGCGGGCCATGGCGACGGTGTACTTGTCGTTCTTCAGGCCGTTCTTGCCTTCGTTCTCGACGGTCGCGTCGGTCGGCTTTTGCTTCATGCCTGGCTCGAAACCGCCGCCCTGGATCATGAAGTCCTTGATCACGCGGTGGAAGATCGTGTTGCTGAAGTGACCCTTGTTCACGTAGTCCAGGAAGTTGGCAACGGTCTTCGGCGCTTTCTCGGCGTCGAGTTCGATGGTGATGTTGCCCTTGTTGGTGGTCAGCAGTACGGAGGTCATGGGTAATCCTGTTCTATTTGTTGAAGAAGAATGCAAGACCGGTATTTTACAGCTTATTTAAGGACTCACTTTACAAGCCGATCGCCAGCGAGGACGGTGGTGGACTGGATCACGATCGGTGTCACCGGTACATTCTGCATGCCGCGCATGTCGTCGACCATCACGCCCTTGATCTTGTCGACCGTTTCCTGCCCCTTCACCACGCGCCCGAACACGGTGTAGCCGTGGCCGTCCTGGCCCGGATAATCGAGCCCGGCATTATCGTTGACGTTGATGAAGAACTGCGAAGTCGCCGAATTCGGGTTGTCGGTACGCGCCATGGCCAGCGTGTAGGGCTTGTTCGAGAGGCCGTTCTTCGACTCGCTCGGGATCGGCTTGCGCACGCCAGGCTTGTCGACCAGTTTCTCGGTATAGCCGCCGGCCTGGATCATGAAGCCGTCGATCACGCGGTGGAAGACCGTGCCCTTGTAAAAGCCCGACTTTACGTATTGCATGAAGTTCGCCGTGCTCTTCGGGGCGTGTTCGGCGTCGAGTTCGACCACGATCTCGCCCATCGTCGTCTTGATCGCCACCTGCGGATTGTCGGCGGCGAAGGCGTGGCCGGCAAAGCCGATCGCCAGCGCGGCCGCGGCCAGGTGCGTCAGAAGGGCGCGGCGGGATTGTTTTTGTGCGTGCATGGGGCGTCTCCTCGGTGGACGTGGCGCAAGGCCTGTCAAGTCTTTTGCAGAAAAATAAACCTGAGCCATATGCGGCCAGCCGGGTTTTTATCAATGCTATACTTTGCGCAGAACGTCCCATTCTATCAAAAGAATTTGGTATCCAAGAACAACAAAGAGGGCTGACGGTCCCGACGCAAGAGCGAATCCCGGCGCGCGCTGTATAGCGAACGCGCTCGGGATTCGTATTGCTCCGGGCTTCCGATCCCCTCTCGAAACATCACCACCCATGAGCCAATTAAAGATCTACAACACGCTGGCGCGCGAGAAACAGGTATTCGTCCCGATGGAGGCCGGCAAGGTCGGCATGTATGTCTGCGGCATGACCGTCTACGACTACTGCCACGTCGGCCACGCGCGCATGATGATGGCCTTCGACGTCATCTATCGCTGGCTCATGGAATCGGGGTATCAGGTCAAGTACGTGCGCAACATCACGGACATCGACGACAAGATCATCAAGCGCGCGGTCGAGAACGGCGAGACGCTGTCCTCGCTCGTCACGCGGTTTACCCAATACATGGACGAGGACTTCGCCGCGCTGAACATGCTGCCGGCGAGCTTCGTTCCGCGCGCCACCGAGCACGTGCCCGGCATGCTGGCGATCATCGAAAAGCTCGAAGAGAAGGGCCTGGCCTACAAGAGCGAGGACGGCGACGTCAACTACGCGGTGCGCAGCTTCCCGAACTACGGCAAGCTGTCGGGCAAGTCGCTCGACGACCTGCGTGCCGGCGAACGCGTCGACGTCAACACCGGCAAGCGCGACCCGCTCGATTTCGTGCTGTGGAAAGCGGCCAAGGAATCCGAACCCGCGGAAGCGAAATGGGATTCGAAATGGGGCCGCGGCCGTCCGGGCTGGCACATCGAGTGCTCGGCCATGTCCTGCGCGCACCTGGGCGAACACTTCGACATCCACGGCGGCGGCCAGGACCTGCAATTCCCGCACCACGAAAACGAGATCGCCCAGAGCGAAGGCGCCTTCGGCGTGCCGATGGTGAACTACTGGGTGCACAACGGTTTCGTCCGCGTCGATAACGAGAAGATGTCCAAGTCCCTGGGCAATTTCTTCACGATCCGCGACGTCCTCAAGAAATACGATGCCGAAGTCATCCGCTTCTTCATCGTGCGCGCCCACTACCGCAGCCCGCTGAACTATTCGGACGTGCACATCGACGACGCCAAGGGTGCGCTCACGCGCCTGTACACGGCCCTCGGCGATGTCGACCTCGGCAGCGAGACGCCCGCCGTCGACTGGAGCGAGGCCCATGCCCGGCGTTTCCGCGAAGCGATGGACGACGATTTCAACACGCCGCTGGCCGTGGCCGAGCTGTTCGACCTGGCAAGCGAAGTCAACCGCACCAAGTCGGTCGCGACGGCGCGCCAGCTGAAAGCCCTGGCCGGCGTGCTCGGCCTTCTGCAGCGTGCGCCGCAGGAATTCCTGCGTGCCGGAGGTGGACAAGAGGGGCAGGGCGGCCTCGCCGAAGCCGAGATCGCCGACCTGATCGCGGCCCGTGCCGCCGCCAAGAAGGCGCGCAACTTCGCGGAAGCGGACGGCATCCGCGCCGAGCTGCTGGCCGCCGGGATCATCCTGGAAGACAAACCGGACGGGACGACGAACTGGCGTCGCGCATGATGGCAGCGGAAAAGGACAACGGCGGCAACGGCACGCCGGAACTCGAGGTGCCCGCGTACTGGGCCGAGGCGAAAGCCGAGCTGATGAAGCGCGACCGCATCATGAAGCGCCTCATTCCGCAGTTCGGCGACATGCACCTGAAGGGGCATCCCGATCCGTTCACGACCCTGGCGCGCTCGATCGTCGGCCAGCAGGTCACGCCGAAAGCGGCCGACGCCGCCTGGGCCAAGCTGAACGCGTGCTGTCCGAAGCTGACCCCGGGCCAGATCATCAAGCTCGGCGCCGAGCAGCTGTCCGCCTGCGGCCTGTCCAAACGCAAGACCGAATACATCCTCGACCTGGCCGACCATTTCAAGGCCAAGCGCGTGCACACGAACCTGTGGTCCGAGATGGACGACGAGGCCGTCATTGCCGAACTCGTGCAGATCCGCGGCATCAGCCGCTGGACGGCCGAGATGTTCCTGATCTTCAACCTGCTGCGTCCGAACGTCCTGCCGCTCGACGACGCGGGCCTGATCCAGGGCATCAGCCAGAACTATTTTTCCGGAGAGCCCGTCTCGCGCAGCGATGCACGCGAGGTGGCGGCCAACTGGGAGCCCTGGCGCACCGTCGCCACCTGGTATCTGTGGCGCAGTCTCGATCCCGGCGCTGCCTCAGGTTTGGCGTCCGCAGCGGCCTCCGGTACGGTAGAATAACGCCAAATCGCCGCGCGAACGCCTTGCGCCATGGCAACAGAATAACCCCCGGAGGTACAATGACTAAAACAACTTTCCTCAGTTTCGAGCAGCCTATTGCCGAACTCGATTCGAAAATCGAAGAGCTGCGTTTCGTCCAGGACGATTCCGCCGTCGACATTTCGGAAGAGATCGATCGCCTCGACAAGAAGAGCCAGCAGCTCACGAAAGACATCTACGCCAAGCTGACTCCGTGGCAGGTCTCGCAGATCGCGCGCCACCCGCAGCGTCCGTACACGATGGACTATGTGAACGCGATCTTCACCGATTTCCACGAGCTGCACGGCGACCGCACCTTTGCCGACGACCAGTCGATCATCGGCGGCCTGGCGCGCTTCAACGGCCAGGCCTGCATGGTCATCGGCCACCAGAAGGGCCGCGACACCAAAGAGCGCGCGATGCGCAATTTCGGCATGCCGAAACCGGAAGGCTACCGCAAGGCGATGCGCCTGATGAAGGTCGCCGAAAAGTTCAACCTGCCGATCTTCACCTTCGTCGATACCCCGGGCGCGTTCCCAGGCATCGACGCCGAAGAGCGCGGCCAGTCGGAAGCGATCGGCCACAACCTCTACGTCATGGCCGAGCTGAAAGTGCCGCTGATCGCCACCATCATCGGTGAAGGCGGTTCCGGCGGCGCGCTGGCGATTGCCGTGGGCGACGCCGTGCTGATGCTGCAATACGCGACCTATTCGGTCATTTCTCCGGAAGGCTGCGCCTCGATCCTGTGGAAGACCTCGGAGCGCGCAGCCGACGCCGCCGACGCACTGGGCCTGACCGCGCATCGCCTGAAGGCAATGGGCGTGATCGACAAGATCGTTACCGAGCCGCTGGGCGGCGCCCACCGCGATCCGAAGAACATGGCGCAGATGCTCAAGCGCGCGCTGGCCGATACCCTGCGCCAGTTCCAGGGCATGAAGACCAAGGATTTGCTCGAAGCCCGTCACGCAAAACTGATGGCTTACGGTAAGTTCAAGGAAACGACCCCAAGCGACGAGTGAGTTGGTTTCAGTGAGTAGTCCATCAGCCGGGTCCGTCCCGGCCATCTTCGCGCGCACGCTCGCCAGCTTGCGCGCACAGTTTTCCCCTTCCACGATCGCCATTGCCTGTAGCGGCGGCCTCGATTCGATGGTCCTCCTGCAACTGGCGTCGAACTGGTGCCAGGCGCAAGGCAGCTCTCTCTTCGTTTTCCACGTTCATCACGGTCTCAGCGCGCATGCCGGCGCCTGGCAGCGGCATGTCCAGGACAGCAGCGCCGCGCTCGGCCTGCGCTTCGACGTGCGCCAGGTCCAGGTCGACGGCGCCGGCTCCGGAACCGAGGCGGCCGCACGCAAGCTGCGCTACCGCGCGCTGGGAGAGATGTGCCGCGCGCACGGCGCGACCCTGCTGCTGACCGCCCACCACCTCGATGACCAGGCAGAAACCGTGCTGTTGCAACTGCTGCGCGGCTCGGGTCCGGCCGGACTGTCCGGCATGGATGCGGCCAACGCCGCGCCCGAATTGCTGGGCAACCCGGACCTCGTCATGGCGCGGCCCTTGCTGCCCTTGTCGCGCGCCGAGCTCGAAGCCCATGCGCTTGCGAACGGGCTGGCCTGGGTCGAGGACGAATCGAACGGCGACACCCGTTATGCACGCAATGCGCTGCGCCATCAGGTGATGCCGGCGCTGGCGCAGGCCTTTCCCGGTTTCCAGCAGCGCTTCGCGCGCAGCGCCGCGCATGCGCAGTCGGCCCAGCGCCTCCTGAACGAACTGGCGGCGCAAGACCTGGCGGCAACCCTGGTCGACGGCGCCATCGACGTGGCCCGTCTGCACGCCATGAGCCTGGACCGCGTCTACAACCTGTTGCGCCACTGGTTCGCGCAGCAGAACCTGGCGATGCCCTCGACCGCCTGGCTGACGGAACTGGTGGCGCAGCTGATCGAGGCGCGCCACGACGCCCAGCTCCTGGTGACGCACCCGGCCTGCCACCTGCGGCGCCACCGCGACCGCCTGTACGTCACGCCGAAGCTGGCCATTCTCTCCGGCATGCGCGACCCGGACGACGAAGGCGTGCTGGAGAAAGAAGGGGAGAGCTTCCGCTGGCAGGGCGAAGCGCAGCTGGCCTTCCCGGCCTACGGCGGCGTACTGCATTTCGAGCTGGCCGCCGACGGCCCGGGTTTCGATCCGGCCTGGTTGCGTGAGCGCGCCCTCGTCATCGATTTCCGCAAGGGCGGCGAACGCCTCAAGCTGGCCGCCAACAGGCCGACCCGTCCTTTGAAAGCCCATTACCAGGCGGCCGACATTCCGGCCTGGGAGCGTGTGCGCCTGCCGGTCGTCAGCAGCGGGCGCGACCTGCTGTTCGCGGCGGGTCTCGGCATGGACTGTCATCATTTCGCCGCGGCAGGGCTCGATGCCGTCGCCCTGCGCTGGGAGTCCAGGCCTGAATAGTTTCTATTCGAAAAGCGTATTACTTTATTTTCTTTTCGTATAGCTTTTCGGCCTTCCCTCATTGCGATCTTGCAGTGCAACATGCTAGAGTAGGTGTTCCCTTTTATCCTCTCCACGCTGGGAAGCTTCCTGTTATGGCATTAATTGTCCACAAATACGGTGGTACGTCGATGGGTTCGACGGACCGCATCAAGAACGTCGCAGCCCGCGTCGCCAAGTGGCACGACGCCGGCAACCAGATCGTCGTGGTGCCGTCCGCGATGTCGGGCGAGACCAACCGCCTGATCGGCCTGGCCAAACAGATCATGGACCAGCCCGACCCGCGCGAACTGGACATGATCGCCTCGACCGGCGAACAGGTCTCGGTCGGCCTGCTCGCGATGGCCTTGCTGGCCATCGGCAAGGACGCCGTGTCCTACACCGGCTGGCAAGCCGGCATCCGCACCGATTCCGCCTTCACCAAGGCCCGCATCCAGTCGATCGACGACACGCGTGTGCGCGCCGACCTCGACGCGGGTAAGATCGTCATCATCACCGGCTTCCAGGGCATGGACGAAGAGGGCAACATCTCGACGCTGGGCCGCGGCGGTTCGGACACCTCGGCCGTGGCGATCGCCGCCGCGCTGAAGGCCGACGAATGCCTGATCTACACCGACGTGGACGGCGTCTACACGACCGACCCGCGCGTCGTCGATGAGGCGCGCCGCCTGGAAAAGATTACTTTTGAAGAAATGCTGGAACTGGCTTCGCTCGGCTCGAAAGTGCTGCAGACCCGCTCGGTCGAGTTCGCCGGTAACTACCAGGTCCCGACGCGCGTGCTGTCGTCGCTGACCGATCCGCACATGCCGCTGCACGAGGAAGCCAACTCCGGCACCCTGATTTCGTTTGAGGAAGAAACCAACATGGAACAAGCCGTCATCTCCGGTATCGCATTCACCCGTGATGAAGCCAAGATTACCGTCCTCGGCGTGCCCGACAAGCCGGGCGTCGCCTACCACATCCTGGGCCCGGTCTCGGACGCCAATATCGAAGTGGACATGATCATCCAGAACCAGTCGGTGGACGGCAAGACCGACTTCACCTTCACGGTTTCGCGCGGCGACTACCAGCGTGCGCTGGCGGTGCTGGAAAGCCAGCGCGAAGAGCTGGGCTACACCCGCGTCGTCGGCGATGCCAAGGTCTCGAAGGTGTCTGCGGTCGGCGTGGGCATGCGCAGCCACGTGGGCGTCGCCTCGCAGATGTTCCGTACGCTGGCCGACGAGGGCATCAACATCATGATGATCTCGACCTCCGAGATCAAGATTTCGGTGCTGATCGACGAGAAGTACATGGAACTGGCCGTTCGTGCCCTGCATAAAGCTTTTGACTTGGAAAAAGCTTAACTTTTTCCATATTTTTGGGTGCGTTGCCTTGACCAATCGGGCACCGCCCATTAAGATGCTTGCACTCAGCGCTAGCGCAGTTTGCTGGAGTTGATTGGAGACGTGGCCGAGTGGCCGAAGGCACATCCCTGCTAAGGATGCATATGGCTTATACCCGTATCGTGGGTTCGAATCCCACCGTCTCCGCCAGGTTACAAAAGAGAAAGCCACCGAAAGGTGGCTTTTTCTTTTGTAACTCGGCGGAGACGAGGAGAGCGCCTGCGCGCTCTCCGGGTGTCGCCAAGGCGGTAGATTCGAAGGGTTGCGCGTACTCGCGCAACCGCGGCCCGCCTAACGTGGGCGAATCCCACCGTGCACAGCGCTGCAGTCACCGCAAGCCGCCTTTTTTCGCCTGGTTCACCACCGCCGAATCGGTCAGCCAGGCCCCAAAGTTCGAAAGTATCATGAAGCTCACCCAGACAATCCGCGCTGCGCTCGCGCTTTGTGCGATTGCAGCGCTCGCCCCCGCCAGCGGCCTCGCGCAGCCGGCTCCCGCCGCAATCCATGCCTTGACGGTCCAGGCTTCGCAGTCTCCGTCGCTGCCTGCGGGTCCCTACGACGAACGTGGCTGGCTCGATCGGTTCTACGCCCCCCGCAACTATGCGCCAGCCTGGAATGCGTCGACCGCCGCGGCGGCCTTGTGGGTGCTGCGCCGGGCCGCGCTGCAGGGCTTGAACCCGGCCGACTACGGCGCGGACTCCCTGCAGCGGCAGCTGCGCTCGGGCGAAGCCGATACCGCCCGCTTCGACGTCGCGCTGACCTCGGCCATGCTCCATTACCTGGCCGACCTGCGCGTCGGCCGCGTGCGCTCCGAATATCACAGCCGCGCACCCGATCCGCGGCTGAGGCAATACGACCCGGTCGAGCGCCTGCGTACCGGGCTCGCCGCCGGCAAGCTGCAGGCTGCGGTGCAGGCGGCCGAGCCGCAAATCTGGCAGTACGGACGGGTCAAGGCGGCCTTGGCGCAGTACCGCGAGCTGGCGGGGCAGGCTTATCCGGCGCTACCGCGACCGGATGCGAAGGTCCTGCCCGGCGGGGCTTATCCGGCCGTGAAGGAGCTGTATGCGCGCCTGGTCTTGTTGGGCGACCTGGCGGCCGATGCGCCGCCACCGCCCGAGGGAATCTACAGCGACCCGGTCGAAGAGGGCGTCCGGCATTTCCAGGCCCGTCACGGCCTGGATGAAGACGGCGTGCTCGGCCGCGGCACGATCGACGCGCTGAATGTCCCCCCGGCCCAGCGCGTGCGCCAGCTCGAACTGACGCTCGAGCGCCTGCGCTGGCTACCCGACTTCGGCCCTGGCCCGCTGATCGTGGTCGACCTGCCGGCTTACCGCTTGTGGGCCCTGAACAAGGGCAGCACCGAGGCGCCGCTCGAGATGCGGGTCGTGATTGGCTCCGCAGTCAAGACCGAAACCCCGCTCTTCGTCGGCCAGATGCGTTACGTCGAGTTCAATCCTTACTGGAACGTCCCGCGCAGCATTCTCGAAAAGGAAATGCTGCCCAAGCTCGAGCGCAACGCTGCCTACCTCACGCAGAACGACATGGAGACGGTGCCGCCAGGCGCCAGCGCGGCCGATCTCCGGGCCGGCCGGGCGCGCGTGCGCCAGCGCCCTGGGCCGAAAAATGCACTGGGGGCGATCAAGTTCGCGCTGCCTAATCCAATGGATATCTACCTGCACTCGACCCCGGCCCGCGAGTTGTTCCAGCGCAGCCGGCGCGACCTGTCGCATGGCTGCATCCGGGTCGAGCATCCGGCCGCTCTGGCCCAGTTCGTGCTCAGCCAACAGCGTCAATGGAATGCCGACACGATCCAGGACGCGCTGCAGGCGGGGCCGACCCGGCACGTCGACTTGATCCGTACGATTCCCGTCGTGATTTTCTACGCTACTGCCAGCGTCGACAGTGAAGGGATGCCGCGCTTTGCCAGGGATGTCTACGGCCGCGACCGCAAGCTCGAGCAGGACTTGCGGGCACGCTACGGACAGATGGCCCCTGCGGAAGGCCGATCTCCGAAATAAGCTGTCGCTTCGGCTGTACGGCGAACGGAGCAGACCGGTTCGCACCCCCGAGAGATCAGCGCGCCGTTCGCCGCCGCAGGGCATACAGCATGTACCCAACGATCCCGAGATTGACAAGCAGCAGCGCCAGGCTGAGCGGACCGGGCCGGTGAATCAGTTCCCTCACCTCGAAGGGAACGTACACCGCCCCGCTTGCCGCGGCAAACGCCTCGCCCCATCTCCGCCCGTACCACAGGCCGTACGCCTCGACCAGGCGTACCGCCGAATAGGTCATCGCTCCCGCCGCAAGCTGCCAGAGCCGCGCATCGTCGAGCCGGTTCGCGAAAGCGAGGAACACGCGCGGCACGCGGGATGCCGGGTTCAGGTGGGCATGGGTGACCAGGATCTCGGCAAAACGCTGGACGTCCCGGTGGACCAGCGAAAACAGGCCGAATCCGGCCAGCAGGACGACGGCCCCCTTGGCCCCCTCGAGCAGGGCGACCGCCCGTATACCTCGCGACATATGCATGGCTCTCCGATCTCGGGTTTGCTCGTATGCTACCTGATCAGGCCGCCTGTACGTCGCCCGCTGCTCAGGCCGGCAATGTCCCGATCGTCACGGTTTGCGCCTGCGCCCCGGACCGGCCTTCGGAGGTCTGGCCGCGTGGGAATGATTCGGGACAGGACTCGCCGGCCGCGCCAGTACCAGCGCCAGGTCGGTCGTCAACCGATGCAGCGAGAGCAGGTCGGCCGCGGCTGCCAGGGCGACACGGCCGAGTTCGGCGTTGCCGGCTTCGACCTGGGTCACGATGCGGTGCAGCGAGGCCAGCAACAGTGCATTCTCGGCCAGGCGCTCGCGCAGGCCGTCGAAGGCCAGGGTTTCCATGACGATTTGCTCATGCGCCAGGTCGGCCTCGATCGCGGTGACGATCGCATCGAATCCGGCACAGAAGCCGGCGTCCGGGAGGCAGGCGAGCGCGTGGATGCGAACGAACAGGAGCTTGCGCGCGCGGCGCAGGGCGCTTGCTGCCGTGTGCGGGGAGGACGAGGAGAGCGGGGCCATCGGAACTTCGCCAGCGCGGGGGAATCCAGGCCAGTGTGCCTCCACTACCGATATCAAGTTTGCGCTATCTCAAAGCGGCGCCCGGCGAAACCTGCCGCTATTTGCGTCCGGTGGCGCTGCGCCCCTCGCATGAGCCCGCAGCAGTTCTTATCGCCAGTCAAAGCCGCAGGGGCAACGCAATGGGAGCATGGTTCGTTTCCAGCAAGCGCGGAGAACGTATGGATGAGCTATTACGGTATTTCGAGGAAGAGCTGGGACTGTTCGGCCAGTATGCGCGCGAGTTCCGCAGCCGCTTTCCGAAGCCGGCGGGCGAGCTCCATATCGCCGGCGAGAGCTACGAGGATCCGAGCGTCGCGCGCCTGATCCAGTCGGTGGCGCTGCTCAGCGCGCGCATCCATAAGCGCCTCGACGACGACCATCCGAAATTCACCGAGTCCCTGCTCGAGAGCCTGTATCCCCATTACCTGCGTCCGCTGCCTTCCTATTCTGTGGCCCGGATTGTCCAGTCCGGCCGCGATGCGGGGGAGTTCGCCGCCATCGCGCGCGGCACGCCGCTGCGCAGCAGCCCGGTCGGCGGCACGGCCTGCCAGTTCCGCACCGTCTATCCGGTGCTGACCGGCCCGCTCCAGATCGTGCGCGCGGCCTTCGCGGTCCCGTTCGCGCTGCCCGCTGGAACATCGCGCGCAGCGGGCCTGCCGCGCGGCGTGACCGCGGGCGTGGCGATCTGCCTGGAATGGAAAGGGGCGCTCTCCGCCCTGTGCCGCCAGGGAATGGGCCGGCTGCGTGTGTTCGTCGACGGCGAGCCCTCGCTGCGCGCCGCCCTGATCGATGCCTTGTTCATGCGGGCGCGTGCCGCCTGGGTCGAGGCCGGCGATGGCAAACCCTGGCTGGCGCTCGACACGGTACCGCTGGGCCTGGCCGGCCTGGAAGAGGACGAGGCGCTGCTGCCGGCGCCGGCGCGTTCGCATCCGGCCTTCCGCCTGCTCACCGAGTATTTCACTTATCCGGAAAAATTCAACTTCATCGATATCGACCTGGGCGCGCTTGCCGGGCGCCTGCCGCCTGGCTGCGAGCGCTGCACGCTGCACGTCGGGCTGGTCGGCATGAGCGGCGACTGCGATGCCGCGCGCGTACTGGCGCCGCTGGCGGCGCGCCACCTGCTGCTCGGCTGCACGCCGGTGGTGAACCTGTTTCGCAAGGCCGGCGACCCGATCCAGCTGTCGCACACGCGCGCCGAGTACCGGCTCGCGGCCGATGGCGCCCACGCCGCCGCTTTCGAGATCCACAGCATCGACAAGGTATGCGTCGTGCGCGAGGCGCGCGGACACACCGGCGTCACCGAATTCGGCCCGCTGTACGCGGTGCGTCACGAGGGCGCAGCAGCAGCGGCAGCGGCGCCGGGCCGCTTCTGGGTGGCCCGCCGCGACGAGACGCTGGCCCGGATCAGTCCCGGGCACGAACTCAAGCTGGCCCTGGTCGATCCGGAATTCAGTGCGGACGAGGCATCCAGCGCCACGATCTCGACCGAATTGACCTGCTCGAACCGCGACCTGCCCCTGCAACTGCGCATCGGCCAGCCCGCCGGCGACCTGCTGGCCGAATCCTCGAGCGGCGCCGTGCCCTTCGGCCTGCTCCGCAAGCCGACGCCGAGCTGGCGCTTCGGTGGCGGTAGCGGCGGCGATGGCGCCCACTGGCGCCTGATCGCGCACCTGGCCCTGAACCATGCGGGACTGACGACGGCCGGCCTGCCGGACCTGCAGAAGATGCTGGCCCTGTACGACCTGCCGCGTTCTCCGGTCGCGCGGCGCCAGATCGCGGGCATCGTCGGCCTCGAGCACGGCAGCGTGCGCGCCTGGCTCAGGACCCGGCCGGTATCCTCGCTGATGCCGGGGGTGGGCATCCGCATGACGGTCGACGAAGAGGCTTTCGCCGGCAGTTCGCTCTACGTGTTCGCGCAGGTGATGGACCGCTATTTTTCCCTGAACAGCCAGCTCAACTGCTTCACCCGGCTCGAGATCGTCTCGCACCAGAGCGGAGAGGAGATGTTCGCATGCCCCCCACGCAGCGCCGAGAAATTGCGCCCCTGATCGAGCGCTTGCTGGCGGCGCCGCACACCTTCGAGTTCGTCCAGGCGGTATCGATCCTGCTGGCCTGGCTGGCCGAGCGGGGCGTACCGTCCGAGCAGGCCCTGCGCGAGCGCCTCCGCTTCGAGAACAGCCTGGGGCTGGGTTTCCCCGCATCCGAGATCGAGGCCATCGCCCGCATTCCGGACGGGTCCGAAGGCGACCGCTTCAGCCTGACCCCGGCCTTCATGGGCCTGCTCGGCGTGCACGGCGCGCTGCCCCTGCACGTCACCGAACGCATCGCCGCCTGGCAGGGCGGGCGCGACGATGCTGCGCCGCGCGCCTTCCTCGACCTGGTGTCGAACCGGATGCTGGCGCTGTTCTACCGCGCCTGGCAGAAAAGCCGGGTCGAGCACATGGCCGCCGGCAGGGAGGGCGATCCGGACCGCTTCCGGCCGCTGCTGCTGGCCCTGGCCGGTTGCCCGCCCGGCCGCCCTCCGGGTGCGCCGCCGGTGCCGGATGGCCTGATCGCCCATTTCGCCGGCCTGCTGCAACAGCGTCCGCGCCCGGGCGTGGTGCTGGCGCGCCTGCTGTCCGATTATCTCGGCGTCGCGGTGGAACTCGAGGAAGCGGTCGGCTACTGGGACCGCCTGCAGGCCGATGAACAGGCCGCGCTGGGCGTCAATGCCGAGCTCGGCGAAAACGTCTTGCTGGGCGCACGCAGCTGGCGGCCCGACCTGCGCGCGCGCCTGCGCATCGGTCCGCTCGATGCGGCTGCGTTTGCCCACTTCCTGCCCAGCGGCGCCGGCAGTGCGCTGCTGAGTGCGGTCCTGCGCAGGTTCGCCGAACCCACGGTCGGCTTCGAAGTGCAGCTCGTGCTGCGCGCGCAGGAAGTGCGGCCTGTCCAGCTGGCCGGGCCTGCAGGAGCGGCGGCGCGCCTCGGACGCGACAGCTTCCTCGTCAGCAGCACCGCACAGGCAGACCGGGCCGACATGCGCTACCTGGTGCTGCCGATGGCCCCGCTCGGGGCGAGGGGCTGAGCTTTCGCTTGACCTTCCCATGGTGGAAAGGTCTATGCTGGCGTGGATCGAAAGGAAAAACCATGGACAAGAAAACCGATCAGCTCGCCGATGCAGGCGTGGCCAGCTTTGATATTTCCGGTATGACATGCGCCTCCTGCGTCGCGCGTGTCGAGAAAGCGATACGTGCGGTGCCCGGGGTGCTCGATGCCGGCGTCAACCTGGCGACCGAACGGGCCAGCGTGCGCGGGTCGGCGGCGCCCGATGCCGTGCTGGCGGCCGTGCACAAGGCCGGCTATGAGGGCAGCGTGACGCCCGCCGCCAGGCCGGCGGCAGGCGCCAGGACCGCTCCGGCCTGGTGGCCGCTGGCGTTCGCGCTGCTGTTCACCGCGCCCCTGGCGGCGCCGATGCTGGGCCATCTGATGGGCCGCGACTGGTCGCTCCCCGGGTGGCTGCAATGGCTGCTGGCCACGCCGGTGCAGTTCTGGCTCGGCGCGCGCTTCTACCGGGCCGGCTGGAAAGCGCTGCGCGTTGGCAGCGGCAACATGGACCTGCTGGTGGCGATCGGCACCAGCGCGGCGTACGGACTGTCGGTCTGGCTGCTGGCAAGGGGCGGCGAACCCGGCAGCACGCACCTCTATTTCGAATCGTCGGCGACCGTCATCACCCTGGTCCTGCTCGGCAAATGGCTCGAGGCCCGCGCCAAGGGGCAGACGGTGGAAGCGATCCGCGCGCTCGAAGCGCTGCGCGCGAGCGAAGCCATCGTGCGCCGCGGCGGCGTCGACACCGCGATTGCGCTCGACAGCTTGCGCGTCGGCGACGTGCTGGTCGTGCGTCCCGGCGCGCGCGTCGCCGCCGACGGGCGCGTGCTCGATGGCCGCAGCCACCTCGACGAGTCGCTGCTGACCGGGGAAAGCCTGCCGCAGGCGAAAGGGCCGGGCGCGCGCGTGACGGGCGGCGCCGTGAATGGCGAAGGCCTGCTGCTGGTCGAGGTGACGGCGGTCGGGGCCGAGACCATGCTCTCGAAAATCATCCGCCAGGTCGAGGACGCGCAGGCCGTCAAGGCGCCGGTGCAGCGCCTGGTCGACCGCGTCAGCGCGCTGTTCGTGCCGGTCGTGCTGCTCATTTCGCTGCTCACCCTGCTCGGCTGGGGCCTCGCCACCGGCGACTGGCAGGCGGCCCTGCTCAATGCGGTGGCGGTGCAGGTGATCGCCTGTCCCTGCGCGCTCGGGCTCGCGACCCCGACCGCGATCATGGTCGGCACCGGGGCCGCCGCGCGCCACGGCATCCTGATCCGCGACGCCGAAGCGCTGGAGCGGGCGCACGCCGTCGACACGGTCGTGTTCGACAAGACCGGCACCCTGACCGAAGGCCGGCCGCGGCTCGTTGCGGTCGAGGGCCATGATGCGCGAGCGGTGGCGACCCTGGCCGCGGCGGTGCAGCAGCACAGCGAACATCCGCTGGCGCATGCGGTCGCCGAGCACGTGCGCGAACAGGGCCTGGCGGTACCGCTGGCCGGCGCGGCGCGTGCCTTGCCGGGGCGCGGCGTGCAGGCCGAGGTCGACGGCGCGACCGTCTATCTCGGCAACGCGCGCCTGATGGAGGAGCTGAACGCCGATACCGATGCCTGGCGCGCCGCCGCCGACCGGCACGAGGCCGACGGACGCACGGTGTCGTGGCTGGCAAAGAGCACGCAGGGCGGGCAGGGCGCACCCGAGGTCCTGGGCCTGCTCGCGTTCGGCGACCGTATCAAGGAAGGCGCTGTGGAGGCCGTCGCGCGCCTGAAAGCGATGGGTGTGACGCCCATGATGCTAACCGGCGACAATGCGGGAGCGGCGCGGGCCGTGGCCGAAGCGCTCGGCATCGCGCGCTACACGCCCCGGGTGCTGCCCGGCGAAAAGGCCGAGGCCGTGCGTGCGGCCATCGCGGCCGGCGGCACGGTGGCGATGGTCGGCGACGGCATCAACGACGCGCCGGCGCTGGCGGCGGCCGACGTCGGCATTGCGATGGCCGGCGGCACGGACGTCGCCATGCACACCGCCGGCATCACCCTGATGCGCGGCGATCCGCGCCTGGTGGCCGATGCCATCGCGGTCTCGCAGCGCACCTGGAGCAAGATCCGCCAGAACCTGGGCTGGGCCTTCGTGTACAACCTGGTCGGCATCCCGCTGGCCGCCTTCGGCCTGCTCAACCCGATGCTGGCCGGCGCCGCGATGGCGCTCAGTTCGGTGAGCGTGGTCGCCAACGCGCTGCTGCTGCGCGGCTGGCGGCCGGCGCCGACGAATCTTAAAACCGCCGGCACGCAGTTTGAGCGTGCGGCACCCCAATCGACAGGAGAAAAAACGATGTATGAACTGACTGTGGAAGGCATGAGCTGCGGCCACTGCGTGGGCCGCGTGACGAAAACCGTGCAGGCACTGGACGCCGGCGCGAAGGTGGACATCGACCTGGCCAGCAAGAAGGTGCGGATCGACAGCCGCGCGGAGCTGGAGCGGATCGCGGCGGCGATCGACGAAGCTGGCTATCCGGTGACGGCGCGCTCGGCGGCGTAAGGGCGGCTAGCGCATCGCCGAGCGCAGGGCGGCGGCCTCGAAATACACCCGCGTGATCGCTGGGTCGAATGCCTCCACCGCGCGCTCGAGCCGGGCGATCGCCACGTCGACCTCGTCGATGCGCATGCCGCGCCTGAAGCGCACGGCCGCCGTCAGCAGCACGTCCTGCGGCCCCAGCTGCATCGTCATCAGCTGGCCGACGCTCTCGATGGCCGGGTCGGCGCGAAACAGTTCCTTCAGCTTGCCGGTCTGTTCGACGCCGACGCTTTCGCCCAGCAGCAGGGCGCCGGTCTCGCGCGCCAGCGTGAAGGAAGCGCCCACCAGCAGCAGGCCGATCGCGATCGAGGCGGCGGGATCGATATACACGTTGTCGAACAGGTGGCCCAGGAAAATGCCGGCCGCCGCCACCACGATGCCGATCAGCGCCGCCGTATCCTCGATGAAGACCGTGAAGGTCGACGCGTCCTTGCTCGCCTTGACCGTCTGCCAGAGCGAGGCGCCGGGACGGCGCTTGCCGTTCAGTGCGCGGCGAGATACGTTCCAGCTGTATCCTTCGAAAAGAAAGGCGACGCCCAGCACGACATAGTTCCAGGTGGGGTCGGTCAGCGCTTCCGGCGCGCGCAGGCTCTGGATGCCGTGGTAGATCGACAGCCCGCCGCCCAGCGAAAACACGGACAGCGCGACGACCAGCGCCCAGAAGTACACGGCCTTGCCGTAGCCGAAGGGATGGCGCGCGTCCGGTTTCCTGGCGCTGATCTTTTCGCCGATGAGCAGCAGCAGCTCGTTGCCGGTATCGACCGCCGAGTGGATGCCTTCGGCGAGCATCGCGGCGCTGCCGGTGAGCGCGGCGACGACGAACTTGGCGGCGGCGATGCCGAGGTTGGCGACGATGGCAGCGTAAATAACCTTTTTGCTGTCGGTGGCGGCGGGCTTGGTTTCGTTATTGGTTTCGGTCATTCGTTTCGTTCATTGTTTTCGGTCGTGTTCGAACAGGAGGTCAGCTTGGTGTCCAGTCTAGCGAATTCGCCGTTTTCACCGGGCACGGCTGCGCCATGAGCGTCCGCAACCTGAATAAACTGTTCGCGCCGCGCTCGGTGGCGCTGATCGGCGCCTCGAACCGTCCCGGCAGCCTGGGCACCACGCTGCTGCACAACCTGATGGCAGGCGGCTTTCGCGGCAGCATCCACCCGGTCAATCCGAACTACACCGAACTGGCCGGACTGCCCACCGTGGCCAGCGTGGCGGACCTGGCGGCCGCGCCCGACCTGGCCGTGATCTGCACCCCGCCGGCAACGCTGCCGACGATCATCCGCCAGCTGGGCGAAAAAGGGACGCGCGCGGCCATCGTGCTCAGCGCCGGCCTGGCCGAGGCCCGCGACGAGCGCGGCCGCTCCCTGAAGCAGGCCATGCTCGATGCGGCCAATCCCTATTTGCTGCGCATCCTCGGGCCGAACAGTGCGGGCCTGCTGGCGCCCGGCCTCGGCCTGAACGCCAGCGTCGCCAACAGCGGCGCGCTGCCTGGACGGATTGCCTTCGTTTCGCAATCGGGCGCGCTGATGACCGGGGTGCTCGACCGGGCCCGCTCGCGCGGGATCGGCTTCTCGCATTTCATTGCGCTCGGCGATTCGAGCGACGTCGACCTCGGCGACGTGCTCGACTACCTGGCCAGCGATGGCGGAACCAGCTCGATCCTGCTGTACGTGGAACACCTGCGCTATGCCCGTAAATTCATGTCGGCCGCGCGCGCGGCGGCACGCAGCAAGCCGACCCTGGTGCTGAAGGCCGGGCGCGCCGGCGCCGCAAGGTTCGGCCAGCCGCGCGCCGCCGCCAGCGAGAGCGGGGCGCTGGCGGGCATGGACGACGTGTTCGACGCGGCGATCCGGCGTGCCGGCATGCTGCGCGTGTTCACCACCGAGCAGCTGTTCGCCGCGGTCGAGACCCTGGCGCACGCAAGAGCGCTGCACGGCGAGCGCCTGGCGATCCTCGCCAACGGCGCCGGTCCCGGCGTGCTCGCCTTCGACGCCCTGGTCTGCGGCGGCGGCGTCGCCGCGACCCTGGCGCCGGCGACGATCGAACGCCTGGCCGCCGTGTTGCCGCGCCGGGTCGCGCATGCCAATCCGGTCAACCTGCACGGCGACGCCGAACCCGAACGCTACCGCCAGGCGCTCGAGATCCTGCTGCAGGACCCGAACGCCGACGCCGTGCTGGTCGTGCACGCGCCGACCGCCACCGTCGACAGCGCCGACGTCGCGCGCGCGATCGCGCCGCTGGCGAAAGGCGCCTCGCGCAACGTCCTCTCGTGCTGGCTGGGCGGCGACTCGGTCCTCGAGGCGCGCGAGGTCGCTTCAAACGCCGGGATGCCGACCTTCGACACGCCCGAAGACGCCGTCGCGGGCTTCCTGCAGATCGTCCACTACCGCCAGAACCAGAACCTGCTGATGCAGGTACCGCCCTCGATCTCGAGCATCGCCGCCAGCGAACGGGGCATGGCGCGCGCGCTGGTGCGCGAAGCGCTGGCGGCGGGCCGCTACCTGCTGTCCGACCCCGAGACCAAGGCGATCCTGCGTGCCTACGGCATGGCGCTGGTGGAGACGCGCGCGGCCCAGACCGTCGACGACGCGGTGGCCGCCGCGCGCAGCATCGGCTTTCCGGTGGCCGTCAAGATCCTCTCGCCGGACGTGATGCACAAGTCGGACGTCGGCGGCGTGGCGCTCGACCTCGACTCCGAGCAGGCGGTGCGCGCCGCCGCCCAGCGCGTGCGCAAGCGCCTCGGCGAGATGCGCCCGGATGCGCGCTTCGAGGGCTTTTCGGTGCAGGCGATGGCGCGCAGGCCGGAAGGGCATGAGCTGATCCTGGGCGCGGCGACCGACCCGGTGTTCGGGCCGGTGATCCTGTTCGGCCAGGGCGGCATCGCGGCGCAGGTGGCGGACGACCACGCGGTGGCGCTGCCGCCCCTGAACGCGGTGCTGGCGCGCGAGATGATCGACCGCACGCGGGTGGCGCGGCTGCTGGCCGGCTACCGCAACCGGCCGCCGGCCGACATGGATGCGATCGTCGCGACCCTGGTGCAGGTCTCGCGCCTGGTGTGCGACATCCCGGAAATCGTCGAACTCGACATCAACCCGCTGCTGGCCGACGCCAACGGCGCCATCGTGCTCGACGCCCGCATGCGCCTGGCGCTGGCCGACCGTTCCGGCAGCACCCTCGACCGCCTCGCGATCCGGCCCTATCCGCGCGAACTGGAAGAGACCATCGAGTGGTGCGGCGCGCCGCTGCTGCTGCGGCCGGTGCGGCCCGAGGACGGGCCGGCCCACCTGCGGCTGTTCGACGCGCTGACGCCGGACGACGTGCGCTACCGGATGTTCGTGCGCGTGCGCGAACTGCAGCCCTCGCAGCTGGCGCGCTTCACCCAGATCGACTACGACCGCGAGATGGCCTTCATCGCAACCAGGACCGGGCCGGACGGGTTGCCCGAGACGCTTGGGGTAGGGCGCGTGGTGGCCGACCCGGACAACGTCAGCGCCGAGTTCGCGGTGACGGTGCGCTCGGACCTGAAAGGGCATGGCCTGGGCCGGATCCTGATGCAGAAGCTGATCGATTACTGCCGGGTGCGCGGCACCCGCGAGATCGTCGGCGAGGTCCTGCCGCAGAACAGCCGCATGATCGCCCTGGTGCGCAAGCTCGGCTTCACGGTCTCGCCCTCGGGCGAGGAGGGCGTGCGCAAGCTGACGCTGACGCTGCGGTGAATGGCTTGCGCGCCGTGCACGCGTGCGTTGAACGCGTGGGCGGCGCACACGCTGCGTTGATGCACAGGGAAAGGTGGAGCCGCCCACCCTACGTCCTGCTTATTCGTAGGGTGGGCGGGTCTCCCGCCCACGCGTTCAACCAGCTCCAGCATCCTCGCGCAGGGAAGATCAGCGCCGGAAGCGCACGTCCTCGGTGACCACCTTGGCTTCGCCCTTCGGCTTCTTCGGCTTTTTAGGCTTCTTCACCACCTGGCCGCTGGCATTCGTCTCCGGCACCCGGTGATCGGGCGCGAAGCCGGGTTCCTCGACCCGTTGCAGGGTCTGCCCGGTCAGATGCTCGATGGCCGCCAGCTGGTTGACTTCGTCGGCGCAGACCAGCGACACCGCCTCGCCCGAGGCGCCGGCCCGCCCCGTGCGCCCGGTGCGGTGCACATAATCCTCGGCCACGATCGGCAGGTCGACGTTCACCACCACCGGCAGGTCGTCGATGTCGAGCCCGCGCGCGGCGACGTCGGTCGCCACCAGGATCCGGACCTCGCCCGCCTTGAAGCGCTCGAGCGCGCGCAGGCGCGCCGGCTGCGGCTTGTCGCCGTGGATCGAATCGGCATCGATGCGTTTCGCCGCCAGCAGCTCGACCAGTTCGTCGACCCCGCGCCGGGTCTTGACGAAGGCCAGCACCTGGCCCCAGCCGTGCTGCTTGAGCAGGTGCAGGAAGAGTTCGGGTTTGCGCTTCTTGTCGACCGGCACTACCCACTGTTTGATTGCCTTGACCGTCGTGTTGCGCGGCGCCGTCTCGATCCGGACCGGGTCGCGCAGCAGCCTGTTGCCCAGCGCCCGGATCGGATCCGAGAAGGTCGCCGAGAACAGCAGGGTCTGGCGTGTCTTCGGCAGGGCGGCCAGGATCTGGTCGAGTTCGCGTGAAAAGCCAAGGTCGAGCATGCGGTCCGCTTCGTCCAGCACCAGCATCGTCACGCCGTTCAGTTTCAGGGCATTCTGGCGCTCCAGGTCGAGCAGGCGGCCGGGCGTGGCGACCAGCAGGTCGACGCCTTTACGCAGGTGCATCATCTGCGGATTGATGCTGACCCCGCCATAGGCCACCATGGTGCGCAGGGGCAGGCCGGCGCTGTAGGCCTTGACGCTCTCGTGCACCTGCTCGGCCAGTTCGCGCGTGGGCACCAGCACCAGGGCGCGCGCCGCGTTGGGGGACAGCTGGCCTTTCATGGCCAGGCGCTGGATCAGCGGCAGGGCGAAGCCGGCCGTCTTGCCGGTACCGGTCTGGGCCGCGGCCATGACGTCGCGGCCGGCCAGGACGGCGGGAATGGCCTGCGCCTGGACCGGGGTCGGTGTGCTGTAGCCGAGCGTAGCGAGGGTGCCTGCGATCTGGTCGATCAGGCCGAGCGAGGAAAACGACATGTGAACCTTGGGCAAATGAACAGCCGCCAGTTTACCTCGCACGGCGCCGCGGCGGACAATTTGATGCGCCCAGTCCCGCTAGTAGTCGATGAAGCAGACGATGGGCGCGAGGGTCACGGCGGCGATCGGCTTGACCGGCTCCTGGCGGCCCTTGCAGGCACTGGCCAGCAGGCAGGCAAGGGCGACGGCGCCGAAGCGCAGGGCACGCTTGGTCATGGCGGTTCCTCCTTCGCCTCCATGATAGCGAGGTTCCGGTTCGGTGCGCGCACGGCGAGGCATCTTCGATCCGTGCAGAAAGTGATAGGGGAAGTTGTAAATGTGTGTTGCAACGAACAAAGATTTTGCATTGCAAATGATAAAGTTCGTCCGACATCACCATGAGAGGACCCATCATGAAATCCCCGCTTCGTTCCCTGTTCCTCGGCGCCGCACTGGTTGCCGCCGCCCTTCCTGCGCTGGCGCAGACCAACGTCAGCATCAATATCGGCCAGCCCGGCTTCTACGGCCGCATCGATCTCGGCGATTTCGCCCAGCGCCCGGTCGTCTACACCGAGCAGCCGATCATCGTGCGCGAAGTGCGCCACGTGCGCAGCGAACCGGTCTACCTGCGCGTGCCGCCGCAGCACCGCCATGAGTGGTCGCGCTACTGCGGCCGCTACGACGCCTGCGGCCGCCCGGTGATGTTCGTGCGCGACGACTGGTACACGAATACCTATGCACCGCGCTACCGCGAGCGCCACTATGAGCAGCGTCCGGTCGTGCGCGAAGTGCGCGAGGTGCGCTATGTCGAGGAGCGCCGTGACGATGACGACCGCTACGACAAGCACGACAAGCACGACAAGCACGGCAACGGTCATGGCAACGGCCACGGAAAAGGCCACGGCCGCGGCCACGGCGACTGAAGCCGCTGCCCGTCCTCCGGCGCGGCCATTGCCGCGCACGCCGTTTCTCCTCCGGGTGTACACTTGCCATGTAGCCAATACGCGGCACCGCCGCCGGCGCAACGAATGGAGGATGGCTTGCAAAGCGAAATCGTCATCGTAGGTGGAGGAGCGGGCGGACTGGAACTGGCCTGCAAACTGGGGCGCAAGCTGGGTCCCGCCAGGGTCATGCTGGTCGACACCCGCCTGTACCACATCTGGAAGCCCTCGCTGCACGAGGTGGCGGCCGGCACCCTCGACATCCACCAGGAGGGCCTCTCTTACCAGATGCTGGCCCACGATAACGGTTTCACCTTCATCTACGGCCCGATGACGGCGCTCGACCACGGGGCGCGCCGGATCACCGTCGGCGCCGTGCGCGCGCTCGATGGCGAAGATGTGCTTCACGAACGCCACATCGATTACGGCTCGCTCGTCATCGCGGTCGGCAGCACCTCGAATTATTTCGGCGTGCCCGGCGCGCGCGAACACACGATTTCCCTGAACGCCACCGAGGACGCCGAGCGCTTCCGCCTGCGCATGCTGCGCCTGATGGCGGTCGCCGAGCAGGCGCGGGAGGAACGCAAGGACGCCGAGGCGGCCCTCGACGTCGTCATCATCGGCGGCGGCGCCACCGGCGTCGAACTGGCGGCCGAGCTGCGCGAGGCCTCGGGCGTGTATGCCACTTACGGGTTCTCGCGCCTGCAGGTCAAGCGCGACGTGCGCATCACGCTGCTCGAGGGCGCGCCGCGCATCCTGGCGCCGCTGCCGGAACGGGTCTCGAATGCGGCCCTGAAACTGCTGGACGAACGCGGCATCCGCGTCGTCAACAACTGCCGCGTGACGAAGATCGAGGCCGACCGCGTGCTCGATCACGACGGCCATGTCTATCCGGCCAGCCTGTGCGTCTGGGCAGCGGGCATCCGCGCGCCCGAATTCCTCGGCACGCTCGGCCTGCCGGTCAACAAGGGCGGCCAGATCGAAGTCGACGGGCAACTGCGTGTGAAGGGCGTTCCCGGCGTGTACGCGCTGGGCGACTGCGCCGCCTGCATCGACGCTGCGGGCAAGCCGGTCCCGCCGCGTGCCCAGGCGGCGCACCAGCAGGCCGACTACCTGCTGAAGGAATTCGTGCGGCGCGCGGCCGGCAAGCCGCACAATGACAAGCCGTATCAGTACCGGGATTATGGTTCGCTGGTCTCGCTCGGCAAGACCACCAGCGTCGGCAGCCTGATGGGTTCGCTGAGCGGCGCCAGCTGGTTCGTCGAAGGCATGGTCGGGCGCGTGATGTATACGAGCCTGCACCTGATGCACCACCAGGCGGTGCTGGGAGCGATGCGGACCGGGGTGCTGGCGATTGCGCGGTTCCTGATTCGCAGGACGACGCCGCTGGTCAAGCTGCATTGAGCGGTGGGGTACGGGGGGGCACGTAACGCGCGGGCTCCCCGAGCCCACGCGTTTACGTGCCCTCAAATACTCGAACGCCCGCGCTGATTACGCCCCCTGGCGATCCCGCGGCAACATCATCGTCAAAGCCGTGCCGCCCCCCTCCAGCTGCATCAAGGTCACGCTCCCCCCCAGCGCCCGCGCCCGTTCGCGCAGCAGGCGCAGCCCATGGCAACGCAGCGACTCCGGCACCGGCGGCTGGCGCAGGCCCACGCCGTCGTCGCGCACGGTCAGCATCAGTTGCTCGCCATCGTCGTCGAGGATCACGTCCACCGAATCGGCCTTCGCATGGTGCAAGGCGTTGCGCAAGCCTTCCTCGGCACAGCGCAGCAGCGCCACGCCCTGTTCGCGCGGGTAGGCGTCGTCGTCGTCCGGCAGGCTGACGCGCGCCTTGACGCCGTGCTCGCGGCCAAACTCGGCCACGAGTTCCGCGAGTGCCGCCTTGATCCCCAAAAACTCGAGCTTGTCGTTCCACAGCCCCAACTGCACTGTGCGGTTGGTCTCGATGATGCCGTTGAGTAGTGTCTTCATCTGGCCCGCGCGTTCGAGGGCCTTGGGGTCGCTCAGGCCCTTCGACAGCAGGCCCAGATGCATCGTCAGCGCCGTCATCGAAGAGCCCAGGCTGTCGTGCAGTTTGCGTGCCAGCAGGCGCCGCTCGTCGTCCCAGCAACTCATCAGGTGGGCGACCAGTTCGGTCAGTGCGGCGGTGCGTTCGGCAACCAGCCGTTCCAGGTCCGGGTCGAGGTGATGCGGGTCCGGTGCGGTCATCGTGGGCTCGGTTGAATGTTTCCCAAATCATACAACAGCTTCGCACCGGAAGTGCGCACGCCGGCGCATCGGCATCCGCGCCTGCGTGCGCTGCCGTACAGTACGGCGCGCCGTTTCGGACGATGCTGGAGCCCTGGATGCATTACCAAATACACAAACTTTTCAGGGAGTTCTCATGGCCAAACCAAACGGAAGCATCGACGCAATCGAGCTGCTGACCCAGCAACACCGCGAAGTCAAGGAAATGTTCGACCGCTTCGAGAACATGACCGACCGCGCCAAGGTCAGCAAGAAAAAGCTTGCCGACGAGATCTGCAATGCGCTGATCATGCACACGACGATCGAGGAAGAGATTTATTACCCGGCCACCCGCGAAGCGAGCGAAGAAACGGAAGACATGGTCGATGAGGCCGTCGTCGAGCACGCCTCGGCCAAGGACCTGATCGCCCAGATCATGGAAATGGACCCGGGCGACGACCTGTACGACGCCAAGGTCAAGGTGCTGGGCGAGCTGGTCGAGCACCACGTCAAGGAAGAGGAAGAAGAGATGTTCCCGAAGACGCGCGAGCTGAAGCTGGACCTGGAAGCGCTGGGCCAGGAAATGAAGGCGCGCCAGCAGGAGATCGAGGCCGCACAATAAGCGAGCCCCGCAGCCGGTGCCGGATGGCGGCCGCTGCGCCGCCACGGCCGCCACGGCTGCCACAGGACGAAAAAAAAGCCGCACAGTGTACTGTGCGGCTTTTTTATTCGCGCGCTGCCTGATCAGCCGGCGGCAGTGGGCAGCGGCGCCGGCTCGCCCAGCGCGCCGAGCAATTGGGCGATGTCGACCGGTTTCACCAGGTGCATGTCGAAACCCGCTTCCAGCACGCGGCGCTGGTCTTCGGCCAGGCCGTAGCCGGTGAGGGCGATCAGGCGCATGGCGGAGGTTGCCGGATTGGCGCGCAGGCGGCGTGCGACCTCGTAGCCGTCGATGCCGGGCAGGCCGATGTCGACCAGGGCGACGTTCGGCAGGTGGGCGGTGGCCAGCGCCACGCCGTCCAGGCCGTCGGCCGATTGCAGCACCGGGTAGCCATACACGTCGAGCATGGTCGCCATCATTTCGCGGCCGTCCTCATTGTCTTCGATCAGCAGGACCGCCGGCTTGCCGGCCGCCTCGGCAGGCTGGGCGGCATGCGGCGTCGCCGCGGCCTCCGGCGCCTGTGCGCGCGGCAGGCGGATGGTGAAGGCGCTGCCTTCGCTGGCACCGCCGCTGGTGGCGCTGACGCTGCCGCCATGCAGCTCGACCAGGCGCCGCACCAGCGACAGCCCGATCCCCAGGCCGCCTTGTGCGCGGTCCAGGCTGATCGAGCCCTGCACGAAGACGTCGAACACGTGCGGCAGCAGGTCGGGGGCGATGCCCACGCCGGTGTCGCGCACCGTCAGCAGCACTTCCTCGCCTTCGAGGCCGATCGTGATGTCGATGGTGCCGCCGGCCGGCGTGTACTTCAGGGCATTGTCGATCAGGTTGGTCGCAACCTGTTCCAGGCGCGTCGGGTCGCCGTCGACCCAGTTCGGCGCCAGGTCGACGTTGATGCGGTAGCCGCCGGTGCGGCCGGTGGCGCGGAAGGTGTCGAGGCAGGCGCCGACCAGGCTGGCCATGTCGACCGGTTTCCTGGCCAGCAGGATCTTGCCCGACATCGCGCGCGACAGGTCGAGCAGGTCGTCGACGATGCGCGACAAATGCTGGGTCTGGCGCTGGATGATCTGGCGCGCCCTGGAGGCCATCTCGGCGTGCGCGCCCGGCATGTCGATCAGCGCGGCGGCGCTGCTGATTGCCGACAGCGGATTGCGCAGCTCATGGCCCAGCATGGCGAGGAATTCGTCCTTGGCGTGGCTCTTGCGCTCGGCCGCCTGGCGCTCTTCGATCTCGCTCATCAGGCGCTCGTTGGTGGCGGTCAGCTCGAGCGTGCGCTGGGACAACTTTTCGGTCTGGCGGCGCAGCTGTTCGTTCTTGTTGGCCAGGGCCACGAACACCGAGACCTTGGCATGCAGGATCTGCGGGATGACCGGCGTGAACAGGAAGTCGGCGGCGCCGCGCTGGTAGGCCTTCAGGCGGTCGATCTCGTCGGCCAGGAAGGCGGTCACGAAGATGATCGGGATGTCGGCGGAGCGGGCGCGCTGGTGGATCGCCTCGGCCGTCTCGAAGCCGTCCATGCCGGGCATGTTGACGTCGAGGATGATGACGGCGAAGTCATGCAACAGCACCTGGCGCAGCGCTTCCTGGCCGGAGCGCGCGGCCAGGACCGTATAGCCGGTCTCGTCGGCCCATTGGTCCAGCAGGCTGGTGAGGGCCAGCAGGCTGGCCGCATCGTCATTGACGACCAGAATCTTTGGTTTGTCGGTAGTTGGCACGTCGTTCCTGCTGCGTTCGTCGTAATGGGCCAGATTTCTGCGGGACTGAAAGGATAGCAGAGCGCCTGTGTTTTCCAAAGTAAAGACACAATTGAAGCGAACGAATGATAGCACGGCAATTTATCGTGTTTATGGGCAATCGCCCCGCAATCGTGCGCAGTGTTGCGTGTTCGCCAGCGCACATACTGCTTCAGGCGTCCATGCGATAGTGGACGCGACTCCCGGCGACACATCGCCCCGGGGACAGGCTGCTTACTTGAGAGGACAAAAAATGAACATGAACACGATTGTTACCGAGCAGTACCAGGGCAAATCGCTCCACGAGCTGGTCGATAGTCCACTGACCGCCCTGTGCGGGATCGGGGAGAAAGAGGCGAAGGCGCTCGCCGACGCGTTCAATGTGACCACCATCGGCCAGCTGGCCCGGCACCAGGTGATTGCCAATGCGTTCGCCATCGAGATGATGGCGGCTCCCGGCTCGCTGTCGGCGTCCGAAACGGCCAAGGAAACCCTGCTCGACGACGCCGTCGAGATGACCTTCCCGGCCAGCGACCCGATCTCGGTCGACGCCGGCATCACGCGCATCGAAGTGGCGCCGGAAAAGGTGGAAGCCGCGCGCGACCACCAGGGCGCCGGTGCGATCGCCGCGCACAATGAAGAAGCCTGCGGGCACGCCAATGTCGGCACTGCGCAGACGTCGAAGGATGTCGGGACGGCTTGATTCGGGAACGGTCCTGGGGCATACGCCTGCTATAACGCGGGTGTATGCCCTTATCGTTTGCGGCGAAATACCGTAGGGGCAATCGAGGCCACCCGCCTTGATTGCCCCTACGGTATACGGCTGCCGACAATAAGATCGATGCGATCGTGGAATGCAAACAGGCCCAATCCGATGCGACGGATTGGGCCTATCCTGTTTGCGTCATCCCTACCTGTGCGGCACCAGCTCCGGCACCGGCTGCTTGGTCGGCGTCTTGATCGCCTGCTGCGGCTTGCTGCCCGTCGAGCAGTAGCGGTTCTTGCCCGCGCGCTTGGCTTCGTACAGGGCGTAGTCGGCGATGCTGATCAGGGCGTCGACCGATTCGGCGTCGTCCGGATAAATGCTGATGCCGATCGAGGTCGACAGGCGCAGCGTCAGGTCGTTGATGAAGAAGGGCTCGCACAGCGCCTCGACCAGTTTCGCGGCCGGGCCCTGGGCGTCGGCCAGGCTGTGGATGTCGCCCAGCACGACCATGAATTCGTCGCCGCCTAGGCGCGCGACCGTGTCTTCCTTGCGCGACGAGGCGAGCAGGCGCTGCGAGACCATTTTCAGGATCTCGTCGCCATACGCGTGGCCATAGGTGTCGTTGATCGCCTTGAAGCCGTCCAGGTCCAGGTACATGATCGCGGCCTTGGCATGGCTGCGGTTCGCGTGCTGCAGGGCAGTCTCGATGCGGTCTTCCAGCAGGCGCCGGTTCGGCAGGCCGGTGAGGGCGTCGTGCAGGGCCAGTTCCTGCTGGGCGCGGCTGTATTGGGCCAGTTCCTTGTAGAGCAGGCGCACTTCCAGCATGTTGTGGATGCGCTTGTGCACCTCGAGCAGGTCGAACGGCTTGCTGATGAAGTCGCGCGCACCGGCTTCCAGGGCCGCGATCTTGAAACTCGGCTGGGCGGTGAGGGCGAGCACCGGCAGGTAGCCGCCTTTCTCGATTTCCTTCAGGCTCTTCATGACCTGGAAACCGTTCAGCCCCGGCATTTGCAGGTCGAGCAGGATGAGGTCGTAATTGTGCTCGCGATGCAGCGGGCAGACCTGCTCCGGCTCCATGGTCGAGCTGACGTTGACGTAGCCCTCCTCGCGCAATATCTCTTCCATCAATTCGATATTGTCTGGCGAGTCGTCTACGACCAGGATCTTGGCGTTCAAAATTTCTTGTCTGCTCGGCATGCTTCTTCTCGTCGAAATAGGTACTGGATGGAAACAAATTTCATTCAAGTAATCCAACTTTCCCACTTCAAGTAGTGTAGCAAAGGCTCTAAAATTTCTTGTAGGACAGCGCCGCGTCCGATAGTAGGAACTTCATTATCGTTTTCGGTTACCCGTCGAACGTACCAGCGAACCGACGACATCGATCAATTCGCTCGGCTCGACCGGCTTCGAAATATGGGAACTGAAGCCCGCTTCCAGCGCCCGCAAGCGGTCTTCGGAACGGGCGAAGGCGGTCAGGGCCACGGCCGGCAACAGGCCGCCGCGGTCGCGCGGCAGGGCCCGTACCCACGACAATAACTCGAAACCGTCGACTTCAGGCATGCCGAGGTCGCTGATCAGGAGGTCTGGCATCTCGAGCTGCAGGGCGGAGAACGCTTCGCGCGCGCTGGCGGCGATGCGCACCTTGGCGTGGCAGTCGGTCAGGATGCGGGCGATCAGCTCGCGCGCGTCGCGGTCGTCGTCGACCACCAGCACCGAGGCGCCGTTCAGGTCGCGCAGCGTCAGGTCGGGCGCGGCCGGTGGCGGGGTACCGCCGAGAATCATGCTGGCGCGGCGCTCGGCGCGGGTTTGCGCCTTGGCCAGCGGCAGTTCGAACGAGAAGCTCGAGCCCAGTCCTTCGCCCGGGCTCTCGGCGCGCACGGTGCCGCCGTGCTGCTCGATCAGGTGCTTGACGATGGCCAGGCCCAGCCCGAGGCCGCCGTGGCGGCGCGTCATCGAGGCGTCGGCCTGGCGGAAGCGCTCGAACACATGGGTAATGAATTCCGGGCGAATGCCGGCGCCGCTGTCGCGCACCGTGACCACCACCGAACCGTCGCGTCCCTCGAGATCGACGGTGACCAGGCCGTCGCGCGGCGTGAACTTGATCGCATTCGAGAGCAGGTTCCACACCACCTGCTGCAGGCGCGCCGGGTCGCCCGCGACCAGCATGCCGGGATGGACCGCGAAGCGCTTCTCGATGCGGATGTTCTTGGCGTCGGCAGCCGGACGCACGGTCTCGATGGCGGCGTCGAGGAAGCCCTGCGGGTTCAGGGTCTGCATGTCGAGCAGCACCTTGCCCGAAGTAATCCGGCTCATGTCGAGCAGGTCTTCGATCAGTTGGGCCTGGGCGCGCGCATTGCGCTCGATCGTCTGCAGGCCGCGCTGCAGGTCGTTTTCGTCCTTGCCGCCGCGCCGCAGCACCTGAGCCCAGCCGAGGATGGCCGAGAGCGGGGTGCGCAGTTCGTGCGACAGCGTCGCCAGGAATTCGTCCTTCATCTGGCTCGAGCGCTCGGCTTCGGCGCGTGCCTCGCGTTCGCTTTCGAGCAAGATCTTGCGTTCCTCGGCCGCTTGCTGGGCCGCCTCGTACAGCCGGGTATTGTCGAGCGCAACGGCCGCCTGGGCGGCGATCCCGCGCACGATGCGCTCGGTGCGTTCGGTAAACACGCCCGCTTCCGGATGGCCGAAGAACATGGTTCCCAATACTTCGCCGGAGCCGGCCGTGACCGGCACGGCGAGATAGCTGCGCACCGTCGGCTGGCCCGAGAGCAAACTGAACTGCGTCGGGGTGGGGCCGTAGCGCGGGTCGTCGAGGATATTGCTTGACCGGATCACACCGGCGCCGCGGAAGCTCGGCCCGAACAGGGCGGTCGCCTGCGGCTCGCCGAAGCTCTGGAATTCGTTGGCCGTGCCGCCAGACAGGGTATACAAGGAGAACTTCGGCCCCTCGCTTTCCTTGCCGTGGTAAAAGAAGGCGCCGAAGCGGGCGCCGGCAATGCCGCTGGCCGCGTCGGTGGCGACCTGCAGCAGCGAGCGCAGGTCGCGGGTCGATGCCAGCGCGCCACCGGTGCTGTTGAGCAGCTCGAGCACTTTCGATTCTTCGCGCAGGGCCTGCTCGACGCGCTTGACCTGGTCGACGTCGGTATTGGTGCCGAACCAGCGCACCACTTTGCCGTTGCGGTCGCGCACGGCGTTCACCCGGGTCAGGAACCAGCGGTACTGGCCGTCGGCGCCGCGGATCGGGTATTCCATTTCGAAGGGCGCGCCGCTACGGATCGAGGCGCGCCAGTGTTCGAGCATGGCGGGCAGGGCGTCCGGCTCGACCGTGTCTTGCCAGCCCCAGCCGGTGGCGCTCTCGGCCGTGGTGCCCGTGTACTCGTACCAGCGCTCGTTGAACCAGACGATGGCGCCGTCGGCCTGCGCCATCCAGGCCAGTTGTGGAATCGTGTTGGCGAGCGCGCGCAGGACTTCTTCGCTCTGGCGCAGGCTGTCCTCGGCGTTCTTGCGCGAGGAAATGTCCTGCATCACGCCGGTCATGCCGATGACGCTGTCGCGCAGGGCGGGATTGGCGTAGTCGGCCCGTCCGACCAGGGCGATCCAGCGCGCCTGGCCGCCGTCGGGCAGCAGCCGGCATTCGATGTTCAGGTCGGTGTGCGAGGCAAAGGCGTGCAGCACCTCGCGGCGCACGGTTTCGCGGTCGGGTTCGTCCAGGCGCGCGCGCAGTTCGGGCCAGGCCAGCGGTTCCTCGGGCGCCAGGCCGAGGATTTCGGCGGCACGCTCGCCCAGGCTGATGCGGTCGCTCGCCGAATCCCAGCGCCAGTCGCCCAGGCGGCCGGCGGCGAGCGCCACCTGCAGCCGGCTGTTGCCGTCGATCAAGGCTTGCTGGTCGGCGCGGCGCCGCGTGACGTCGTGGAAATACAGGGTCAGGCCGTCGGGCGAGGGGTACATGCGCGCCTCGATCCAGACGGCGAGACGGGGATAGAAGAATTCGCGGCTGCCGGTCTGGCGCGACTGCATCGCGCGCTCCATTTCGGTGGCCAGGTTGCTGCCGTTCAGTTCCTCGAACTCGTCCCACAGGCGTTTGCCGAGCAGGCCTTCGCGGGTCTTGTTCAGGGGCGCGAGCAGTTGCAGGGCGCGGCCGTTGACATAGGTGATGCGCCAGTCGAAGTCGACCGCGCAGAAGGCGTCGGTCAGGCTTTCCAGCATGTTTTCCATGCGCGCGTTGGCCTGGCGCAGTGCTTCCTTGGCCGCCATTAGCTCGGCCTCGGCTTCGCGGCGCGCAGCCAGCTCCGGGTCGGCATTGCGCAGCGCCGCCGAGCGCATCAGTTCGAGGTCGTCGCGGTTCTCGCTCACGCGGCGCCTCCGTGGACGCAGAAGCGGCGGGGGATCGATTCAACTGGGATCATGAAAGGACCGGAGCTTGGCTTAATATAGACAAGTGACCTGGAGGCAAGGGACGCAGGGGCAGCGGACGCGGGGACAGGGCGTGCGAAGGCACGCCGCTGCGCGGCACCTGGCCATTCTAGCCCGGCCGCCCCGTTTGGTTGCACACGGGTGAAGCCCACTCAGGTGCCCGCCCGCAGCGCGCTGGTCGCCTTGCCGAGTGCGTCTTGCAGCTGATCGAGCTCGTAAGGCTTTTGCAGCGACTGGTAGGGGAAGTCGAGATGGCGCAGCAGCATGTCGCCATAGCCCGACGCGAAGATCACTTTCAGGTGCGGGTAGCGTTCCAGGGACTGGCGCGCCAGGTCGACGCCGGACATGCCGGGCAGGCTGACGTCGGTAAACAATACGTGGTAATGGCGCGCGGCCAGGTGGGCCAGCGCATCGTCCGGATGCGCTACGCCGTCGGCCTCGTAGCCGAAGGCCTTGAGCATTTCGCACACGAGATACTGGGAATCGAGGTTGTCTTCGACCACCAGGATGCTGAGGATACCCGGTTCCTCGACGGCCGCCGGCTGCTCCTGCGTCGCCGGCGCCAGGGCGCACAGCACGCCGCCTTCGCCGATGGGCGTGAAGTAGAGGTCGAAGCGCTCGCCGGCGGCGCCGAAATTGACATTCGCTCCGGCAACAAAGGCCGCCTCGCCGCGCCGGGCGCGGGCCAGGGCGTCGCCGGCCGCGGCGAAGGGCGGCGGCAGCACCGCCGGCACTGAACCGCCGGGCACCCGGCTGAAAGCGGGACCGGCCAGCGCGCCGTAGGCTTCGTTGCACAGCACCAGCGGCTGCGCGCCCCACGAGATGAGCATCGGCAGCGGGGTGTTGAACATCAGGTCGGCGGCAAGGCGCAGCGGCTGCGGCCATAGGGCAGGGTCGCCGAGCGCACTGGCGCTCCAGTCGTAGGAGGAGGCGGTGCGGGCGGACTTACCGGAAGCGGACATGGAAACGGCCTGTTGTGCATTCAAAAACATGGCCGAATCGTACACTAATTGCCCGGCTCCTGTCGGCGCGTTAGAGCGCGGGCCCTTGTCACGCACGCCCCTGGCCCGGCGCAGCCCAGGCGATCGCGTCCTCGAGCCGGTCGTTTCCCCAAAACATCTCGTCGCCGACGAAGAAGGTCGGCGCGCCGAAGATGCCGCGCGCGCCGGCCAGCCCGGTATTTTCGCGCAGGCGCAGTTTGTTGTCTGGAGCGAGCGCGGCGGCGAGCACCGCCTCCGGGTCGGGAATCAGGCCCGCCAGGGCCTCGCGTACTGCGGGCGCGTCGTCGATCTCGCGGTCCTCGACCCAGTTCTGGTGCATCACGCGCCGGGTGAATTCGCCGATCCACGGCGCCTCCGCGCCGAGCGTGGCGACCCGCATCGGCAGCAGGGCCGTGCGTGGAAAGACGCTCGGGCGGCGCCATGCGATGCCATACTTGGCAGCTTCGCGTTCCATGTCGCGCCACATGTAGCGGCCTTTGGCGGCTTGCAGCACAAACGGCGAGGTGCTCCAGCCGAGTTCGCGAAAAACCGGGCCCAGCAGGAAAGGGCGCCAGAGGACACGGACGCCGGCGGCGCGCGCCAGCGCCTCGACGCGCATCGCGGCCAGGTAACTGTAGTTGCTGCCGAACTCGAACCAGAACTCGAGGTCCGCAGGAGCCCTTCCATGCTGTGTCATCGCTCGCTCTCCACTGCGCCGCTGGGGCGTCGATGTAATGATAGCAAGCTTGCCTGGACCGTAACAGTCAAAAAGAAAGCGGGCAAAAAAAAGCCCGCTCCAGGGGAGCGGGCTGAATCTATTTTCTTGGAAGAGAATAGAGGAGACAGGAAGAATTATGCTGCAATGCAATACCGATTGCCAATTTAGATTTCTGATGACAGTCATTGATGGGCCGTATGGCTGGTGCATCCGCGCACGGGACGTGCACCTGCTTGGTGCATCAGAGAAAATGTTTTACCATGGACACATGTCACGAAACAATTCACGGCTTTGCAGCATGGAAAGCCGTGCCGGGTGCGCGCGCGCTTCGCCATGGCGGAGATCGGCAGGGGTCCGGTGCGGCCGCGTCCCCATGCCCGCACTGTCGGAATTGTCCGTGCCGGGATATCATGAGCTCGACGCGCGTGATGGACGGCGCGTGGCGGGCCGCGAGGCCCATGGCGGCATCGGCGTTGGATTTCTGCGACGCGGGTGCCGGGTCTGGCGACCCGGGTGTGCGCCAGGCGTTCGGGCGCATCGACAATGAGCGCCACTTGCAAACTTAACCCCGGCCAATGATTCGACACCGCTTTTCCCGCACCCCGCAGCTGTCGTCCACCGTGCGCACGCGCCGGTTGGCGGTCGGCCGCCTGGCCGGCTGGTCGCTGGCCTGTGCCGCTGCGCTGCTGGTGGGCGTGGCCGTGCCGCCGTCCACGGCCTTCGCGCAGGGCGCGTCGAACCAGGCGCTCGAGCGCCGCGTCAAGGCTGCGTTTCTCTACAAGTTTCTCGGTTACGCCGACTTCCCGGCCGCCGCCTTTGCCGACGGCGCCGCACCGATCGTGATCGGCGTGATCGGTTCCGAGGACATGGCGGAGGAGCTGGCGCGGGTGGTGGCGGGGCGCCAGGTGCGCGGGCGGCCGATCGTGGTGCGCACGCTGCGCGAAGGCGATCCGGCCCAGGTCCATCTGCTGTTCGTCGCCGGCAGCGACAGCGCGCGGACGGCGCGTATCCTGCGTTCGGCGCCTACGGCCTTGCTGCCCGTCACCGAGTGCGAACTCGGCCTGCAGAACGGCAGCGTCATCAATTTCAGGATTATCGAGGAGCGGGTGCGGTTCGATGTCTCGCTCGACTCGGCAGAGAGGAATAACGTGAAACTCAGTTCGCGCCTGCTTACAGTCGCCAACCGCGTGGTAAAGGGAAACAGCTGATGCAGTCCCGCCAGCATTCCCAGGACGGCGGTTCCGTCCGCAGCAAACTGATCAAGATGGCCGTCTTCACCACGCTGGCAGCCTTGCTGTCGGCCTCGATCGCCATGCTCCTGCTCGACCTGCGCACCTTCCAGCGCTACTGGGTCGACGACCTGACCACGCAAGCGGACATCATGGCCAGCGTCACCGCGCCGGCCCTGGCCTTCAACGATGCCGTGACGGCCCGGCAGCAGCTGGCCGTGCTGCGCGCCCGTCCGCAGATCCTGGCCGGCGCCGTCTACGCGAACACCGGCGCCCGCTTCGCCACCTATGCCAAGGCCGGCACCGAGCAGAACCTGCCGCCGCGGCCGCAGCCGGCCGGCTACCGCATCGAGCGCGGCGAACTCGAGGTCTGGCACAACATCGTCGAGAACGGCGAAGCGGTCGGTACCGTCTTCCTGCGCTCGCGCTACGGCCTGGTCGACCGCCTGCTCAACTACGGCGCCATTCTCGGCGGCGTGATGCTGGGCGCGCTGGTGATCGCGGCCTTGGTCGCCTCGCGCCTGCAGGCGGCCATTACCCGCCCGCTGGAAGCGGTGACGAATGTCGCGCGCCAGGTGATGCAGCAGCGCGATTTCACGCTGCGGGTGCCGGGCAATAACAGCGGCGAGATCGGCGTGCTGGTCGAAGCCTTCAACGACATGCTGGCCGAGATCGGACGCCGCGCCGAAGCGCTGCAGGCGGCCAACCGCACCCTCGAACACGAGATGGACGTGCGCCAGAAGGCCGAAGACGCCCTGATCGTGGCCGACCGCAGGAAAGACGAATTCCTCGCGACCCTCGCGCACGAACTGCGCAACCCGCTGGCCCCGATCCGCACCGGCCTCGATATCCTGCGCATCCGCAGCGGCGATGCCCAGGCCACCCAGCGCGCGACCGACATCATGGAACGCCAGCTGCGCCAGATGGTGCGCCTGGTGGACGATTTGCTGGACGTCTCGCGCATCAATACCGGCAAGTTCGCGATCAAGATGGGCCGCGTCGAACTGAAGGCGGTGGTGAACGACGCGCTCGAGGTGGTGCGCTCCTACATCGAGCTGCACGGGCACGAGCTGGCGATCGACCTGCCGGACCGGCCGGTCTTCCTGCACGGCGACGCCACGCGCCTGGCGCAGATCCTGTCGAACCTGCTCAACAACGCCGCCAAGTACACCAACCGCGGCGGACGCGTCACCCTGTCGGCGCACGTGGAAGAGAAGACCCTGGTGCTGGAGGTGAGCGATACCGGCATCGGGCTGGCTCCAGGCATGCTCGATTCGGTCTTCGAAATGTTCGTGCAGGTCGATTCGACCCTGGAGCGCACGAATGCGGGCCTGGGCGTGGGCCTGTCGCTGGCGCGCAAGCTGGTTGAACTGCACGGCGGCACGATCGCCGCCGCGAGCGAAGGCCTGGGCCGCGGCAGCCGGTTTACCGTGCGCCTGCCGATCGTGGTCGAGCCGGAACTGCCGACCAAGCCGACCCCGGCCGCCTTCATCAGCACCGAGACCTACCGCATCCTGCTGGCCGACGACAACGTCGACTTCGTGAACAGCATCGGCGCCTTGCTCACCGCCATGGGTCACAGCGTGGTGATCACCCACAACGGCCCGGACGCGCTGGCGGCGGCGGCGCGCTTCTGTCCGGATTACGCTTTCCTCGACATCGGCCTGCCGCAGATGTCGGGCTACGACCTGGCGCGCGGCATCCGCAAGCTTTCCTGCGGCCCGATGACGGTACTGATCGCCGTCACCGGCTGGGGCCAGGAAAAGGACCGCCAGCTCGCCTTCGAGGCCGGATTCGATCATCACATGGTCAAGCCGGTGCGCTTCGAACAGATCGAGGAAATCCTGGGCAACCGCAGCATCATCAAGAAGCTGCGGACCTGATCGGCTGCGGCGGGGCGAACGATAAACGTGAAGCAGTCGGCGCAGGTATTTCCGTTGTTGCCGGCGTCAAAGCTGTCGCCGACAAAGCAGAATGGTCGGCCAGGTCTTCTGAGGGTGGGAGTGGTGCCGGAAAAATCGAAGCGGAAAAGAAAAATGGCTCAGAATCTCTTCTGAGCCATTTTCTTGAAACTGTGGTGCGGCTGGCAGGAATCGAACCCACGACCCCTTGGTTCGTAGCCAAGTACTCTATCCAGCTGAGCTACAGCCGCCCGAAGCACGCATTATAGCGGGGCCTTGGCAAAATGGGAAGGGCCGGTTGCGACGGTTTCCTGGCCGTCGAGGACGGCCAAAACGAAAAAGGCCAGATCTCGCGATCTGGCCTTCGTATTCGTGGTGCGGCTGGCAGGAATCGAACCCACGACCCCTTGGTTCGTAGCCAAGTACTCTATCCAGCTGAGCTACAGCCGCCCGAAGCACGCATTATAGCGGGGACTTGGCAAAATGGGAAGAGCGTGGCGGCGGCGATACCCGGGCACATGGTTCTTGTTCAATCCGGCGCCGTCCACGCGTTCAACGCACGCCCGAGGAGGCGCAACCAGGAAGCGCGGCCCAAACGAAAAAGGCCAGATCTCGCGATCTGGCCTTCGTATTCGTGGTGCGGCTGGCAGGAATCGAACCCACGACCCCTTGGTTCGTAGCCAAGTACTCTATCCAGCTGAGCTACAGCCGCCCGAAGCACGCATTATAGCGGGGCCTCGGCAAAATGGGAAGGGCTGCTTGCGAGAAGGAAAGGAGGGCGGCCGGTCGATCGGCCGCCCAAACGAAAAAGGCCAGATCTCGCGATCTGGCCTTCATATTCGTGGTGCGGCTGGCAGGAATCGAACCCACGACCCCTTGGTTCGTAGCCAAGTACTCTATCCAGCTGAGCTACAGCCGCCCGTGAGATGCATTATAGCAGCGGCGTCGGCATTGCGGAAGTCTTAATTTATTACAACTCCATGGGTTCCTCTGGTAGATTGGAGGCTCTGTATCCGATTCCAAGACACTATGCTGGGCAACACCTTGCGCCGGGGGCGAACCGCGGCGCGCACCCTGCTGGCGGCGCTGCTCGGCATGCTGGCGCTGGGAAGCATCGCCACCGCGGCCACGCCACGTAACCTGCGTTTCGAGCATGTGTCGATCGAACACGGCCTGTCGCAGGGATCGGTGCTCAACATCCTGCAGGACCGCCAGGGTTTCATGTGGTTCGGCACCCAGGCGGGCCTGAACCGCTACGACGGCTACAAGATGACCGTCTACCGCACCGATCCGCAAGACCCCGGTTCGCTTCCCGACAGCTTCATCAACGCTTCCTTCGAAGACGCCGAGGGACGCCTGTGGTTCGGCACCAAAGGCGGGCTGGCGCGTTTCGACGAGGCCGCCGGCAGGTTCGTGCGCTATCCGCTGGCCGAGCCTGGCCAGTCGCAGGACGCCAACCGCAGCGTCAACGCGATCGTCGCCGACCGCCAGGGCATCCTGTGGCTGGGCACCAGCGACGGCCTGAAACGCTTCGATCCGGGCAGCGGCGCCTTTACCACGATCCGCCATCCGGGCGACGACGGCGCGCCCGGCGGCGACACCGTCACTGCACTGGCCTTCGACGGGCACGGTGTGCTGTGGGCCGGCACTGCGCGCGGCGTCGGCCGGCTGGCGCCGGGTGCGTCGCACCTGGAACACTTCGCGCCGCTCGACGACGACCCGCACCGCGCGCGCATCAATTCGCTCTCGATGGGCCCGCGCGACACCCTCTGGGTCGGCACCGACGCCGGCCTCGAGTCCTGGATTCTCGCCGACGGCACGCCGCGCCGGCGCGCGCTCGGCGCTGCCGACGGCATCGGCAGCGTGCGCGTGATGGCGCTGTACCACGACGCCGGCGGCACGCTCTGGGTCGGCACCGATTCCGAGGGCGTGAAATGGCGCGACCCGGCCAACGGACGTTTTGTCTCATATGGCAACCGGCCGCTCGACCCGCATAGCCTGTCCGACAACCAGGTCGGCTCGATCCGTATCGACCGCAGCGGCACGCTCTGGATCGGCACCCGTTTCCGCGGCCTCTCGCGTACCGACCTCGCCAGCGGCGGTTTCTCGAACTTCAGCTTCCGTCCGGAGAACGGCTATCGGGTCGGTTACGAAAAGGCGCGCGACGTCGCCGTGCGTCCGGACGGCAAGCTCTGGGTCGGCACCAGCGGCGGCGGCCTGGTGCTGCTCGATCCCGAGACCGGGCACACCGAACAGCTGCGCCACCAGGACGGCCGCGACGACACCCTGCCGAACGACGTGGTGCACAGCCTTTCCATCGAAAGCGGGCGGCTCTGGGTCGGCAGCGCCGGCGCGCTGGCCTGGAGCGACGTGCGCGGCGGCCGCTTCCACCGGGTCGAGCTGCCCGGCCTGGGCACGGCCCCGGTGCAGGAAGTGCAGCGCACCCGCGACGGCGCGCTGTGGGCGGTCACGCGCGCCGGCCTGTACCAGCTGAACGAGGACCTGAGCGTGCGCCAGGTCTGGCGCCACGAGCCGCGCCGGCCCGAGGGGATCGGCGACAATTCCCTGTTCCAGATGGTCGAGGACGCGCAGGGCATCCTCTGGATCGGGACCGACAATGGACTCGACCGCTTCGACCGCAAGAGCGGCCTGTTCACCCACTACCGCCACGACCCGCTCGACCCGTCCAGCCTGCGCCACAACCGCATCTATGGCCTGGCCCTGAGCCGCAGCGGCACGCTGTGGGTCGGCACCGCCGGCGGCCTGCACTGCATGGAGGGGGGCAAGGACGGCAAACCCGCCTTCCGCCTGGTGAAGCTGATCGATGCGCCCGGACCGCTGCCGATCGGCGCCGTGCTGGAAGACGCGCGCGGCCGGCTGTGGGCCAGCATGACCGACGGCATCAGCCGCTACGACCCGGCAACCGGCCAGTACAAGCACTACACGGCCAAGGACGGCCTGATCGACGGCACCTTCTTCGTCGGGTCGAGCGCGCGCGGGCCGGACGGGCAAATGCATTTCGGCGGCGTGAACGGCCTCAGTTCCTTCATGCCCGATGCGCTGCGCGACAATCCGTATGCGCCGCTGGTCCGCATCACCGACTTCCTCGTCTTTAACAAGCCGCAGCGCCTGCCCGCGCCGATCGAGCTCACCCGCGAGATCACCCTGTCGCACCGCGAATCGGTGTTTTCGCTCGAATTCGCCGGCCTGCACTACGCGGCCCCCGCCAGCAACCGCTATTCCTACCGGCTCGAAGGCTTCGACCAGGGCTGGGTCGATACCGACGCCGGCAAGCGCTTCGCCACTTATACCAACCTCGATCCGGGCAGCTATGTGTTCCGGGTGCGCGCCAGTAACAAGGACGGCGTCTGGAGCGAGGCGCCGGCGGCGCTGACGATCACGATCACCCCGCCCTGGTGGAAGAGCTGGTGGTTCCGCCTGCTGGCGCTGGCCGCGGTCGTCGTCGTCGTGGTGGCCGGCTACCGCCTGCGCATCCGTGCGCTGCTCCAGCAGAAGGACATGCTGGCGCGCGAAGTCAACGCGCGCACCGCCGAACTGGTGCTGCAGAAGGATGCGGCCGAACGGCGCAAGCGCGAGGCCGAGGAGCAGGGCGAGGCGGCCGACGGCGCGCGCCGCAACATCGCGCTGCTGTCGGACATCGGGCGCCGCCTGACCGCCAACCTCGACACCGAGGCGATCATGAACACCCTGTACGAACACGTGCAGGTGCTGATGGACGCGCCCGTGTTCGCGGTGGCGGTGGCGCGCGGCGACGGCGCCCAGCCCGATTTCCCGTATGCCATCATCGACGGCCGGCGCTGCGCCGCGCCGGCGCGCGAACGATCCGAGGGGCGCAATGGGGGCGACAGGGGCGACCCGCGCCAGCTGGCCGCCTGGTGCATCGAACATGGACGCGAAGTCTTCATCAACGAGCTGGCGGCCGACGTGGCGCGCTACCTGCCGGGCCTCGACCCCGATGACGTCGCGGCCGCGGCGCTGCCCTTCGCGCCCGAGGCGGCCCCGGCCTACGGGCCGCCGCGCTCCTTGCTCTACGTGCCGGTCGTGGTCGGCCAGCGCGTGCTGGGCGCCCTGAGCGTGCAGAGCTTTGCGCCGCATGCCTACCAGCGCGTGCACCTCGACATGCTGCGCACCCTGGCCGCGTATGTCGGCGTCGCGCTCGACAATGCGCAGGCCTACCGCCGGCTCAAGGACGTGCAGGGCCAGCTCGCGGCCCAGGAAAAGCTGGCCTCGCTCGGCTCGCTGGTGGCGGGCGTCGCCCACGAACTGAATACCCCGATCGGCAACAGCCTGCTGATGGCCAGCACCCTGCACGACAAGACCGTGGACCTGGCGACCGCGCTCGACACGGCGGCGCTGCGGCGCTCCGAGCTCGCCGGCTACATCGGTTCGGCGAAGGAGGCGTCGGAACTGATCATGCGCAGCCTGCACCAGGCGGCCGACCTCGTGAACAGCTTCCGCCAGGTCTCGGTCGACCAGGCCAGCGCCCAGCGCCGCCGCTTCGACCTGGCGCGCGCCTGCCAGGAAATCGTCGCCACCCTGATGAACAAGGTGCGCCTGGCCGGCCATGTGCTGGAACTGGACGTGCCGGCGGGGATCGTGATGGACAGCTACCCGGGCCCGCTCGGCCAGGTACTGATCAACTTCGTCAACAACGCGCTGCTGCATGCCTTCGACGGTCCCGGCGGCAGCATGCGCCTGTCGGCCACGCTGCTGGACGGCGACTGGGTCCGCATCGCCTTCCGCGACGACGGACGCGGCATCGCGCCCGAGCACCTGCCGCGCGTGTTCGATCCCTTCTTCACCACGCGCATGGGGCAGGGCGGCACCGGCCTTGGCCTGAACATCGCGCACACCATCGCCACCTCGCTCCTGGGCGGCGCGATCAGCGTCGAGAGCACGGCGGGAGAGGGCACCGTCTTCATCCTCGAGCTGCCCTTGAGGGCGGCGGAGGCGCGCCATCCGGCACACACCGAGGAGAGGAGCATGCACGCGTGAGCATCATCACGACGATCGAGGACCTGCGGGTCCTGGCCAGGCGCCGCGTTCCGCGCATGTTCTACGACTATGCCGACGCCGGTTCCTGGACCGAATCGACCTACCGCGCCAACGAGGCCGATTTCGCGAAGATCAAGTTTCGCCAGCGGGTGGCGGTGAACCTGGCCGACCGCAGCCTGAAAAGCACCATGGTCGGCCAGGACGTGGCGATGCCGGTGGCGCTGGCGCCGACCGGCCTGACCGGCATGCAGCATGCGGACGGCGAGATCCTGGCCGCGCGCGCGGCCGAGAAGATCGGCGTGCCCTTCACCCTGTCGACGATGAGCATCTGCTCGATCGAGGACGTGGCGGCGCGTACCACGAAGCCGTTCTGGTTCCAGCTGTACGTGATGAGGGACCGCGATTTCATCAACCGCCTGATCGACCGCGCGAAGGCGGCGCGGTGTTCGGCGCTGGTGCTGACGCTGGACCTGCAGGTGCTGGGCCAGCGCCACAAGGATATCCGCAACGGCATGACCGCGCCGCCGAGGCTGACCATCCCGAACATGATGAACCTGGCGACCAGGCCGCGCTGGTGCTGGAACATGCTGCGCACGCCGCGCCGCCGGTTCGGCAACATCGTCGGCCACGCCTCCAGCGTCTCGGACATGCGTTCGCTCTCGTCCTGGACCGCGCAGCAGTTCGATCCGGCCCTGTCCTGGGACGACGTGGCCTGGATCAAGGACCGCTGGGGCGGCAAGCTGATCATCAAGGGCATCATGGACCCGGAGGACGCACGCATGGCCGTGCGCACCGGCGCCGACGCGCTGATCGTCTCGAACCACGGCGGACGCCAGCTCGACGGCGCCCAGTCGAGCATCGGCGCGCTGCCGGCCATCGTCGCCGAGGTCGGCAGTCAAATCGAAGTGCACATGGACGGCGGCATCCGCTCCGGCCAGGACGTGATCCGCGCGCTGGCGCTGGGCGCGCAGGGCGTCTACATCGGCCGGCCCTTCCTGTACGGCCTGGGCGCGATGGGCGAGGCGGGCGTGGCGCGCTGCCTGGAGATCATCCGCAACGAGCTCGACCTGACGATGGCCTTCTGCGGCCTGCGCGACGTGCGCGACGTCGACCGCAACATCCTGCTGCCCGGCACCTGGTGAGCGGACGGAAGGCATTTCCCGTACGGAACGATGTGTTGAATCAAGCCTGTGATAGCATCGCCGGGTTCCTTGCCTCTTCGGCATCTTTGCATTGATCGACATGGCCACATCGTTTTCCTTCGCAGCGCCGGCACAGGACGCGCGTCCTCATGGCTGAGTTCGCGCCCGCGCAGGGCGCTTTCAGCTGGGGACGCGCGTTTTCCATCGACCGGCTCACTTCGCGCCTGAACACCGCCTTCATGGTGTCGCTGGTGGTGCACGTGCTGCTGCTCAGCATTGCCGTGGGCGGCGAGACCCTTGGCTTGCCCGGTTTTCACTTTCCCTGGGAAGAACGGCGGCTGGCGCCGAGCGCGCTGCGGGTTCAGCTCGCCCCGGCCGCGGCGCCTGCGCCGGCGCCCGCCCCGCCTGTCGAAAGCGCACCCGCCGCGCGTCCTGCGCCCCAGAAGCGCCCGCCCGCAGCCAGGGCGCCGGCAGCGTCGCCGGCCGCCCCGGCTCCGGCCACTGCGCGCAGCGAAGCCGCCGCAGCGCCGGCGCCCCTGCCTGAACCTGCTGCCCCAGCTCCAGCGCCCGCACCGCCTCCCGCGCCGGCGCCACCTCCCGCGCCGGCGCCCGTCATCGCCGCCGCACCTGCGGCGCCGGTCATGAGGGCCCAGGTGCGGTCCGAAGAAAACCCGGCCCCGGATATCGACGCCGAGGCGCAGAAGCGGGTCGAAGCGGCCGCCCGCGAGCAGGAAGAGGCGAGTGCCCGACACCTGCGCCAGCTGGCGCTCGAGGCCGACGCGCAGCGCGAAGCCGCGCGCCTGACGGCCGAACGCGAGGAGCTGGCCCGGCAGGAGAGCGAGCGCCGGGAACAGGCGCGCCAGGAGCAGGTGCGGCAGGCGGAAGCGGATGCGGCCCGTGCACAGGCCGAGCGTCAGGAGCTGGCCCGCCAGGAAACGCAGCGCCAGGAAGCGGCAAGGCAGGAACAGGCAAAACAGGAACAGGCAAGGCAGGCCCAGCTCGACGCGGCGCGATCGGCCGCCGAGCGCCAGGAATTCGCGCGCCAGGAGGCGCAGCGCCAGGAACTGATGCGCCAGGAGCAGCAACGCCTGGATGCCGCACGCCGGGAAACGGAACGCCAGGAACAGGCGCGGCAGGCGCAGCTCGAGGCGGCACGCCTGGCCGAACGCCAGGAGCTCGCACGCCAGGAAACCCTGCGCCAGGAGCAGGCAAGGCTGGCCGACGCGGCACGCCAGGAGGCCGCGCGCCAGGAACGCGAACGCGCCGAGGCAGCCCGCGAGGAAACCGCGCGCAACGAAGCGGCACGGCAGGAGCAGGCAAGGCAGGCGCAATTGGAAGCGGCACGGCAGGAGGCGGCCCGCCAGGAAGCTGCCCGCCAGGAGCAGGCCCGCCAGGAACAGGCAAGGCAGGCCCAGCTCGATGCAGCACGCCAGGAATCAGCGCGCCAGGAAGCCGCCCGCCAGGAAGCTGCCCGCCAGGAGCTGGCCCGCCAGGAAGCAGGCCGGCAGGCGCAGCTCGAATCGGCCCGCCAGGCGCAGGAAAAACAGGCCCAGGCCCAGCGCGAGAAGGCCGAACAGGAGGCCCAGCGCGAAGAGCGCCTGCGCGCGATCGGCAAGCAGCTCGACGCGGAAAAGGCCGCGCGCGACGCTGCCGCAGCTCTCCCGCCCACGGTCAGCAGCCTGCGCCGCGGCTGGCTGTTCGGCCGCGCCGATGCCAACGCCGACCTGGTCGCCTACGCGCAGGCCATGAGCCGCAAGATCGAAATGAACATGACCTTCGATACCGTGCGCGAGCTGGTGAAGCAGGCCCGCGTCCAGCCGGTGGTGACGGTGGCGGTGCGGGCGGACGGATCGGTCGAGAAGCTGACCTTCGAGGTGTCCAGCGGCGTCCCGGCGCTCGACGAGGCGATCCGCAACGTGGTGGCCAGCCAGGCGCCGTACGGACGCTTCCCGCCGGTCCTGGCGCGCCAGTATGACGTGGTCGAGATTCGCCGGACCTGGATCTTCGACGTCGCGATCCGGTTGGAATAATGCTGGCTTAACCCACCAGATTCGTCGGCCGGCCCGCTTCCCAGGCCTCGATATTGTCCACCAGCATGTCCGCCAGCGTCTGCATCGCCCCGCTGCTGGCCCAGGCCACGTGCGGGGTGAGGATGAAGTTCGGCAGGCGCAGGCCCAGCAGCGGATTGTCCTGCGAGGGCGGTTCCTTGCTCAGCACGTCGAAACCGGCGCCGCCGATCGTGCGCCGCATCAGCGCCTCGGCCAGCGCATCCTCGTCGACCAGGCCGCCGCGCGCGGTATTGATCAGCAGCGCGCTCGGCTTCATCAGGCCCAGCTCGCGCGCGCCGATCAGGTTTCGCGTCGAATCGACGAGGGGCAGGTGCAGGCTGACGACGTCGGAGGTGGCCAGCAGTTCGTCCAGCTCCAGCTGTTCCACGCCCGGCTCCTCGACCGGCGAGCGCGAGGTGGTGGCGATGCGCATCCCGAAGGCCTGGCCGATCTGCGCCACGCGCCGTCCGAGGGCGCCGTAGCCGACGATGCCGAGCCGGCTGCCGGCCAGGTCGCCGATCGGATGGTCGAGCAGGCAGAAGCGGCTCGAATGCTCCCAGCGGCCGGCTTCCACGTCCGCGACATAGGCGCGCAGGTTGCGGCGCAGGGCCAGCATCAGCGTGAAACAGTGCTCGGGCACCGAGACGACCGAATAATTGCGGATGTTGGCGACCGCGATGCCGCGCGCGCGGCAGGCGGCAAGGTCGACGTTGTCGGTGCCGGTGGCGGCGACCGCCACCATGCGCAGTTCCGGCAACTGCTCGATCACGTCCTGGCGCAGCGGCACCTTGTTGGTCACGGCGATGGTGGCGCCGCGCAGGCGTTCGAGGACCTGGTCGGGGGCGGTGGCCGGATAGTCCAGCCAGTCGTGGTCAAAGGCGGGACGGCGTACCTCGGCAAGCAGGCTGTCGCGGTCGAGGAAGACGATCTTGTGCATGGCGCGCTCCAGGGGGGAGGGGAGCGCATATTGTAGAGCATGCGCCCGATGGGACGGGAAATCGGCTCGATCGAGCCCGGATGGCGGGGATGCCAGCTTACCCGCTGCGGGTAAAACGCGCATTGCTTTCGGGCTTGCCGGCCGTGGCGGCGGACGAAAAAAAGACAGGGCGGACCCTGTCTTTTTTGGGGCTATGGCGGGGCTCGAGCGGCGTGTAATTATTTGGTGGTGGCAGCGGCGGTCGTGGTGTGCGTCGTGTGCGCAGCGGCGTCTGCCTTGTGTTCCACCTTCGCTTCTGCGGCGTCGGCTTTTACATCCGCTTTCTTCTTGCTGGCCTTTTTCACTGCCTTGGCCTTGTCCTTCGCTGCGTCCGCTTTCGCTTCGGCGACGTCGGCCTTGGCGTCGGCCTTGGCCTTCTCTACCTTGGCATCGGCTTTCGCAACTTCCTTGGCTTCCTTGGCTTCTGCCTTGGTGGCCGGTGCGGTCGCATGCGTGGCGGTCTGGGCGAATGCCGAGGTAGCGAACAGGCCGGCGATCAGGGTAGCGACGATTTTGCTCATGGTGGTCTTTCCTTCAGGAGTGGAAATATAAGTGGAACCTGGGACGCGTTCCGGTGCTGCTGTGCCGATAACGCTGGCCGCTTCAGAAGGGTTGACGTCCTTTTACATCCGGTTACAAGCTCGGGGCCAAGCGCGACCGTTAGCTGCCGAACAGTCGCACCGCGCCCCTCCGCCTACACTGGCCGTACCGGAAAACGCAGGAGTTCCCATGCCCGACGCCCTCAAACTCTATAAAGCCAAGCGCGATTTTTCGATCACTTCCGAGCCCGCGGAAGGCGGCCAGCCGGGGAAGGACGCGCTGACCTTCGTGATCCAGAAACATTGGGCCAGCCGCCTGCACTACGACTTCCGGATCGAGCTCGACGGCACCATGAAAAGCTGGGCCGTACCCAAGGGGCCAAGCTACGACACCCACGACCGGCGCATGGCCGTGCACGTCGAGGACCATCCGATCTCCTACTCCGATTTCGAAGGCACGATTCCCGAGAAGCAGTATGGCGCCGGAAAGGTAATTATCTGGGACAAGGGCACCTGGGAACCGGAAGGCGACCCGCACGACGGCTATCGCAAGGGCAACCTGAAATTCCAGCTGCATGGGCACAAGATGCACGGCCGCTGGGTGCTGGTGCGCATGAAGGGCCGCGGCGACGACAAGCAGGAACCCTGGCTCCTGATCAAGGAAAAGGACGAATACGCGCGCCCGGCCGATGAGTTCTCGGTGGTCGACGAGCTGCCCGACAGCGTCAAGTCGCTGCCGATGCCGGGCACCGACGAGAAAGTGCCGGCGAAGGTGAAGGACAAGGCGAAGGACGCCGGCCGCACCGCCAAAGCCAAGGCGGGCGACGCCGCCGGCCCTGCTGCCAGATCGGCCGCAAAGTCGGCCCGGACAACCAAGGCGAAGGCAGACGCCGCGGCCGTCAAGGCCGCCGACCAGGCACGCGACGCCAGCCTGCCCGAAGGCGCGGTGGAGGCGCCGCCGCCGAAGGAGTTCGCGCCCGAACTCGCCACCCTGGTCGACAGCCCGCCCGCCAACCCGGAGGAATGGGTGTTCGAGGTCAAGTTCGACGGCTACCGCATGCTGACCCGCATCGAGAACGGCAAGGTGCGCCTGATTACCCGCAACAACAATGACTGGACCGACAAGCTGGTGCCGCTGCAGAAGGAGCTCGAGGACATGGGCTTGCCCGACGGCTGGTACGACGGCGAGATCGTCGTCCACGACGCCAACGGCCGCCCGAATTTCGGCCTGCTGCAGCTCGCCTTCGACGGCAGCAACCGGGCCGAGATCATGTATTTCATCTTCGACGCCCCTTATCTGGGCGGCTACGACCTGCGCAACGTGGCGCTGGTCGAGCGCCGCGCGCTGCTGGAAGGGGCGCTGAAGGGGGCGCGGGCCTCGAAACTGGTGCGTTTTTCCGACGAGTTCGGCACCGACCCGGAAGGGCTGGTCGCCGCCGCCTGCAAGATCGGCCTGGAAGGCGTGATCGGCAAGCGGCGCGACTCGCATTATGTGTCGCGTCGCTCGCCGGAATGGATCAAGCTGAAATGCGGCCAGCGCCAGGAATTCGTGATCGCCGGCTACACCGACCCCAAGGGTTCGCGCACCGGCGTCGGCTCGCTGCTGCTGGGCACCTACGACAAGGAAGGCGTGCTGCGCTATGCGGGAAATGTCGGCAGCGGCTTCAATGCGGAGAGCCTGCGCGAGGTCACGGCGAAACTGAAAGCCCTCGATACCGACGTCAGCCCCTTCCCGCCGCGCTCGGTCCCGGGACGCAAGCACCATTGGGTCAAGCCCGAACTCATCGCCGAGGTCAGCTTTTCGGAATGGACGAATACCGGCTCGGTGCGCCATCCGGTGTTCCAGGGCCTGCGCACCGACAAGCCGGCCAAAGGCATCACGCGCGAACTCCCTACACCTGTGAAGGAAGTCGAAATGAAAGAAGACACCGAACCCGTCCCGAAGAAAGCCGCTTCGAAGGAACCTGAATCGCCGGAAGGAAAACTGCCTGCGACGCTGAAAATCACGAACGGCGACCGCGTCGTCGACGAGCAGAGCGGCGCCACCAAGATGGACGTGGTGCGTTACTACGCCCTGGTCGGCGACCTGATGATGGAGCACCTGAAGGGCCGCCCGGTCTCGCTGGTGCGCGCGCCGGCAGGCATCAAGGCCGAGCTGGTGTTCCAGAAGCATGCGGATATCAAGAAACTGCCCGGCGTGAAACACATGGACCAGGCGCTCGATCCCGACCACCCGCCGATGCTGGAAGTGGACAATGTCGCTGGCATCCTGTCGGCCGCGCAGTGGAATGCGATCGAGTTCCACACGCAAAATGCGACGAAGAAGGCCTACGACAAGCCGGACCGCATCGTGTTCGACCTCGACCCGGGCGAAGGCGTGGAATGGCCGGCGATGCAGGAAGCGGCCAAGGTCATGCATGCCTTCCTTGACGAACTCGGCTTGCCGAGCTTCCTCAAGACCAGCGGCGGCAAGGGCCTGCACGTGGTGGTGCCGATCAAGGGCGGCAAGGACTGGGACACGGTGAAAGGTTTTGCGCAGGCGATCGTGACCCACCTGGCGAAGACCTTGCCGGACCGCTTCTCGGCCAAGAGCGGCGCCAAAAACCGGGTCGGCAAGATCTTCATCGACTACCTGCGCAACGGCCAAGGCGCGACGACCGTCTGCGCCTGGTCGGTGCGGGCACGGCCGGGCCTGGGCATCTCCGTGCCGCTCGCCTGGGATGAACTCGACAAGATGAAGGCCAGCGACCAGTGGAACGTCAAGAACGCGCATACGCGGCTGGACAAGGGCAACGATCCGTGGGAGGGCTATGCAAAAGCCGCCAGGACGCTGACGGCGGCGATGAAGAAGCTGGGCTACGAAGATTAGGAAGGTCGAGGGCAGATGGGGCTGTGGCCTGCGCCGCTCGTGGTAGGCATCGTCCGCGTGGGCTCGGAGAGCCCACCCTACGAGATACATCCCGGCCATAACCCGTCGAGGCAAGGCCTGCCGAACCCGCGGCGTCGACCGTAGGGTGGGCTCTCCGAGCCCACGCGGCGTTCGCATGCCACCAAGGATTCGGGCAACAGCCCCCAGTACAGCAACTCAGTCGACGTTCCGCCCCAGGCGCTTGAGCGACGCCCGCACACCACGCCCATAGCCCGGATCGGCCTTGTCGAACTGCCGCAGCTGGCGCTCCAGGATCTCGTCCGTCACCTGCGACAGCGGTCCGGCCAGGTTGTCGCACAGCTTCTGCTTCGCCTCATCCGTCATCAGGCGGAACAGATTGCCTGGCTGGGTGTAATCGTCTTCCTGCCCGCGGAAGTCGAAGCGGCCGGCGCCGCCTTCGAGGGGCAGCTCCTGCTCACCATGGCCCATGCCCGTGCCGCCCTTGCCGACCGCATCGATCGTGGCGTAGTTCGGCGCGGCGCCGCCATTGTTGATCGCCATCGTCCCGTCACGCTGCTGGTTGTGGAAGGGGCAGCGCGGCGCGTTCACCGGCAGGTGCTGGTGATTGGTGCCGACGCGGTAGAGCTGGGCGTCGTGGTAGGCGAACAGGCGGCCCTGCAGCATCTTGTCCGGCGAATAGCCCATGCCCGGCACCACGTTGGCCGGCGAGAAGGCGGCCTGCTCGACTTCGGCGTGGTAGTTCAGCGGATTGCGGTTCAGTTCCAGCACGCCGACCGGCTGCAGCGGGAAGTCGCCATGTGGCCATACTTTCGTCAGGTCGAACGGGTTCCAGCCGGTGCGCGCTTCCCAGTCGGCCAGCTGCTGCGGCGTCGCCACCTGCACCTTGACGTCCCACTGCGGAAAGTCGCCGGCGGCGATCGCATCGAACAGGTCGCGCTGGGCGTGGTCCGGGTCCGTGCCGGCGATGCGCGTCGCAACCGCGCTGCTCAGGTTGCGGATGCCCTGGCGGGTCTTGAAATGCCATTTCACGTAGACGCGCTCGCCCGCATCATTGATCAGGCTATAGGTGTGGCTGCCGAAGCCGTCCATGTGGCGGTAGCCATCCGGCGTACCGCGGTCGGAGAACAGGATCGTCACCTGGTGCAGGCTTTCCGGGGCGCGGCTCCAGAAGTCGAACATCATGTTCGCGGACTTCAGGTTGCTGTCGGGCAGGCGCTTCTGGGTGTGGATGAAGTCGGGGAACTTGATCGGGTCCTTGATGAAGAAGACCGGCGTGTTGTTGCCGACCAGGTCCCAGTTGCCTTCCTCGGTATAGAAGCGCAGGGCGAAGCCGCGCGGATCGCGCTCGGTGTCGGCACTGCCTTTCTCGCCACCGACGGTGGAGAAGCGCAGGAAGGTTTCGGTCTGCTTGCCGATTGCGCCGAACAGTTTCGCGGTGGTGAAATGGCGGATGTCGTGGGTGACGGTGAAGGTCCCGTAGGCGCCTGAACCCTTGGCGTGGACCACGCGTTCCGGAATGCGCTCGCGGTTGAAGTGCTGCAGTTTCTCGATCAGGTGGAAGTCCTGCAGCAGGAGCGGGCCGCGCGGGCCGGCGCTGAGCGAATTCTGGTTGTCGGCGACGGGAATACCGGAAGCGGTGGTCATGCGGGTCATGCGTTCTCCTCATTGCGTGATGAAATTGATGAGGAGATTCTACGTACGGCTCAGCAAAAGATAAACTTAATTGATTTGATTGTTACGATAGGGATTGACTAACAGCTACCGGCAGAGGAAACGCCGCGGCTTCCCACCGCGGCGTGGCACATCAGTAACGGCGTGGTGCGCTGGTGGTGCCGTTATAGGTCTGCTTCGACATCTTGGCCTGGATTTTCTTCCAGACGAAGCCGGCGATTGCCATCATGATCATCTTGCGCATAAAAACCTCCTTGGTGTGAACGGCGCTTTGCCGTCGGTTGAATGTGTACTGCTCTTGCGGGACGCCGATGCCCTCAGCCCGGCGACTCGTTCTTGAAAATCCCCCGGATGTTCATCGCCATCAGCGCCACCTGCAGCGAGATCAGCGCCCATGCTTCGTCGTGCAAGCCCCAGACGATCCACATGACATTGCTGAGGATGAACATCCAGAAGCCGAAGATGCGTTTGCGGGCGTTCTTCGATCCGATCATGAAGGCGGCATACAGGCTGACCGCCATCGCGGGCCATTGCAGGAAGTCGAGAAATTCCTCCATCCGTCAGGCCGCCTTCTTGCGGCGAACGGGCGCCTTGGCCGCGGCCGTCTTCGCAGCTGTCTTGGCGGCCGGCTTCTTCGCAGCCGCCCGCTTCGGCGCTGCCCTGGCGGCGACCGCCTCGCGGCTGGCGGCGCCTGTCTTGCGGCGCGGCGCCGGTTCTTCCTCCTCGTCCTCCTCGGCGGGCTTGCCCGCGCGCTTCGGCGGCGGCGGTTCGTCGTCGTCGTCGTCCGCGGCTGCGGCCTTGCCCGCGCCCTTGTCCGGCTTCTTGCCCAGGCTGGCCTGCAGCAGCGAGACCAGGTCGATGACGTTGGTCGCCTTGGCCGGCTTCTCCTCCGGATCGGGCATGGTGATGGTCTTGGTCTGCTTGGCCTTGACCTTCTTCTCGATCAGGGCCAGCACGTCTTCGCGGTAGGTGTCGTGGTACTGCTCCGGCTCCCAGTCCTCGCTCATGCCCTCGACCAGGGCCATCGCCATCTTGAGTTCCTTGTCGCTGATCGCCGTCTTCGCGTTCTTGCCCGGGATCTTGAGTTCGCCCGGGTCGCGGATCTCGTCGGCGTAGCGCAGGGTGTTCATCACGATGGTATTGCCGACGCAGTGCAGGGCAGCGAGATGCTGCTTGACGCGGATCACGACGTTGGCGATGCCGATCTTGCCCACTTTTTTCAGCGTGTCGCGCAGCAGCGCATACACCTTGTCGCCGCCCTTGCCGGGGGCGAGGTAATAGGGCTGGTCGTAGTAGATCAGGGGGACTTCCGCGGCGTCGACGAAAGCCAGGATGTCGATCGTCTGCGTCGCTTCCGGGTTGGCGCGGCGCAGGTCTTCGTCCGACAGCACCACCCATTCGTCTTCGGCGTATTCGTAACCCTTGATGATGTCGTCCCAGCCCACTTCCTTCTGGGTGTTCTTGTTGTAGCGCTTGAACCCGATCGGGGAAAAGTCGCGGCGGTCGAGCATGTGCAGGTCGAGACCTTTGTCGCTCACTGCCGGATACATCTCGACCGGGATGTGCACCAGCCCGAAGCTGATCGCGCCTTTCCACATGCTGCGTGCCATGCCTTCCTCCTTATCGTCCGACGCGATTCATTCGCCGACGCTGCCGGTCACCGGCAGCACGATGCCCGTGATGTAGCTCGAGCAGGCGTTCGAGGCCAGGAACACATAGGCCGGCGACAGTTCTTCCGGCTGCGCCGCGCGGCCGTAGGTCGTGCTCTCGCCGAAGTGAACGATCTTGTCCGGCGACTGGTCGGCCGGGTTCAGCGGCGTCCAGACCGGGCCGGGAGCCACGCAATTGACGCGGATGCCCTTGTCCAGCAGGTTCGCTGCCAGCGACATCGTGAAGGCGTGGATCGCGCCTTTCGTGCTCGAATAGTCGAGCAGGAGCTTCGAGCCCTTCAGGCCCGTCACCGAACCGGTATTCACGATCGCGGCGCCGCGCTTCAGGTAGGGCAGGGCGGCCTTGGCCATGTGGAAGTAGCCGTAGATGTTGGTCCGCATCGTCTCGTCGAAGCGTTCCTCGGTGATGTCGAGCAGCGAGTCGGCATGCTCCTGGAAGGCAGCGTTATTCACCAGTACGTCGAGGCGCCCCCACTGGGCGACGACGGTGTCGACCGCCTGCTGGCAGAAGTCCATGTCCTTGACGTCGCCGGCGATGGTGACGCAGCGGCGCCCTTCGCCCTCGATGCAGCGCTGGGTCTCGGCGGCGTCTTCGTGTTCGTTCAGGTAGAGGATGGCGACGTCGGCGCCTTCGCGCGCGAACAGCACCGCGACCGCGCGGCCGATGCCGGAGTCGCCGCCGGTGACGATCGCCACCTGGCCTTCCAGCTTGCCGCTGCCCTTGTAGCTTTCGGCCATGAAGCGCGGCTTGACGTCCATCTGCGCTTCCAGGCCCGGCTTGGCCAGGTGCTGGGCGGGCATCGGCGGGACCGGCTGCTCGGCGCCGATCTGCGCGGGCATCTGGCCTTCATCCTTGTCGCCGCTGGCGTCGTGCTGGTCCTGGCGGTTCTGGATCGCCTTCTGGTGGTTCGCTACATCGTCCTGGTTGGCCATCGCGCGCTTCCTTTCATCGTGCATGTTCGTCGTCGAACCAGTATCGGCCGCACGCCTGGACGCGACGGTGCGGTGCCACACACAGATCGCCTGTTCGGTGACGGTCATTTATGTCAGAATTCGCATCGTTATGTAACAAATATGCATGCCAAGGAGAAAACCATGCCGCAGCAGGTCGCGCCGGAAGGCCTTCGTACCGGGTTGTTCGTCAACCCGGCAGCCGGGCGCCGCGCCGATTTCGAGGCCGTCTGCGGTGGCCAGTTCGCCCACCTGGCGCTGGTCGACAGTGCGGACGCCGCGCTGGCGCTGCCCGGCATCGAGGCGGTCGACCTGCTCGTCATCGATCTCGACCACTTCGACCCCGAGCTCGACCACGCCGGCCTGGCGCGGCTGGTGACGGCGCGCGCCGGCGCCCCGACCTTTGTCGTCTGCCCCTTCGCGAACGCGCGCTGGCTGCCGGCCCTGATGGCCTGCGGTCCGGTCGAGTACGCGATCGCGCCGCTGGACGACGCAGACCTGGCCGATGCAATCGAGGCGCGCCTGGCAGGCGGCCGGACGCCGCAGGCGGAACCCAGCCCGCGCGAACGCGAGCTTGACGCCCTGGCGGCGCTGCGCACGCGCGTGCGCCAGGCCCTGGGCGAGAGCGAGGACTTGACGGCGCTGGCCGAGCGCCTGTGCCAGGCCCTGTGCGGCTGGCCGGGCGTGCTGCACGCCGCCCTGTTCTACCTGCAGCCGGGCGGCGACCTGCAGCTGCAGGCGCAGGCGGGCGAGCGCAACCTGAACCTGGCGAAGGTGCTGGGACGCGCCGAGCGCCTGCTGCAGTCGCCGCTGCGGCATGCCTTCCCCGGCCTGCTGGCGGCGGCCGCGAACACGATCGCGCTACTCGACGACCTCGATAAGGCGGGCGAGCCGCAGCTCGCCGACGCCCTGCGCGGACACGGCGTCGGCATGGTGCTGGCGCTGCCGATCCCGTCCGACGGTCCGGGTTCGCCGCGCGGCTCGCTCTGCCTGCTGTTCCGCGCAGCGCGCAGCTTCTCGCGCGACGAACTCGATGCGCTGGCCGAAATATCGGACCTGGCGGCGGTAGGCCTGCGTATGGCCGACCTGAACCGCGAGAGCGAAGAGATGCTGGTGCGCGTGACCCACCTGTCGACGCTCGACGCCTTGACAGGCATCGCGAACCGGCGCCATGGCGAGACCCTGCTCGAACAGGAGATCAGGCGGGCGCGCCGCTACAAGCTGCCGCTGGCCCTGATCGCCTTCGACATCGACCGCTTCAAGGGCGTCAACGACCGCTACGGCCACCCGGTCGGCGACATGGTGCTGCGCGCCGTGGCCGACGCCGCCCAGAAACTGGTGCGCGCCAGCGACGTGCTGGTGCGCGCGGGCGGCGAGGAATTCCAGGTGATCGCGCCGCACACGAGCGCGATCGACGGCCTGAAAATGGCCGAGAAGCTGCGCACGGCGATCGAGGGGACGTCGATGCCCGGAGTCGACCAGGTGACCATCAGCCTGGGGGTGGCGCAGCTGGGGGAGCACGAGAGCGCCGATTCGCTGACGGTGCGGGTGAATGCGGCGCTGGGGCGGGCCAAGCGGGCGGGACGCAATTGCGTGGAGCTGGCGATGGGCTAGGGTGTGCCGACGGTGTCGGGGCTGTTGCCTGTGCCCTTGTTGTTGTGCATGATCCGCGTGGGCTCGGAGAGCCCACCCTACGGGAAACGTCGCAGGCCTCCATGATCGAGGCCCGCAGGGCTGAACCGGTAGTGTGGTGCGTAGCGTGGGCTCTCCGAGCCCACGCGGATTGGAGACACCACATACGGATCAGGCAACGCCCCCGTCCCTCGCGTTCCTCCCGGCGCCCACCCCCGCCGTGCTACTCTTGCGCTTTTGAAACAAACGAGCAACACGATGCTGCACTGGTTGAGGCACTACCGGCGCGCCATGCTGCCTGGCGACATCAGCGCCGGGATAGTGGTGGCGATGATGATGATCCCGCAGGGCATGGCCTACGCCCTGGTGGCCGGCCTGCCGCCGGTGGTCGGCATCTACGCCAGCATCGTGCCGCCCGCCCTGTACGCGCTGTTCGGCACCAGCAGCACCCAGTCCGTCGGCCCGATGGCCATCATCTCGCTGATGACGGCCTCCAGCCTGGCGCCGCTCGCCGCCGCCGGCAGCCCCCTGTACACCACCCTGGCCGCCCAGCTGGCCCTCCTGTCCGGACTGGTGCTGCTGGCCTGCGGCCTGCTGCGCATCGGCTTCATCGCCAACTTCTTCTCGCGCCCGGTGATGAGCGGCTTCACGATCGGCTCCTCGATCGTGATCGCGCTCGGCCAGCTGCCGGCCCTGCTCGGCGCGCGCCTGCCGGCCGTGCACCTGCCGAGCGCCGTCCTCGGCCTCGCCTCCCTGTCGCTCCTCCTGCTGGCAAGATCCCGGCTGGCGCCGCTGCTGCGCCGCCTCGGGTTCAAACCCGTCACGGCCGACATCGGCGCCAAGCTCGCGCCGATGGTGGTGGTGCTGGGCGCGACCGCGCTGGTGCCGGTCCTCGGCCTGGAGGCGCTCGGCGTGCACACCACGGGCCGCGTGCCGGCCGGGCTGCCTTTCCTGCACCTGGCGGCCTCGAACGCGCACTGGCAGGCGCTCCTGCAGCCGGCCCTCCTGATCGGCTTCATGGTGTTCCTGATCAGCATGTCCGGCGCCCAGACCCTGGCCCTGAAGCGCGCCGAAAAACTGCACAGCAACTATGAATTGATCGGCCTGGGCGCGGCCAACGTCGGCAGCGCATTGACCGGTGGCTTTCCCGTCACCGGCAGCATCTCGCGCTCGGCGGTGAATTTCGCGGCCGGCGCCAACAGCCAGCTCGCCAGCCTGATCACGGCCGGCCTGCTGGCGCTGGCCCTGGTCGCGCCCACCGGCTGGCTGGCGCTGCTGCCGCTGCCGACCCTGGCCGCGACCATCATCGTGGCCGTGCTGGGCATGCTCGACACCACCACCCTGCGCACCGCGTGGCGCTACGACCGGGTCGATGCCGCGGCCCTGCTGGCGACCGCCGCGGGCGTACTGGCGCTCGGTGTCGAAGCCGGCGTCGTGGTCGGCGTCGCGCTCTCGATGGGGGCGCTGATCTGGCGCGCCAGCCGTCCGCACATCGCGGTGCTGGGACGCATCCCCGGCACCGAGCACTTCCGCAACATCGAGCGCTATACGGCCGACACCGCCGCCGGCCTGCTCATCCTGCGGGTCGATGCCCAGCTCTTTTTCGGCAATACCGAGGCGGTCAACGAGCGCATCGAGGACGAGATCGCCGCGCATCCCGGCACGCGCCACCTGGTGCTGGTGCTGTCGGCCGTGAATGCGATCGATACCTCGGCCCTGTTTGCCCTGGCCGAGCTGAACGCAACGCTGCGCACGCGCGGCATCGGCCTGCACTTGGCCGAAGTGAAGGGGCCGGTCATGGACCGCCTGAAACACAGCGAGCTGCTGGGAGCGCTGAACGGCAAGCTGTTCCTGAGCACGGCGATGGCCTGGGATGAACTGTCTTCCGGCGAAGTGATGCAATGAGCATGGCAATCCGTCGCCGTGCGCTCTTGAGGTGCGCGTTCTGGTGCGCGCACGCTTGATCCGCACCCGCATGGTGCAGCCCTGCGGCGCGATTGGCTGGGAAGGCGGGCACGAATCCTGCACACTCCTGTTGTCGACCAGGAGGAGGGGATCATGCAGATAAGGATGCTGGATGCCGCCGGCGCCGCGGCGCACGCGGCCCAGTTGCGCGCGCTGTTGCTGGACGCGGTCGCGCACGGGGCCTCGGTCGGGTTCGTCATGCCGCTTTCCGAGGCGGTGGCGGACGCCTACTGGCGCGATGTCGCACGTTCTGTCGAGGCCGGTTCGCGGATCTTGCTGGTTGCCTGGCGCGACCATGTGCTGGTGGGAACGGTGCAGCTCGACCTGTGCATGAAGCCCAACGGCAGCAACCGGGCCGAAGTGCAGAAACTGCTGGTGCACAGCGTCGCGCGCCGCGGCGGCGTGGCCACGGCCCTGATGGAGGCGCTGGAAATGCAGGCGCTGGCCTTGTGCCGCGGCCTGCTGTTCCTCGACACCGAAGCCGGTTCCGGCGCCGAAGCCTTCTACATGCGGCTCGGCTATACGCGGGTGGGCGAACTGCCCGAATACTGCGCTACGCCGGATGGCGCCTGGCGCGCCACCGCGATCTATTACAAAACCCTGTTCCTGCGCGAACGCAAGGGCAGGCCGCAGGCGTGATGGCGGCTCAGGCCTTCCTGCGGTCGGGACCGATGTGGGGCGGTGCCAGCTTGATCGGCGCCGCGTCCTGCGGATGGAGGGCCTGGCGCTCGTGGTAGACGGCGGCGATCGCGGCCATGTCCGCATCCTGGTTGCCGGAGAGGCGCACGATGTCGACCACGCCCAGTTCCTTCTTCTTGTAGTCGATGTAGACCAGCACCAGCGGCACTTTGGCGGCCATGGCCAGGTGGTAGAAGCCGCTCTTCCAGTGCGGACGATAGCTGCGCGTGCCTTCCGGGGTGATCGCAACCCAGCACCAGGGCTCGCTCAGCATGCGGTCCGCCAGCAGGCGCGTCGCCCCCATCGGCGCCCGGCGGTCGACCGCCACGCCGCCCCAGTAGCGCATGATTGCGCCCATCGGACCGCGGAACAGCGAATCCTTGGCCAGCCAGCGGAACTGCAGGCCGAGCGCCCACTTGCCGAGCAGGCCGATCAGGAAGTCCCAGTTCGAGGTATGCGGATAGACCACGGCAATGCCGTGCGGGCCGGGCAGGGGGCGGTAGTGCAGCTTCCAGCCGATCATGTTCAGCATGCGCAAGGCGGTGCGCTGGCCCCAGGTGGGCAGGGCCGCCGGATGCATCAGGGTGTCGCTCATTCTTTCTCCGTCGTGCCGCCAGCTGGGCGGCCATCTTGTTCTGGGGATGGGCTCGCGCAAGGCGCTGACGCCAGGCATGGGCGAAGCGTTACCTTGCGGAAAACGAAGCGGAGGATTTTATAGCGCTAGGGCAAGAGCGACAAGCAAAAAAACTGGTCTGTTGCGGGGTCGGGTCGTATCATGGCGGCTTGTTTGTCAGAATGATCATCATGGACATCACGATCTACCACAATCCGCGTTGCAGTAATTCGCGCAACACCCTCGCAGCAATCCGCGCAGCCGGCTTTGAACCGCAGGTCGTCGACTACCTGGCCACGCCGCCGGCGCGCGCTGAACTGCTGCGCATGCTGGCCGCCGCCGGCCTGCGCGCGCGCGAGGCCATGCGCACCAAGGAGAGCCTGTACACGGAACTCGGCCTCGACGCCGCGGACATTGGCGAGGACGCCCTGGTCGATGCGATGCTGGCGCATCCGGTCCTGCTGAACCGTCCCTTCGTGGTGACGCCGAAGGGTGTCCGCCTGTGCCGCCCGCCGGAGACCGTGCACGAGATCCTGTAGGGAGCTGCCGGCAGCTCGCCGGCAGCTTGCCGGCATCTCGCCGGCATCTCGCCGGCGGCCGCGGCGCTCAGCGGCTTGCCTCAGGATCCTGGCTGGCCGGCAATTCTCCGTCCGGCAGGCGCTCATGCTGGTAGGCGCCGATGTCGAAACCCGATTCGGTGCTGCGCGGCTTGCCCTCGAAGTCGGGTTCCGGCGCATCGACCACGAAGCCGCGCCCGATCGCGGGCGAGCGGCTGCTGAGGCGAAAATCCGGCGTGCCGGTGCGGCTGTATTCGACGAAGGCCGGTTCGGCCGCGATCGTTCCTTCATGCTCGCGGCCAGGCGCCAGGCGCCAGTCGCTGATCACGTTCTGCGACACGAGGTTGTGCACATAGCGGTTGTTGTGGCCGGTGGCGCCTTGCTCGAGGATGCCGTACTTGTTGTCGAACACAATGTTGTTGGCGACAAAGGTATGGTCGTTCGGTCCCTTCGAATGATAGAAGTCGCCGCCCCCGACGACGATGCCCGAGCCCGAGGACGACACGGTATTGCCGGTGATGTCGACGTGCTCGGCGTCGTGCCACAGGTGGATGCCGGCGCCCGACACCCGGTAGACCACGTTGCTGCGGATGCGCGCCTGGGTGCTGACATAGATGCCGTGGTGGTAGCGGCACTCGGGCGGGCCGATATCGTGCACGTTGTTGCCGATGACCTCGGCTCCCTTGCCCTTGTAATAGCTGTCCACACCGATGCCCGCGCCGCCGAGCGACTCGCAGGCCACGTCGAGCGCGACGTGGTGCACGTGGTTGTGGCGGATGCTGTTGTAGGAGCCGCCGTTGTAGATGCCGCTGAGCCATTTGGTACCGCCCTGGTACTGGAAACCGTCGATCTCGAAGCCGATGATGTCGACATGATTGCCGCGGTTGTCCCAGGCGCTGGTGGTGCGCGAGTCGAGCGGCGGGACGATCCTGGCGCCCCAGCGCTCGGACGACATGAAGATGATGCGCGCCTCCGGGGTGCCGTCGACGGTGCTGCGGAAGCCGCCCGTGTACTGGCCGGGCGCCACATACACGGTCGTGCCCGGTGTGACGACCTGGGCCGCGCGTCCGATGGTGCGGAAAGGTTCGGACTGGGTGCCCGGATTGGCGTCCGAGCCGGTGGGGGCGACGAACAGGTTGGTGCGCACGACTTCGGCGACGACCAGCTGCTCGGAGGAGCCCTCGCGCAGGCGGCAGCCGCCCAGCGCGAGCAGTACGCCGCAGCAGATGGCTACGAGCAGTAAATAATCGGGGCGCTTCAATGGACCGGACATGGCAAACCTCGTGGACGGCGGATACCGGTCCAGTGTCGCGCGCTCCGAACGTCGCCCGGCCCGGTTTGCTCAAGTTTGCCTTTGAGCGCGCGCAACGTGAGTCGCGCAGGCGCGTGCATGGCCGAGCTTGCTTCACTGCATTGTCAGCTTGCCGTCACGACCTGTGGCATGTAGGCATCGAGGAATTCAGGCGGCATGCGGCGCGGCCGGCCGCCGCTGATGTCGATGCACACCAGTTCCCAGCGCCCGCGCAGGACCGTCGCTCCGTCGCTGGCCCGTACCAGCTGGAAACGGCGCTCCATCGACAGCTTGCCGTCGCCGCCGACCAGCCAGGTGGCGAGCAGCAGCTCTTCGCCGAGCAGCGTCGGCAGGATGTAATCGTATTCGCCGCGCCGGATCGCCATCGCGCGGTCCAGGCGCCGGTAATCCCCGATGCCGAGCCCGAGCGATTCGGAATGCGCCCAACCGATCTGCTCGCACCAGCGCACGTAGACGGCATTGTTCGTGTGGTTCAGCCCATCGATGTCTTCAGCGTTCGGAGCGAGGGGCAACAGGTAGGGTTGCGGATAATCCCAGTTCAATTCAGGTCCTTCCCGGCACGGCGCCGGCAAAGCGCCATTCTAGCCGGACGGCGCTCTCGCCGTCGCGTCGGGCGGCCTCAGCCCGCGTTCGCTGGCAGCGCTCCCTCGTCGAGTTCCAGCACCAGCGGCCGGTGATCCGACCCGCCCTCGACGCCATCCACGCGCAGCTGCCTGATCCGCGCCCCGAGGCCGGCCGTCACGATGGCATGGTCGAAGGTGAACGGCGGCCCCGCGCCCGGTGCGTCGTCGTGCAGGCCGACCGTGGGCGCGTGGACTTCCCCGGGGTGGGCCAGGTGCCAGGCATCGCCCAGGGCGGACGTGCCGTCCTCGAACGGGGCGATCAGGCGTGCGTATTCGGGCGAACCGGGCAGCATGTTGAAATCGCCGAGCAGCAGCGCCGGGGCCGCCCACGCTCTCGCGGTACACGATGACGCCGTCGGGCGCCGTATAGCTGTCGAGCGTGACGGTGCGGGAACCGCCCTTGCGGGCAGCGGCGAAGGCGTCGGCCGCGGTGATGGAGGGAACGGTAACCGGTGCCGGCTGGCGGCCCCGGCGCAGCGAGTCGCGCGCCACAGCCGGCGCCGGTTCCGGCGCGGCACGCGGCAGGGAGGGCGGCCGCAGCAGCACCAGGACCGATGCGGGCGGTAGCTTGCTTGCCGGCTCACGCCCGGGGGCGCCGCGCGCGCCGGCCAGCCAGGCCAGCACCAGCAACAGGTGCAGGCCCAGCGTCAGCGCGAGCGGCGTCCATGGCCGCGCCGACGGGCAAGCGACCGCCGCGCGCATCGAGACTTACTTCGGCGCCGTCATGGCCTGCTTGATGGTCACGCAGCGCTGGTCTTCCTGCTGGGCGTCGAGCAGGGCGCGGCGGGTGCCGGCCGACAGCTCCTTCATCGTGCTTGCCGCCGCGCTCAGGCGCTTGACGCTGGCCGGCGTGCAGCTGGCCGGGATCATCGAGTAGGCATAGCTGCGCATGTAGACCGGGCCCGCTGCCTTGTCGATCGCCGGCAGTTGCGCCAGGCGCCGCGCCGCCGTCTGTTCGGCCAGCGCCTTCTGCTCGGCCGGATAGAGGCTGTTCATCGCGGTGCGGATCTTCGAGAACGGCAGCTTCGTCTTCAGGTCCTCCACCGTGCCCAGCCACTGCGCCTTGACCTGCGGATCCGGACGCACGACGGTGGCGGCGAGCGCCGCGGCCTGGCCGCTGTCCGACTTGTCGCGCTGCGCTTCCTGCTCGACGAGCGCGGCCGCGCCGGCGTGGTTGTAGCGGTTCAGGCGGGCGATGATGCTCCAGCGCAGGTCCTGGTTGATGGCCAGGCCATCGACCGTCACGGTGCCGGCCAGGATGCCTGCCAGGCGATCGAGCGCGGCCGGGGTACTGGCCAGGCCGAGGTAGGTGTTGAACCAGCGGCGCTGGAAGTTCTCGTTGCCCTTGTTCGCCAGCGTGCCGTTCCACGCCATCTCCTCGAGCGCCGTGCCGGTCTGCGTGGCCCAGGCCGAACGCAGGTCCATCAGGTCGAGGTATTCCTTCGAGATCGCGACCTTGCCCAGGATGTCGCCGAGCAGCGTGTAATCCTTTTCCTGCGGGGCGTTGGCGAGCACCGTCTTGAGGTATTCGTTCAGCGGCAGCTTGCCGTCACGTACGCCGTCCCACAGGCTCTGCCACAGCATGGTGCGCAGCAGCGGGTCGTCCACCTTGGCCAGGCTGGCGCGCGCCGTGTCGAACGAGCGCTTGTCGAGCTGGACCTTCACGAAGCCCCAGTCCTGGTAATTCGGATACACCAGGTCCGGGCAGGCGCTGCCCGCCAAGGCCGGCACCTTCGTCGTCACGCCGGAATAGGTGACCGGCACGGTCTGCAGGGCCACCAGCTTGCCGCTCTCGATCCTGAAGGTCGCGACCTGCACGCGCTGTTCGCGCAGCGTCGGCAGGGCCTTGCTTGGCGCGCTCTGCTGCAGCGTGAAGTTTTTCACCTTGCCGTTGGCACAGCTGAACTTGGCGGCGATCGTGTTCACGCCCGGCTGGTACAGCCACTCTTTGGTCCAGCCCGAGAGGTCGCGGCCGGCCGCTTCGCCGAGGCTGCCGATGAAGTCGTCGAGCTTCGCGTTCTGGTAGGAATATTTGGTCAGGTAGTCGTGCACGCCCTTGCGGAAGACTTCCGCGCCCAGCAGGTGGCGCAACTGCATCAGGGTGGAGGCGCCCTTCGAATAGGTGATCGCATCGATGTTGTCGAAAGCGTTCGCAGTCGACGGCACCGGCACCTCGATCGGGTGCGTGTTCGACTTCTGGTCCTGCGCGTAGGCGGCCTGCTTGCCGGTCGAGTAGAAGTGCTGCCAGGCGTCCTTGAACTCGGTGGCCTCGGCGGTCGCCAGCGTGCCCATGAAGGAGGCGAAGCTTTCGTTCAGCCACAGGCCGTTCCACCATTTCATCGTCACCAGGTCGCCGAACCACTGGTGCGCCATCTCGTGCATGATCACCGAGGCCAGGGACTGGCGCTGGGCGTCGGTCATCTTCGCCTTGTGCAGGAAGCCGCCCTCGGCAAAGGTGATCGCGCCGGCGTTTTCCATCGCGCCGTACAGGAAGTCCGGCACCAGCAGCTGGTCGTATTTCTCGAACTGGTAAGGGATACCGAAGTAATTGTCGAAGAAGGCCAGGCCGTCCTTCGTGTAGCGGAACCAGTCTTCCGGCGCGACCTGGGCGGCCACCGACTGGCGTGCCAGCAGGCGCATCGGGTACTTGCCGCTCCTGTCTTCCCACACTTTATAGGGGCCGGCATGCAGCGAGAAGTTATACGGGCTCAGCTTTTTCGACTTCGGGAAGACCCAGCGCTTGCTCGTTCCAGCTTCTTCGATCCGGGTCTCGCGCGTGGTCGAGACCACTTGCCAGTCGGCGGGCGCGGTCGCCGTGACCTGGTAAGTTGCCTTCAGATCCGGCTGGTCGAAGACGGCGAACATCTGGTGCGCGGCTGCCGGTTCGAAGTGCGAGTAGGTATAGACCCGGCCGTCGACCGGATCGACCATGCGGTGCAGGCCTTCGCCGTTGGTGCTGTGCAGGCGCTCGTAGGCGATGACGACCGTGTTGCGGCCCTGTGCCAGGTCGGCGGCGGCGATCGTCAGGAACCAGTTGTTGTACTTGGCGTCGACCTGCTTGCCGTTGACCGTGACCGATTTCACGGTCGCCTTGTCGAGGTCGATCGTCAGCGGCGCGGCGTTGTCGGCCAGGTCGAAGGTGGCGGTGGTCACGCCGCTGAAGCTTTCCTTGCCGGTCAGCGTGAATTCGAGCGCGTAGTCGACGTTCGACACGCGCGCCGACCGTGCGGCGGCGTCAGCCTGCGAAAGGAAAGCGTTCTCGGCGCGCGGGGCCGCAGCGGCGGCGTGGGCGTTACCGAAGGCGAAAGCGGAGGCGGCGAAAGCGGTCGCGATGGCGAGCGTCATCGCGCGTGGTGCAAAAATAGTCAAGATGTGTCCCGGTTTTATGGTGTGCGCCGCCAGCCGGCGCACCTTGCGAATCGCGCAAGAATAGCATGGGCGCAACAGCAATTACAGGGGCAAACGAACAGGGGAACGAAGCATGCAGATATCGTACATATGCTGTCAATACGGGCGCCGTTCGTTGCGGGGGCATGAAAAAGGCCGGCCCTTGGGCCGGCCTGCTTTCGGGAGACGCAGGGTTTACGAAGCTTGCTGCAAGGCCGCGTAATCCGTATAGCCCTCGGCGCCGCTACCGTAGATCACTTCCGGACGCAGCGGATTGAGCGGAGCACCCTGCTGCAGGCGCTGCGGCAGGTCCGGGTTGGCGATGAACCACAGACCGAAGGCAATCGCATCGGCCTTGCCGTCGGTGAGCAGGCGCTCGGCGGTCTCCACCGTCATCTTCTCGTTGGCGATGAAGGCGCCGCCGAATTGTTCCTTCAGCAGCGGGCCGAGGCTGTCCTCGCCGACGGCTTCGCGCGCGAAGATGAAGGCGATCTTGCGCTTGCCCAGTTCACGTGCGACGTAGCCGAAGGTCTCGGCTGGCGTCGAATCGCCCATGTCGTGGGCGTCGCGGCGCGGTGCCAGGTGCATGCCGACGCGGTCGGCGCCCCAGACGGCGATGCAGGCGTCCGTGACTTCGAGCATCAGGCGCGCGCGGTTCTCGATCGGGCCGCCGTATTCGTCGCTGCGCTGGTTGGTGCTGTCTTGCAGGAACTGGTCGAGCAGGTAGCCGTTGGCGCCGTGGATCTCGACGCCGTCGAAGCCCGCCTTCTTCGCATTCTCGGCACCCTTGCGGTAGGCCGCGACGATGCCGGCGATCTCCTGCGTTTCCAGCGCGCGCGGCGTGGCGTAGTCGCGCTTCGGGCGCACCAGGCTCACGGTGCCGGCCGGTTTCACCGCGCTTGGCGCGACCGGGGCGGCGCCGTCGAGGAAGACCGGGTCGGAGATGCGGCCCACGTGCCAGAGTTGCAGGACGATGCGTCCGCCGGCCGCGTGCACGGCTTCTGTGACGGTTTTCCAGCCTGCCACCTGTTCGTCGGACCAGATGCCCGGCGTGTCGGCATAACCGACGCCCATCGGCGTGACCGAGGTCGCTTCCGAGAGGATCAGGCCGGCGCTGGCGCGCTGGACATAGTATTCGGCCATCAGGGCGTTCGGCACGCGGTCCGGGCCGACGGCGCGGGCGCGGGTCAGCGGCGCCATGATGATGCGGTTCGGCAGCTCGAGGGCGCCGATGGTGATCGGGTCAAATAAAGTGGTCATCTGGATTCCTTTTGTCAGTCGCGGCATCTTACGGGATGCGCAGGATTCCTGCCGAGGCCGCCTCGATTTGCCATCGAGCCAGGCTTGGCCGAGGCCGGTGCTATACTTCCGGCCACTTTTTGGCAGTCGGGCAAGCCCGCGGGGAGCATGGAATGAGCTGGATTTATTTGGTAATCGCAGGGCTGCTGGAAGTCGCCTGGGCGGCCGGACTGAAGTACACGGAAGGCTTTACGAAACCGATCCCGACCGCGTTCACGCTGCTGGCCATGCTGCTCAGCGTCGGCATGCTCGGCCTCGCCTTGCGCCACCTGCCGCTCGGCACGGCCTATGCGGTCTGGACCGGCATCGGCACGATCGGCACGGCCGTGTTCGGCATGATGATGCTGGGCGAACCGGCCGGCGCCTTGCGCATCGGCTCGATCGGCCTGATCGCCCTCGGGATCGCTGGCCTGAAGCTGCTGACGCCGGCCTGAGCTGGCGCGGACGTAAAAAAAGCAGGCCGCGGCCTGCTTTTTTATTCCCTGCAACTTGCGTCAGAAGCGGTAGCTGACGCCCACGCGGATCACGGGATACAACTTGAAATCCTTGACTTCTTCGCCCAGCTTGACGTTCTCGGCAGCGACGTCGCTGGCGAGCCGGGAGCACAGGATCGGCAAGGCCGTGCAGTTGTTCGACGCCAGCTGGGTTTTCGGCGTGCCCTGGAACATGACGCCGAGGTCGGTGCCGAAGCTCCAGCCGGCTTGCTTGACCGCGTTGCCCCAGCCGATGCCGAGGTAAGGCGCCGCCTTGCGGAATTCGATCTTGCTGCTCAGGTCACCCACGGTGGCGGCGTTGTAGGGCACGTTGTTGATGGTATAGGTGCCGCCGCTCGGCTTGGCACGCGCATCGATCTTGTTGCCGTTGTAGACCACGCCGCCGGTCAGGCGGAAGGCGCTGTCGAACGGGTGGTAGTCGAGCAGGGCATCGATCGTTTTGAGCTTCAGCTTGAAGTCGTAATCCAGGTCCGAGGTGCTGCCCTCGTACGACGTGTTGGCGATGTTGACGCCGATACGGCCGTTCAGTTTCGCGGCGAGCGGGGTCGTGAGGTGCAGGCCGAGGCCGGTGGTGCCGAGGTCGACGGTTGCGGCGACCTCACGGGCCTGGACGGAGCCGGCCGCGCAGGCGACCAGCAGGATAGAAACAATTTTGGTGGCGTTCATCTGTATTCCAGTAATTCAGCGCAGGCTGAGGGCGAGCATTGCCGTGCGGCAATCAGTGGCGCCATCTTAGTGTCCGGTATCGGGGCGGGCAAGCGCTATCGCGGCCCTTTGCGCGATCTGTTGTGGCAGGGCGACAGGGCGCTTATCAGGCTGGAACAGGTAGGGAAACAGGAGGCGCGCCGCGTTGACTGGACGTCATGTGGACGGAAACAGCAGAAGCCTGGCGCAGCGGCTGTGCCAGGTTCGGAAAGCGTGACGGTGGAAAATGCCGGCAATCAGGCCTGACGCGCCGGCGGATCGATCAGCGGTAGAACGCCTCGACCTTGCCCTTCAGTTTGATCAGCATCGGCTTGCCCTTGCGGTCGAGGGTCTTGCCGGCGGCGACCTTGATCCAGCCTTCGCTCAAGCAATACTCTTCGACGTCATGGCGGTCCTTGTCGTTGAAGCGAATGCCGATTTCGTTCTGGAACACTTCGCGGTTGTGGAAAGGGCTGCTCGGATCGATCGAGAGCCGGTCTGGGAGTGGGGGGAGGGTTGCGGTATCAGTCATGGTGGCGAATTATCCACTAGAACGGCGGTGCGGACAACGGCGCACGATGATCCAGGTTGGCATTCAGAAAACGTACTGCTGGTCGAGGCCGTACTGGCGTACCTTCACCCGAAGTGCCGCGACCGACGCGTCCTCTGGAAATTTAGTACTCCCAGTCAGCAGGAACCGTGCCGCGGCGGCAATGTCCGCGCGCGCCTCGCCTTCACGTCCTAATGCCTCGTAGGCCAGGGCACGGCGCCAGTACGAGAAGGGAAAGTCGGGCTGGTGCGCAATTCCCTGTGTGAACGCATCGATCGCTTCGTCGTAACGCTTCAGCTCCAGCAAAGTCCAGCCCAGGTTGAACAGGACCATCATGCCAACTTGCTGCTTCTGCTTCGCCAGCGCTTCGGCACCGCGCAGCGCCTGCAGGCTGTCCTCGAAACGTGCAACACGCCGCAGGTAGGAACCGTAATTGATGTATTCCGCGACGGTGGAGGGCGCAGCGATCGCAAACGCCGCCTCCTGGTCAAGCAAGGCCAGTGCATTCTCATGCAGGTTGAAATAGGCTGAAGCGCGCAGCAGCAACATATAGCGCCGGTCCGGTGCTGCGAGCTCCGGGGTGGCAAGACAGGTCGAGAGCAGCGTGGCACCCTCCGTAAAACTACCAGCGCGGACCAGCCGCTCGCCCACGTCGCAGTACGGCGACGAGATTGCCGCCTGCGCTGCGGCGGCACCCATCAGCAGGGGCAGCAGAAAAAGCGACCTGCGCAGACGGATCGGGGTTCGCATGCCCGCGTACCTCGTTATCACCGCCCGAACTCGGGATTGGCCCGCGTCAGGTAATACCACTCCGAATTCGCTCCCGCCTTGGCATCCGGAAACAGGATGCGGCCTGAAAATTCCGCCAGCACCGGCGTGCCGTCGGCGCGCGTGCCGATCTGCTCGCCCTCGGCGACCGGATCGAAACTGGCCCAGCTGCGCGAGAAGCTGTCGTTCGCATCGAGCTTGTCGTACACGGCGACCATGTGCAGCGCTTCCATTTCCTCGAACGGGACCGGTTCCGGCTCGGGCGCCTCGATCAGTTTCAGGTGCGCCAGCGTGTTGATGATGGCGTCATAGGCGACCTGCGGCGCCTTCGGGTCGACGTGCTGGCCGCACTCCAGCGTCAGCGCATAGCCGCCCGTGGTGCGCATGTATTCGGTGGTGCCGACGCCGTAGCGCAGCATCGTCTCCAGCTCGGCCGCATTGCTGCGCGAGCGGCGCTGCACGCCCCCGCCGTAGGCCGCCATCCAGCCGGTCACGAAACGGCGCACGCCCAGGCGGCGGGCGAGGGCGCGTTCCTTGTCGGCGTGCACGAAGGGTTCGAGCGGGCCGTCGTTGTTGACCGGGCCCACCATCACGAAGGGCTCGCCATGGGCGGCGTTGAAGGAGTGCAGGTCGAGCAGGACGTCGTGCTGGGCCAGCAGCGGGCACAGCCAGTTGGCGATGCGGTCCTCGAAGTCTTGCGGATCGTCCTTCGGGAACAGGTTGCGGTTCAGGTTGCGGTCGCCGTTGCGCTCGTTCTTGAAATAGGCCAGCGGATTGACGATTGGGACGAAGGTGACGCTGCCGGCGGCGATCTTGCGCTCGCCACTGTCGAGCTCGGCCATGACGCGGCGGATCGCCTCGGTACCGCAGATCTCGTTGCCGTGGGTCGCTCCCATGATGATCACGCTCGGCCCTTCATCGAGCCCGGTATAGTTGACAAACTTGAACTGCAGATTCGGTGCGGAAGCCATTGCAAGATGATCCAGAGAAATATCGGTGCCGTCATTTTATCGGGAAACCTTTGCGCGTGCGGGGAGGGCGTGGCATGATCCGCCACTGTTCACTTACCTGCATCCCATGAACCAGTCCAGTAGCGTCCGCCTGCATGGCCTCGACACCCTGCGCGCGCTCGCGGTGACGCTGGTCGTCCTGCACCATTACACGCTGTTCGTCTCGAACGAGGACGACACCTTCGGCTGGATCGGACGCATCGGCTGGGCCGGCGTCGACCTGTTCTTCGCGCTGTCGGGCTACCTGATCGGCAACCAGATCTTCGCCGCGTTGAAGACAAGCGCCGGACTCTCCCTGAAAGCCTTCTACGCGCGGCGCCTGCTGCGCACGCTGCCGAATTACCTGGTGGTGCTGGCGATTTACGTTGCCTGGCCCGCCGTGGGCGAGGACGCGCCGCTGGCGCCGCTGTGGCGCTACCTGACGTTTACCCAGAACCTTGGCCTGGCGCCGGGCACGGCCTTTTCGCACAGCTGGTCGCTTGCGATCGAAGAACAGTTTTATCTGCTGCTGCCGGCGCTGGCCCTGCTTGGTGCCGCGCTGCGCCTGCGCATGTCCATGGCCTGGGCCTTCATCGCCTGCGTGATCCTGGCCGGCATGGCGATCCGCGCCGGACTATGGTTCGGACATGTCGACGCCCACAAGTACGGGATTTATTTCTATTACAAGCTCATCTATTACGCGAGCCTGTGCCGGCTCGACGAGCTGGTGGCCGGGGTCGCGCTGGCGCTGCTGAAGAACCAGCACCCGGCGCTGTGGACGCGCCTGACCGGGCACGGCAACCGCAGCTTCGCGGCAGGCCTGCTGGTGACCGGCGCGACTTTCTGGCTGTTCCTGGACAATCACTATGGTTTTGCCGCGACCGTGTTCGGCTATCCGCTGCTGGGCATCGGTTTCGGCCTGCTGATCCTGTCCGCGCTGTCGCAGCGCTCGCTCCTGCGCGACCTGCGCATCCCGGGCGCCGGTCAGCTGGCGGTGTGGTCGTATGCGGTCTACCTGACCCATCGCGCGGTGGGAGAAATTGCGGCCGGCCCGATCCAGGATCTCGGCTACGGCCCGCAGACGCCGGTGGCGATCGTGAGCCTGCTGGCCTTGTCGGTGTTCGTGGGCTGGCTGCTCTACCGGTTGGTGGAGACGCCGTTCATGGCGCTACGCGAGCGCTATGTGCCGAGCAACCTGGCACAGCCCATGTTCAGTCCTGCGCTTCGATGACGTCGAAGGCCACCGGCATCGTGCCGAGGAAGGCCAGCACCGCGTGGATGCGTTCGCGCATCTCCAGTCCCGCGGTAGCCTTGATCGCCGCGCGCAGGCCGGGCCGCGCTTCCAGCGTATAAGGGCTGTCGTAAGCATCGATCAGCAAGGCGGCCAGGTCGGACGGCGCTCCGCAGGAGCGGCGCAGGCGGGCATCGATCACGCCCAATAAAGTGCGCTGCATGGCCGGCGTCGGGTTGGCGATGTGGGCGAAGACCGAGGGCGTATTCGCGATCGAGGCGCACAGCGAGCGTTCGATGGCGTCCGGTTTCAGGTCGGAGGCGATATCGAAATAGCGGCGGTCCCAATGCGTGCGCGCATGGGCGTGGTTGGAGGGAAAACGGTCGATCGTCTCGAAACCGAGCTTGTGGCTGGCTTTCGACAACAGGTCGAGCAGGACGGGAAGCAGGGGCATCTTCGCAGTGTAACGCAAGCGCGCCGGGCGATCCATCGACCGCCCAGGCGCGCTAAAACTTCAAGACTTACGAGGCGAAACGACCGGCCCTGAAATCCTCGACGGCCTGATGCAGCTCGGCCTGGGTATTCATCACGAAGGGACCGTACTGCGCGATCGGCTCCTTCAGCGGACGGCCGGCGATCAGCAGCAGCCGCGCCGCGCTCGAGGAGGCCTTGACGACGACCCCGTCGGCACCCTCGGCATTGTCGAGGATCGCCATCTTCGTCTGCGGCACACCCTTGCCGCCGACCACCGCCTCGCCGCGAAACACATAAATAAAGGCATTGTGCCCCGCGGGCAGCGGCTGCTCGAAGCTGGCGCCGGCAGGTAGCTCGATGTCGAGATACAGCGGCTCGGTGCCTTCGCGCTGGACCGCGCCTTCGACGCCTTGGGCAACGCCTGCGATCACCTGCACCGTCGCGCCGGCGTCCGTCGTGAAGCGCGGCACCTCGGCATTCGGGATGTCGCGATACCACGGGTCGCGCAGCTTGTCCTTGGCCGGCAGGTTCAGCCACAGCTGAAAACCTTCCATCAGGCCTTCGTTCTGCTCGGGCATCTCGGAGTGGATCACGCCACGCCCGGCCGTCATCCACTGCACGCCGCCGTCCGTGATCAAGCCCTCGTTGCCGCCGCTGTCGCGGTGGCGCATGCGTCCGGCCAGCATGTAGGTGACGGTCTCGAAGCCGCGGTGCGGGTGCTCCGGGAAGCCGGCGATGTAGTCGCCGGCCTTGTCGCTGCCGAAGGCGTCGAGCATCAGGAAGGGGTCGAGGCGGCGCTGCAAGGTCTGGGTCAGGACGCGGTTGATCTTCACGCCTGCGCCGTCCATCACGAACTGGCCGCTGATGACACGTTCCACTCCGCGTGGACGCGCCACGCGCTTTTCAACAACTGCATTCATCTCGTTCTCCTTTGTTTGCGCCGCTCTTTGTACTAATTACGCCAGCGCGGCTTCGATCGTGGCGTCGGCTTCCGCACGGCCCTTGGCCGATGCTTCCGGACCCATCGCCTGCGCCGGCGAGTGGATGAAGGTGTGGTCGGTCATGCCCAGGAAGTTCAGCAGCATGCGCACGAACGGCACTTGCGGATCGGCTTCGGCAGGGTAGATGCCGCCGCGCGCAGTGGCGACATACACCTTCTTGCCCTTCAGCAGGCCTTCCGGACCGGTCTCGGTGTAGCGGAAGGTGACGCCGGCACGGGCGATCGCATCGAACCAGGCCTTCAGTTGCACCGGGATGCCGAAGTTGTACATCGGCGCGCCGATCACGACCGCGTCCGCTGCCTGCACCTGGGCGATCAGGGCGTCGTCCAGGGCGACGCGGGCTGCCTGCTCGGCGGTACGCGATTCGGCCGGGGTGAACAGGGCGCCCAGGGCTGCTTCGTCGAGTTGCGGGTGCGGATCGCGTGCCAGGTCGCGGGTGACGACGGTGGCGCCGGGGTTGGCGGCGACCAGCTTGGCGACGACGCTGTTGGTAACGCGGCTCGACTCGGATTCGGCACCGCGCAGGCTGGAGGTGATGTGCAGGATGTTCATGTGTGTCTTCCTTTATTTGAAATTCGGTGATGTTCGGTGTTTCAATGAGAGACACTTTAGCAGTTCCAAAATCAAGTCGGAAGACGCTAGAATGGATAACATTATTCAGTCAGTGGAACAATCATGGAAGTCGAACCGAACGACCTGCTGCTCTTCGCCCGCATTGTCGAGGCCGGCAGCTTCAGCGCTGCGGCAACGCGCGTCAACCTGCCGAAGTCGACCGTCTCGCGCCGCATCTCGCTGCTGGAGGCGCGCCTGGGCGAACGCCTGCTGCAGCGGACCACGCGCAAACTGATGGTGACGGAGTTCGGCGCCAGCCTGCTGGAACATGCGCGCAAGGTGGTGGAGGAAGCGGAGGCGGCCGGCGCGCTGGCCCAGCACCGCCAGGCCGCACCCAGCGGGCGCCTGCGCATCTCGCTGCCGGCCGATTTCGCCAATCTCGGCATGAGCGCGATGATCGGGCGCTTCCTGGAACGCTATCCGGCGGTGAGCGTGGAGCTCGATTTGTCGCCGCGCCGGGTCGACCTGGTGGCGGAAAACTTCGACATCGCGATCCGCATGGGCGATTTGCCGGACGACGCTTCGCTGGCCGCCCGGCGCGTCACCCTGCAGCGCTTCGGCCTGTACGCATCGCCGTGCTACACGGCCGTGCGCGGCCTGCCCGAGCATCCGGACGATTTACTGGGACACGATCTGCTCTGCCTGCTCAGCCGGAGCGGCGGGCCCTCACCCTGGATTCTCAGTCGCGGCAAGGTGATCTGGGAACGCGCGCTGCCGGCGCGCCTGACGGCCAATTCACCCGACCTGCTGGCGCGCATCGCCTGCAGCGGCGCGGGGATCGCGGCCAGTTCCGAACTCTTCGCCCAGCCGCTGGTGCAGAAGGGGGAGCTGGTGCGGGTACTGCCGGAATGGGATCTGCCGCCTGCCAACGGCTGGGCCGTGTTCCCCGGACGGCGCCTGATGCCGGCCAAGACGCGCGCCTTCCTGGACATGATGGACGAGATGTTTTGCAGCGAGGCAGGCCGCCCAGCTTGAGACCGCCTGGCAAGATCCCTTCTTCACTGTGATGGCAGCTAGCTCGTACACTGAGCTATTCTGCTCGTTCGCAATCGGCCAGAAGCAGGCATCCACTCCACGCAAGCTTGCTGTTCAAGACCCGTGTTTTCGACGTCGTCATGCGAAGCAAGCCGTTTTCAGAATGCCCGGAGCCAGAGGTGGCGGAAAACCAGTTTGAAACCACTTGTTACTCTCGGGAAATAAAAATAGAATCGGTGCACACAGGCAACCAAATGATCTGTACGAGACCGAAAATGACAACGAAGAAAACCACGACGAACAAGGGCAAAGAACATAGTATTGGCTCGGCCGGTGCTGCGGTGGATCACCAGAGCAACGCGCTGCTACGGGCAAGGCAAGGACACGGTTTCGCTGCCGAGCGGGCGAATCATATGATCGACACCGTCAAGGGCAAGCGCACGCGCCTGGTCGGCGACGACTTCGCAAAGGCGGGGCCCGACCGAACAGTGAACGGCGTGGCGATCCAGTCAAAGTATTGCGCGAGCGCACGGGCGAGTGTCGACGCGTGTTTTGCCCGCAACGGCAAGCTTATTTACCAAACCCGTGGTCGCGCCATGAAGATCGAGGTGCCGAAGGACCAGTATCCCGAGGCCTTGAAGTTGATGGCGAAGAAATTGCAAACCGGTGATGTGACGGCGGCGCTGGCCCGTAAGCAAGCTAAGAGCATTCTCGTCGAAGGCAATATTGATTACGATACCGCACGTCGTATTGTGGCGTTTGGGAACATCGACAGTCTGAAGTTCGATGCCGCAAACGGCACGATTACAGCCGCGGTCGCCGGCAGCGTCTCGGTGGCTGTCGCATATGCACAGGCCTTGTGGAACGGCGAAGATGCGAAAGAGGCCCTCGGTGTTGCCTGCGCCACTGGCTTGAAGGTGGGGGGCGTCGCATGGCTGTCGTCCGTACTGAGCGCCCAGCTCGGCAAGAGCGCGGTCCAGAGCGCGGTCCACGAAAGCAGCGGCTGGATGGTAAAACAACTGGGATCAAAGGCCTCGCTGACGATCGCCAACACGCTTGGCGCTGGCCAACGCCTTGGGACCGAGGTTCTGCAGCAGAGCGGCCGCAAGGTGACCGGGAAAGCCGCCGAAACCTTTCTTACAAAGGCCGTCTCGTCGAATGTGATCGCAGCCGCAGCAACTACCGCTGTCCTGTCCGCCAACGACCTATGTAACGTTTTTACCGGTCACATCTCGAAAGCGCAGCTCTTCAAGAACGTGACGAACACCGCCGCCGGCGTCGGTGGCGGCATGGCCGGGTGGGCGGTCGGTATGGCCCAGGGAGCGGCCTATCTCGGCTGGATTCCAGGCGGAGCGTTGGTCGGTGGCGCTGTAGGTGCTGTGATCGGAAGCGTTGTCGGCGGCTCCGCGGCCAGCACGGTGTCACGGCATGTCACCGACCTCCTGATCGAGGACGATGCGGTAGAGATGATGCATCACCTCGAGCGCGTCTTCGTCGAGGAAGCCCAAGACTACTTGCTGACCCAGACCGAAGCTGACCAGGTCATGCAAAAGCTGCAGACCAAGTGGGACCTGCGTGAACAGATGCGCGAAATGTTCGCGTCCGTAAGTCCTGAGCAATACGCCCGCTGGTTGATCCGTCCATTGGTCGAAGAGGCGATCAAGCGTCGCAAAAAGATTCGCATGCCTACCGAAAAGTCGCTGTTGAAGCGTGCGGCCGAGATTCTGCAGGGCGATCTACCCGGATACCTCCCGCCGGGCAATCCTCCGCCCATGCAACGCCCCTTGGCATCGGCGCCTGTCAATGCAAAGCCTGTCAGCACAAAGGCTGTCATCGCCTCTGCAGAATGGCCGTTCCCGACGAGTTCACGCCCCTGATCCAAGGGCGCCTCAGAGTGCGCGGAAATTGCCGGCTATGTGAGCGCGCTGTGGATTGCCATGGTGCGCTCGTGTCGCCGGTTTTAGCAAACCCGGGCGGCCTGTTCGGCGTGCCCTCTGTTATGCGCTGAACTTCAGTCGCATCCCGCTTTGGCAAGAGCATATGTCCGCCTTGAGCGCTACTACAAACGCCCCCTTGCCCAGGGCGGCTCGCGCCACACCCGGATCGCTGAATACTATGTCCGCAACACCGTGGTTCCGCAGAATGCCAAGTCGCCGGGCAGCACCTGCCCCGAGCATGTCGTGCCGTGCATGGTGCTGCGCGAGACGGCAACGGCAGCGTTCGAGGCTGGCGCTTCGGTGCGTGATGTGGCCGAGTGAATCAAGAGCGTGATGGTGGTGGCATGGATCGACAAAGCCGAGGCCGGCACCTCGACTGTGACTTGGGTTGGAAGGACCGGATGCCGCCTGATTGGGGCCCAACCAGCGGATGCCGCTACGCGCGCCTGCACGTCGCTGGAATTACTTCACACCAGCAAGCTCGCATCCTTGTACGTGTCAATAGGGAAGGTCCGCTTAGGGTGGGAAGCGGACGCTACAATAGGTCCGCTATCGGCCAGGAGCGGACGGTCAGAAACGGACTGCTACGGCCACCGCTATCAATAGGTGACAAAGTGTGAAATTTCTCACGGGCGATTTCGCTAAAATCAATGATCTAATCTTTTGGAGTGAACATGACCATTCTCAAGTGCGCCATCGTAAGCATATTGCTGTGTACAGCAGTAGTGCCTGCTTTAGCTGAACAGACTCAGCTAACCACAACAGCACCAAGTGAAGCTGAACTGCTAAATTGGAAGAAGAACGTAGTCGACCGATACAAGCATGTCGTTTACCTTAATTCCGAGCGTTCACCTATTTCCGAGGCCGAGTTCTTCCAACAGCTACGCGATCATCGTGCAGCGCTTTCAATGACTCATGAAACAGGGAGTTTCGACCAAATCGTCGTCCGCCTCCTAAGTCTTGAGGAGATCGAAAAGTAGGTGACATCTGTTGTCGGTCGCGACAGGCGGCAATCGGCCAGAAGGGACATCGGAAACCCGGACACTTCCGCAAGCGTTTGCATGAACTTGAAAGGTTGGAATGAAAAAACTAATCTTCGCAGTATGCATGGCGTCGACAGCGGAGCCAGTCACGGCCCAAGTGTTCCCGCCAAACCCTTATGAGAGCTGGGGAGTTTGTCCTTTCGAATGCTGTACTTATCGGCAGTGGAGCGCCGATACCGACATTCCCGTGCATGAAAAGCGTAGCGAGCACTCCCGGATCCTGTATCGCTTGCACGCCGGTGAACGTGTCGATGCATTGACAGGGGTCGTTGTTACCAGAAATCCTGCTCCAATACATATCGACCATGCAGTCAACGACGGCTTCACGGAAGGCAGCGAACGCCCCCTGCTATCCTTCAAGCCCGGCGACGTGGCCTACATGTTGACGCCATTAGGCGAAGGGTTTTACCTGTTCTGGTACCAGGGCAAGGTCTACCGCAGCGGCATCGAGCTCGCCGCGCTGCCGGGCGTTGAGGGAAAGGGTATGACGTTGACATGGTGGAAACAGGTGCGGAACAAAGCAGGCAAGACTGGCTGGACTCGGTCGGATCATTTTCAAAACGTTGACTCTTGCGGATAGGGGCTCATTTCATGAGAACTTGCTGTTGGATCTGGCGTTGATCCCTTGGCTGGAAACGTCTGCACTGGATCAGAAGCGGATGCATCAGATAGGTCCGCTACCGGCCAAAAGCAGACATATTCTTTCCGCCCTGGATTCTTAGGTAGGTGCAGTTACGGCTCAAGCAAGGAAAGTATTAAGCGAACGTCTACAATGGAGCTGTTCAGGTCCTGCGCCGATCGGCGGAATGGGGTTCCCGCGTGCGCGGGACCGACGTGCAAGCGTCCGCGATGGATGCGCGCAGAGAAAATGTTCGGAGTGAAGATGAAAATCTGGAAGGCGGCCGTGGCTGCAACGCTGTTTTGCTGCGTTGCCGCTGCGCATGCGGACCAAAGCTATGATTTCGTGCGCGTTTCGTGCGTGCCCGAGAACGGCATGCTCGCTGTCGAGTACCGGCTGTTGCACGACTCGGTTGCCGGCTACTTGTGGAATGACCCGCGCGAAAGTCCGAAGGCGTTACAGAAGCACGACTTGTATCGGGCACGCGGACTGGACATGAGCTGCACAGTCGGCAATGCAACCTATGTCCTAAAGGGCACTCAGAACGAAGAGACCGAAGCCCATAATGGCGCTTGTCCTGAGGTGTTCCTTGACGTCACCCGCAACGGCCAGCCGTTCCTCCGACATGTGGTGCTTGGCGACAGCTGCAACCGCCTTCCTGCCCTCATGCGCTTTACGATCGGCGAGAATACCAAGCACCACGAACCCGAGGCAGAGGTCTGCTACCGGGGCGCATTCGACCAGATGCTGCCGCTATACCAGGAGCGACAGAGCTGTGAGTGGATATTCGGGGATAAGGATTTCGCCAAACGGTTCCCGATCGACGAGGAAGCGATCCGCCGCGTTACCGAGCGCGTCAAGAAAGTGGTCGAGTAGCCCGAAAACCAGTCGTAACGGGCTGGAGCACTGGACGAACCTGATGATCCGGGTCCGGACAATTTCCATCCGATGTGAAAGAATTCGATGAATGCAGACACAACACTCTGACTGTCCGCTTCGGGTCGGAAGCGGAGGCTACCGGAGGTCTGCAATCGGCCAGAAGCAGTCGTTGTCCATGCTGGATGCGCCGGCCGTTTCTCCATAACCGTTGTGCTGCCACGCACATCAAGCCTTCTAGGAGACGACGTACATGCCAATCAAAGCGAGGCCATTTGGGTGCCAAGAGCAATTTGACTGGGGCGCAGACATTCATTCTGTTTCCTACGATGGCCGCTTGTCGATACGCGTCCTTCGAAACCGCAACAGGGATGACGGCATCGAAGTCACGTTTTCCCAAGTTGACGGCTTTAGGCTTTTGGACGAAGTCCCGCTGGCGGAATATTGGATCGCTGAGGACTTTCCTTCAGGTTATCCCGTCCTTGAGGTCTTCGATGGTGGCTGGGCGAAGGAAGAAGATGCGCGCCTCGGCTACACTGAGCAGCGGCGTGAGTGGATTATCGTGACGGCTGGTGCGTGCGTCAGCGTTTTTTCGAAGCATGAACCAGAGATCCGTGACGCAATCTGGCGTGCCAAGGTTTAGTCGTTGGTACCCGGTGGCGAACGACTGCTTCGGGTCGTGAGCGGACGCTGCAATAGGTCCGCTATCGGCCAGCAGCGGACGCAGGACCCAGTCCAATTTACACGCTCAAATGCGGCGCTATTTGCACACTAATGCCATGCCCAGGCACTTCTGCCTGAAGACCATTAGTCGCTTACAGCAGCTCATTCCCGGCTCGTCACGCATCGCCGAACCCGAGACTGCGCATCCCGCATGAGCGACGGGCTGACATTCACCGGGCCTTCCTTTTGCTCGCCTGCTCACTTATCTGTTGGCGGTCTACCGAACGGTTTTGCTGGTTCGTTCCAGGGTATTTGATAAACTCCCGCCTTTGCCCCGGTGGCTCGCATCACACCGCATCACATAAAACCCATGAGTGACACACCGAGGCAGGGCTTCCTGCTGACGCGCCACTGGCGCGATACCGGCAACCACGGCGACGATGGAACCGGCGGCGTCGAAGTCGAGTTCTGGCTCGCCACCGACGACGGTCCCTGCCGCCTGCGCCTGCCGGCGGCGGAGGCGGTGGCCTTTGTCCCGGCCGAGCAGGAGGCGGCGGTGAGGAGCCTGTTGCAGCGGGAACGCGGCGTCGAACTGCGCCCGCTGGCCTTGTGCGACTTCCGCGGGCGTCCTGTGCTCGGGATGTACTGCCGCCACTACCGTCATCTGCTGCGGCTGGAGAAGCGCCTGCGCGAGCACGGGATCGACGTCTACGAGGCGGATATCCGTCCGCCCGAGCGCTACCTGATGGAGCGCTTCATCACGGCGCCGGTGGCGTTTACCGGCACGCCGGCCCCTGGCGACCCCGCGCTGCTGCTGGCCGCACAGGTGAAACCGGCGCCCGGCTACCGCCCGCGGCTGCGCACCGTCTCGCTCGACATCGAGACCACCATGCAGGGCGAGTTGCGCTCGATCGGCCTGGAAGGCTGCGGCCAGCGCCAGGTGTACATGCTGGGGCCGCCGAACGGCGACCCGGCCGGGCTCGACTTCGAGCTCGAGTATTGTGACAGCCGCCTGGCCTTGCTGGAGAAGCTGGAAACGTGGATGGCGCGCCATGATCCGGACGCCATCATCGGCTGGAGCGTGATCGGGTTCGACCTGCGCGTGCTGCAGGAGCACGCCGAGCGCCTGCGGCATCCCCTGCGTATCGGCCGCGGCGGCACGTCGATGGAGTGGCGCACCAACGCGAAGGCCGGAACGGACCGCGAAGCGCACTACTTCGCGGGCCTGCCGGGCCGGCTGGTCATCGACGGCATCGAGGCGCTGCGCTCGGCCACCTGGAGCTTTCCTTCGTTCAGCCTGGAGAATGTGGCGCAAAGCCTGCTGGGCGAGGGCAAGGCGATCGACAATCCCTACGCCCGCATGGCCTCCATCGACCGCATGTTCGCGCAGGACAAGCCGGCCCTGGCGCGCTACAACCTGAAGGACTGCGAACTGGTCACCCGCATATTCGAGAAGACCGGCCTGATGGCCTTCCTGCTGGAGCGCGCCAGCGTCACCGGCCTGGCGGCGGACCGCAGCGGCGGATCGGTCGCCGCGTTCGAGCACGCCTACATTCCGCTGATGCACCGCCTGGGCAGGGTGGCGCCCAACATCGGCGACGTGCCCGGTGAGGACAGCCCGGGCGGCTTCGTCATGGATTCGCGTTCGGGCCTCTACGATTCGGTGCTGGTGCTCGACTACAAAAGCCTCTATCCGTCGATCATCCGCACCTTCCTGATCGATCCGGTGGGGCTGGTGGCGGGGCTGGAAGAGCCTGACGCCGATACCGTGCCGGGCTTTCGCGGCGCGCGTTTTTCGCGCACCCGGCACTGCCTGCCCGGCATCGTCACGCGCGTGTGGGAGGGCAGGGAGGCGGCCAAGCGCGCCGGGAACCAGCCGCTGTCGCAGGCGCTGAAGATCATCATGAACGCCATGTACGGCGTGCTCGGGACCACCGGCTGCCGCTTCTTCGATGCGCGGCTGGCTTCCTCGATCACCATGCGCGGCCACGAGATCATGCACCGCACGCGCGAGCTGATCGAGGCGCGCGGCTACCAGGTCATCTATGGCGACACGGACTCCACCTTCGTGTGGCTCGGTGGCGCCCATGCCGACAGCGATGCGCTGCGCATCGGGCGCGAACTGGTCGAGCACGTCAATGACTGGTGGCGCACGCACCTGCGCGAGGAGCTCGGGCTCGAGAGTGCGCTCGAGCTGGAGTACGACACCCATTTCCGGCGCTTCCTGATGCCGACCGTGCGCGGCTCCGACGAAGGCAGCAAGAAGCGCTATGCCGGCCTGGCCGGCACGCCCGGCGGCGGCGAGGAGATCGTGTACAAGGGCCTGGAGACGGTGCGCACCGACTGGACTCCGCTGGCGCAGCAGTTCCAGCAGGGCCTGTACGGCCGCATCTTCCGGCGCGAACCCTACGAGGATTACGTGCGCGACTACGTGGCGTGCACGCTGCGCGGGGACTTCGACGAGTTGCTCGTCTACCGCAAGCGCCTGCGCCGGCCGCTCCAGGAATACGAGCGCAACGTGCCGCCCCACGTGCGTGCCGCCCGCATCGCCGACGACTTCCATATCGCCCGGGGCCGCGGACCGCAATACCGCAACGGCGGCTGGATCCGCTACCTGATGACGACCGCCGGCCCCGAACCGATGGAAGCCTGGATGGAAGAGAAGCGCTCGCCGATCGACTACGAACACTACCTGGTCAAACAGCTGGAACCCGTCGCCGACGGCATCCTGCCTTTTGTCGGCGACAGTTTCGCGCGCCTTACCAGTCCGCAGGGCGCCCTGTTCTGACGCCGTTCCCGGTGCCCGAGGGAGGGGCGGGGTTCTGTTGGACGCTCTACAGCCGGCACAAGCGCCCGCCATCGACCAGCAGCGAGGCCCCGTTGATGAAGGCCGACTCGCCCGACGCAAGAAACGCGATCGCGCCGGCCACATCCTGCGGCTGCCCGACATCGGCCGGATCGATGTGTTCCGCCCCCGACCTGACCTGCGGGTTATTCCACAGCATGGGCGTGTCGATGGCGCCGGGCAGGATGGCGTTCACCCGGATCCCTTTCGGTATGCCCTCCAGCGCGGCCGAGCGGGTCAGCGACAGCAGGGCGGCCTTGGCCGCGGCGTAGGGTGCCACGTTCGGCTCGGTCTCCAGGGCGTGCACGCTGGAGACGTTGACGATCGCCGCGCCGGGCCGCATGTGCAGGAAGGCCTGCTTGATGAAGAAGAAAGCGCCCAGCAGGTCGACCTGCAGCACCCCGATCCAGTCGGTGCCGGTCAGTTCTTCCAGGGGTTTGAAGATCATCAGTCCGGCGTTGTTGACGACGGCGTCGAGCCGGCCGAAGCGGGCGATCACCTGGTCGACGCCATGCGCGACATTCTGCTCGGCGCTGACGTCGCACACCAGTTCCATCGTTTCCCCGGGCCCCTGTTCGCGCAGTTTGGCGGACGCCGCCGGCAAGGCGGCCGCATCGCGGTCGACCAGCACCACATGGGCGCCCTCGGCGGCGAAACGAATCGATGCGGCGAGGCCGATCCCGCTGGCGGCGCCCGTGACGAGCACGACTTTGTCCGTAAACCGCATCCCCGATCCTTATTCCGTGTTCCTGGGCGCGCCCGTGGCCACGGCGGAGTCCTGCGTACGGCTGGAAGGACGGGCGTCGAGCCCCGGGTAATCCTCATTCAGCGCGATCGGCACCTGCAGGCAGACGCTCTGGGTCGGCAGCACTTCGGTCCAGTCGCGGATCAGCTCGCGGTAGGCCTGCCCGACCGGACGCAGCTCGCGGTCGAGGTCGGCCAGTCCGAGGGCGTTCACGCGGCCATTGTTTTCGCGCAGGCCCGTGTCCCAGTCGACCTGGTCGGTCAGCGAATACCAGGTGAAGCCGACGATGGGCACGCCGTTGTTGCGCACCCGCAGCACGTTCGCCCATTCCTTGCGCAGCCAGCGCACCGCTTCGTCGCCGCAGGGACCCTGGCAGAGGTTGGTTTCCGTGTGCATCACCGGCAGGCGGTAGCGGTTGTAGTACTGGTGGGTGATGACCGCGTAGCCGAAGATTTCACCCGATGAATGCGTCGTGCCGTCCGCCGCCACGTGGTGCTCGTTGGTCTGGTAGTAATCGTTCCCCATCATGCAGTGATGCTTGAGGTTGTTGTTCAGGAAAAAATGGTATTCCTCGCGCGTCATGCCATTGTCGAGCAGGTACTCGTACATGGTGGAGTCGACGCGGCGGCCGTAGTTCAGGTCCAGCGACAGGAAGCGGCGCGCGTTCATGGTCTCGGCCGGGCCGATCGCGGCCGGCGACTGGGCATGGAAATACTCGGAAGATTCGCTCTGGATGAAGAGGGCGTCCGGACGCACTTCCAGGATCGCGCGCATGGCGAGCAGGTTGGCCTTGACCAGGTGTTTGAGGGCGGTGACGAAGGCCTTGTCGTCGTGCAGCTGCTCGTTCCACCAGCCGTAGAGGGCTGAAAACAGGGCGCAGATCGACATCTCGTTGACCGGCGTGTACAGCTGGAGCCAGGGGTAACGCAGTGCGAATGTACGCGCGTACTCGGCGAAGATGTCGGGAAAATCGGGGTTCTGGAAATCGCCGAGGAAATCGGGCAGGCCGAAATGGCAGAGGTCGACGATTGCCACCAGGTTGCGCCGGTGCAGGTCGGGGAACACTTCGTCGGCAAACGACCAGTCGTAGCGGCGCGCGCCGAGCAGCATCCTGTGCAGCGGCGGGCCATAGCGCAGGAAGCGGATCCCGATCTCCTGCACCAGGTCGAAGTCGCGCCGCCAGTGGCGGTAGTGGCCGCACTTTTCCATCTCGTCCATGCGCACCTTGCCGGCGGCGATGGTCGGGATGCTGTTTTCTATGCCGGTCGCAAAGATGAATGGGGAACCACTCGAAGCCATTTGCCGTCTCGTTCGCGAAGCGCAGCCACTGAAGTAGCACTGTAGGGAGCGATACGGGTTTTGACCGTGTACTGCCTAACATAGTGCCGCTTCGTGTGCGGAACGCTGGCACGGCGGCATGGCCGCGAGCGAGGTCAGGCCGGCCGGTTGCCCATCATTTCGCCGAGGCGCACCTTGCGCTCCGGCGCCCACTCCGGGTTGAAGGCGATGGTCTTTTCCTTGAACAGCATGACCACCGTCGAGCCGAGCAGGAAGCGGCCCATCTCTTCGCCCTTCTTCAGCACGACCGGGTGCGAATCGTAGGTCCATTCCGAAACGCGCCCGGTGCGCTGCGGATTGACCACGCCATGCCAGGGCGTGGCCATGCTGCCGACAATCGTCGCGCCGACCAGCACCATGACGAAGGTGCCGAATTCCTCGGACTCGAACACGCAGACCACGCGCTCGTTGCGCGCGAACAGGCCCGGCACGCCGCGCGCGGTGGTCGGGTTCACCGAGAACAGGGCGCCGGGGACGTAGATCATGCGCGTCAGGCGGCCGTCGCAGGGCATGTGCAGGCGGTGGTAGTCCTTCGGGCTCAGGTACAGGTTGGCGAAGCTGCCGTGCTGGAAGTGCGCCGCCAGCGAGGCGTCGCCGCCGACCAGCTGGGTGGTCGTGAACTTGTGCCCCTTGGCCTGCAGGATGTGGTGGTCGTCGATCGCGCCGAACTGGCTGATCGCGCCGTCCACCGGGCAGACGAAGTCGGCCTGGGCCAGCGGACGCACGCCGTCCTTCAGGGGCCGGGTGAAGAATTCGTTGAAGCTCGGGTAGCTGGCGATGTCCGAATTGGCCGCCTCGTCCATGTTGACCCCGTACTTGCCGACGAACCAGCGGATCAGGCGGGTGGTCATCTTGCCCCCGCGGTGGCCGGCGACGCGGCCGGCGAACGAGGTCAGCGCCTGCTTGGGCAGGACATATTGCGGCAGTACTTTGAAACGATCGGACACGGTGGCGGACCTTTATTGCTGGTGATGATGGCGAATTATAAATAAGGGGCGTGCCCGTGCATATCTTTGTTTTCGCTGGCAGGGCCCGCCCAGTGTAGCGCATCGCCCCAGGACGCAGCCGTCGGTACCGGGCCGGGCAGGATCCCCTTAATACATGCATATCGAAAATATATTCTCATGAGCATCTAAATATGCCGGAACTAAAGGACAATACATTCTCATAAACTTGGCTTTCTGATATGTATATGCTCTCATCGCTCCGCATGACCCTGCTTGCCGCCGCGCTGGCAAGCGCTTTCCCCGCCCTGGCCCAGGAGACCGCAGGCGCGGCACCGAAAGCCGACGCTGCGGCGGACCAGAAAATGCAAAAAGTCGAGGTACGCGGCACGGCCGACAGCTATGATGCGCGGCGCGACGACACGGCGACGAAAATCGTCGTCACCCAGGAGGAGATCGCGAAATACGGCGATACCAGCGTGGTCGACGTCCTCAAGCGCGTGCCCGGCATCACAGTCAGCACGCCGAACGGACGCGGCGGCGAAATCCGCATGCGCGGCCTCGGCGCCGGCTACACGCAAATCCTGATCAACGGCGAACGGGCGCCGGGCGGCTTCACGATCGATTCGCTGTCGCCCGACGTGATCGAGCGCATCGAGGTGCTGCGCGCGGCGAGCGCCGAGTTCTCGACCCAGTCGGTGGCCGGCACGGTCAACATCGTCCTGAAAAAGACGGTCCGCAGCGGCCAGCGCGAATTCAAGCTAGGCGCGCGCACCGGCAGCGGTTTCCAGGGGCCGACGGCCAACCTGCAGCTGTCGGACAAGCTCGGCACGATGTCGTATTCGGTCGCCGCCAGCGTGATGGCCGAGCAGTTCAGCCGCCGCGGCGTCAGCGACGAGCAGGCCTTCGACCCAGCCGGACAGCCGGTGCAGGTGCGCCACGCCGACGGCCATGAAGACGGCCGCCTCAAGTTGTTCAACCTGGCCCCGCGCCTGAACTGGACGCTGGAGGGTGGCGACACCCTGACCTCGCAGAGCTTCGTCAATTCCGCGCGCTTCCGCAACCACAACCAGGACGTGAACACGACCAGTCTCGGTCCCGCCACACCCTATCCGGTGCTGGACTCGGCGGTCCGTTCCGACAACGACGTCCTGCGCACCGAACTCAATTGGGTGCACAAGATGGCCGACGGCGCCAAGCTCGACGTCAAGGCCAGCCTGATCGGCGGCCAGAACACGACCGACAACCGGAGATGGACGCCGCCCGGCGCGGCACGCCCAATCGACAACCTGGTGCACCTCGAAGCCGACGAGCGCGGCACGACCACGGTCGGCAAGTTCAGCAAGACCATCATGAAGGACCATGCGCTGGGCATGGGCTGGGATGGCGGCTACTCAAGGCGTACGGACAGCCGCGAGGAATTCGAGGCCGGCAACCGCGTCTTCCCGGCCCTGCCGAAGGGCGAGGAATCCGAGTCGCGCGTCGGCCGCCTGGCGCTGTACGCCCAGGACGAGTGGAACCTCACGCCGCGCTGGTCGCTCTACCTGGGCGCGCGCTGGGAGGGCATCCGCACCACCACCAGCGGCAATACCTTCGCCACCGGCCGCTCGCGTTCGAGCGTCTGGAGCCCGGTGCTGCAGACGCTGTGGAAGATCCCGGAGACCAAGGGCGACCAGGTCCGCTTCGCCGTGACCCGCACCTACAAGGCGCCGAGTTTCCAGCAACTGATCCCGCGCCGCCAGACCTCGATCGACAACCGCTCGACCGACCCCGACTACGCCGGCAACCCGGACCTGCAGCCGGAACTGGCGCTCGGCTTCGACGCCTCGTACGAACATTACTGGGCCGAAGGCGCGCTGTTCTCGCTCAGCGCGTCCACGCGCCGCATCGACGGCTACACGCGCTACCTGGTCGACTTCGACGGCGCGCGCTGGGTGGCGATGCCGATGAACGCGGGCCGCGCCGTGACCCGCGGCGTGGAACTGGAAACCAAGTTCCCGCTGAAGGCGGTGATGAAAGATGCGCCGGCGATCGACCTGCGCGCCAGCCTGTCGGCCAACTGGTCGCGCGTGGACGGCGTGCCGGGTCCGGACAACCGGCTCGACGGCCAGGCCCCGCTGGCGGGCAACCTCGGCATCGACTACAAGCGCGCCGCGTTGACCACGGGCGCGAGCTTCGCCTGGAAACAGGGCGGGCAGATCCGCGTGTCCGAGCGCCAGACGACCACGCTCCAGGCGCGCCGCGACCTGGAAGCCTATGCGCTGTATAAATTCAATCCGAAGCAGCAGCTGCGCGTGGCCCTGTCGAACCTGCTGGGCCAGGACTTCGTCAACCGCGGCAGTTTCGCGGAGGAAGGACGCGGCCTGGTGCTGCGCGAGGCGCGCATCGAGGCCGGGCCCAGCCTGCGCGCGACACTCGAGCTGAAATTCTGAAGCATCAGGCGAGCCGCATCGCGGCAGCACCCGCCGCAATCAGCCCGACCGCCAGCAGGCGCAGCGGGCTGAGGCGCTCGCGCAGCACCAGCGCCGCGATGGCGGTGGCGAACAGGATCGAGGTCTCGCGCAGCGCCGCCACCAGGGCCACCGGCGCCGTCGTCATCGCCCACAGCGCGATCCCGTACGAACCGGCCGACATCGCGCCGCCGCCCAGCAGGATGCCCGGGCGGCGCCGCGCGAACGCGAGCAGGGCCTGGCCTTCGCGGCGCCAGGACAGCGCCAGCAGCAGCACGGCGGTCGCGACGAAGATCCACATCGTATAGCCGGCCGGCGCGCCCGAGCGCCGTACCCCGGCGCCGTCGATCAGCGTGTAGGTCGCGATGACGCAGGCCGTGCACAGGGCGAGGATCGTGGTGCGGCGCGCCGCCCGTGCGGTCCGGGAGGCATCGAGGAAGATGGTCAGCACGCCGGCGCAGACCAGGCCGAGCGCCAGCCATTGGTGCGCGCTCAGGTGCTCGCCCATGCACAGGCCGGCGAGCGCCACCAGCGGCGGCGCGCAGCCGCGCATCAGCGGATAGGCGTGACTGAGGTCGCCGCCGCGGTAGGTTGCGGCAAGCACGGTGTAATACAGGGTCTGGACGATCGCGGAAGCGGCGATGAAGGGCCAGCTGGCGGGAGCCGGCGCGGCGACGAAGGGCAGGCCGAGGGCGCACAGGAGGCCGGACCCGGCGACGACGAGCATGGTCGGTACGCCGCTGGCGGCGTGGATCTTCACCAGGATATTCCATCCTGCATGAAGGAGCGCCGCGCACAGGACGGCGGCGATGACGGAAGCGCTCATCGGCTGCTCCTGTAAACGAACATGGCCCGGCAAAGCCAGGCCATGTTTCGGGTCCTGCCGTTGAAGCTTACTTCACGCGGCGGCGCAGTGCGCCGATGCCGAACAGGGCGATGCCGAACAGGGCAACCGAACCTGGCTCAGGGATTTCGTTGAACTTGAACTGGCCGTTGTTGCTGACGAAGAAGTGATCGCCGGCGACGTTCTTGTACGGGCTGTTGCCTGCGCAGCCAGGGCCAGTGAAGCCCGCGAACTGGCAAGCGACTTCTTTTACCAGGCGATCGGTTGGCGCCCCGACGGTGTTGGCATTGGTGAAGGCGAATGCCTCGACGTTGAAGCCCGACATGTCCTGACCCAGGTCGTCGAAGAAGTAGTTGGCGGCGAGGGCGCCTTTGCTGGCCTTGAGGAAAATGCTCACCTGGCCATTGTCGGTTGGATTGCCCTTGCCGTCCACGGTACCGCCGCCGCCGGCCAGCACGGTAAAGGTACCGATCAGGTTACCCAGGTTCGCACCATAGATACCCGACACCGAACCGTACTGCCCGTTCGCAGGATTCTGATACATCTTGATCGTGCCGCCGGTGAACTTGAAGGCGCCGCCGAAGGTGCCGGCGCCATAGCCTTCAAACGTAGCGGTGATGTTGCCGCCCGCGTAATTGACTGGGAACAGCTGGCCGTTGCTGTCTGCCTGCGACAGGTTGAAGACGGCATGCTCGACGAAGTTGAACGAGGTTTTGCTCGTCGCGTTCAGCTCGATGAAGGCGTTGCCGTTCACGTCCAGGTACTCGTTGATTTCCTGACCCTTGGCCTGGCCGGAACCGGCCGGGTTGAAGGTCCAGTCATTCATGATCGATGCCTGGGAGGCGCCGGCGGCGAGGCCGAAAGCTGCAGCGCAGCCGAGTTTCTTCAGGAAGGTCATTTTTCTTATCCCAAGTGTTGTTAATAGAATGCAACCCTATAAGCAACACTCGTGCCAGCTAGAGGAATTCCTTACGAATCATATGTTTGCGAAGGCAGTAAAAAAGTTATGCTTGCTGAGTGTAAAAATTTCCGACAGGAATTAATTGTTAATTTTCCCTCACACTTTGTGTCGTCCGCAGACCGATGCCGGTGCGCTTCGCCATGCGGCAAGCGACCGACGGCACTGGGCACCGGTCACGGGCTGTCCCCGAGCCACTCAGCCGCGAATTCGTCGCGGAAGGCCAGCAGGCGCGCCAGGCGCGCGCCGGCCAGCTCGCGTCCGGCCTCGAGCTGCATCATGCCCGGCAGCTGCGCGAGCTTGACCATGATGTGGTCGAGCGTCCAGGCGCCGTCATCCAGGTCCCGTCCGAGCGCCAGCGGGTCGAGCGGGTGCGCCAGCGCCCGGCCCATGCGTCCCGCGACATAGAACATGCGCGCCAGGCCGACCGCGCCGAGCGCATCGAGGCGGTCGGCATCCTGCACGATCTTCGCTTCGATCGTCGTCGGTTCGATCGCGGCCGAGAAGCTGTGCGCCTCGATCGCGTGCGCGACACCGTCCAGGCGTTCGGCCGGGAACCCGAGCCGCGCGAGCTCCTCGCGCGCCAGCCGCGCCGCACGGCGCGATGCCTGGGCCCGGTCCGGATCGTTCTTCGGCAGGTTGACCAGGTCGTGCAGGTAGCAGGCGGCCATCACGACCAGGGCATCGGCCTGCACGTGGTGATCGAGCAGCAGCCGGGCGCTGCGCCAGACGCGTTCAAGGTGGCTGGCGTCGTGGGCGCCGTCGTTGCCGGCGTGGGCGGCAGCAAGCGCGGCCAGGCGCGGCTGCCAGGCCGACAGTTCAGGGAACGAGGACTGCATGGGACTCCATCGCCGACTCCATCGCCGGCGCTGTGCTGGCGCGCTGCGACAGGGCGTCGGCGTCCAGGTTCTTGTGGCGCGGCACCCAGCGCAGGACGGTGCCCGGCAGTTGCGCGAGCAGGGCCTGCACCCGAACGCGGTAGGGGCGCAGCACCGGAGCGCTGTCCGCGTCCGGTGCGGCGACGTCGTCGAGCACGACCCGGCTGTCGCCGTAGACGGTGAGTTCGCGCGCACCCTGGGCCAGGGCCGCTTCCAGCACGGCGGCCAGGGCCAGGTATTCGGCTTCGCTGCTGTTGCCGTAGCCGGCCGGCTCGGACAGCTCGACCAGCTGTCCTTCCGGACCGAGCAGGCGCGCGCCGATGCCGCAGCGCCCCGGGTTGGGCCGCGCGGAACCGTCGAACCAGGCGCGCCAGGCGGTCGGCGCGCCCTCGTGCCGGGCCTGGCGCAAGGTCAGTGCCGCGGCTCGTGCCGAACGCCGCGCCAGCGCGCGCGCCGCTTCGGCCTGGCGCAGGGCGCCGCGTTCGGCCAGCAGCGCGGGCAGGCCGGCCGGGCCGGCGCTGGCGGCGAGCGTGATGCGCAGCGCTTCCTCGAGCGGCAGGCTGCGCTGCAGGGCCAGCTTGCGGCTGGCGGCGAGTTCGGTGCGGTTGGCGGCGCCTTGCAGGCGGTCGAGTTCGGTCATGACGCCAGCATAACCGCTTTTACCGGTTTCATGAATCCGCGGGCCCCAATGAAAAAGCGCCCCGCGGGGCGCTTTTCTTGTGCAGGCTGCAATCAGCGGCGGTACGGATTGTCCGGCCGGTGGTCGCGCTCGTTGCGGACGCCGTCGCCGTCGCGGTCGCGGTCGTAGCGGTTGGGCACGCCGTCGTTGTCGCGGTCGCGGTCGTAGCGGTCCGGGATGCCGTCGCGGTCGGCGTCGCGGCGGCCGCCATGGCGCTCGTAGCGGTCGGGCACGCCGTCGCGGTCACGGTCGCGGTAGCCGTATCCGTCGCGGTAGGCATAGCTGCGGCCGCCGTCGTAGAAGCCCTGGCTGCGATAGCCCTCGCCGGCATAGTAACGGTCGCCGCCGCGGGGGCTCCAGTAGCCCTGCTGCATGACCCAGCGGCCGCCACGCTCCTGCCAGGCCGGCGGTGCATACACATAACCGGGACGCTCGACGATATACGAGCCCGGAACCCAGTAGTGGCGGTGGCCCTGCCACGCCCAGTAACCTGGCGACCAGACATAGCCGCGGCGCACGGCGGGCGCGCGTTCGTACAGGGGAGCCGGCGGGGCCGAGCCGATATACAGTTCGACGTTCTGGGCCATCGAGGGCAGCGGTGCATAGGCAGCGGCGCCGATGGCGGCAAGGGCAACCAGAGTGAGGCGGGATTTCATGGTGTTCTCCATCTCCAAAAGCGGATGATTCAATATATCAATCGCTTGAGTGAAATGGTGCGTTTGACGCATGTGCTTACATCTGATACAGGATTGCAGCAGCAGAGTTGCAACAGCGGATGAGGAGGGGGAAAGCGGGGAAATGCGAGGGCGGGTGCCCGGGCGCGCCTCAGGAGGCGGCCCGGTGCACACGGGTAATCAAATGCGGCTCCCGGCACCGCTGCGAGCGGCCAGCACGACCGGCTTCCCGGCACCCGGACGCTTGCCTTTCACGACGACGACGGCCATTCTGGTTTCGGTGGCGATGCTCGAATCCTGGATGGCGGCCGGGCGCGCCTGGGCTTGCGGCAGCTGGTCGGCGACGAAGTGGGCGGAACCGGCGGCGGCGAGGGCGACGACGAAAACGGCTTCCATGTGCTTGGCGATGTTCACGGTGCTTCTCCTTGCGGGTGGGGTGGCGATGTGTCCACTGTAGTCAAAGCCCCCGCGGACCTCCATCGGATTGCGACGGGGCGCATGAAAAGCGGGATGGCCTGCACAAAACCGGGTGCGATACGAAACGTTCAAGTTCGCTCAACCCGACGGCTTCACCCGGCTTTTCGCTTCCCCCCGCTAGGACAGGGCGGACGCGGCCATCCCGGCGGCGAAGGAGGAATCGATGGGGGAGATGTTCGCCACGGTGTGCGCCGGGCTGGCCGCCAACGGCCGCGCCTGGCGCCGGGCGCGCAACCTGCGTGCGGGCGGCCGGCGCGTGCTGCCAGCCGTACGCGGCACGCGTTGGCAGGCGGGGCCGCGGGTCTGGCTGGCACTGCTGGCGCTCGGCTTCGTGGCCGGCGGCGCCGTGCTGATCGCAGTCCACGCGCGTTCCCTGAGCGCCGCCGCGGCCGGCCGGATGAGCACCGGCGCCGGACCGGTGCGCACGCTGCCGGCCTTCCAGGCCGCGCTCCCCGGCGTCTCCTTCAGCGTGCCGCGCGAGCCGGGCGTGAGCCTGGGCGCGCAGCCGGGCGGCGCTTTGCTGGTCGTCTCCGGCATGCGTGCCCGGCGCCCGGTCGTGATCGACCTGTGCAGCCAGGCGCTCGCAGGAGCGGGCGGGCGGCTGGCGCCTTTACGCATTGGCTACCGCTTCCACGATGTAGCGCGCTGGGCGGCAGGCAATGCGGCGGCGGCCAGTCCCGTCACCCTGCGCAATGTCGTGCTGGCGGGGGCGAGCATGCCCCAGGTCGACATCACGGGCTCGCTGGGCTCGTCCCTGCAGCTGGCCTGGCATGGTGACGCCCGCTGGATCGGCGACGCCAGCGCCGGCACCATCGCGCGCGGCGTGCAGGGCAGGGCGCTGCTGGGACGCGAGGGCTGGCTGGTGTGGGGCGACAAAGGGGCGCTGCGCGTCGACCGCCGTCCGGGCGCCGCCTGCGCGCAGGGCGGCGAGCTGGTGCTGACTTCGTACGAGGCCCTGCCAGGCACCGCGCCCGGCGCCATCGTCGCTGCCTTTCCCGAACACGGCCGGGCACTGGCGAGCCGCCTCGCGCCCGGCGACTATCGCGTGCCCTTCGACGCAGCGCCGGCACTGGAAGACGGCGCCCTGTTCGACAGCCTGCTGGCGCGCGGCCTGGTGCGCCTCTCCCCGTCCGGCATGATCGAGACCGCGCCGCGCGACCTGGTGCAATGGCGCGCGGCCGACAAGGGCCAGCGCACGGCCGACCTGCATGCCTGGGACGGCGTCGTGCTCGATGACGCCGGGCGGCGCCTGCTCGAGCGCCTGCACGCGCGCGCCGACGGCGCCTATGTGCGCGAACAGATCCGGGTCTTCAATGGCGAACGGCGCCTGCTGGCCTGGCGCGTGCGGCCGGGTGCCGCCGGAGCCTGGCTGGCGCAGGCCGGAGCGAGTGCCGCGAGCAGCAGCGAGGCAATGCCGCTGGGCCTGGCCCGGCTGTTCGCCAGCCTGCCGCAGGGCTGGGCACCCTGGCAGCGGCTGGCCGACTGGCCGGCCAGCGCGGGCCATGCGACCACCGTGCGCCTGAGCCTGACCTTGCCGCAGCCGGCGCGCGGCGACGAGCGCATCGAACTGATGCTGGCCGGGCGGGTGCGCGCCATCGCCGGTGCCGCGCTCGCCGGCGGGCGTGCGGCCTGCGCCGGGCGCGCCTGTGCCGAGCCGGACGACGTGCGCGAGCTGGTGCTGGCGCCGCATCCTGGCGCACGCCAGGTCGTGATCGAAGCGCTGCCGCTGGATCTCGCGGCCATGAGCGGGGGCGGCGATGCACCGTACCGGCATCTGCAGGTGAAACAAGGCCGTCTGGCCTGGCAGGCGATCGCCCAGCCGGGCCGGTCGGCCACCGTGGCCCCGGTGCCGGTACTGTTGGCCGATCGCAGCGGCGCGCCGTTGTGGCAGGCAGGCAGCGCGACGGCCGGCGCACGCGAGGCGGGCCTGGCGACGCTGCTCGGCCTGCATGCCGGCCAGGCAAACAGCGTGGCCGGCGTGCTGGCGCGCCTGCCCGCGCCCGACGGCCGCCCCCATGAAGCCAGGCTCACCCTCGACCTGCCGCTCCAGCGGCTTGGGCAGGCAGTGCTCGACTGCGTCGGCATGCGCCGCGGCCAGTGGGATGGCGCGCGCTGCAGCGGCGGCCTGGCGCCGCCGGCCGCGCGCCAGGCCGGCCTGGTGCTGATCGATACCGGCAGCGGCGACATCCTGGCCGCCGCCGGCAGCAGCGCCGCGCCGCTCGCGGACGGCAACTGGAGCGAACTGCGCGACTTCGACCGCGTCGACCCGGCCCGCAGTCCCTTGCGCCAGGCGGCTTTCCAGCACGACGGCGGCGCCGAGCGCAGTCCGGGCTCGACCTTCAAGATCGTCAGCGCCCTCGGCCTCGAGCTGGCCGCCCAGCGCGATCCGCGCCTCGACGCCCTGCTGGGCGGAATGCCGCTGGCCGACATCAACGCCCTGGCGGCGGCGCGCGGCTTCCCCTTCCGCACCGACGGCGCGACCTATCCTTACCAGGGCGCCGGGGCCCGCATCACGAACTTCCGCGACGGGATCCTCGACCGCCGCGCCCAGGACGGCAAGCTCGGGCTGGCCCAGGCGCTGACCTACAGCCTGAACACCTGGTTCGCCTGGAGCGCGGAGCTGAGCGACGGCAGCCTGTTCGGCAAGGCGCAGGGCGGGGCGCCCAGCCTGCGCGCGCTCGACGATACGGCCCTTGGCGGGGTACGGCCCATCCTCGACATGGCGCACCGGCTCGGCTTCGAACGCACCCTGCCGCTCGACGGCGGCCTGCTGCCCGCCGATTTCGACTGGCACAGCTGGGATGCGCTGCAGGCCAGCGTCGCCGGCTTCGATCCGATCGGCTCGCGCCACGAGTTGCGCCAGATGGCGATCGGCCTGCGCATGCAGGCCACCCCGCTGCACATGGCGCTCGCCGCCGGCGCGGTGGGCGAGGGCAGGGTGATCGCGCCCCGGCTGCTGCTGGCGCTCGACGGGCGCCGGGCCGGGGCGCAGCAAGGCGCGCCGCTCGGCGTTCGCCTGGACCGCATCCGCGCCGGCCTGCATGGCGTCGTTGCAGGCGGCACCGCGGCCAGCGCCTTCCGCGGCGCCGCCTTCGACCGCCTGCGTCCTGGCCTGTACGGCAAGACCGGCACCGCGCCCGTCGGGAGCGAGGGCCAGGCCACCGTCTGGTTCACGGGCTGGCTGGAGCCGGGCAGCATCCCTGGCGAGACCCGGCGCCTGGCGTTTGCCGCCTTTGTCAGCCGTTCGGAGGCGACCGGTGGCGAGCATGCCGCGCCAGTCGTGGCGGCGCTGCTACGCGCGCTCGCCCAAAAGGGCGAACAGAAAGGCAACTGAGCCTCTCCAGCGCGCCTTGTTTTTGTGTTTCTGTGGCATGATTTACAAAATCCCTTATCGGGTGGATACGCCATCAACACAAGAGGAAGGTATGCGTTTGCCGGGAACCCGGTATCAGGAGCCGGGGTGGGAACAGGTGCGCAAATTGCTTGGCCAGTGCTCGCTCGAGGTTTTCAAGCGCTGCGATCCGGGCGAACTGCTGGCGCCCGCGCCCGCAGGCGAGGCGCTGGCCCTGTACGTCGACCTGCTGGCCGAATGCCTGCACGCTGCGGGCCGCAGCGTGCGTGCCCAGGCGGCCGGCAACAGCTATGGCGACAGCGTCGCCGAGCTGGCCCTGCTGCTGGCCTATGAACTGGCGGCGCGCCCGTCCGACTGGGCGGCGTTCAGAACGGCCCTGGCCGGCGAACACGCACGCGTGCCCGGCTTCTGGCGCCAGCCCGGCGGCGAAGCGCTGCTGCGCAAGAAGGTCAACGACATGTTCGCGCTTCTGCGCGACAAGGTCGACGCCGACAATTACCAGGCCGCCTGCGGCCGTCCCTGCAGCCCGAACCGCATCTACGCCTACCGCATGCTCGACACGGCCTATGGCGAGATCGCCCGCCTGTTCGGCAACTGGCGCGAGCACCGGGTCCAGGTCGGCGCCATCCTCGGGCGGCCGCTCGAGACGGCGCTGCCGATCGAAGTGCGCCAGCTGGCCTCGATCGCCGGCTGCCGTCCCGAATGGATCCTGCGCTGGAGCGCAACGCTGGAGCGGTTCACGGGCTCGCCCGGTCCGCTGCACACGCGTTCGAAGCGCTTCGACAGCCTGAAGGACAATGCAGTCAAGATCGGCGAGATGCTGGCCGAGATCGGCGAATACGAAACCCTGTCCGCCAACCGCGACCGCGACTGGCTGCAGGACGCCGACACCTCGGCCGCCTGGCTCGAGGATTACTGGCGGGTGCTGGACGAATCGGAGGCCGGGTCTGGCGCATGCGGCACGCCGGGGCCGGACCTGATCCTGGACGCGCTGGAGGACGAACCCGACGCGGCGCGGGCAGCCGAACCGGCCGAACCGGCCGAGGCGGCCGACGGCGAGCCGCTCCACGCCCAGCGTGCGCAGTCGGTTTCACTGCCCCCCCACTTTGTAATCGTGGCGGGCGCGGCCCAGGACCCGGGCAGCTGGAGTGCACGCATGCTGGCGGACGACTCGCTGGCGGTGCGCCTGGCGGTCTATCTGAAGCTGCTCGGGCCGGACGACGACAGCTATCCGGACGCATGGCGCGACCCCGCCACAAATGGCCTGCCGACCATGGCCCAGCTGGCGGCGCTCGATGCCGTCTCGCTGCCGACCCTGCGCAAGCGGCGCGACGCGGCCATCGCGCGCCTGAGCGCAGCCGCACCCTCGAAAGGGAGAAACGAATGAAGACTACCAGCGATATCGATGGCAAGCTGCGCGAGCGCCTGCTGCTGGCGCCGCGCGTCGAGGGCGACCGCCTGATGCTGGCCGACGCCGTGCTGCGCGCCGCGCTCGACGGCAGCCGTCCCTTGCGGCCGGCCGAACGCGCCGCGCTGCAGGCCTCGCCGCTGACCACGCGCCGCCTGCGTACCCTGGCGCTCGAGCGCCGCGCCGCCGCGCATGACGCCTGGCAGGGCAGCGTCGGCATGCTGCGCGCGGCCGACAGCGGCCAGGCCTTGTCCGAACTGGCGACCGACGACGGCCATTGGCGCCTGCATTTCGTCGGCAGCGGGGCCGAACGCCGCGTGATCCTGCAGCTGATGCCGGAGGCGCCCTTTGCGGCCCGCCTGCTGCGCGCGGCTGCATTGCTGCGCGTGGTCGACGGCGCCGGGGCCGAACTGCTGGCGGGCCGCCTCGACAGCGACGGCGAGCTCGAAGCGGCCTGGCCCTTCGCGGACGAGCCGGCGTCCCACTTCCAGCGCCACGGCGCAATCTTCAGCATACAGGCGGCAAATTGACGATGCTCGATATTTTCAAACGCATGGCGCGCGCGCCGGCCTTCGATGCGGCGGGACTCGGCGTGGAGGCGATCGCGCGTCCGATTGCTTCCGGCTGCAGCGTGCCGCCCGGCGCGGTCGGCGTCGCGGTCTCCTCGAGCGGCCACACGCGCCGCATCGGCGCCGGCGGGCGCATGGTGCTGGCCGAAGGGGACGCCGGCTGGTGCTTCCATCCTGGTCCCTACGGCTGCGACCTGGTGCCGTTTGCCGCCGCGCCCGAGATCGGGCTGCGCCTGCATTTCGCGATCGACAGCCCGGATCCGCGCATGACCCAGCAGCGCTTCGACCTGTTCCTGGCCAGCGAAGGGGCGGGCGAGCTGGCGCTCGCTGCGCTGGCCGCGGGCATCGAAGCGGCGCTGCAGCGCGAACTCGCCCAGGGTAACCTGGAACTGCCGCCCTGCACGACCCTGGACGAGTGGAACGCCTTCCGCGCCGGCTTCAACCAGCTGCTCTACACCCGCTTCGGCCTCACCGTCGACGATTGCGTGCCGGTCGACCTGGCCGGGACGCGCGACTACGCGCGCGAGCTCGCCGGACGTGCCGCCGCCGGCGCAGTGACGGTGCCGCCCGCGCAAGCCTTGCATGCTACGGCCTCGGCGCCCGGAGTGGCCGAGGCAAGCGGCGCGGACGCGCGTGCGCTGCGCCGCCTGTTCCTGGAACTGCCCTGCGTCATGTGCCGCGTGCGCCAGGCCTCGCTGCCGCAGGGGCAGGACCTGTTCCGCCAGCAGCAGGCCCTGTTGCAGCGGCTCGACCTGGTCTGCCTGGCGGCATCGACCATGCCGGCGCTCGGCCTGGCCGCACCCGGCCAGCCGCTCGACCTGGACAGCCAGGCGCGCCGGGCCCGCCACAGCGTTCGTGCCGCAGCTGCGCTGGATGAAGCCTGGGCCCTGCTGGCACGGCTCGAGCGGGCCGACGACGAAGGCCTGGACCTGCTCTTCGACGAAGCCGACCGCATCGTCGCCAACCTCGAACAGGCGCTCGCCGAACGCAAGCGGGTGACGCTCGACGAGGAGGCCGCATGAACGGCCCAGCCTCGAGACGTCCCGACAGCGTCGACCTGCGCAGCCGCCTGCGGGACGGCAGCTTCGTCACCGTCACCGCCACACGGCGGCCGCGCGCCGGCCGCGCCGAGGTGAAGTGCAGCGCACCCGGCGCACCGCAGCTGGCGGCGCGCATGGCGCTGGTGGCGCGCCTGGCGCGCCATACCGAAGCGCGCTACGACAGCCGCGACCAGGTCGTCATCAGCATGGACCGCGCGCCCGCTTCCCAGGAACGCGACTGGGAACTGGCCGTGGTGCTGGCCGACCGCGCGGTGCGCGGCCTGGTTGTGGCGGCCCCGGGCATGGTCGCGAACGGCTGGTCGGAAGACTGGCAGCGCGGCCGCATCGACGGGCACGACGTCCCCGATCTCCCTGCCGGCGCCCTGCGCGGCGGGCCCGGCCACCTGCAGCATCTCGGCGCCCTGTCCGGCCAGCCGGATGCGGCGGCCTCGGTGTCGAGCGCGCGCGCCTGGTTCCCGCTGCACAGCGGCGGCATCAACGACAGCCTGTGCTGGGTCGAGGTCAGCGTCTACCCGCTGGCCGAGGGCGAGGCGCAGGGCGACGATGCGATCGCGGCGCCCGGCCTGGATGGGGTGCGCCAGCAGGCCGTGCGCCAGGCCTTGACCGGCGCGCGCCACTTCGACGGCCAGGAGCACGCACGCTGGCGCACCACGGTGCGCTTCGGCCAGGACGGCCTGCACGGCGCCTCGTACGAGCTGGCCCTGGTGCTCGCCGACCGCCTGGCGCGCGGGCGCGAATTCGTGCCGCGCGGGCGCATCATCGCCAGCGGCGCATCGAAGGCCTGGCATGCGGGACTGGTGGAGACGGTCGAGGGATTGGGGCCCAAGTGCGCGCTGATCGAGCGCGAAGTCCTGCCGGGCGACCGCGTCCTGCTGCCGCGCGCCTGGGAGGCGCAGCTGCCCCCCGGCCTGGCCGACGCGCTGCGCGCGAAAGGCGCGAGCCTGGTCTGCGTCGAGCGGATCGGGATCATTTAGAATCGGTATCACCTGAAAATGGAGTCGGATCATGGTCCAGATGTTCGGTCTTGGCAGCAAATGCCCGCGTTGTGAGCACAGGAATGCGGGCGGCGCCGGCTATTGCGCGGCCTGCGGCATCACGCTGGGCGCACCGCGCACGCCGGTGCTGGTCGAGAACCGCTGGATCGCCGGCCCCGACGAACTGGCCGTGTTCTTCGGCGTGCGCGCGCTGTCGGGCATCTTCGTGAAAACCCTGCGCGTGCCGGCCACGGCGCGCGCCTACATCCTGCAGGGAGACCAGGCCACCGAAGTGCCCCAGGGCGAGTACGAAATCGAAGGCTTCTTCTCGCGCCTGAACCACCTGCTGCGCGACGGCCACGCCGAGATCCTGGTCACGCGCACGAACGCGCTGCCGGTCGAGTTCAGCTTCGACGATCTGCAGACTGCGGAACACCTGGCGGTCGGCGCCCGGTTCACGGTCAGCCTGCGCATCGAAAACGTGCCCGCCTTTGCGCGCCATTTCATGACCATGCCGGGCACGGTGACCGTTGTCCAGCTGCGCGAACTGCTGCTGCCCGCGGTGCGCCAGCTGGCGGCCGAATTCGTCGGCGCCCGCTCGCTGCGCGAGATGGCCAAAACGGACTCGCTGCGCCCCGAATTCGACGAGCGCCTGCAGGGCGCGCTGCGCATGCTGCTGGCGGACTACGGGCTCGGCGTCGTGCAAGTCGACACGCTGGCCCTGCGCCACGACAAATTCGACGCCAACCGCGCGCGCATCGGCACCCTGTGGCTGGCGGCCGACGAACGCCGCGTGAAAATGGAACACGCGCGCCAGCTCGAAGAACTGTATGACGAAAACGAGTGGCACCGGATCACGCGCGAAGAGCAGGCCGCGCGCCTGCGCCTGCGCCGCCTGGAACTGCGCCAGGACGAGACCCTGGACCGCGCAGAACTGACACTGGCGAATGCCGAGCGCGCGCAGGCCGTGCGTGCGCGCGAACTCGACCTGTATGCGCGCATCGCGGAATCGACCTCGCGCCGCGAAGCCGTCGAGCGCGGGGCCGGCGAAATCCTGGCGGAACTCGAGCACGAACTGGCGCAGAAGCGCGGCCAGCGCGCGGGCGAACAGGCCGAGTGGGCGCACCTGCAGGCATTGGCCGGCATCCGCATGCGCGGCGCGCTCGAAGTGGCGCAGCAGGAAACGCTGCAGGCGCGCACCCTGGCGCGCCAGCGCTTTGCGCAGCAGCTGCTCACCCAGCAGATCCGCAACAAGGTCGAGCAGGCCAGGGAAATCGAGGACGCCTCGCGCCAGCGTGCGGAGCTGGCACGCCTGCGCGCAGCCGAAGAAGCCGCCGCGGGCCGGGCACGCGCGCTCGACGACGAGGAACACAAGGCGCAGTTCGAGCTGGTCGTGCTGGCCAACACGGCGCGCCGCCGCGCGCTCGAACGCGAAGAGGAATGGCTCGAGCTGCAGGGCCAGGCCCGGGTACGTGAACAGGTGCTCGGCGAAGACCTGGAAGCGGAAGGCGTCCGGCAAAAAATCGCGGCGCTGCGCCGTGACGGCGGCCGGCAGGAAGCGCTCGCCCAGCACGAAAAGCTGCTGCGCACGATCGAGGCCGAGCAGCGCCAGGCGCGCGCGGAGAAGGAGGTGGAGCTGCTGGGCGAGGAGCGCCGCCACCAGCAGCGCCGCGCCGAGCAGGAAGCGAACTGGCAGCACGAACTGCGCCGCATGGGCGCCGAACGCGCCGAACGCGCGGCCCAGCTGGCGCATGCGCTGGACCTGGCGCGGATGGAGATCGCGCGCGCCGAATCGCTCGGCCAGCTCGACGACACGACCAAGCTGGCCGTGGCCGCCGCCCCGAATGCGGCCGTGCTGGCCGACTACCTGAAAACCCGGGTGCACGCGACCATGGATGCGGACCAGCTGGCGGCCCTGGCCGGGGTGGTGGCCGCCGGCGGCGCCGTCAGCGCGCTGGACGCGGCGCGGCTGGCGCAGGAGGCGCTCGAGCGCGAACGGGTGCGGCGCGAGATCGAGGTCGACAAGGACCGGCGCCACCAGCTCGACCTGCTGGCGCTGCAGAACGACGTGAACAAGGCGGCCCTCGGCGCGCAGGCGCAGGTCGCAAGCGGCGTCGCGCAGGCCCGGCAATGCACCCATGGCCACCCGGTGCGTAGCGAGGACCGCTTCTGCGGCGCCTGCGGCGCGCCGCTGCACTGACCCAGGCCCGATGCAAACAGCCATCGACAAGATCCGCGAACTGCGTGCCCTGCACGAGGACGGCTTGCTGAGCCGCCAGGAGTTCGACCAGCGCAAGAACGCCATCCTCGACGCCGCCCATAGTTCGCCACAAGGCGCAGCGGCGGCCGCATCCGCGCCCGCGCGCGGCACCGAACTCGGGCTGATGGCGGGCCAGCAGGTGGGCCCGCCGAACCGCCGCTACCGCCTCGAGCGCCTGATCGCGCTGGGCGGCATGGGCCAGGTCTGGCAGGCGACCGATCTCGCCACCCACGCCGAGCTGGGCCACAGCGCCCAGGTCGCATTGAAAATCTTGTCGCCGGAACTGACGGAAAGTTCGGGCCACGCCCGCCTGCTGGTGCAGGAAGCCACGCGCGCCCGGCGCCTGGCGCACGAACACATCGTGCGCGTCTACGACTGGGCCCAGGACCCGGCTACCAGCAGCTATTTCGTGATCATGGAATGCCTCGAGGGCGAAGACCTCGACAGCCTGCTGGCGCGCGAGGGCGCGCTGCCGCTGGCGCGCACGCTGCAGATATTGCGTCCCGTCGCCGCCGCCCTCGACTATGCCTGGGAGCGGCACCGCCTGGTCCACCGCGACATCAAGCCGGGCAATGTATTCGTCACCGCGCGCGGCGACGTCAAGCTGCTCGACTTCGGCATCGCGGCGCGTGCGCGTGCCGGCGGGCGCACGCTGACCGAGGCACCGGCGCTGTCGGGCACGCCGGGCTACCGCGCGCCGGAAGCGGGCAGGCCGGGCGCCGTGCCCTCGCGCGCGCTGGACGTGTATTCGGTGGCGGTGATGGTGCACCAGATGGTGTCGGGCATGGCGGCGCCGGCGAGCGGCGCAGCGGCGCGTCCCGAGCTGCTGGACGACGCGCAATGGGAAGCCTTGCGCAGCGGACTGGCGCAGGACCCGGCGGCGCGCCCGGAAAGCGTCTCGGTGCTGCTCGAGCGGCTTGGCGCGCAGGCGCAGGCGCCTGAGGAAAGCCTGCCTTCGACCGCCGCGCCGGCCGAAGAAACCGTGCCAGGGAACGCAGCGCCTGCGGCCCCGGCACCCGATCCGGCCCTCGAACCTGCTGCCCGGCAGGCCATCGAAGCGGCCGCCCAGGCCGCCCGCCAGCGCCTGCGCGAACAGCAGAAGCGCGAACGCGCGGAAGCCGAAGTCGCGCGCCGCGTGCGCCGCGAAGCCCTGCGCGAGCAGCTCGCCGCACGGCGCGCCGAGGAAGTGGCGAAGACGCGGCAGGCCCAGGACGAGGCCCAGCGCAAGGCCCTGCAGGCCAGGGCGGCCGCGGCCTACCTGGCCGAACAGGAACGGTCGCGCACCCAGCCCGCGCCCCAGGAAGCGGCCGCGCCGACCCGGCCTGCGATCGAGCCGCCCACGCTGCTGCGCGACCGCTTCCTGGAAGGAGAGGGCGAGGGACCGGAACTGGTCGTGCTGCGCGCCGGCCGCTTCCAGATGGGCTCACCGGAACACGAGCGCAGGATCGCCATGGCCTGCGGCGCCCAGAAGAACTGGCTGGCGCGCGAGACGCCCCAGCACTGGGTCGGCATCGCGCGGCCTTTCGCCATCGGGCGCTACCCGGTCACGGTCGGCGAATGGCGCGCCTTCGTGGAGGCGACCGGCTGGCAGCCCGACGGCGAAGTCGACTGGGCCGCGCCGGGCTTCGCGCAGACCGATGCCCACCCGGTGGTCGGCGTGACCTGGGGCGACGCCCAGCGTTACCTTGCCTGGCTCAGCGAGCGCACCGGCCGGCGCTACCGCCTGCCGAGCGAAGCGGAATGGGAATACGCCTGCCGCGCCGGCACCAGAACCGCCTTCAGCTTCGGCGACGCGATCGACACCTCGCTTGCCAACTACGACGGCAATTTCACCTGGAACGGCGGCGCGCGCGGCGAGTACCGGCGCGGCACCACGCCCGTCACCCTGTTCGCACCGAATCCCTGGGGCCTGCACGACATGCACGGCAATGTCTGGGAATGGGTGCAGGACGTGATGCACGACAGCTACGAAGGCGCGCCGCTCGACGGCAGCGCCTGGGAAACCGGAGGCGAGCGCGCGCGCCGCATCCTGCGCGGCGGCTCCTGGCTCTACAACCCGCGCTACCTGCGCTCGGCGCTGAGGAACGGCTTTTCGGCCGTGATGGCGAACGATATCGTGGGTTTCCGGGTCGTGCGCGAGTTGCCCCAGGATCCAGACGAAGGGGAGCCGTCCTGACGGCTGTTTCCTGCAGCTAGCGTGCGCGGGTCGGGAGCTGGCAAGAGTAGGCTAATCGGGTGTAAACGGTCTTTTTATCGCACCCAGGAGGGCGCCATGAAAATCCCCGAAGAGCTGCGCATCCCCGCGATTGTCTTCGCGCTACAGGCGGCGCTGCTTGCCGGCTGCGGCCTGATCTTCGTCGTGATGCTGACGCAAGGGCACTAGCAGTGTAGACGCGGCAGCAGAAGCGCAGGCGCCTCAGGCGCTGGCGCGGCGCCCGTGCGCGCTGCGTTCCTGCTGGCGCAGCACCAGCGTGGACGGCCCGTTCCGGTGTTCCGGATACGGCCGGGCGGCAAAGCGCGCCCCGGCCGGCCAGGCGCTCAGGTTCCCGGTTGCCAGCGTCGGCGTGAGCGGCGTCTCGATGCCGCTGGCCGGATCGAGGTGCCAGAAGCCGCCATCCCGGTGAAACAGCAGCGGCAGCCCGAGCGCGCCGAGGCGCGGCGTGATGTCCGGCTTGCGCTCCGGGTCCATCAGGTAAAAGGCTTCCAGATCCATGCCGGCGTCGAGCCGCTGCAGGATGATGGCGTTCGGCAGCACCGCCGTGACTTCGAGCACGGCCACCCCCGGGATGCTGGCGGTGAATTCGATGCGCATGCCGGGGCGCAGGGCCACCGGCGCATGCTTGCCCGGCCAGACGCCGTCGACCAGCAGGCCATAGCGCGACACGTCCTCGATCTCGAAACCTTCGCGTCCGCGCCGGAGCAGCGCGTGGCGGCCCGAGATGCGCCGCGTCAGGCCCTCGGGCATGAGGCCGGCTTCGCCATGGTGCATCAGGCGGATGTCGGCATCGATCGCACCGGCGCCGTTCAAGCCCGATTCATCGCGTCCCAGCACGCATTCGTCGAGCGCGAACAGGCGCAGGTAGCGCGGGCGCTGCACATCGGGCGTTTCTCCCAGCACCAGGCAGGCCGTGGCCGCCGGGCAGGGGTGGGCCGCGGCCTGGGCCGGCACGTCGATCTCGAGCAGGTCTTCGTCCCAGGCGATGCTGGAAAAGCCCAGGTCGATCTTGCCGGCGGCGGTGGCATCGAGGTCGAGGTGGGCGATGCCGGCGTTCGTCGCGCGCAGGTCGATGTCGAGCCGGCCGCCGCCGGTGCGCGCCTTGACGCGCGCGATCGAGGCGTCGTCCGCCTGCACGCGCACGTTCTTGTGGGTTGCAAGGAAGGTCTGGTGGATTTCGCTCAGGCTGGCGTCGGCGCGCGGGGCGAGGATCAGCAGGGTCGCAATCCAGGTGCGCGCACTGCCGCCCGGGGCCTGCGCGCGGCTGTGCAGCTCGACTTCGATGCGGTACTGGCCGTGTTCCAGCCCGCGCGAGGAAAATTCGAGGAAGACCGGCAGCCATTCGCCGCGCACGGTGCGATTGAAAGTGTGGCGCTCGCCGTTTTCCAGCTGCAGGCGCGAACTGGCCAGCAGGGTGACCTGGGGCGCGCAGTCGGGCGGCATGCCGCGCAGCTCGAGTTTCAGCACCTGGCGGCCGCCGGCGGCGCGCGGATCGAAACCGCTCGCGTGCAGGTGCGGACGCACGGCAGCCGGGGCGGCAAGCGCTGCGTCCGCCTCGGGAGCGTCGGCTTGCGCAGGCAGCTGAGGATGGCCGTGCGCGCAGGCGCTCTCTCCTGGCATCACCCAGACGGTGCAATGCGGATGATCGGGATGGCTGCAACGGTTCATGGAAGGGCCTTGTGGACCGGGGAAGCTTACGCGGATTCGCCCAGCCGTGGCGCGCGCTAGCGGCCGCTTGAAGTTGATTTAACGCATTATTTCATATTGTAAAGTAACTGCCGAGCTTTACCTAAGCCGGCAGCGCGGTCTCGTCGCGCCCGCCCTGGCGCAGGCGCAGCACGATGGCGGTGAGGTTGTCCGGCTGCAGGCCCACCGGCGGGCGTTCTTCCATCTCGGCGAACAGGGCCTCCAGCCCGGCCTGCGCATCGCCGCGCGCGAACAGCCGTGGCCAGCGCGCGACGAATTCCGCCGGATCGCGGCAGGACCAGAAGCCGTCGGTGGCGAGCAGGTAAGTCGCGTCGGGCCGCAGTTCGATCGCGCGGCGGTCGGGCAGGGCGCGCAGCCAGGGCGGCAGCGTGGCGGCGTCCAGTCCGACCAGGCCATCGTCCAGGCGCGCGGGATCGACCAGAGTATTCCCGAGGATGAAGGCCTGGGCAATCTGGGGCGCATGGCTGCCGTGCACGTGGCGCCACCAGGCCGCTTCGTCGAGCATTCCCGCCATTGCCAGCACGGTGGCCGGCACGTGGTCCACGGTGAGCGGCGCGGCCGCCGCCTGCGTGATTTCGTAGAGGCGCGAGTCGCCCGCATGCCAGAGCAGGGGGCTGCCGGACGGCGGGATCTCGAGCATGGTCAGCGTGGTGCCGGGACGGGGGCCGGCTTCGTGCAGGGCGTCGAAGCGGCCCTGCAGTGCGAAGTGCAGCTGCTCGAGATGATGCGAGAGGGCGGCGAGCTCGCTACAGGCCGGAATCGCGAGCAGGCCGGCCGCGACCAGTTCGGCCGCCTCGCGTCCGTGGCCGTGGCCGCCCATGCCGTCCATCACGGCCAGGCGCAGCTGGCCCGGCGGCCAGCCCCCGACTTGCGCCGATGCGCCCTGGCCGCTGCGCAGGAAGTTGGCACGGCCCGCACCGTCGATGACCAGGTAGTTGTCCTGGTTTTCCTGCCTTTGCACCGGGCCGGCGCCGATCCGGCTGCCCGCGGCCAGGTCCAGCCAGCGTCCGCCGTTCACGCTTTCAAGCATTGTTTCGGTCCCCATCGGTGGCATATCGTATGGTAAGTTATCGTTTTAGCACAGCCCGCACGCAATCGTGATCTGCCCCACCTTGATTCGCCCGCTCGACATCGCCGACCTGCCCGCCTGTGCACGCCTGCTGCGCGCAAGCGCCAGCGAATTCATTGTCCACGAATCGAGCAAGGAAGGCGCATGCACCTTCCTGCGCGAGAACGACGAAGCGGGCATGCGCGGCTATATCGCCGCCGGCCACGTCTACCATGTCGCCGTCGACGGCGACGACATCGCCGGCTTCATCGCGATCCGCGACAACAGCCACGTCTTCCACCTGTTTATCGACAAGCGCTGGCATCGCCAGGGACTGGCGCGCCGGCTATGGGAGGTCGCGCGCGCCGCCAGCCTGGCACGCGGCGGCAGCGGCGTCTTCACGGTCAACGCGTCGAACTACGCGGTGCCGGTCTATGCAGCCTTCGGCTTCGAACGGACGGCCCCGACCCAGTGCGTCAAGGGCCTGTACTTCAACCCGATGCGCTTCATTCCCCGCTAGGCCGCCGCTCGTCGGCGCGGCGCAGCCACAGGCTGCTGGCCCAGCCTTCGTAACGCTGGCCGTCCGCGTTCGCCGTGACCTGCCACCAGTCGCCGTCGCGCTGTCCCGTTGCCTGCACCGTCGAGCCGGCCGCCAGCACGAGCACGCGTGGCGCACCGACCCCGCGCGCCGCGCGCAGGTTGAGCGCGTCGGCGACCCGATAGCTGTGCCCGGCGGCCGGCACGGCAAGCGCGGCCTGCACGGGCGCAGGCGCAGACACAGACACAGGCGCGCGCGGTGCCAGCCAGGCCCAGAGCGCGCCGCCGATCAGGCCCGTACCCAGCACCAGTACCGCCAGGGCGCGCGCGTTCGGCCGGCGCCACCAGGCGCGCGGCGTGCAGCGTGCCGCCAGCACCAGCGTCAGCAGCAGGGCGGCGCCGCCGCAAGCCAGCAGAAGCAGGGGCGGATGCGAGGGCGCGGACATGTTCAGGCCTCGACGCGCAGCACGTAATGGCCGGCCACGATGTGGTGCCCGAGCGGCAGCACATAGGCTTCGCCCGGCGCCGGCTCGATCGTCGCCACGAAGCCGAAACGCTCGTCCAGGTGGTACAGGGCCTGGGTCGCCGACTCGCGCGTCACGCGGTAGCCTTCCGGACCGGCCTCGAAGCCGAAGGCATTGCGCGACAGGCCGAGGCGGTCGGCGCCGCCCGCGTCCACCCCGTCGGCGCCCCGCAGGCAGCCGGCGTCGAGTACGCGCAGGCCGGCCAGCGTCGGCGCTGCCCGTCCGAAGACGTGACGCGTACCGCCGAGCACCGGCAATCCCGGGGCCTGCGGCAGGCAGACGATGGCGCTGTAGCGCTCCGCCATCTGCGGGCCTGGGGCGAGCACGCGCACGTCGACCCCGTCCACGGGCGCGAAGCGGCTCGGCACCGGGATGCGCTGGCGGCCGTCGGCCGTGATCGCGTGGACCGCATCGCTCGCGTCGAGGGCGAAGCCGAGCAGGCCGTCGGCGGCGACGGGACCGACTGCGAGGTCGCGCGTGATGCCGAATTCGATGGCGGCGGCGCCCGTGTCGCGGTAGCGCGACAGGCGCGGCAGGGCCAGCGCGGCCAGGCTGACGCGCTGGCGCATCACCGGCGCGTAGGTGGCGTCCTGGCCGACCGGGACCGGCGCGGCGGCGGCCGCAGCCCGGTGCAGGACCGGCACCGCGGTCAGCTCGGCATCGTCCAGGGTCGGGGCGCGCGTCTTCCAGACGGCGGGCGTGCGCGGCGCCGGCGGCGCGCCCACGGACGGCGATGGCTGTAAGGATACGGCGAGCGGCACCGGCCGCGCAGGCGTCAGCTTCAGCAGCAGCCGGGCCGGCGCGCCCGCGGTCTCGGTGCCGCGGGCGCGGATCGTGTAGTAGCCGCCGGCGGCGTCGAAAGCGCAGTCGAATGCTTCTTTTGGGCGGACCTGCACTTCGGGCGGCGCATCGGGGCCGTCGTTGATGAGGAGGATGTTGCCGTCCGCGGCGAACGGCCAGCCCGGCACGGCGTGGGTGGCGCGGGCGCTGTCGGCGCCGAGCACGGTCAGGCGCTGGTTCGGATAGACCGGGCAGACCGGCTGCCAGATGGCGCTGTCGCGCGAGACGCTGGCCGTGTACAGCACTTCTTCGCCCGGCGCCGGCAAGTAGACGGCGTGCCCGAACTTGACTTCGACCTGGCCCGGTTCCAGGTCGTCCGAACCGAGTACGTGGTAGCGCACCTCGTCCTGTCCCAGCAGGTCGCCGAAATCCTTCTGGTGCAGGGCCTGCAGGGTCTGCGCCAGGTCGCGCACGCGGGCGCCGCGGGTCAGGTGGCGGTCGTCGTCGACCTCGTCCTGCGGCAGCACCAGGGTGACGTGGGAAAAGCAGCGGGTGGCGGCGCGGCCGCGCTGTTCGCGCGGGGCCCGTTCCAGCAGGTCGCGCAGGAATGGGCGGCGGTTCAGCAGGGCCAGGCCGGGCGCCTGCCACAGCGCTTCGGCATTGAACACGTCGCTGACGCGGTTCAGGGTTTCGTGTTGGACGTAGACCGGCATGGCGGGTTCTCCTCGATTGTGTGGGCTGTGCTGCCCAGGGCTAGCAGGGGGAAGATGAAAAACAGCAGGTGCGAGCCGCCGGCGGACAGGAAACTCATCGGCTGGCCCATGATCGGGAAGAAGGCGAGGTTGGTGCCCCAGGACAGCAGGAAGTGGCCGAACACGAAGGCCGCGCCGCCGCACAGCACGAAACAGCGAAAGCGTCCCAGCCAGGCCTGCCGGTAGTCGCGCGCCGTGGCCCCAAGCCGCCACGCCTGCCATGCCGCCCCCAGCAGCGCGCACAGGAACAGCGCCTGCAGCGCCCACAGCGCCAGCGCCGCCGCCAGGCCGTGGCGCTGCAGCAGGAAGGAAGGTGCGAAATCGTCCTGTACCGCGGGGATCGCCAGCGCCTCGAGCGCGCCCTGGCCGAGCGCCGCCAGGCCGAAGCGCCCGTCGGCCCCAAGCCAGCCGCCGTCCGCGATCGCCTGCGCGCCCAGCAGCAGTTGCTGGCCGGTGTGCGGATGCGCCTGCGGATCGAGCCAGACGCCGAAGCGCTCGCCATAAAAGCTCCACTGCGCAACCTCGCCCGGGGCCGCGCCGCGCAGGACGACGAGGCCGACGAGGCAGGCGCCGGCCAGTGCCGCCACGGCCAGGGCGGGACCGGGTTGACGCGCCGCGCAGGACCAGGCCAGCAGCATCGCCGCGCCCCAGACCAGCAGCAGGATCAGGGGAGAGTAGTCGTCCACCTGGACCAGGGCGACCGCCAGCAGCAGCACGAACAGCAGGGCCGGCGCGGCCAGGCGCAGCCAGCGCAGCAGGATGGCGCCCCCCTTGCGCTGGGCATCGACCGCGCCCGCGCCCAGGCCGAGGGCGACGCAGTGCGCCGTCAGCACCGTCAAGGCCAGTTTCGCGAATTCCACGGGCTGCAGGTCGAACACGCCGGTCTCGTTGCCCCAGCCGACCTGCAGCAGCAGGGCCGCGAGCGCGGCGCCGGCGAGCAGCAGCAGGAGCGACTCGACACCGGCCTGGCGCGGCAAGCTGGCGCCGGCGAACAGGCCGGCGCAGCCCAGCAGGCCCAGGCCGAGCGTGGCGGCGGCGGCCGTCTTCTGGAAGTGGCGCAGCCAGGAGGTATCGGGTGCGCCGCTGCCCAGTTCCAGCTGCAGCAGCAGGCCGCTGGCGAGCAGCAGCACGCCGATCCGCAGCACGGCGCCGGCGCCGCGTGCGCCGAAGGCATGCCACAGGGCCGCCCAGGTCAGCAGCAGCGACACCGCCACGCCGGGCGCGCTGCCCGCACGCTGGGCCAGCAGCAGGCCGAGGCCGGCCAGGGCGAGGGCGACGGCGGCGCCCAGGCGGGCGGCTTCGAACGGGTTCTTGCGATGGCGCGTGCGGGCAACGAACAGCGCCGCCACGAGGCCCGCGACGCCGCAGAAGGCGGCCCACGGGCTTGCGGCCGGCGGCCAGGCCCAGGCATCGCGCCGCTCCCAGTGCCAGCGCAGGTTTGGCGGCAGTTCGGTGCGCGCCTCCGGAAAGAGCGCGACCCGGCCGCTTGGCCGCAGGCGCAGCAGCCCCTGTTCGACTTTGAGGAGCATGCGCGTGCGCCCGACCGTCAGCGCGGTGACGCCGGCCAGGGGCTGTTCCGCCAGCGCCAGGTCCGCCGCTGGGTCCAGCCCCAGGCCGTGCTCGCCGACCAGCAAGGGCACGCGCTCGACGCCGGTGGCCGCGCCCAGGACCGGCACGCCGTCCTCGAAGACGAGCTGCGCGCTGCCGGCCGGCGCGTCCGCGTTGCCGACCCCGGTGCCGCAAGACAGGTTGCCGCCGAAGCGCAAGGGGCGTTGAACGGTCAGCGGGGTTGGCGCCCAGCGGTTCCACAGGCCGAGCAGGCGTGCGCCAGGGCCTGCGCCGGGACACGCGGCCAGCAGCACGCCGTCGCGCCGCAGCCTGGCGCCATCGTAGGACCAGGCGTGCAGGCCATCGCTGAAGGCAACCATGTGCCGCTCCGCCGCGTCGATCCGGTAATGCGTCGCGCCCAGCTGGAATTCCTGGCCGGCCTGGACGACACGGGTCCCGCTGCGCAGCCGCAGCGTGCCGCGCTCGAAGCGCAGGCCCTGCATGCCGCCGGCGCTGGCGGCAAACCAGGCGCCCTGGGCATCGCGGCGCAGGCGCAGGTGGGCAGCCGCCGCCTGCGGCGCGGCCAGCTCGGCGCGTCCGAGCACAGTGGCGGCATCGGGTGCCAGGACGACGTCGATCGATGCGGGCAGCCAGGCCGGAGGCGTGCGCAGCAGGGCCAGCGCCTGCAGGGTGCACAGCAGCGCGAGCGCGGCCGCGGCCAGTGTGCGCAGGCCGTGCGCGCGCATCACGCGGCCCTCCGCAGCCGGGTCCCCTGGGCCGCCGCGACCAGGCGGCTGATCGCCAGCGCGTGCGGCGGCCGGTCCTGCGGGCGGCGCGCGAGCAGCAGCCGCAGCAGGCGCAATGCGGCGCCGGCATCGCCTTCGTCCGCTGCGCAGGCGAGAAAGCGCGCGGCTTCGTCCTCGCCCAGGATCGGCAGGGAGGCGGCGCGCAGTTTCAGCGCGCCTTCGCGGCCGTGCGCCCGGAAGGCCTCGCCGCAGGTACTGGCATAACGCAGGGTCGCGCCGCCGCTGACGAGATAATAAAACAGGGCGCCGAGCGCGAAATAGTCGGCCCTGGCGTCGGTCAGGTAGCCCAGCGGCGCATCGGGCAGGGCAGGGAAGAACTGTTCCGGCGCCTGCCAGCTGGCGGTGCCGGCGTAGGAATGCGCGCCCGCGTCGGCCAGCCTGCGGTTGGTGCCGAAGTCGGCCAGTTTCAGGCTGCCGGTGGCGGCGTCGAGCAGCAGGTTGGCCGGTTTCAGGTCGAGGTAGCGCCAGCCGTGCTGGTGCACTTTCGCGAGCGCCGCATTCACCTGGGCTATCCAGGCCAGCGCCTGCGCCAGTCCGATGCAATGGCCGGCGGCGGCTTGCGCAGACACGTGGGCGGCGAGGTCGCCGTCGAGCAGTTCGAGGGCCATGGCGGGCAGGCCATCGTGGCTGCCGTGGTCGAGCAGGCGCACGATGTGGCGCGCATCCCAAGGTGCGAGGGCGTTCAGGAAGGCGATCTCACGCGCCGCGCATTCGCTCCAGCGTGCTTGCAGGGCGGGTTCGGCGCGGGCCATCTGCTCGCGGTTGACCAGCTTGATGGCGACGGGCGGGTGGCCGTCGCGCTCGGCGCGCCAGACCGTACCGTAACTCGAACCCCCCAGCTGCGCGCGCAGCCGGTAATGGCCCGCCTTGAGCGTCACGATGTCGCCGCTTTGCACCATGCTTTTCCCCGAGAACGCGGCCAGGACGCCGCCGCCCAGGCCTAGCGGGGGGAAACAGAAAGCGCTGGACGTAAAAAAACCGCGTCCGGGGACGCGGTTCTTGCTTGCCGGGACAGCAGGGCCGGATCAGCGGCGATAGCCGTCGCGGTCGTGGTAGCCACGGTCGCCGCGATCCCAGCCGCGGTCGCCACGGTCCCAGCCGCGGTCATGGCCACGATCCCAGCCGTGGTGACGGCCGCGCGGTTCGACATACACGACTGCCGGCTCGCGGTAGTAGCGCGGCTGCTCGACATATACCGGACGTGGCTCGACATACACCGGACGTGGCTCGACATAGACCGGACGCGGCTGCACGTAGACAGGTGCCGGCTGGTAGTAACCCACCGAGGCGTAGCCGCGGTTGTTGTAGTAACGGCGGTCGTCGTGGCCACCGATCGAGTTGCCGACGGCTGCGCCGAGGACGCCGCCCACCAGGGCACCGCCACCGCCACCGGCACTGGCGCCAATTGCCGCGCCCAGCACCGCGCCGACCGCCGTATTGGTGCCGCGGTCGCCAGCGAATGCCGAGGGCGAGACGGCGACAGCGGCCAGGATCACCGCACCAAAGCATTTTTTATTCAACATGGCTTTTCCTTTTTTGCCTCAACGAGGATCGACATGATCACTGCGACGCCGGGGCATGAAGTGAACTATAGACCTGCTCGCCGCGATCGCCATCTGCTAATACAGATTATTACAACTGATCCGCAGTCTGTAACATTCCTCTGTCGTCTTCCTTACTGATATTCATTTTGCAAGCCTTGCAGATCGGCCATGACTCCCCATGTGGGTCGGGTGACTACCCTTTCCAAGAGCCTTCATGTCCGCACGCCGTAACCTGTTCGTCGTTCTTTCCCTGCTGGTCCTCCTGCACGTGTACATCGGCCTGCGCCTGATGCCCGACCTCGGCCTCGGACTGGCGGGCATGCTGGCCGGCACCGTCTTCCTCGTCCTCTCGACCGTGCTGGTGCCGGTGGGCCTGCTGTCTTCCTCGCTGCGGCGCCGGCGCTGGTCGGAACAACTGGCCTGGATGGGCCTGCTGGCGATGGGCCTGTTTTCTTCCTTACTGGTGTCGACTTTCGTGCGCGACCTGGTGCTGCTGGTGGCGAAGCTGGCCGGCCTCGCCGGCGCCGGGTTCATCTATTACAGCGCGCTGGCGGTGCCGCTGCTGGCGCTGGGCGTGACCTTCATCGGCTTCGTGAACGCGCGGCGCGTGGCGCGCGTGAAGACGGTCGAGGTGCCGATCGATGGCTTGCCGGAGGCCTTGCACGGCTATTCGATCGCGCAGATTTCCGACATCCATGTCGGCCCGACCATCAAGCGACCCTACCTGAACGCGATCGTCAACCGCGTCAACGCGCTCGAGGCCGACGCGATCGCGGTCACCGGCGACCTGGTCGACGGCAGCGTGCAGCGCCTGGCCCTGCATACCCAGCCGCTGGCGCGCCTGTCGGCTCCGGACGGCGCCTTCTTTGTCACCGGCAACCACGAATATTACTCGGGCGCCGAGGAGTGGATCGTCGAGCTGCGCCGCCTCGGCCTGACCGTGCTGCTGAACCAGCACGTGGTGCGCCAGCGCGGCGGCGCCTCGCTGATGATCGCCGGGGTGGCCGATTATTCGGCGCATCACTTCAATCCCGCCCACCGCAGCGACCCTGTGGCCGCCGCCGCCGGCGCGCCGCTCGGCCTCGCGGTCCGGATCCTGCTGGCGCACCAGCCGCGCAGCGCCCCGGCCGCGGCGGAAGCGGGGTTCGATTTGCAGCTGTCGGGCCACACCCACGGCGGCCAGTTCTTCCCCTGGAACCTGTTCGTGCCGCTGCAGCAGCCGTTCGTCGCCGGCCTGCACCGGGTGCGCCAGCTATGGGTGTACACCAGCCGCGGGACGGGATACTGGGGACCGCCGAAGCGGTTCGGGGCGCCGTCGGAAATCACATTGGTGCGGCTGGTGCCTGCAAGCGCGTAAAGACAGCCAAATCTTGCAGTATGCGCTATCGTTCTCATTCTCAACATTTGAAGGATAGTCTGCATGAACCGTCTTCGCCCTCCCGGCCTCGGCCTCCTTGTCGCCTCCCTGTTTGCCGCCAGTGCCCATGCCGCCAGCCCCGGCAATGATCCGGCCGCGCTGGCGAAGATCCGCGACACCGCGCTGCAGAGCGACTACGCCTGGGAACGCACGGCCGACATGACCGACCTGATCGGTCCGCGCCTGTCCGGTTCGGCCGGTGCGGCGGCGGCCGTGACCCAGGTGGCCGAGGCCATGCGCAAGCTGGGCGCGAAGGTGACGCTGCAGCCGGTGAAGGTGCCGCATTGGGTGCGCGGACAGGAGACGGGCGAACTGGTCGATTACCGCGGCAGGCCGAACGGCATCAGCCAGCGCGTGGTCCTGAGCGCCCTCGGCGGCTCGGGCGCGACCCCGGCGGCGGGCCTCACCGCTCCCGTGATCGTGGTCTCGAGCTTCGACGAACTGAAGGCGCGCGCGAGCGAAGTGAAGGGCCGCATCGTGCTGTTCGACGTGCCCTTCGACCAGGACATGGCGGACCGCGGCCTGGCCGGCCAGGCGTATGGCGCCGGCTCGAACTACCGTACCAACGGTCCGCGCATGGCGGCCGAACTGGGCGCGGCGGCGGCGCTGGTGCGCTCGGTGGGCGGCGCGAACTACCGCCTGCCGCATACGGGTGCGACCAACCTGCAGGACGGCGCGCGCATTCCGGCGGCCGCCGTCACGGTCGAGGATGCCATGCTGATGAGCCGCCTGGCGAAACGCGGCCCGCTCAGCATGCGCCTCGTGCTCACGCCGCAGATCCTGCCGGATGCCGACAGCTACAACGTGATCGCCGACCTGCCCGGCACCGACAAGGCGGACGAAGTCGTCATCGTGTCCGGCCACCTCGATTCCTGGGACCTGGCCACCGGCGCCCACGACGACGCGGCCGCGGTCGCCAGTGCCATGGCCGTGTTCGACACGCTCAAAAAGCTCGACTACCGTCCACGCCGCACGATCCGCCTGATCGCCTGGATGAACGAGGAAAACGGCACCCGCGGCGCGCGCACCTATCTCGAGGCGAACACCGCCAACGCCGCGACCCACGTCGCCGCGATCGAAAGCGACAACGGGGTGGGGCGCCCGTTCGGCCTGCGCGCAAGCGTGCCGGCGAGCTCGAACCGCCTGTTCGCACCGCTGCAGGCAGCCCTGCAGCCGATCGGCGCCGGCGTCTTCCAGCGCCAGGATGCGCTCTCGACCGGCGACCTGTCGGGCCTGGAAAAGCTAGGCGTGCCGAGCTTCGCACCGCTGCTCGACACCTCGGCCTATTTCAACTACCACCACACGGCAGCCGATACGCTCGACAAGGTCGACCCCGAGTTCCTGCGCCGCAACGTGGCCCTGATGTCCGCCACGGCCTGGTTCCTGGCCAATATCGAGGAGCCGATCGGGCGCGCGGTGGTACCGGCGCGCTAAGGCAGGGCGGCGGCCGGGCGGCTTGCGTCGCCGCGGCCACTGCCGCCGTTTCCTCCGCCCGAGTGCTTCTTTGGCAAAAGCTGCCACCGTTCTCTTGTCTGGTGGCAGCGATGTCGCGCGTACGCGGCCTGCCGGCGCATTCGGGTAGACTTTTGCGCTGGCTCACCAACGCTCAACGGAGGACACCATGGCTGGACGGAAGAAACTGATGGGACAACGCATCGCCGTGCTCGCGACCGATGGCTTCGAGAAAGTGGAACTCACCGCGCCGGTGGCGGCCCTGCGTGCCGCCGGCGCCGAGGTCGACATCGTCTCTCTGCACCGGGGCAAGATCCGCGGCATGAATCTGCACATGCCGGCCGACCTTGTCCCTGTCGACTGGACCGTCGACCAGGTCAGCGCGCGCGATTACGACGGCCTGCTCGTTCCTGGCGGCTTCATCAATCCCGATGTGCTGCGCCAGTCGAGCGAGGCCCGCGATTTCGTGCGCGACTTCGACCAGCTCGGCAAACCGATCGCGACGCTCTGCCACGGCCCCTGGGTGATGGCCTCGAGCGGCCTGCTGGCGGACCGGACCCTGACTTCCTGGCCCGGCATCCGCGACGACATGGTGCACGCGGGTGCCACCTGGCTCGACCAGGAAGTGGTACGCGACGGTAACCTGGTGACCAGCCGCGGCCCGCAGGACATGGTCCCCTTCGTGCGCGAGATGATCCAGCTGTACGCGGGCGGCCCGGCCAGCAAGGGCGCGCTGCGGCGCAGGCATTCGGACCCGCAGCGCGAGTCGCCGATCCGGGTCACGAACGCGGCGATGCGCTGGATGCCGCGTTCGCCCCTCGGCACCGTGCTCGGCCTGGCCCTGCTGGGCGTCGGTGTGATGGCGGCCGGTCGCAAGAACGGCGGTGCGCGCAGCTCAGGCCGCGAAGCAGGTTCCGCAACGGCGTAACAGGAGCCTCGGTCCGCGCGCGGCAGCGATGCCCGCGCGGCAGCCATCCGGGCGCGGCACCCATCCCCGCGCGGGCTCGATCCCTGTGCCCGGTTCATCCCGGCGCGGTATCGATGCCCACGCGCATTGCAAGGACCGTTGCACGCCGCTGCCACGCAAGGGCCTCTGCGGCCATGCCTGCGCCGCAGAGGCTCGTGCAGGCCGATGCGACGGTGCCGACCTGAACTCCCGCTTGCGCCTTGCCGCTTTTCCCTCCGCAGCGGTTTTCCCTCATTCGATCAGCACGCGCCGGATGGCGCGGGCATGGCCCCGGAACGGCCGTCCGTACACGGTCTGGATGCCGCTGGCGAAATTCTCGCCCCAGACCAGTTGCGCACGCGTTTCGTGCGGTTCGGAAGACCAATACCACTCGCGCTCGAACTGCTCGCGCAGGTTGGCGAACAGCAGCGACAGCTCGCGCCGGTTCGGCAGCTCGCCGCCCTGGGCCGCAGCCCAGTCGAGCGCGCCGGGCCAGCCGACGTCGGCCGCGTCGCCGGGCAGCAGGATCAGGTGGTGGTCGGGGCCCCCATCCTTGCCCAGGATGATGCCCGCGTAATGTTCGCCTTCCTTCAGCGTATCTCGTAATTGTATATAAATGCCCATCGGTGTCCTCGCGCGTCGGTATCGGGTTATCCGGTCTGCAGGTATGACACCGGCCTCGGCGTGTTAGTTGCCTGGCTGGCTAGATATAGATCAGGAAGCTGTTCGAATTCTCCTCCACGAAGACAAGCGACTCCAGCCGGAAGGGGCGCGGGCCTTGTCGCGGCCAGGCGGCGGCCGTGGCGCCGCTCGGCCGGCCAGACCTCCATTTCCCTAGAGCTATTTCTAGCGTTAAACAATGTTTGTAACTCTAATACCTTGAAGAAATTAATCTGCAAAAAGGTTGAACTAAGGAAGTTTCCGCATCTCAAAGGTACGTATTCAATTTTTTGTTTAGGGAAACTTTCGCATGAAAAAACAAGCCTCCAACGCCATCCTTCGCAATGCCGCAGTCCTCCTGATCGCCTCCATCGCCGCCGGCGCCAGCGCCCAAACCTCCGTCACCCTGTCCGGCTACGACAGCCTGAGCGCCACCCCTGGCACCCAGAGCATGACCACCGTTCCCGGCACCACGTACAACTACTACGTGTCGCCGACCGGCTCGGACACCGCGGCCGGCACCAGCGCTGCGCCGTTCAGGACGCTGGCGCGCGCCGCCAAGGCAGCGATCAAGCCGAGCACGACTGTGTTCGTGGCGCCAGGGACCTACGCGGGCGGCTTCAAGACCACCGGTAACGGTACTGCAAGCGGCCGCATCTACTGGGTGTCGACCACGAAATGGGGCGCGAAGATCGTGCCGCCGGCGAGCTCGACCAACAAGACCGCCTGGGACAACCGCGGCCACTACGTCAGCATCATCGGTTTCGAAGTCGACGGCAGCAAGATCGCGGCCGGCACCAAGTGGACGCTCGGCATCTACACCGGCGGTTCGTACAACGTCATCGAAGGCAACCACGTCCACCACACGGCCAACACGATTCCATGCAGCAGCGCCGGCGGTTCGGCGATCGGCGTCGACAGCTATTACAAGGGCGTGATGGGCGACGTCATCGGTAACGTCGTGCACGATATCGGCCCGGCCGGCTGCACCTATGTCCAGGGCATCTATCACAGCACCTCGGGCACGATCAAGAACAACGTCGTCTACCGCGTGGGCTCGGCCGCGATCCACCTCTGGCACGATGCCAACAACCTGAAGATCGTCAACAACACGGTAAGCTCCTCGGTGTTCGGCATCATCGTCGGCGGTGGCGACTATTACTTCACCTCGGCCGGCGCGAACAATGTCGCCGTGTACAACAACATCGTCTACGACAACAAGTATGGCATCTCGGAGCAGGGCAAGACCGGCACCGCGAACAGCTACAAGAATAACCTGGTCTACAAGAACACGACCTATAACTGGCAGCTGCGCAACGGCCTGACCCACACCGGCACCATTTCGTCCGACCCGCTGCTCGCCGGCTACTCGCGTAGCGCGGCCATGCCGAACTTCCGTCCGAGCACCAGCTCGCCGGTGATCGGCCGCGGCATCGCGACCTATGCCCCAGCGACCGATATCGACGGCCGCGCGCGTGATGCGAGCACCGGTTTCGACATCGGCGCATACCAGCACTAATCAGTACCGAGCCGTACCAGCAGGTCCCGAGCAATTTCCGTTTAGCCCGCGCAGCCGCAAGGCGCGCGGGCTTTTGTACCTGCCCAGGCTCCGTGAACGTGGTGCGGATGCATCGGTGGAAGGTCAAAAGCCAGGCGGCATGATCTGGCGCAAATCCGCCCGGCAAATGTACATTGCAGAGTCAACACCATCGTGTAGAATCGATTGCTTCATGTTGCGGGTCGGGGCGGACGTCCCGGTGGCGCGCGGTTGATTCCGGCGTTCCCGACAACAGATCGAACACGGTACCTGGCATGTCACGCATCGCGCATCACGAGTCGACCAGTTTCACGTCCTTGCACGGCGCGGCGCCTGCCCGCGGCCGACCCCGACCGGACACCGCCGGTATCCGCATCCCAGGGCACTCCGCCCGGCTTGCCTGAGCTCGGCCGACGCAGCGCGTCGCGCCCGAGCTTCCCCGATCACGCTGCCGCCACGTCGCGGCCGCAATCCCGCAATCACTGTCCGTTTTCGGAAATGTACACAATGGATACTGTAGAAATGAACACGAACGAATCGCAAGACAATATCGGCGTCGAAACCGGCCGCCGTCCGCGCCGCCGTATCGCCCAGCAACTGGTCGAGCGTGGCCAGCGCCTGCGCAGCCGCGCCGGCGTGCTGATCGGCTTGTCCCTGGGCCTGGTCGCGCTGCTGACGATGCTTGAATAGCCGCTGTTAATCGGGCAGCGGGGTCGCCATCTGCGGACTGTCGGCCCCCGCCCGGTTCACTTGCGGCGTGACCTTGAACCATTCGAAGGCCTCGGGCGGCAAGGCCGCCTGGCGCGCCAGTTCGAGCGCCTGCTCGGGACTGATGTCCGGGTCCAGCCAGAGGGCGGCGTCGGCCGCCTCGAGCACGACCGGGCGCCGGTCATGGACGTCGAGCATGCCGTCGGCCGCGTCGTCGGTGACCAGCACGAAGCCGGCCTCGGCGCGGTTCTCGGTAAAGCTGCCGAAGTTGGCCAGCGCCAGCATGTAGAGCGGCGCACGGTCCTTGCGGTGGATGTGCCAGGGCTGCTTTTTCCCCTTCTCTCCGGTCCACTCGTACCAGCCCTCGGCCGGGACGATCGCGCGGCCGTTCTTCAGCAGCCGGCTCCAGTAGCGGTTGGTCAGCTTGTCGAGGCGGGCGTTGATGGAAATCGGCAGCTTGTCCTCGGCCCATTTCGCGCGATAACTCCAGAACACATCGTCGATGCGGCGTTCGCCGTCCTGGATGTGCATGACGGGGCGATACGTCCCCGGCGGCACGTTGTAGGCCGGCGCCGATTCGCTGTCGTACACGGCATCGGCCCAGCCGAATACGCTCGCGTAGTATCGTGCCGTCTGGCTTTGGTCAAATCGTCCACACATGAAAGCATGGTACTGCAAAACCCACAGCGCACGATTGGCAACGGGGCAGCAGGGCGGGGCAGGGCGCAGGGTGGTGCTATCCTGCAGGTCTGATAACGAAGGAGCAGGGACATGGCGGCTGCCTGGCTGAAAGTACTGAAATCGGTTCCCTGGGGCGAGGTCATCTCGGCCGCACCGCAGGTCGCGAACAGCGCCCGCAGGCTGTGGGAGACCGTCGGCCGCAAGGGCGCGCCCATGCCGAATACCGAGCTCGACGAAGCAGTGGCGCACATGGCGGTAGACGACGGCCTGGCCATGCTCGCCGCCCAGGTCGAACAGCAGGACCTCGCCATCGCCCAGCTGCATGGCCAGGTGCGCGAGGCGTCGAAGCTGATCGCGGAACTGGCCGACCAGAACGCCCAGCTGATCGCGAAACTGCAGGCGGCGCGCGAACGCCTGACCCTCATCGGTTTCGTCGCCGCGGCATCCGGCGTGCTGGGCCTCGTGGCGCTGGCCCTGGTGCTGGCGCGCACTTGATGAACCCCCTGAAGGCGCAGCCATGAAATTCGTCCTGATCCTGTTCTTCGGCTTCGTGCTGGTCGCGATGCTGATGAACTCCGGCCGCAAGCGCGGCATGCTCGGCAAGGATGCCGACAAGGCGGTGGCCGGCCTCGCCACCGCGATGCGTTATTTCCTCTACGGCCTGCTCGCCATCGGCGCCGCCGCCTGCGCGGTACTGATCTACCAGGGCAGCTAGGCTGCAGCACGCCGGCAACCCGACGGCGCCCCTTGCGGCGCCGTTTGCACATCCGCGTTATCAATCTCGAATGCCATTCTGGCCACTTTGTGGCGCGAATGATTCAGCACACATAAATCTCGTTTTCATCCTGCCATCAATTCGCCGATCGGCTGAAGCGAGGGCATAAAATTCCTGTAGGAAATTTGCCCTACGGAATCTTTCAGACCTCGACCGAGCGCCACGCTCCACCACCACCATGACCATGTTCGCCCTGCGGCAGCTGCCGCTCGCCTGTCTTTTCCTGTGCGCGCTCTCCGCGCATGCCGATGAACCCGCCCCTGGAGGCAGCGACAAGGCCTGGACCGTCACGGGCAACGCCGGCCTCGCCTCGCAATATATCTCGCGCGGCTTTCGCCAGACCTGGGGCAAGCCTGCCGTCCAGGCCGGCGTCGACATCAATCACCGCAGCGGCTGGAGCGCCGGCAGCTGGGTCTCGAACGTCAGCGACCGCTACATCGAAAACGGCAAGCTCGAATGGGACCTGTACGGCGGCTACAGCGGCAGCCTGGGCGAAGTCGGCTACAGCCTGAACGTGCTCTATTACAAGTATCCGGGCGCGGTCGTCAAGGCCACCGGCACCCGCTTCGATTACGGCGAACTGTCGGCTGGCCTCAGCTATAAATCGCTCTACGCCAAATACAACTACACGTTCACCCGCGACTTCTTCGGCATCGCCAACGCGCGCGGCACCGGCTATTTCGACGGCGGCGCCAACCTCGACCTCGGACACGCCACGGTGCTCAACCTGCACGCGGGCGAGGGCCGGGTGGCCGGCGCCGGCAACGATTACTGGAACTGGCGCGACGTGAAGGTCGGCCTGACACATACCCTGGCCGGGGGCTGGAGCGTGGCCGGAGCCTATACGCGCGCGTACGGCGCCACCCATGCCTATGACCGCTACACGACCGGCGTGCCCGATGCCGCCGGGCACATCGCCTACTCGAACCCGGCCAGGGGCAGCTTCGTGCTGACCCTCGTGCGTACCTTCTAATTTCTCCCGCACTCCCATGAAGACTTCCGACACCACTCCACGCCCCACACCGTCCCCACGCTTTGCGTTCTCGCTCAACACCCGCATCAGCGCTACCGCCACCGTGCTGGTCGTTCTCAGCCTCGGGATCACCTCCGCCTTCATCGGCGTCAAGGGCAGCGCCGACGCCGAAGAAGCGTCGATGCGCCTGGCGCGCACGGCGGCGCGCGAGACGGCCGGCGTGCTCGAAGGGCGCATCGGCGCCAACCTGAAGGCGGTCTCGACGGTCGCCGACGCCGTGCGCGCGACGGGCGCGGCGGGCGAAACCCTGGCCCGTGCCCAGGTCGGCACGGTGACCCGGTCGATGCTGCAAGGCTCGGAGGACCTGATCGGCGCCTCGGTCACCATGGAGCCCGATGCCCTGGACGGCAAGGATGCGGAGTTTGCCGGCAAGAAGCCGGAATACGACGCCAGCGGCCGCTACATGCCCTATTACACGCGCGGCGAGGGCGGCAAGATCGGGGTCGAGCCGATCGTGTTCACCACCGTGCCGGGAGCGAACGACTGGTATGACGTACCGAAGAGCACCGGCAAGCGCTTCCTGACCGAACCGTATTCCTATCCTATCAATGGCAAGGATGCGCTGATCGCCTCGCTCGTGGCACCGATCGTGATCGACGGCAAATTCAAGGGCGCGGCGACCGGCGACATGATGGTTTCCAAACTGTCCGCCATCCTGGCCGGCATGAAGCCGATCGAAGGCGGCGTGCTGACCCTGGTGTCGAACGGCGGCCTGTACGCGAGCAATCCGGTTGCCGCGCGCAACGGCAAGAAGGCCGATGACATCCCGGCCGCCGGCCTGGAAAGCATCCGCCAGGGCAAGCCCTACGAATTTACCGACGAGCACGGCATGGTGCGCCTGCTGCAGCCGCTGCGTCCACACCCGGAGATGGCGCCCTGGGCGGTCCAGCTCAGCTTCCCGCATGCGGTCGCCACCGCCTCGGCGCGCGAACTCGTGAAATATTCGCTGATGGTATCGAGCGCGTGCGCGCTGCTGGCCGCTGCCGTCATGGTCACCACGCTGTTCCGGCTGATGCGCCCGGTGCGCGCGCTGGCGGCGACGATGACCGGCCTTGCCGGCGGCAACGCCGACCTCTCGGCCCGCCTGGAAGTGCGCGGCACCGACGAGCTGGCCACGATTGCCTCCGGCTTCAATACGTTTGTTGCGAAAATCCAGGACGTGCTGGCGCGAGTGCGCCTGAGTTCGGACAGCGTCGCCGGCGCCAGCAATGAAATCCGCCAGGGCAACGCCAACCTGTCGGCCCGCACCGAGCAGCAGGCCAGCGCACTGGAGGAAACGGCGGCGTCGATGGAAGAACTGACCTCGACCGTGCGCCAGAACGCGGACAATGCGCGCCAGGCCAACCAGATGGCGGCCTCGGCCTCGGAAGTGGCGCTGCGCGGCGGCGACGTCGTGGCCCAGGTGGTCCAGACCATGGCCTCGATCGACGCCTCCTCGCGCAAGGTGGTGGACATCATCTCCGTCATCGACGGCATCGCCTTCCAGACCAATATCCTGGCCCTGAACGCGGCCGTCGAGGCGGCGCGTGCGGGCGAGCAGGGACGCGGCTTCGCCGTCGTCGCCACCGAAGTGCGCAACCTGGCCCAGCGCAGCGCGGCCGCCGCGAAAGAGATCAAGGGCCTGATCGGCGACTCGGTCGACAAGGTCGGCATGGGCTCGATGCTGGTGGCCGAAGCGGGCCAGACGATGCAGCAGGTCGTCGAGAGCGTGCGCCGCGTGACCGATATCGTCAGCGAAATCAGCGCCGCCAGCGCCGAACAGAGCACCGGCATCGGCCAGGTCAACCAGGCCATCGTGCAGATGGACGATGCGACCCAGCAGAACGCGGCGCTGGTGGAAGAGGCGGCGGCGGCCACCGAGAGCCTGCAGGAACAGGCGGCGACCCTGGTGGCGCTGGTGGGGGAGTTCAAGCTGGAAAGCGGTGCGGTCCAGCCTGCACCGGCCGGTGCGCGCCAGCTGGCGCTGGCGGGCCCGCGATGAGCGCGACGGGCGCGCAAGCCTGTACCCGCGAGCGCAGCGCGCTTGCCCCGCGGGCGCGTCCGCCGCGGCGGACGGCGCGTCCGGCGTCGCCCGCACGCGCGGCCTGGCGCGCCGCGGATCCGGCTGCCACGCACGACCGGGCGCGGCTGCAGCCGCCCTGCGGCGCCGACCAGGGCACGGGCCGGCACGGCGACGACGTGCCGCTCGTGTCGACGGGGGTAAACTTGCAATTTTGACCCCGGCATATCACGCCTGTGCTAGAATCCTGCCGCGCTGCCCGGATGGTGAAACTGGTAGACACCCGGGACTTAAAATCCCGTGCTCGCAAGGGCGTGCCGGTTCGATCCCGGCTCCGGGCACCAGTAATGCATGGCGCCGTACCACACATCGAAACCCGCTTGCCCCGACGGCAACGCGGGTTTTTTTGTGCCGCTGCGCGGCCTCGCATCCGCACCCTATGGCCGAGCCATCGAATGGCGTATCATGCTCCCCGGCGCAGAGAAGCCTTCAATGCGCGCCGTTACAAGAGCTGCAAGGACCCGAATTTTGAATATCACCATCAATGACCAACTGCGCGCCTTCGTCGATCCGCTGAGCGCCATCGAATACGAAGCGCTCGAGCGCAGCCTGCTGGCGGAAGGCTGCCGCGATGCCCTCGTCCTCTGGCGCGACGTCCTGATCGACGGCCATAACCGCTACGAGATCTGCCGCCGCCATGACATCCCGTTCCGTACCGTCCACAACAACAACTTCGAGTCCATCGAAGACGTCATGCTGTGGATGATCGACAACCACCTGGCGCGCCGCAGCGTCTCGGATTTCCAGCGCGGCATGCTCGCGCTGAAGAAAAAGGAAATCGTGACCGCGCGCATGGCGCAGCAGATGGCCGACGAGCCGCCGGTGCCGAACCCGGACGACATGGATACGCGCCCGCCGCCGCCGTGGAACACGCGCGAGGAAGTCGCGAAGGCGGCGCGGGTGTCGAGCAATACCATCAGCCAGATCGAACGCATCCAGAAGGCGGCCACGCCCCAGCTGGTCGAAGCAGTGCGTTCCGGCACGATTTCGATCAACGCCGCCGCCAACGTGGCCTCGCTGCCGCAGGAGGCGCAGATTGCCGCCGTCGCCGGTGGACGCAAGGAGTTGCAGCAGGCCGCGCGCCAGGTGCGCGAGCAGAAGGCGGCCGCGAAGCCGAAGAAATTCGGGCCGGACGGTGAGCCGATCGACGAAAAGGCCGCTCTGAAAGCGGAGATCGCCGCGCTGAAGGACCGCATGGCGACTTTGCTGACCGAGAACGAAATACTGAAGCAGAAGCTCGCCAACAACGCAGCCTGATCGTCCAAAGCGATCACCACACGGAGAATCCGCATGATCCTGTCCCGCCTCGTTTCCTCGACCTTCGCCCTGACCCTTGCCGGAGCGGCACTGCCGGCCTGGGCCGTGCAGGATGCGCCGATCGGTGTCGCCGCCAAAACGGCGCCGAATGCCGCGGAACTGGCGCGCTGGCAAAAGACGGCAGGGCGGGTCACGATCATGCGCGACAAATGGGGCATTCCCCACGTCTTCGGCAAGCGCGACGCCGATGCCGTGTTCGGCATGGTCTATGCCCAGGCCGAGGACGACTTCAACCGCGTCGAACTGAACTACATCAACGCGATGGGGCGCCTGGCCGAAGTCGAGGGCGAGAAGGAAGTCTGGCGCGACCTGCGCATGAAGCTCTACATCCGGCCGGACGACATGCGGGCGAAGTACGCGGCCAGCCCGGCCTGGCTCAAGGACTTGATGATTGCCTGGGCCGACGGCCTGAATTTTTACCTGCACACACATCCGGAAGTCAAACCGAAGCTCCTGAGCCGCTTCGAGCCGTGGATGGCGCTCTCCTTCAGCGAAGGCAGTATCGGCGGCGACATCGAGGAAATCGACCTGAAGGAGCTGGAAGCCTTCTACGGCAAGGCCTTACAGCCGACCCTGGCCGACAACCGGAATCTGCTGGACGCCGAGCCGCGCGGCTCGAACGGCTTCGCGATCGCTCCCAAACTGTCCGCCTCGGGCCATCCGCTGCTGCTGATTAATCCGCATACCTCCTTCTACTTCCGCCCCGAGATCCACATGGTGAGCGAGCAGGGCCTGAACGCCTACGGCGCCGTGACCTGGGGCCAGTTCTTCATCTACCAGGGTTTCAATGAGCGCGCCGGCTGGATGCACACCTCGGGCGGCGGCGACGTGATCGACGAATACCTGGAAACGGTGGTCGAACGCAAAGGCAAGTATTTCTACAAATACGGCGGGCAGGAGCGGGCCCTGCGCGCCGTCCCGCTGACGCTGCCTTTCAGGAAGCCGGACGGCAGCATGGGCAGCCGCAGCATCACCGCTTATTTCAGCCACCACGGCCCGATCGTGCGCGGCCAGGACGGCAAGTGGGTGGCAGTCAGGATGATGGACGAGCCTGTGAAGGCGCTGACCCAGTCGTATTCGCGCACCAAGGCGAAGAATTACGCCGCCTTCTACAAGGCAATGGAGCTGCGCACGAATTCCTCGAACAACACCGTGTATGCGGACGCCGACGGAAATATCGCCTACTTCCACGGCAATTTCATTCCGAAACGCGACCCGCGATTCGACTGGTCGAAACCGGTCGACGGCAGCAACCCGGCCACCGAATGGCAGGGGCTGCACGAAATCCGCGACACCATCACGCTGTTCAACCCGGCGAGCGCCTATATCTCGAACACCAACAACTGGCCCTTCAGCTCCTCGGGCGCGAACAGCCCGAAACTGCAGGACTATCCGGCCTACATGTGGTCGCTGCCGGAAAACGCGCGCGGCCGCCACGCCGAACGGGTGCTGAAGGATGCGAAGAACCTGACCCTCGACAGCCTGATCGCCACCGCCTACGACCCCTACCTGACGGCCTTCGAGCCGCTGGTGCCGCAACTGGCGAAAGACTTCGACGCCTTGCCGGCCGGCGACGCGCGCAAGACGGCGCTTGCCGAGCAGGTCGCCAGCCTGCGCGGCTGGGACCTGCGCTGGGCCGCGAATTCGGTGCCGACGGCACTGGCGGTTTACTGGGGCCAGGAAATGGTGACGGCGAACGCGCCGCGGGCAAAGGCAGCGAATATCCCGACCGTCGACTTCATCACGACCAGGTTGACCGCGGACGAGCGCCTCGAAGCACTGGGCCGCGCCAGCGAAAAACTGACGAAGGACTTCGGCACCTGGAAAACCCCGTGGGGCGAGATCAACCGCTTCCAGCGCATCAGCGGTGATGTGCAGCAGGAATACGACGACAGCAAGCCGAGCTGGCCGGTTGCCTTCACCTCGGCCAACTGGGGCTCGCTCGCTTCCTTCGGGATGGTGGCGAAGCAGAAGACCAAGCGCATCTACGGCGACCGCGGCAACAGTTTTGTCGCCGTCGTCGAGTTCGGACCAAAGCTCAAGGCGAAGAGTATCCTGGCCGGCGGCCAGAGCGGCAATCCGGCCTCGAAACACTTCGCCGACCAGGCCGAGATGTACAGCCGCGGCGAGTTCAAGGACGTGCTGTTCTACAAGGAAGACATCCAGAAACAGCTCGAGCGCAGCTATCGGCCGGGGCAATAATGGAACGCAGCGAAAAGGACAAGATGCTCGCGGGCGAGCTGTATCACCCGAGCGCTCCCGAGCTGCAGGTGGAACTCGAAGCCTGCGCCGCCTGGCTGGCGCGCTACAACGCGGCGATTGGCGAGCCGGCTGATGTCTGGCACCGGCTGCTGCAGGAACGGGTGCCGGCGGCAGGCGAGGGCGTCATGGTGCGTCCTCCCTTTTACTGCGACTACGGTTTCAACCTTCGCCTCGGCGCCAGGGTCTTCCTCAACTACAACTGCGTGATCCTGGACACGGCGCTGGTGTCGATCGGCGACGACACCCGTATCGGCCCGGCCGTGCAGATCTACACGGCGGATCACCCGCGCGACCCGGCAATCCGGCGCAGCGGCCTGGAGAAGGGTGTGCCCGTCACGATCGGGAAGAACGTCTGGATCGGCGGCGGCGCCGTCATCCTGCCGGGTGTCAGCATCGGCGACGATGCCATCGTCGGCGCCGGCAGCGTCGTCACGCGCGACGTGCCGGCCGGAGCGACGGTGGCCGGCAATCCTGCCAGGGTCCTCATCGACTGAGCATCGGCTGAGCTGGCGCCACTGCCGCTGCACCGCTATAATTTCCGGATTCCAATTGGCGCACGGGCAGGGCAGTGGCAAAACTCTATTTCAGGTATTCGGCGATGAACGCCGGCAAGTCGACGGCTCTGCTGCAAGTGGCGCACAACTATGAAGAGCAGGGGCAGGTCGTCAAGCTGTATACGGCGGCGATCGACAACCGCTACGGCGTCGGCCTGATCACCTCGCGCCTGGGCCCGCAACGCGAGGTCGATACCTTCGATGGCGGCACCAATTTCCTCGCCGCCGCACCCAAGGTGTCCTGCGTGCTGGTCGACGAGGCGCAATTCCTCAGCAAGGAACAGGTGCAGCAGCTGCACCAGGTGGCGCAAGTGCGCGGCGTACCCGTCATCTGCTACGGCCTGCGCAGCGATTTCCGCGGCGACCCTTTCCCCGGCTCGGCCTACCTGCTGGCGCTGGCCGACGACATCGAGGAAATCAAGAACATCTGCACCTGCGGCAAGAAGGCGACGATGAACGTGCGCGTCGACGAAGCCGGGCGCCGCATCCGTGAAGGCGAGCAGGTCAGCATCGGCGGCAACGAAAGCTACCGCCAGGCTTGCGGGCGCTGTTTCTATGCGCAATAAGCGCGCCCGGTAACACTGCGATTCAAGGATGAGCCTGCCCGCCTGCACGGCCTACCTGCCTGCATTCCTGTGCAGCCATGGCGACATCCTGATCTACCTGGTGCCCTCGCTGGCGACCGCTTTCCTGTTCTGGATGCTGTCCGGCGCGCACCCGGCCTTTTTTCTCCTCACCGCGCCAGGTACCCTGTGCCACGAGCTGGCGCATTTCGGCGTCGGCCTGCTGACGAATGCCGAGCCGACCAATATCAGCCTGTTCCCGCGCCGCAAGGGCAAAGTCTGGGAGCTCGGTTCCGTCACCTTTTCCAACCTGCGCTGGTACAACGCTGCCCCGGCCGCGCTGGCGCCGCTGCTGATTTTATTGTTGCCGCTGGCGGTCGCCGCCTGGCGCACCGGTCCCGGCTGGCGCTTTGCGCCCCTCGACCTGCTGCTGGCGGTGCTGCTGGCGCCGCAGTTCCTGTCCTTCTGGCCGTCCCCGGTCGACTGGCGCCTGGCCGCGCGTTCCTGGCCCTGGGTCCTTGTACTTGGCGTGGCCGGCGCTATATACCTCTGGCACGACGCATTGCTGCGCCTGGTACGAGGCTGATCACCCAGCCTTAAGGGAGCCTTAATATTGTCACGACGCCCCGCACAAGCCGGCTCGACGCGCGCCCGCGTTCCTGTAGAATGGGTTCGCGCGCTTTGGATACCTGCGGTATCGAGCGCAAGCAGTCAATCAAGTTCACGTTCGGAGAACGATTACATGAAGAAGCAGATGTTGATCCTTGCCCTGGCTGCCGCCTGCGCCGTCTCGACGCACGCCGTCACCGCCCAGCCGGAAAAAGTCGCGTCCACCCAGATGAAGCCGGTCGCCGCGCAGACGCAAGCCGCGCTGTGGGCCTCGCGCGTGCTGGGCCGCTACCACTACAAGGCGACCCCGCTCGACGACGCGATGTCGGAAAAGATCTTCGACAACTACTTCCAGACGCTCGACAGCGAAAAGCTCTACTTCACCCAGGCCGACATCGACCGCTTCGCGCCACTGCGCACCAAGCTCGACGACGCCATCAATAACGAAGACCTGACCCAGCCCTTCGCGATCTACAACCTCTACCAGCAGCGCTTTGGCGACCGCATGAACTATGCGCGCAGCCTGCTCAAGACCAAGCTCGACTTCACGGTCGACGAAACCCTGCAGCTCGACCGCGAAAAAGCCCCCTGGGCGAAGAACGAGGACGAGGTGCGCGACCTGTGGAGGAAGCGCGTCAAGAACGACTGGCTGCGCCTGAAACTGGCCGGCAAGGATGAAAAGGCGATCCGCGAGACGCTCGACAAGCGCTACGAGAACTACATCTCGCGCATGAAGAAGCTGAACAACGAAGACGTGTTCCAGATGTTCATGAACGCCTACGCCACCGCGATCGAGCCGCACACCAACTACCTCGGCCCGCGCTCGGCCGACAATTTCGACATCGCGATGCGCCTGTCGCTGGAAGGCATCGGCGCCGTGCTGCAGGCGCGCGACGACTACACGGTGATCCGCGAAATCGTGCCGGGCAGCCCGGCCGACAAATCCGGCAAGCTGAAGGTCGGCGACCGCATCGTCGGCGTGGCCCAGGGCAACGGCCCGTTTACCGACATCCTCGGCTGGCGCATCGACGACGTGGTGCAGCTGGTGCGCGGCGAGAAGGGTTCGACCGTGCGCCTGGACATCATCCCCGGCGACGCGGGCGTCGACGCCAAGCACGTGGCCGTCTCGATGGTGCGCAAGAAGATCAGCATGGAAGAGCAGGCGGCCAAGAAGTCGATCATCCAGGTCAAGGAAAACGGCATCGCCAAGCGCATCGGCATCATCTCGCTGCCGACCTTCTACCAGGACTTCGAAGCGCGCCGCAAGGGCGACAAGGACTTCAAGAGCGCCACCCGCGACGTCGCCCGCATCCTGGGCGAACTGAAGAAGGAAAAAGTCGACAACGTCCTGATCGACCTGCGCAACAACGGCGGCGGTTCGCTGGTGGAAGCCGTCGAACTGACCGGCCTGTTCATTGACAAGGGTCCGGTCGTGCAGCAGCGCACCGCCGAAGGCCGCGTCGAGGTCGAGAGCGATACCGCGCCCGGCCTGGCCTGGGATGGCCCTATGGGCGTCCTGATCAACCGCGGTTCGGCCTCGGCCTCGGAGATCTTCGCCGCCGCGATTCAGGACTACGGCCGCGGCCTCATCATCGGCGAACCGAGCTTCGGCAAGGGCACGGTGCAGACCCTGATCGACCTCGACCGCTTCTCGCAGTCGGATAAAACGCGTTATGGCGAACTCAAGATGACGATCGCCCAGTTCTTCCGCATCAACGGCGGCACCACCCAGCTGCGCGGCGTCACGCCCGACATCAAGCTGCCGGTGACGACCGATCCGGAAAGCTTCGGCGAATCCTCGTTCGACAACGCCTTGCCCTGGGTGTCGATCAAGCCGGCCAATTACGTGCCCTCGGGCGACCTGAAGGAACTCGTTGCCCCGCTGCAGAAGCGTCACGAAGCGCGCATCGCCAAGGACAAGGAATTCCAGGACCTGCGCGAAGACATCGCCGAAGTGATGAAGCTGCGTAAGGAAAACGCGATCTCGCTGAACGAAGCCGTGCGCCGCAAGGAGCGCGACGCCCAGGATGCGAAAGCCAAGATGCGCGAAGCACGCCTGGCGGCAGGCAAGGGCGCCACCACCCCGGACGAACCGGCGGCGGCGCCGGGCGGCAAGGAAGCACGCAGCAAGGTGCCGGAGCCGACCCGTCCCGCCAAGACCGTGATCGCATCGAGCAGCCGCCAGCGCGACGACGGCCTGCAGGCCGACGAACGCGCCCTGTCGGCCGAGATCGCCGCCGAGAAGGCAGCGAAGGACGCGAAGGACGTGCTGTTGCAGGAAGCGGCCCACATCCTGGCCGACGAGGCCGGCATGCTCAAGACCGACACGCGCATGGCCTCGCGCACGATGCCGTACATGGCGGCGCCGGGGCCGGCCAGCCCGGACGTGGTCAAGAAGTAAATCGCGGCAAAATAAGGTCGTCAAAGAAAGCTCCTGCGGGAGCTTTCTTTTTTTTGGGCGTCGATATGCACTGGTATCTGTACGAACCATGTATCGGATCGCATACGTACGACCGCGTGGGCGGAGCCCACCCTACGGAGTCCTGCCCGCCGGGTAATCGCATCCTCTTTTTTATTTGATAAGTCCGCCTTTTTTTCGGGTAGAATCTTTGGTGAACGATCGTGCTTTTTCACCCGGCGCGACGAATAACGAGGAGACCGAATTGGACCTGACTTACACGGACGACGACCTGGCATTTCGCGATGAAGTGCGGGCCTTCCTGGCGGAGGCCTTGCCTGCGGACCTGCAGCACAAGGTGCGCCATCACCTGCGCCTGAACAAGGAAGACAGCGTACGCTGGCACAAGATTTTGGCAAGCAAAGGATGGGTTGCACCCGGCTGGCCCGTCGAGTTCGGCGGTCCGGGCTGGACCCCGGTCCAGCGCCACATCTTCGACGAAGAATGCGCGCGCGCCGGCACGCCGCAGATCATGCCTTTCGGCGTCAACATGGTCGCCCCGGTCATCATGGCCTTCGGCAGCCCCGAACAGAAAGCCCATTACCTGCCGCGCATCCTGTCCTGCGAGGACTGGTGGTGCCAGGGTTATTCGGAACCGGGCGCCGGCTCGGATCTCGCCTCGCTGAAGACCACCGCAGTTCGCGACGGCGATCACTACATCGTCAATGGCCAGAAGACCTGGACCACGCTGGCCCAGCACGCCGACATGATCTTCTGCCTGGTGCGCACCGATACCGGCGTACGCAAGCAGGAGGGCATCTCGTTCCTCCTGATTAATATGCATAGCCCCGGCATCACGGTGCGCCCGATCATCATGCTCGACGAAGACCACGAAGTGAACGAAGTCTTCTTCGACAACGTGCGCGTTCCCGTGGCGAACCTGGTCGGGCAGGAAAACAAGGGCTGGACCTATGCCAAATACCTGCTCGGCCACGAGCGCACGGGCATCGCCGCCGTCGGCCGCAGCAGGCGCGAACTCGCCTTCCTGAAAACCCTGGCCGCGCGCGAACGGAAAAACGGCAGGCCGCTGATCGAAGACCCGCTGTTCAGTGCCAAACTGGCCAGCCTGGAAATCGAACTGATGGCGCTCGAGACGACGGTCCTGCGGGTATTGTCGCGCGCCGACAAGGGGCCGGGTCCGGAAGCTTCGGTGCTGAAGGTGCGCGGCACCGACATCCAGCAGCAGCTGTCCGAACTGATGGTCGAAGCCGTCGGCCCGATGGCGCTGCCTTTCGACCCGGCCTATCTCGAGGGCGAGCGCGAGCACAGCCTGGTGGACGATGATGACGCCGCACCGCTGCTGTCGCACTACTTCAACTATCGCAAGACCTCCATCTACGGCGGCTCGAACGAGATCCAACGCAACATCATCACCCAGATGATCCTGGGCCTGTAAGGAGAAGGCATGGACTTCAATTTCAACCAGGAACAACTGCAATTCGCGGATGCACTGAAACGCTGGATCGGCCGCGATTACAGCTTCGAGACCCGCCGCGGCATCATCCATTCCGATACCGGCACCTCCGATACCGCCTGGGCCACGCTGGCCGAACTCGGCATGACGGCGCTGCCGGTGCCGGAAGAACACGGCGGCTTCAACGGCAACGCGGTCGACATGTTCGTCGTGATGCAGGAACTGGGCCGCGGCCTCGTGGTCGAGCCCTATTTTGCCACCGTGCTCGGCGCCGAATTCCTGCGCCTGGCCGGCGGACGCGGCGACCTGCTCGAGCAAGTCGCAACGGGCGAACTGAAACTGGCCTGCGCCCTGGGCGAGCGCCAGTCGCGCCACGACATGTTCGACATCGCCACCCGCGCCGACGCGAACGGCGACGGCTGGGTCCTGAACGGCGAAAAGAAAGTCGTCCTCCATGGCGGCCAGGCCGGGATGCTGGTTGTCTCCGCCCGTAGCAGCGGCGAGCAGCGCGGCCAGGACGGCGTCTCGCTGTTCGTGCTGCCTGCCGATACGGCCGGCATCACCGTGTCCGACTATCGCACCCTCGACGGCCAGCGCGCCGCCGACGTCCGCTTCGACAAGGTGCAGGTGCCGCGTGCGAACCTGCTGGGAGCAGAGGGCAAGGGCGCGGACATCCTCGACGCCGCCCTCGACTACGGCGCCGGCCTCCTGTGCGCGGAAGCGCTGGGTGCGATGGAAGCCATCTTCGAAGCGACGCTGGAATACCTGAAAACCCGCCAGCAGTTCGGCGCGCCGATCGGCAAGTTCCAGGCCCTGCAGCACCGCATGGCCGACATGTACATCCACCTGGAGCAGGCGCGTTCGATGGCGCTGCTGGCGGCCGTCAAGCTAGCCTCGCCCGATGCCGAGGGTGCAGCAACCGAGCGCCGCCGCGCCGTCTCCGCCGCCAAGTACCGCATCAACCAGGCCGCACGCTATGTCGGCCAGCAAGCCGTGCAGCTGCACGGCGGCATGGGCGTGACCGACGAACTGCCGGCGGCCCATTACTTCAAGCGCCTGGCGACGATCGAACTGACGCTGGGCGACAGCGATCACCACCTGGCGCGCTTCATCGCCCAGCCAGGTTTCATGGAAAGGACGGCCGCATGAAAAAGCAATGGTATTTCGATGACTTCGTACCGGGCCAGGAAATCGAACTCGGCCAGCGTACCGTGACGGAAGAGGAAATCATCGCATTCGCCACCCAGTTCGATCCGCAGCCCTTCCACATCGACAAGGAAGCCGCCGCCAAATCGATCTACGGCGGCGTGATCGCCAGCGGCTGGCACACCTGCGCGATGATGATGCGCATCGTCCTGGACGGCATGGGCTGCGAGGAAGCGAGCATGGGTTCGCCCGGCCTGGACGGCGTGCGCTGGCTGCAGCCGGTGCGCGCCGGCGACACCCTGCAGGTGCGCTATGTGACGAAGGAAGTCAAGCCCTCGAGCTCCAAGCCCGACCGCGGGGTCGTGAAGTCGACCTGGGTCGCGACCAACCAGAATGGCGAGCCCGTGTGCACGATCGACGGCATGGCGATGTTCCGCCGCCGTCCGCAAGGCGCAGGGCAATAAGCGCAGCAAACGCAGCAAGCTTGCGGCGGGCCATTCCGGCCAGGCGCCGGAATGGCCCGCCGCATCGAACGAGCCGAGGAGACACACCGATATGCACGAGCGTCACGTCGATTTCTGGCCGCGCGGTTTGCCGCGCCACCTGACCATCCCGCAAACGAACCTGTTTTATAACCTCGATGTCTCCAGCACGCGCTACCCGGGCAAACCGGCCGTGCTGTTCTACGATACGCCGCTCAGCTATACGGAACTGAAGGACCAGGTCGAGCGCGTCGCCGGCTACCTCGAGCAGGAGTGCGGCGTGAAGGCGGGCGACCGCGTCCTGCTCTACATGCAGAACAGCCCGCAGTTCATCATCGCCTACTACGCCATCCTGCGCGCCAACGCCGTCGTGGTGCCGGTCAACCCGATGAACCTGACCGAGGAGCTGCGCCACTACGTCAGCGACACCGGCGCGACCACCATCTTCGTGCCCCAGGATTTATACGCGCAGGCCGCGCCGCTGCGCGAGGAGGGCCTGCGCCACCTGCTGGTCGCGGCCTATTCCGACTACCTGACGACGCCGACCGATCTCGCCGTGCCCGAATTCGTCGCCGCCCCGCGCCGCGCCATCGAAGGCGAGGGCGTCGTCCTGTGGAGCGCCATGCTGGCGCGCGGCTGCCGTCCGGGGCCGCTCAGCGCCGGCCCGGACGACCTGTGCGCCATGCCCTATACCTCGGGCACCACCGGCCTGCCGAAAGGCTGCATGCACACCCACCGCAGCGTGATGTACAACGCGCTGGCAGGCCAGCAGTGGTTCGGGACGCAGCAGGACTCGATTGCGCTGAGCGTGCTGCCGCTGTTCCACGTGACCGGCATGCAGGGCGGAATGAACGGCCCGATTTTCCTCGGCAGCACCATCGTCCTGCTGGCGCGCTGGGATCGCGACATGGCCGCCGAATGCATCCGCCGCCACCGCGTGAACGCAGCCCAGCTGATTTCCACCATGGTGATCGACCTGCTCTCGAGTCCGCGCGTGATGGAGTACGACCTGTCCACCGTCAAGCGCCTCAGCGGCGGTGGCGCCGCCATGCCCGAAGCCATTGCCCGCAAGATGCACGAGCTGCTCGGCATCGACTACATCGAGGGCTACGGCATGTCGGAGACGATCGCGCCGACCCACATCAACCCGCCGGATCGCCCGAAGAAGCAATGCCTCGGCATCCCGATCCAGGACGTCGATGCACGCGTGATCGATGCCGATACTTTCGCGACGCTGGGCGTCGGCGAGGTCGGCGAAATCGTCGTGCACGGGCCGCAAGTGATGCTGGGCTACTGGAACAACGAAGAGGCCAGCAGGGATGCCTTCATCGAGATCGACGGCAAGCGTTTTCTCCGCACCGGCGATATCGGCATGGTCGACGAGGACGGCTATTTCTTCATGACCGACCGCCTCAAGCGCATGATCAATGCCTCGGGCTACAAGGTGTGGCCGGCGGAAGTGGAGGCGCTGATGTACCGCCATCCGGCGATCCGCGAGGTGTGCGTGGTGTCGGGCGTGGACGCGCGCCGCGGCGAGACGGTGAAGGCGGTCGTGGTGCTGAAGGACGGCTTTCACGGTCAGGTCAGCGAACAGGACATCGTCGACTGGTCGCATGCGAACATGGCGGCGTACAAAAGTCCGCGCATCGTCGAGTTCCGCGAGGCCCTGCCGAAGTCGGGGACGGGGAAGGTGCAGTGGCGGAGCTTGCAGGACAAGCGCTGAGCGCCCCACTGGCCGGAGCCCGTCACGCGTTTCCGGGTTGTCCGGTCTGTTTCACCACCGAATTATTTGTTAAATGATATGCCGGAATACTTTACACTTCCTCAGGGAAACACGTAACGATTGAGCGCAAGTCATTGATTTTTATGAGTTGCGAAAAATTGGCATGGCGCTTGCTTGTTTACATTTGTGTATGTGCACAACCAACTCAAGCAAGGAATGCCGATCTATGAAACTCCTCAAAACACTGGGCGCCGCTGCCGCCATGACGATGACCATGGCCGGGGCCGCACATGCGGAAACCGTCCTGAACAATTGGGTGTTTAATCCGACTGGTGGCGGCTTTGCGTCCGGCCAGACGGTCAACGAGTACCTGGACGTGAATGGCAATTCGTTCATCCAGATCAATCCGACGGGCGCGAGCAGCTTCTCGTTTGCCGAGCACAGCGTGTTCAACATCGTGCAGGCCGACAGCAACAGCCAGCTGTTCCCGATCAACTACCCGGGCGGCAACATCACCGCGACCTTTGAAGCGACCGGCACCGGCAGCTTCGGCGGCGCCTTCTCGTTCACCGGCGGTACCATCCGCATGTTCCAGAACCCGACCAACCAGTACGGCACCGCAGCCGGTATCTATGGCGCCAACCTCGGCAACCAGATCGCCGAGTTCAGTGTGCTGGCAGGCGGCGGCGGCCGGGTCGATGCGAGCGGCTCGCCAACCAATAACGGCCAGATCACCGTGCTGGCGTCGGCAGCCCAAGGGAGCCTGGATGCAGGCTACTTCTTCCGCGAAAATGGCACCGACCTGTCGACGGAATCGATCCTGGCCTTTGCCTTCACCAACGCCAATACGGTCGGCGATCCGACCGATCTCCTGGTCGACGAAGTGGCTTGCCAGTACGCCAATTTCAGCGGGAATGGTTGCAATGGCCAGGGATATGCGAATACGCCAGGCTATTTCTTCGTTAGCAATAACGGCCAACTGAAGCTGGGTGAGAACGGCCTGCCGCCGGTCGACGTGCCAGAGCCGGGTTCGCTGGCCCTGTTCGGCATCGCACTGCTGGGCGCCGGCACTGTCATGCGCAAGCGCAACACGAAGGCTTGATCGTCTTTTGATGATTGCAAGAAGGGGGAGGCCGTGTCCGACTTCCGGACACGGCCTCCCCAGTCACATTACTTCTTTGGCTTGGTGACTTGTTGCTGCGCTGTTGCGTTGTTTTGCGCCGCTGCGTTGTTCTGCGCTGCTGCCGCCGCAGCAGCCTGCTTTTCCTTCTTCTTTTCAGCATGGTGTCCGATCACGCAACCGATCGCCGCGCCGGCAACCCCATGCTTTCCGGCCACGTGGCCGACCACGCCGCCCGCCAGCGCTCCTTTGCCGCAGCCGGCATTGGCCGTACCGGCCGCCATCACCAATGCTGCGGATACGATGGCAAGTGTGAATTTCGTGCGCATGACTGCTCTCCCTGTGTAAGTTGATGGTCCACAGTAAGCGTTCCAGCGGGGGCCAACTGTTCGCGTCCTAACATACCGGGCCCTACAAGGTCAGGAACATCGCCACCACGGCCACCAGCATGATCGCGATGCCGCACCAGCCGAGCAGGGTGTGGCGCGTGCTGAGCGTGTACTTGCCCATGATCTTGCGGTTATGGGCCAGCATCATCATGACGACCATGATCGGCACGGCGATGACGCCGTTGATCTGGGCCGACAGCACCAGGGCGGCGATCGGGTCGATCGGGGCGAAATCGAGCAGGACGCCGCCCAGGGTCGCCAGCGCGATGATGGCGTAGAACTCGCGCGCCTCGACCACTTTCAGGTCCATGCCGTTACGCCAGCGGAAGCTCTCGGTGACCGCGTAGGCGGCCGATCCGGCCAGCACCGGCACCGCCAGCATGCCGGTGCCGATGATCCCAAGCGCAAACGCGAGAAAGGCGAATTCGCCGGCCACCGGACGCAGCGCTTCGGCCGCCTGGCTCGAGGAGGTGATGTCCGTGATGCCGTGCGCGCCCAGGGTCACCGCGGTCGTCAGGACGATGAAGAAGGCGACCAGGTTCGAAAAGCCCATGCCGATGAAGGTGTCGGCCTTGATGCGCCTGAGCTGGGCGACGGCGTCGTGCGGGCGGGTGCGCAGCGCGCGTGTGTGCGGCGCATTGCGAATCTCCTCGACTTCCTGCGAGGCCTGCCAGAAGAACAGGTAGGGACTGATCGTGGTGCCGAATACGGCGACGACCAGTGCGACCGATTCCTTGGTGAACGTGAAATGCGGCCAGACGGTGCGCGCGAGCACCTCGGTCCAGGGCATGTGCACGGCAAAGGCGGTGGCGACATACGACAGCAGGCCGAGCGTCAGCCATTTCAGGTAGCGCACGTAGCTGGCATAAGGCAGGAATACCTGCAGCGACAGGCACAGCAGGCCGAAGGCGAGGGCGTACAGATGGCCGGAGCCTGTGCCGGTCAGCAGGCGCACCGCTTCGCCCATGGCGGCGATGTCGGCCGCGATGTTGATCACGTTGGCCACCAGCAGCAGCGCGACGATGATGTACAGCAGCCACGGCGAATACGCGCGCCGGATGTTGGCGGCCAGTCCGCGCCCGGTGACGCGGCCGATGCGCGCCGAGACCAGCTGGATCCCGACCATGAACGGATAGGTGAGCACCAGCGTCCACAGGGTATTGAAGCCGAACTGGGCGCCGGCCTGCGAATAGGTGGCGATGCCGGATGGGTCGTCGTCGGCGGCGCCGGTAATGAGGCCGGGGCCCAGCGATTTCAGGGTGGCGTTGTCGGTGAGACGGCGGAAAAATTTCAGCGGCATGATCGGCCTGCGCAGGTATGCACCGGCGCGACCGCAAGGATCAGGGCGCCGGCAGGAATTGGTAAAGAGAGGGACTGTTCATGGTCGGCGCGCAGTGTAGCATGGCTGAATTGGCAAAAGCGTATCCGGTCGGTAACAATATGCCGCGATAAGATTGGCTTAAGTTAGCAGGAGCAGGGGCCGGCGTTATACCAGCCAGCGTCCGCATGCCTGCCGACGAGCTAGCGCCTGAGCCTGGACGAGGGCGAGCGCAATACGCGCCGTGCCACGCCGGCATCGACCCGCATCAGGCGCATGAAGATCCTGGCCACGTTCGTCCCGAAGACCTGCCGGACAACCTGCGCCCGGTAGACCAGCCTCGACATCGTTTGATTGCAGCGCACGTAGCGGTGCTCGGCGCCCTCGTTCAGGTCATCCGGCACGACGCTGCCCCGCTTCGGAACCGACGGCGTGATGAGGGTCGCTTTCATGCGGATGGACCGAGGCGGGCACTGTAGGGAAGGGCGGGAAGGTCATCATCGGCGTCGTGAACGGATTGGGCAATCCTTTCATTACAGACGAAAAGCCTGGCCCCAACCAGCCTGTCCATGTAAGAAACGTTACAAAATGTCTCAGGGATCGTACGGATCCGATGGACCTCGCGGCGTCCACCGGGTTTTGATGCGGGCGGCGGGGCCGAAGCGGTCGGACAGCGCGAGCAGGCCCTTTGCCAGGGACAGGACGATCAGGATGCCGACGATATCGCCGACGATCATCGCCGTCAGCGCAAGCCAGTCCACCAGCCCTGTCTGAACCCACAGGAGTGCGTGGTGAAAGACGGGACTCATGAGCCCGCACAGCACCCCCGTGAACAGCAGTCGCTGGACGGTCAGCCCGCCAAGACGCGGCTGCAAGTCGAACCAGTGTTTGGCGAACAGGTAGGCAAGATAAGGGCCGCCCGCACCCGCCATGGCGCCGCTCAATGCACGAAACGCATCCGGGAACACGAAGTGATGGAAGTTGAGATAGAAACCGGCCAGCAGCAAGCCGACAAAGCCGGCGAACCCGAACAGCAGCGTGGCCAGCAGGCGGATCCCGGCGGGAATGAATACCCAGTTGATCCCATTGCTCTGTTCGAACTGAATGAACAGGAGCTCGTTGACCCAGTTAAACGCAAGGAATACGAGCGTCGTGATGGCGACGTAGCCGACTTGCTTTATTGCTCTTTCTTTCGTGCTGGCCATTACCGATTGAATCCTTGTTGCATTGCCTTATGGTAACGTTATTGTAACCTCAATGCTGACGCATCCGCAGCCGGCGACCCTGCCCGGCGCCCGCACGTGTGTGGCGCCATTGCCGCAGGTGGCTCGATACAATCGGACAGCCGCCACAGAAGAGGCCGGCTCATGCCAATTTTAGAAAAGAGAAACAAGATGAACACACCCAGCCTGCTTCCTTCCGCCCTGATCGGGGCCGTCGCCAGCGCGCGCTCGATGACGCCGATGGCCACCATCGCCGCGGCCCGCCTGGCCCACCGCGATACACCGGGCGAACTGTTCCTCCTCGACCGGCCCCTGTTCAAGTACGGCGCGCTGGCCATGGGCGCCGGCGAACTGGCAGGCGACAAGATGAAATCCGCGCCCGACCGTACCGTCTTCCTGGGCCTGCTGGCGCGCGTGGCGAGCGCCGCGATTGCCGGCGCCGCCCTGGCACCGAAAGGCCGCGAGAAGGCGGGCGCGGCGGTCGCAGTCGCCACGGCTGTCCCGCTCGCCTACCTGACGCTTGCGGGCCGCAAACGGGCCATGGCGCGCATCGGCCAGACCCGCAGCGGACTGATCGAAGACGCGCTGGTCCTTGCGGCGGGGGCAGCAGTCGTGGCGCTGTCGACCAAGCGCTAGGCGGCGCAAAGGGGCAGGCCGCGGGGCCTGGTCCCGGGCTTCGACTACAATCGTCGCAGTCGGCCTGCATCGGCCCCGCCTTTCGTCTTTTCCTTTGGCTTTTCTCTATGACGCGCCGCCCCTGGTACTTCGGCTGGAACATCGTTGCCGCCGCCACCGTATTGACCACGCTCACCGTCGGCATGCGCCTCGGGATCGGGCCCTTCTTCCTGCCCATGGGCCAGGACCTCGGCTTCAGCCGCAGCCTGCTGGCCTCGATCATCGCCATCGGCATGCTGTGCTACGGGCTGGCCATGCCGCTCGCCGGCTACCTGGTCGCGCGCCGCGGCACCCGCTTCGTGCTCCTGCTGGGCACGGCGATCGTCGTCCTTTCCGTGATCTGGACGGTGAACGCGCGCACGCCGCTCTCCTTCCTGCTGGCCTTCGGCGTGTCGATGTCGGTCGGTCTCGGCTTCACCAGCCCGGTGGCGCTCACGCCGGTCATCAGCCGCTGGTTCACGCGCCAGCGCGGCATGGCGCTGTTCTTCCTGTCCACGGGTTCGATGGCGGGAATGGCGGTGCTGACGCCGGCGCTGACCCTGTCCATCGGCTCCATCGGCTGGCAGTCGACCTTGCTGGCCTTTGCTGCCATCTTTACCGTGGTCACCGTGCCGGCGGCGCTGTTCGTCATGCGCGACCATGCGCCCCCTGGCACCGACCTGCTGCCCGAACAGGCGGGCGCGCAGGCGGCGGCGCCCAGGGCGGCGCCGGCGAGCCTGTCCTTCGGCGCCGCCATCCGGACCTCGCCCTTCTGGAAGATCGTGGCCGGCCTGTTCGCCTGCGGCTTCAGCATGAACCTGCTCGGCACACACGGCGTGCCGATGCTGATGGACCACGGCTTCGATGCGATGACGAGTTCTTACGGCATCGGCCTGATCGGGCTGGTCGCCATTCTCGGCACGCTGGTATTGGGCCGGCTGTCCGATCGGCTCCCCCGCAGGAACATCCTCGGCGTAATCTATCTGGTGCGTGGCCTCGGCTTTTTCGCGCTGCTCGCGGTCGGCACGCATTGGGAACTGTACATCGCCGCCACGATCGGCGGCATGGTCTGGGCCGGCAGCATCGCCACCTCGTCGGCGATGCTGGCCGATATCTACGGCGTGCGCCTGGTCGGCGTCATGTACGGCACCGCCTACCTCGGGCACCAGGTCGGCGCCATGCTCAGCTCCTGGTTCGGCGGCTGGGGCTACGAGCACTTCGGCAGCCACTTGCCGGCCTTCGGCAGCGCGGGCGTGCTGCTGCTGGCCGCGTCCTTCGTGTCGCTGCGGCTGCCGTTGCGGGGAGGGACCCCGTTCGTTCCCATCACGGCAAGCGCAAGTCCAGACTGAGCCTGCTGAGGAGGAGGTAGGTGACGAGCCCCAGTGCCAGCAGCGACAGCACGAAGATTGCGGCCACCTTGCCGGCCGCGCGCAGCACCGCGCGCTTTTCCTGCTCCTTGTCCTTCTGCTTCTCCCCCTGATCGTAATGCCACTTGATGGCGAAGAACATGCCCGTGCCTAATACGAGAACCTTGAACGTAACGGCAACGATAGGGAACCAATCCATGATGTCGAGTATTTCCCGGCTAAGTGCCGAATACGGATGAGAGGGGAGAAAACGTCAGCGCCTGCCATGCGAGGATGGTTTTGCTGCACGTTCTGGGGCATTCTACTCAAAAGCAAAATCCATACATTGAGACAAAATGTCCCAGTTGAAAACCATACAAGACGAAGATTCGCCACCCTGGCTGCCGCGGCTGGCCGTGCATGGCGGGCCACGTTTCTTGCAGATTGCGGATGCCTTGCAGGCGGCGGTGGCAGAGGGAGTGCTGAAGCCGGGTGACCGCCTGCCAACGCAACGCCTGCTGGCAGCACGGCTGGACGTCGACCTGACGACGATCACGCGCGCTTACGACGAAGCCAGGCGCCGCAACTTGCTGGAGGGCCGCGGCGCCCGAGGTACTTATGTCGCGGCGCCGAAAGCCGAATTGAGCCCGGTCCTCGACCTGAGCATGAATACCCCGCCGCCGCCGGATGGCGTGGACTTCGACGACCTGTTGAAACAGGGTTTGTCCCAAGTACTGATGAGGTCAGATAATGCATCGCTGATGACTTACCACCTGGGCGGGGGAAGCGACTCCGACCGTAAAGCTGGCGCCAGATGGCTCGAGCCGATGTTCGGACATCTCGATTCCGGGCAGCTGGTTGTGTGTCCGGGTGCGCAAGCGGCGATCGCCGCATTGATCCTTGCGCTGACGCAGCCTGGCGATGTGATCCTGGCAGAGCCGGCGGCTTATCCCGGCTTGCGTGCCGCCGCGACCCAGTTCGGCCGGCGGATCATTGCAGTGGAAGCCGACCGGCACGGGATGATGCCAGGGATGCTCGAGGCAGCGTGCCGCCGGCACAAGCCCGGGCTGGTCTACCTCAATCCGACCTTGCAGAACCCGACCGCCGTCACCATGCCGGAACGCCGGCGCAGGGAGCTCGCCGGCATCGCGCAGCGCTGCAAGGTACGCATCGTCGAGGACGATCCCTACTGGCTCCTTGCCGATGCACCGCCACCGCCCGTTGCCAGGTTTGCCCCGGAACAGGTGGTCTACATCTCGACCCTGTCGAAATGCCTGACGCCCGGCTTGCGGGTCGCCTTCGTGCTCGTGCGCGACCCGCACGAACGCGAACGCTTCCTGGCCGCACTCAGGTCATTTGCGCTGATGGCCGCTCCGCTGACGGCCGCACTGGCCACCCAGTGGATCCTCGACGGTTCGGCTGACGGATTATTGGCAGGCGTGCGCAAGGAAGCGCGCCTGCGCCACCGGATGGCGCGGGATATCCTGGCGGGGCGGTACAGCGGCCCTGGCGACGGCCTGCACATATGGCTCGAGTTGCCGGCGTACTGGAACTCCGCGCAGCTTGCGCGTGCAGCCGCCAGCGACGGCATCGCAGTCACGCCGGCGGAGGCCTTCGCAACGGGCAGCGGATCGGTGAATGCAATCCGGATCTCGTTGGGGAGCATCAAGGACCGTGGACGCCTGCAGGCGGGACTTCAACGGCTGTCGCATCTGCTTGCGAGTCGGCCCGAGCCGTTCAGCGCAGCCGTGGTTTAACTGTCCAGAAAATATTGCGCTTCGTTCGGGAGTTTCGGTTATCGCTCCGCTGCCCTTGCAAGTCGCTCCGCAGCGACTATTGTGAAATAGACGGCAGCCTCGGCGCTGGCGTCGAAGGGTGGACAAGGTGGACATTTTTTCGGCGGTTGAACGGAAGAACCTGCGCGAGCTGAAGCGGATACTGAAGAGCGATCCGCTTGCCGCCCGCAGGACCGATTGTTGGGGACGCACGGCATTGATGCTGTCGTGCATCGAGGGGGAGGAGGCGTTCGTGCGGCTGCTGCTTCCATGCAGCGACGCGACGGCCGCCGACAGGGATGGCGAGACGGCGCTGATGCTGGCATCCTTCGGACACCCCGGTTGTGTCGAGCTGCTGTTGCCGGTGAGTGAACCCATGGCCCGCGACGGGGACGGCTGGACTGCCCTGATGTGGGCGGCCTCGAGCGGTAGCGAGCGCTGCGTGGCCTTGTTACTGCCCCACAGCGACGCAAACGCAGCCACGGAGTCTGGGCTCACCGCGCTCGACATCGCCCGGACTTACGACCAGCAGGCCCGGGCCCAGCAAATCCGGCGGCATATGGTGGAGACTGGCGACACCGGGGCGCTGGACGCCGTTACCGTTGCCGCTGCAGCGAGCGGCTCCCCCGGATCCGCGGCGCCAGTCTAGCCCGGGCGTCCGCTCACCTTGACGCTGTCGATCGGCAGGGCGATCTGCAGTTGCTGAAGCAGCTGCCCCATGCCTGCAGCGATGCGGTAGCCACTGAGCAGCAGCGCGTATTGTCCCGTCATGTAGGCGATCCGGGCATTGAAATACTCGTTTTCCGCATTCAGCAGGTCCAGCAAGGTACGCTGTCCGATACTGAACTGGCGCGCGTACGATTCGCGCGTGGCCGCGCCGGCGCTGACGTACTGGTTCAGCAGGTCCAGCCGTTCACGGGCGGTGCGGTTGGCGTTGTAGGCCTGCTGTACGTCTTCCTCGATGCGGCGCCGGGTCTGGTCCAGGATGTTGCGCGCTTCCTCGATCTGGAAACCGGCTTCGCGGATGCGCGCGAGGTCGGCGCCGCCGCGCGAAAAATTATAGCGAAGACGCAGCATGATGCTCAGGTCGCTCGTCGAGCCGCGTACGATATCGTCGGCGCGCCGCTTCGCCAGCTCGAGGTCGACGCGTGGCGAAAGGGCCGACCTGGCGCCCGATTGCAGGGCGGTGGCGAACGCGACGTCGGCTTCGGCGGATTTCACCGACGGGTGACCGGCCAGCGCCGCGTCGACCGCCAGCGTCTCGCTTGCCGGGAGCTGCCTGTCGAGCGGCTCGGGCGCGCGCAGCGCGGCGGGTGCGGCACCGACCAGGCGGCGATAGCCAAGTTCGGCATCCCGCAGGCTGCTTTGCTCCTGGCGCAGGTTCGCTTTCGCCAAGGCCAGGCGGCTCTCGGCCTGGTCGAGGTCGGCCCTGCGGCCGACGCCTCCTTCGCTGAGCAACTTGATTTGCTGGTAGATGCGCTGGTGGGCATCGAGGTTGTCGACGGCGGCGGCGACGGTTTCCTGGCGCCGCAGCACTTCCAGGTACACGGCCACGGTGCGCAGGGCGAGGTCGTCGGCGATCGCCGCGACGCCATAGGCCGACGACTCGACCCGCGCGGTCTGGCCCGCCACCTGGCTGCGTGTTGCCAGGCCGTCGAACAGCATTTGCGACAGCGTCACGGTGGCGTCGCGCTGGCGGAAGCCCGCATCGTTCAAGTCGCGCAGCCGCGTGTCCGGCGTATCGAGGTGTTCGCGCCCCGTGCCCACATTCAGGTCGACGCGTGGAAAATAGTTCGCGCGCGCCTGCTTGACTCCTTCATCGGCCGCATAGCGGCGGCTTGCCGCGGCCAGCACTTCGGGATTCGTGTGAACAGCCTGGGCAACGGCGTCGCGCAGCGTCTCGGCCCCCGCACAGGAGGATGCAGCGAGCCCGCATGCGAGCGCGAGCGTTGGCAAGACGGTGCGTCGTTTCATGTCGCTCCAGAGGGTCGTCCTTGTTTGTCTTCGATTGATGCCAAGAAAATAATACACAGGATGGAAGGTGCGTTCAATCCAAATCGCACGCCAGGGCCCGCCATGGTGCTAGGACAGGCTCATTTCCATGATTTTGCCCAGCATCTTGCGCGTCACCCAGGCTTCGCCCCGGTCGACCCCATGCACCGCCCTTGCCAGCAGGCGCTCGAGGTCGCCCTGCTCGAGATAGCCGCGCGCGCCTACCAAAAGGGCATTGGCCAGCTGGTCATCCTCGATGGCATGCGGTCCGACCAGCATGACGAGCGTCCCGGGGCACTTGCGGCGCAAGGCTTGCAGCAGCGAGCACTCGGCGTCGGTGCACAGGTCGGCGCTCAACAACAGGATGCGCGGTTTCAGGCGACACATCCTGGTAACCAGGTTTTCGCTATTCATCGATTGCCGTAAAACAATGATCTCACCGTCGTGGCGCAGCGTGTTCCTGCATTGCGCCATGCCGGTGCCATCCTGGGCCGCGATTGCCACGGTAATAGGTTCCATGATGCGGATTCCTCATGAATGCTCATGTCCGGTTGCCGGATCAGGGAGCGGACATGTGCCCGGCCCCCGATCCATTCCCCTTCGCTACATGACCGGTCAGATGAAATAATTGGGCGTATCGGCCTCGGTAATCAGGACGTTGTTCAGCGTGACCAGCGTGACGAAGGAATCTCCGCCACCGTTGCTGTCGACCTGGACGACAGTATTGGCGCCATCGGAGCTGAATTTCAGGTACCCGCCCGTGAACGCGTTCGTGCCGTCGTAGCCGGCAAAGCCCTGCAGCAGGTCGTGCAGGTCGAGCACGTCCGCGCCGTTGGTCCCCGACTTGCTGAAGTCCCCGACCACGTCGCCGGCGGCGCCGGCATCGGAAGCCAGGTTGAAGTCGAAGGTGTCGTTCCCCAGACCCCCGGTGAGCAGGTCGTCGCCGGCGCCGCCGACCAGGATATCGCTGCCCGCGCCGCCCGCCAGCACATCGTCGCCGCTGCCGCCATACTGGAGCTGGTCGCCGGCATGGGCGCTGTAGTTGACGATATTTACATTGCCCTGGCCGAGCAGGTCGTGGAAACCTGCCGAGGTGTACTGGCCCTCGAGGGCGATGCTGGCGGTATGGGCACCATCGCTGAGGATCAGGGTGCCGCCCGTCCCGGTGGCATTGGCGGAGTAGGCAAGCCTGACGTCGTCGCCGAAGAGATCGCCGAACACGAGCGAGTCGCCGGCATTGAACCCGGCGACCGTACCGGTGAACGCAGCCGAATGGTCGAGCACGAGCGTGCCGTCGCCGTCGGCGGCAAACTGCGTATGGCCGTTTGCGGCGCCGCCGAACTGGAGCGTGGCGGTGCCGCTGATCGTCGCGCTGCCGTTGCCGCCGACGTCGCCGTGGACGGTGACGTTGCCGCCGTTGGCCCACAGGCTTCCAGCATTGTCGAGCGCGCCGTTGATGACCAGGCCGCCGCTACCGGTCGCTGCCAGCGTGCCGGTATTGGTGACCGCGTGGCTGCCCGTGTCGATGACCAGTGCGTGGGCGCCATCGGCGAGGATGGTGCCGGCATTCGCGAGCGTCATCTGCCCATTGCCGAGCTGGCCGGCGCCGGAAATGGTGTTGTCGACATTGGTCAGCGTGGCGGCGGCGGTGCCGCCGAAAACGATGTTGCCGCTGCTGTCGGACAGGCGCAGGTCGCCGCCGCCCTGCAGGGTGACGTTGTGCACCAGGATTTCCAGGCTCGTGTCGCTGCCGGTCGACGCGAGCGCAATGGTGCCCGTATTCTCGATGACACCGCTGAACGGCATGATTGCGCCGTCGCTGATGGTCAGGGTGCCGCTGTTGACCGTCACCGGCTCCTGGTTGAAGACGAAATTGTTCGCGCCCAGTGCCGCGGCATGGACGCCGACCACCGTGATCGTCGCGCCGTTGTTCAGCGTCAGCACCGCATTGCCCCTGGCGTCGTCTGCGAGATGGGCCTGGACGGCGGCGAAGCTGGTGAAGCCGTCGAATCCGATCAGGTCGATCTTGTCGGCAGCGGCGTCGAAGTTGTGCACGGTGTCGGTGGCGATCGGCTGGGCGAAGACGAACAGGTCGGCGCCGGAGGAGCCGGTGAGGGTGTCGTCGGCGGAGAGCGCGAAGATCGGCGAGCCTGGCGCGTAGGCTTCGACGTTGTCGGCGATGAAGTCCATATGGGCGCTGCCGTCCTGGGCGGTCCACGATTGGGTGATGTTGAGCACGGCCGCGCCGGCGTAGGTGGCGGGCGTGGTCACCGTCAGGGTGGCGGGATCCGCCACCTGCACGGTCCAGCTGCCGTCGGCCGCACGTGTCCCCGCATTGAGGGTCCAGTCCGGCGGAAGTCCGGCAACCGTGATGGACACCATGCCGCTGACTTCGGCGGTTGGAACACCCAGGCCCAGGTTGATGGGTTGCCCTGCGATACCTGCCGGCTTGATGTCGGCAATCGTGTAACCGACGCCTCCGTTGCCCGCTGCATCGGTCCAGAATGCGGACCCGGTCCCGCTTGCGAGGATATTGAAGGGTTGGCTGCTTCCGTTCACGCCGCTGACAGCCACCGTGTAGGTCGTACCGGAGGTGCCCGTCACCACCGAGACGGCGCCGACGGTCGCACCTGGCGCCTGCACGTCCGCGCTGTCGAAGCCGGTCACGGCTTCGCTGAAGGTTACGGTGACTGTCCTGTTGGTGCCATTTTTGGTGAAGCTGGAACTGGTGACCGTCGGCGCCAGCGTGTCGATCGCCTGGCTGTCGAAGCCTGCCAGGCTGCCCGACGGGGCCGCATTTCCTGCGGTATCGGTCACGCCGGCCGCCAGGCTCAGGGCCACCGTGCCCGCGGCCACGTTGGCCGTCGGGGTGACCACGACCGTGTAGTTATTGGTGCTGCCAACCCGCGCCACGCTCGTGATGGTGCCATTGGTCGCGGTAAAGCTGCCGGTGGACACGCCCGTCACCGCTTCGTTGAAGCTGACGGTGAAGGTGATCGCCTGGTTGGCCTTGGCTGTGCCGGTGATGTTGTCGGTCACCGCCGTAATCGCCGGTGCGCTGTAGTCGGCGACGAGCGTCGGGTTGCCCGATGTGCTCGTCGTCACATTGCCTGCGGCGTCGAAGAGCTTGACGCTGACCACACCGCCGGCCGCAATCCTGGCCTGGAGCTCGGCGTTGGTTGGGCTGCCGTCACTGGTGGTGAAGTTCACCGAGGTGTCGCCGCTGGCGATGCTGGTATCGGTGGCCACCAGCGTGTTTCCTACATACAGTGCGGCGCTTCCTCCCGTGGCCTGGCCGGCGACGATCGTTGCCGATGCGTTCAGGAACGTGTTGGTGCCGTTCACGGTATTGGCGACAACGGTGCCGCCCACCGGCGTCAGCGTGATGGCCGTCGGTGCGTCGGGCGCCAGCGTGTCGATCGGCTGACTGTCGAAGCTGGCCAGGCTGCCCGGAGCGGCGGCGTTTCCTGCCGTGTCTGTCACTCCGGCCGCCAGGCTGAGGGCGACCGTTCCCGCGGCCACGCCGGCCGTCGGGTTCACCACCACCGTATAGTTATTGCTGGCGCCGACCTGCGTCACACTGGCCACGCTGCCATTGGTCGCGGTGAAGCTGCTTGCGTTCACGCCCGTGACGGCTTCGCTGAAGCTGACGGTGAAGGTGATGGCCTGGCCCAGCGCGGCCGTACCGCTCACGTTGTCGGTCACCGCGGTGACGGTTGGCGCGACCTCGTCGACGTCATTGATGGCAAGGCTGACCGTTTGCTCGCTGTGATTGCCGGCGGCATCGGTCGCCACCACGGTGAACGTGTAAGCGGACTTCGTTTCAAAGTCGGGGTTGCCAATCAGGGTCACCGCGCCGCTGGCGCTGTTGATACTGAATGCTGCCGCATCGCCTCCCGCTTTCAGGCTGTAGCCAAGGCCACCACTGATGTCGCCGGTATCGGTGGCGGTCGCCGTGTAGACGACCCGGCCGGCGCCGCTGTTTTCGTTGATCGCCGCCACAACCGCTCCGGAAGTGATGGCCGGGGCCACCTCGTCGAGGTTGTTGATATTCAGGCTGACCGTTTGCTCGGTCTGGTTGCCTGCGGCATCGGTTGCCAACACGGTGAAGGTGTAAGTGGACTTCGTTTCAAAGTCGGGATTGCCAATCAGGGTGACCGCGCCGCTGGCGCTGTCGATGCTGAACGCTGCTGCATCGGCCCCCGCTTTCAGGCTGAAGCCAAGGCCGCCATTGATGTCGCCGGTATCGGTAGCAGTGGCGGTATAGACCAGCTGGCCGACGCCGCTGTTTTCGTCGATCGCCGCAGCAACCGCGCTCGAAGTAATGGTCGGCGCGACTTCGTCCAGGTTGTTGATGTTCAGGCTGACAGTTTGCTCGGTCTGGTTGCCTGCGGCATCGATTGCCAACACCGTAAAGGTGTAGGCGGACTTGGTTTCAAAGTCCGGATTGCCGATCAGGGTCACGGCACCGCTGGTGGCGTCGATGTTGAACGCTGCTGCATCGCCGCCGGCTTTCAGGTGGTACGTAACACCGCCGCTGATGTCGGCGCTATCGGTAGCGGTGGCGGTATAGACCAACTGGCCGACGCCGCTGTTTTCGCTGATCGCCGCAGCAACCGCTCCGGAAGTGACGGTCGGCGCCACCTCGTCCAGGTTGTTGATATCCAGACTGACAGTTTGCTCGGTCTGGTTGCCTGCGGCATCGGTTGCCAACACCGTGAAGGTGTAAGCGGACT
>NZ_JBNNEH010000005.1:0-775651 GCF_059801075.1 Massilia sp. LXY-5
CCTTCCCATCCCGAACAGGACCGTGAAACGACTTTGCGCCGATGATAGTGCTGCAACCAGTGTGAAAGTAGGTTATCGTCAGGCTAGTTATAAAGAAAAAACCCGCTCAGTGATCTGAGCGGGTTTTTTTTCGTCTGTCGTATGGAAACCGCCGCAGGCTCGGGTCCAATACAATCCTGATCGCTCCAGCAACCTTCCTTGCTCCCGGCGGTCGAACGATCGCAGGACACCAGGTTTTCGGAGACAAGCCATGCATCGTTTCCACCCGCAGACAATACCGGGCGCGGCCGCAGCCACGGCAGGCGAGCGCCGGCTGTTTTACCGGCACCGGCTGCCGATCCGCATCATGCACTGGATTAACGTCGTCAGCTTTTTCCTGATGCTGATGAGCGGGCTCGGCATCTTCAACGCCCATCCGCGTCTGTACTGGGGCAAGGCTTCCGACTTCGACGCTCCTCTACTGTCGATCACTGCCCGGCCTGGCCCCGATGGCGAACCGCAGGGCGTCACACGGATCGGTAAGCGCGTCTTCAATACGGACGGCGTACTGGGGGCGTCGCACGTCGCGGGCGAGGCGCAACCGAGCGAGCGCGCGTTCCCCTCCTGGGCCACGATCCCGGGTCCGCAATACCTGGCGACGGCGCGCAACTGGCACCTCTTCTTCGCCTGGATATTCGTGCTCAACGGGATTGCGTACGTGGGATACACGGTCTTCAGCGGCCACCTGCGGCGTGACCTGGTGCCGAGCAAAACCGAGCTGCGCGGGATCGGCGGCTCGCTCAAGGACCACCTGCTGTTTCGCCATCCGGCCGGCGAGGCCGCCAAACGCTACAACGTGCTGCAGAACCTGACTTACCTTGGCGTGATATTCGTGCTGCTGCCGCTGATCGTGCTGGCCGGCCTCGGCATGTCGCCGCGGCTCGACGCCCTGTTCGGCGGCTGGGTCGACCTCCTCGGCGGGCGGCAGTCGGCGCGCACGCTGCATTTCCTGGCGGCGTGCTTGCTGCTCGCCTTTGTCGTCGTGCACGTGTTCGAGGTGATCGTGACCGGGCTGTGGAACAACCTGCGCTCGATGATCACGGGCTATTACCGTTTGCCGGAGGAGGAACACGCAGGCGAGCGGAAGGGGAGGGCGCCATGATCATGCCTGCGCGGCGGCGCTTCCTGCGGCTGGCCGCCGGCGCGGCGCTGCCGGGCGTGCTGGCCGGCTGCGATCGCCTGGCAGGCAATGACGAATTGAACGGCATGCTGCGCAAGGCCCAGTTCCTGAGCCAGCGCGCCCAGGCGCTGCTGACCGGGGTGGACGCCATGGCGCAGGAATTTACCGAAGACGACATCGCCGACGTGTTCCGCAGTAACGGCACCGCGATGCCCGACAGCGGCCTGTACCGGCAACTGCTGGCCGACGGGTTCGCCAGTTGGCGGCTGCGGGTCGGCGGGCTGGTCGCGCACCCGGCGCAATACAGCCTGGCCGACCTGCGGGGGATGCCGTCGCGCACGCAGATCACCCGCCATGACTGCGTCGAGGGCTGGAGCGTGATAGGGAAGTGGACCGGTGTCCCGCTGCGGCAGCTGCTGTTGCGCGCGGGGCCGCTGCCGGCGGCGCGCTACGTCGTGTTTCATTGCGCCGACCCGATGGATGGCTCGGATCTGCAGGCGCCCGGGTCGACCTATTACGAAAGCATCGACCTGGTCGAGGCCGGCCATCCGCAGACGATCCTCGCCTATGGGCTCAACGACGAGCCGCTGCCGGTGAAGAATGGGGCGCCGCTGCGGCTGCGCGTCGAGCGCCAGCTCGGCTACAAGCAGGCCAAGTACCTGATGCGAATCGATGTGGTGGAGCGGCTGGACCAGGTCCGCGGCGGCAAGGGCGGCTATTGGGAAGACCGCGGGTACGAGTGGTACGCGGGAATCTAGCCATCGCTTCCTGGCGCCTTGCTGCGGCCGGGTCAGTTCGAACATTCATGGGCCGGTCGAGGAATGCATGGACTACTTCACCAAGAAATGTAACTAACCAACGCGGAAATTCAAGCCAACAAAAAAACCGGACGCTAACGAAACCGGGAAAAATAGCAATCATGCAACCAGGCCACCAGGAATGAGGAGGGTCGAACCGCGGCAAGTCCGTTCGCTTACAATGGAGTCCAGCAAACTGACGGGTCAACGATGCAAAGAATCGATATCGAAACATTGGTGGGTCTGGCCGAAGCATCGGCTACGGTAACGATGCCCTGCAGCTGCAACAAGGAATCGCTCGCAGCATGGCGTGCATTGCCGCTGACGCTGGAAGCCGTACGCCTGGAGGAGGTGGGCTTCCTGTTCGACGATCCCTACGACGAACCGACGTTTGCGGAGTACCACCCGGCCGGGACACGCTACGAGAGCGCAACTGCCCCGATCGCCATGCGCTTCTATCCGTACAACCGCTGCGCCGTCGTACGCTGCCTGGACTGTCACCGGCACTACCTGCGGTATAACGAGGCTGGCGGCTATTTCACCGAAATCCGGATTCGCGCCTTGCGGCCCGAGCTGATCGTGGATGCACCGGAAAACTGAAGCAGTCCAGGCTGGATGCGCAACCCGAAGCGGCAGACCGGCTTGGATCAGGGCCGCTTCAACTGCCCGATGACGCTCGCCACCTTGGTGGTAATGACATCGATCGCCGGGCCATTCGCGCCGTGCGGCAAAATGACGTCGGCATGGCGCTTGGTCGGCTCGATGAACTGCTTGTGCATCGGGCGTACCGTTTCCAGATACTGATTGACGATGCTCTCCACCGTGCGCCCGCGCTCGTTGATATCCCTTTGCATGCGGCGGATGAAGCGCACGTCCGGGGCGGTGTCGACAAAGATCTTCAGCGACATCATGTTGCGCAAGTCGGCGTCATACAAGGCGAACAGGCCTTCGATCACGATGACCGGGGCCGGCTTGACCGGGATGGTTTTGTTGGAGCGGTTGTCGATCGTGAAGTCGTACTCCGGCATCTCGATCGCCTCGCCATTGCGCAGGGCCTGGACGTGCTGGACCAGCAGGGGCCAGTCGAAGGCCTGGGGATGGTCGTAGTTCTGCCTGCGGCGCACTTCCGGGGTGAGGTCGGACTGGTCGCGGTAGTAATCGTCCTGCATCACCACCGAGACCACATCGGCGCCGAAGGAAGCCAGCACTTGCTGGGACACCGTGGACTTGCCGCTGCCGCTGCCGCCGGCGACACCAATCACAAACGGTTGGAAGGAAATCTCATTCATCCCCGAATGATACCGGAGCGGCGGCCGAACCGACAGGGCCGCCTGGTCCAGAATACAGTGTTCGGCAACGAAGTTTGCGGGCGGGCTCCGGGCAGCCGACGACCCCTGCCTTGCCCCGGGGCTAACACGGCTGCAGGACGCCCCTTGGCGACGTTATAATTAACCCATCATTCCCTCCCGCATCAACCTGCCAGGAAAGCGAGCGTCCCACCCCATGCACTATGCCCTCGCTCCCCGTACCTTTCTCTTCAGTCACTATTTCTACACCGGCCTGCGCATCGCCACCGGCATCGTCGGCCTGACTTTCATCACCTACGCGATCGCCGACCTCCCGACCGCCATCGCCGTGGCCATGGGCGCCCTGTGCACCAGCCTGATGGACATGCCCAGTCCCCTGCGCCACAAGTTCAACGAAATGATGGCCGGCGTGCTGCTGTGCTCGGTGGTGGCGCTGCTGGTCAGCCTGTCGTCGCAGGTGGAGTGGCTGCTGTTCACCGTCATCGTGCTGGTGTCCTTCCTGTCCAGCATGATGGTGGTCTACGGCAGGAAGGCGATGCCGCTGCAGTTCGCGGCGCTGTTCGTGATGATGCTGTCGAGCGAGGCGCCGTCCACGCCGCTGCAGGCGCTGCGCCATGGCGCGCTGTTTTTCGCCGGCGGTGCCGCCTACATGGCGTACGCGATGGCCGTCGTGTGGATATTGCAGCGCCGCCTCAAGCAGCAGGTGCTGGCCGAGGCACTGTACGAACTGGCGGTGTACACGAATATGAAGGCGGCCTGCTACGACGTCACCAAGAGCCTGCCCCAACAGATGGAAAAGCTGGTCCGCGAGCAAAGCGTGCTGGCCGAGCGGCAACAGGCCTCGCGCGACCTGATCCTGCGCGGCAAGCCGGCGCCCGACGAGGCGATCCTGGTGCAGGTCCATTACGCCATGTTCGACCTGTACGAACTGGTCCTGTCGACGCACACCGATTACGCCATCCTGCGCCAGCATTTCGCGAGCGGCCCCATCTTGCCGTTGCTGGGCGACCTGATCGGCAAGGCGGCGCGCGACATCGAGGCGGTGGCGTATGCGATGACGCGCAACGAGCCCTCGCGCGCCACGACCGATTACCGGGACGAACTGCGCGCGCTCGACGCCGTGCTGCAGGACTTGCCGTCGGGGGAGGGCGAAGATTTCGATGCGCAGGCGGCGCTGCGGGCGACCGTCAACAAGATCCGCGACGTGATCGACATGATCGCGCGGCTGCACGCCGCCAGCCAGGCGCGCGCATCGTCCGAGCGGGCACTGCCCCTGGTGCCCCATACGGACATGACGCCTTTCCTCACCCAGCAGCGCTACAACATCGGCATCCTGCTGGCCAACCTGCGCTGGGGCTCGCCGGTGTTCCGCTTCGCGCTGCGGGTGGCGATGGCGATTTCGGTCGGGCTCGTGTCCTCGCGCTGGCTGCCATGGAGCTCGCATGGCTACTGGACCGCGCTGACGATCGCCGTGATCCTCAAACCCAGCTTCAGCCTGACCAAGCAGCGCCGCGCCGACCGCCTGATCGGCACGCTGATCGGCTGCATGATTACCGCCGTGATCCTGCATTTCGTGCACACGCCGGCGATCTTGATCGGTTTCCTGTTCGTCGCCACCGCCGCGGCGCCGGCCTTCCTCTCCATTAAATACCGCTACACGGCGGTCGCCGCCAGCGTGCAGGCGCTGTTGCTGATCGGCCTGACGGTGCCGCATGGCGGCAGCGGCATCAGCGAGCGCCTGCTGGACACGCTGCTCGGCACCGTGATCGCCACCTTCTTCAGCTACGTGCTGCCGAGCTGGGAGTACCAGAACCTGCCGCGGCTGGTCGACGCGGTGCTCGACGCCAACCGCAAATACCTCGATGCGGCCGCCGACCTGCTCCTGAAGCGCACCGCCGACGATGTCCACTACCGCGTCAGCCGCAAGCGCTTCATGGACAGCCTCGCCACGCTCAGCGCCGCTTTGGGGCGCATGCTAGACGAACCGGCGGACAAGCAGCGCGCCCCGGACGAACTCAACCGTTTTACGGTACAGAACTACCTGCTGGTCGCCCACATGGCCGCGCTGCGCCTGCTGTTGCAGCGCTATGCCGAGAAGCTGCCGTCGGCCGAGGTCGAAGCCGCGCTCGAGCGCATGTTCGCCAAGGTCAGCGCCAGCCTGGGCGCGGCGCCGGTGGCCGCGCCGGCGTCGCCGGAAGGGCGCACCACCTGGATCGCCGAGTGGCCGGGCTGGGCGCCCCTGCAGCGCCGCCTGCGGCTGCTGCAACAGGATGCTGCGCAAGTGGCGCTCAGCAAGGCTGCGATCGGCGACGTCCTGGCGCGGAACTGAGCCCGGGGCCAGGTTTGCCTGGGTCGAATTTGCTTAGGATGAACGGCTGAAACCACGGATAATGCTGGATTCGTCGTTTTCAGCACCCCAGGAATTCTCTATGGAAATCAAAGTCAACTTTCTCGACAAACTGCGCCTCGAAGCCAGGTTTGACGACTTCACGGTGATCGCCGACCAGCCGATCCGCTACAAGGGCGACGGCTCGGCGCCGGGCCCCTTCGATTATTTCCTGGCCTCGTCGGCCTTGTGCGCGGCCTATTTCGTCAAGTTGTACTGCAATACCCGGAATATCCCGACCGAAAACATCCGCCTCTCGCAGAACAATATCGTCGACCCCGAAAACCGCTACGCGCAGATCTTCAAGATCCAGGTCGAGCTGCCGGCGGATATCTCGGACAAGGACCGCCAGGGCATCCTGCGCTCGATCGAGCGCTGCACCGTGAAGAAAGTGGTGCAGGAAGGGCCGCAATTCGTGATCGAGGAAGTGGCCAACCTGGACGCCGATGCGCAGGCCTTGCTGACCTTGTCGCCCGATGCCGAAGCGCGCACCTATATTCCCGGCAAGGACCTGCCGCTGGAGCAGACCATTGCGAACATGTCGGGCAAGCTGGCCAGCTGGGGCATCAAGATCGAGATCGCTTCCTGGCGCAATATCGTCCCGAATGTCTGGTCGCTGCACATCCGCGACGCGCATTCGCCGATGTGTTTTACGAACGGCAAAGGGGCGACCAAGGAAAGCGCGCTGGCTTCGGCCCTGGGCGAATATATCGAGCGCCTGAACTGCAATCACTTCTATGCGGGCGCCTTCTGGGGCGAAGACATCGCCAGGGCGGACTTCGTCCATTATCCGAGCGAGCGCTGGTTCAAGCCCGGCCGCAAGGATGCGGTCCCAGGCGGGATTCTCGATGATTACACCCGCGGCATCTACGATCCGGACGGCGAACTGCGTGGCTCGCACCTGTTCGACACCAATTCCGGCAATGTGGAGCGCGGCATCGTTTCTCTGCCTTATGTGCGTCATTCGGACGGCGAAACGGTGTATTTCCCGGTCAGCCTGATCGAAAACCTGTATGCCAGCAATGGCATGAGTGCCGGGAATACGCTGGCCGAAGCGCAGGTGCAATGCCTGTCCGAGATTTTCGAACGGGCGGTGAAACGCGAAATTCTGGAAGGCGAACTCGCCTTGCCGGACGTGCCCCAGGAAGTGCTGGCGAAATACCCCGGCATCCTGGCCGGCATCGCGGGCCTGGAAGAGCAGGGCTTCCCGGTGCTGGTCAAGGACGCCTCGCTGGGCGGCCAGTATCCGGTCATGTGCGTTACCCTGATGAACCCGCGCACCGGCGGCGTCTTCGCCTCCTTCGGCGCGCACCCGAGCTTCGAAGTGGCGCTGGAACGCAGCCTCACGGAATTGCTGCAGGGGCGCAGTTTCGAAGGCCTGAACGATCTGCCCCAGCCGACCTTTGCCAGCGAAGCCGTCACCGAGCCCTATAACTTCGTCGAGCACTTCATCGATTCCAGCGGCGTGGTGTCGTGGCGCTTCTTCAGCGCGAAATCGGACTACGATTTCGTCGAATGGGATTTCTCGGGCGAGGGCAAGGACTCGAACGTGCAGGAAGCCGCGACCCTGCTCGGCATTCTCGCGGACATGGGCAAGGAGGTCTACACGGCCGTGTATGACGAGCTGGGGGCCGTCGCCTGCCGCATCCTGGTGCCCGGCTACTCGGAAATCTACCCGGTCGAAGACCTCATCTGGGATAACACGAATAAAGCCTTGCTGTTCCGCGAAGACATCCTGAACCTGCATCGCCTGGATGACGACGCCCTCGAGGCGCTGCTCGAGCGCCTGGAAAACAACGAGCTGGACGAATACTCCGACATCGCCAGCCTGATCGGCATCGAGTTCGACGAAAACACGGACTGGGGCCAATTGACCGTGCTCGAACTGCGGCTGCTGATCAACCTCGCCCTGAACGAGTTCGAGGCAGCCCACGACCTGGTCGGCGCCTTCCTGCAGTACAACGACAACAGCCTGGAGCGCAAGCTGTTCTACCAGGCGCTGAACGTGGTGCTGGAAGTGGTGCTCGACGACGAGCTGGAGCTGAGCGATTACGTGGCCAATTTCCGCCGCATGTATGGCGATGCCCGCATGGATGCGGCCCTGGGCTCGGTGGACGGCAGCGTGCGCTTCTTCGGGCTGACGCCGACGAGCATGAAGCTGGAGGGGCTGGACAGGCATCATCGCCTGATCGACAGCTACAAGAAACTCCACAAGGCGCGGGCCGAGGCGGCCGCCGCGTCCTCCGCGGCGGGCGCAGTGTCGATGCGAGCCTAGTCCTCGCCGCGACAGACGGACCGAAGCCCTGATTTTCAGGGCTTTTTTTTGTCCTAAGCGGCTCGCGGCGACCAGGCGCACTGTCCTGGGGCGAAGCCGGGCACCATGGCGGTGCGTGCAAGCACGGTGAAGGCACATCGGGTGGATTGGATGCGCCGTCGGCGCGCACTATCGCATGGCACCGTTATTGCTTGATGGAAATCAACCATTTTATGTCGACTCCATCATGTTCAAGAACCTCAGCATCAAACTGCGCCTTGTCCTGCTCACCGCCATCCTGAGCGCCGTGGCGATGGTCGTGGGGGCGGTCGGTCTCGCCAACCAGAGCGCCGCCAATGCCGCCCTCGGTACGGTCTACAACGATCGTGTCGTGGTCCTTGCCCAACTCGGCAATATCCTCTCCTTGATGCAACAAAACCAGAACGCCCTGGCGCGCGCCGTCCTGGCGGGCGAGGCGGATGCCGACGCGACGGTTGCCGAGGTCGAGGGCCGGATCAGGCAGATTTCCGCGATCTGGTCGGACTACAAGGCGACTTACCTGACCGATGAGGAAAAGGTCCTGGCCCAGGTGTTCATCGACAGCCGGACCGTTTTCGTCGAGCAGGGCTTGAAACCGACCCTGGCGGCCTTGCGCGGGCATGAGGTCGATGGGGCGAAAGAGCTGGTGAAAGGCCGCTTGAACCCGCTGTTCCTGCCGGCCCAAAAAAACATGCAGGCACTGATCCAGTTGCAGCTGGACGTCGCGAAACAGGAATATGACCTGGCACTGGAGCGCTATGCGCGTGCGCGAACGCTGTCGATCGTGCTGACCGCGGCCGGTGTGCTCGTCGGTTCGGCCATCGCCTGGCTCCTGATCCGGGGCCTCAGCCGTTCCATCGGTGAAGCGCTGCGGCTGGCGCGCAGCGTCGCCGCCGGCGACCTGACCCAATCGGTCCGTGTGGAGTCGAATGACGAAATCGGCCAGTTGCTGGGCGCCCTGCAGAAGATGAACGCCAGCCTCTCTAGCATCGTGACCCAGGTGCGGGGCGGAACCGACACGATCGCCACGGCCTCGCAGCAGATTGCGGCCGGGAACCAGGACCTGTCGGCGCGGACCGAGCAGCAGGCAAGTTCGCTCGAGGAAACGGCAGCATCGATGGAAGAGCTGGCCTCGACGGTGAAGAACAACGCCGACAATGCGCGCCAGGCGAACACCCTTGCCGTGGCGGCTTCCAGCGTGGCGGAGCGCGGCGGGCAGGTCATCGGCAAGGTGGTGGGCACGATGGTGGAGATCAATGACGCTTCGCGCAAGATCGCCGACATCACGAGCGTCATCGACGGCATCGCTTTCCAGACCAACATCCTTGCCCTGAACGCGGCCGTGGAAGCGGCGCGCGCCGGGGAACACGGGCGCGGCTTCGCGGTCGTCGCGTCGGAAGTGCGCAACCTGGCCCAGCGCTCCGCTGCCGCCGCCAGGGAAATCAAGGCGCTGATCGAGGACTCGGTGCAGCGCGCCCATGCCGGCGGCGAACTCGTCGAGCAGGCCGGGACGACGATGCGCGACATCGTCACCAGCGTGCAGCGCGTCACCGACATCATGGGCGAGATCAGCTCGGCCAGTACCGAGCAGACCGCCGGTATCGAACAGATCAACGCAGCCGTCATGCAGATGGACCAGGTCACCCAGCAAAACGCCGCCCTGGTCGAAGAAGCCGCAGCCGCCGCCGAAGCGATGCAGGATCAGGCCGTGCGGCTTGCCCAGGCAGTGAGCGTGTTTCGCACCGGCCAGGCGCTGACGGGTGCGCCGGGCGTGGCGCGCCGGCTGGCGCTGGCTCCTGTTCAGGGATGAGCATGCCGCCGTGCTCCTTGTGAGGCCGACAGTGATAAACTCCGGCCCTTACATCGACGTTTCAGAAGCCATGACGAACAAAAAACAGCCTCCAGCGAGCAAACCCGAGCGCGTGCCCGCCGGGCGGCCAGACAATCCCTTCATCGACGCCGGGTTCTACGACCGGGTCCGCGACTACACCGAGCGCGACGCCACCTTCTCGAAGGAGCTGAAAGCGATCGCCGACCGCGGCCCAGGCAAGCAAAGCACGGACGCGCGCTTCGCGCCATCGCTGGAACTGTTGCGCGGCGTGGTCAAAAAGGGCGTGTCGCTCGATGACATGCTCGGGCGCATCGTGCTCGGCACCGAATCCGGCCTGTGGGAGCCGTGGCTGGCTGCGTTCGGGATCGAATTGAGGGGCGTCAGCTACGACAAGGCCGGCCCGCGTAATGCCCGCCTGGCGCTGGACATCAGCCTGGGCGCCAAGGCGAATCCCCTGTTCGCCAACGCCGGCATGCGCAACTGGCGCAGCCTGGTGGCGGAAGACTGCGCCCAGCTGCAGGTCGAGAAGCCGACCGAGCAGGCGCCGGCGAAGGCGTATGCAATTTTCTTTCTGGACGCGGCGGAGTAGTCTCCGTCGACGCGCCCGGTGTCGCGCCCGGACCAGAATGCTCACCCTGTCGGACATAGGGGACGGCACCGGCGGCGCCGGCGGGGGCGACCAGGGCATCGCTGCTGATCACCTTCGACACCAATTCGGCGGCCCTGACGGGCCAGGCGCGACGCGCGCTCGACGTGGTCGGCGAAGCGCTGCAGTCGCCCAAGCTGGCCGATTTCCGCTTTTCGATCCAGGGCCACGCCGACCCGCGCGGGAATCCGGAAAAGAACCTGCAGCTGTCCCAGCTGCGGGCCGAATCGGTGCGCCGATACCTGGTGAGCCACAAACACATCCAGGATGGACGGCTCGAGGCCATCGGCAAGGGCGACACCGAGCTGATGAACCGCGCCAATCCGGTCGCGCCGGAAAACCGGCGGGTGACCATCGTCAATCTCGCGCGGCAACAATAGGATGCAGGGCGCAGCATGGCGGGTTCCGAGTGAGGGAGAGTCGGGCCGCGCCCAACCAGGTTTCCGCACCTGTTGGTCCAGGTACGACACTTCGGCTTTGGCGGCGGCCCGCTCGCCTCGCCGCGTGCCTGGCACGCTCCATGCAAGGTGAGTGGTGAGCGCGACGACGAGCTCATTCCCATTCACCACATCGAGGAGCACGATCATGAAAACCTTAGTCATCCAGGACCTGGCAATCACGCGCGCAAGCGCGGGCGAGGGCAGCAGTGCCGCGCGTTCGCTGACGCGCGAGGAAATGCAGCGCGTGCAGGGCGGCCGGGCCATTTCCGTGCTGGTCGATGGCCGGCCCGGCGGGGTCGTCGACGATTTTCAACTCGACATGGCCATCTTCAAGGGCGATATCGGTGTCAGGGTCGTCTGAGCCGGGGTGCCTGCGCGCCGGCGCCGCCCTCGCTGGCGCGCCCGCCCGGCGGACGCGTCAGCTGCCTGGCGCCCGCACCTGGCATGTAATGGAACAAATCCCACGCATCGAAGTCCCATACATGGAAAGCGGCGACATTGTATTTGGCGGTTCCGCCTGCTAAAACAATAAGAATGGTGCCGCAAAGCGGGCGCGGTCTCGTCTCACTGCGCCAAATAAACACGCAGCGCGGGTGCTGTTGCTTCGCTGCGCGGAACGAAACGAGCTCGAGGAGAACCCATGGCTGGCATTGTGCGCATCGACGATGAGGTCATCGACACCGACTACTTCATCCGAACATTGAAACTCACCGGACAGTTCGAAGGGCTGGTCGAGCAACTGGTGCGCGAGAAGCTGACTGTGCTGGCGGCCAGGAAGCAGGTAGCGCCCTTGCCTCCCGAAGAGATCCAGGAACGTGCCGACCAGTTCCGCCGCATCCAGGGCCTGCACCGGGCAGCCGACATGAACCACTATCTCGACGCGCTCGGCATCAGCCTGGACGAGTTCGAAGACTTCGTCACCGACGGCCTTTACCACGAAAGAATGATGGCGCAGGTGTGCAGCGACGCGGCCGTCGAACAGTATTTCAAGCTCAATTCTCCCCGGTTCGACAGCGTCGAGATCAGCCATATCGTGCTCGATTCGGAAGGCAAGGCGAGGGAAATGATGTCCGCCCTGACGGACGATCCCGACAGCTTTGCCGAGATGGTGGCCGAATATTCGGTCGGTGAGGCGCGCGAGAACGGCGGAGTGATCGGCAAGGTCTTGCGCGGTTCGCTCAGGCCTGACCTCGAGGCCCGCGTCTTCAATGCTGCGGCCGGTGAGCTGCTGGGACCGTTTCCGTCGGCGGACCGCACGCTCTGGGAAATCTACGTGGTGAACGCAAAGCATCCCGCCGTCCTCGACCAGGAAACCGCGGTCGAGGTACGCCGCCTGCTGCGCGAGGAATGGCTGGCGGCGCGGGCACAGGAGCACATCATTGAAGCCTGTCCGGCGCGCTAAGGTGCCGGCCACGCTCCCCGCCTGAGACGCAGCTCGCCCGGCGGGTCCGGTAGGGGAGAACATGGAAGCATCAACGCAACAACGCCAGGAATCGAGCGAGTTCCTTGCGTCTGTCGAAATCCTGTCCGCATTCGCGCCAGACGAACTGGAACAGCTCGCAAGCGCGGTCGAGACGCGCTCGTATGCCTTTGGCGACAGCATCTGCAGCGCCGGCGATTCCGCCGACGGCCTGTATGTCATCAAGTCCGGATCGGTGCGCGTGTTCGCCGAGGAGCATGGCAAGGAAATCAGCATGGGGGTACGCAAGGCTGGCGAAGTCTTCGCCGAGGTCGCCATGCTGCGTCCCACCAGGCATGAACTGTCTGCCCGGGCCGCGCTGAAGACCCAGCTGTGGTTCATCCCGCGCGCCGCCTTCGAGCCTTTGCTTGCCCGGAATGCGGCTTCGCTGGAGTTCATCAACAACTATGTGGCGATCAGCTCGGCGGGCGGCCTGGTCGCGCGCCTGTTCGACCTGCGCGGCAAGGTGGACAAGCCTGAGCTCGAAGAATTCGTGCGCAGCGTCGGCGTCAAGCGCGTCGGCGCCGGCAAGGAAATCCTCAAACAGAATGCGCGCGACGACCGTCGCCTCTATGTCGTGCGCCAGGGTCAGGTACGCGTCGTGGTCCACGATGCCGACGACGAATATGTGCTGGCCACGCTGGGGGCGGGCGAGATTTTCGGCGAGAAGGCCTGCCTGATGCGACAGGAACAGCCGGCTTCGGTGCTGGCGGCGAGCGAGGCCGTGCTACTCGTGATCCCGGAAAAGGCGGCCCATTTCATCCTCGAACGCAACGCGAAGTTCCGCGAAGTGATCGAGGAACGGGTGCGCTTTTTTGAACGCGAACTGCAGCGCCAGAAACGGCTGGCCGAACGGCGCAAACGTCCCGTCGTGCTCGACCTCGCTTCACAGGCGAAGGCGGGCGAGAAAATCATCAAGCGCTTCGCCCTGGTAGAGCAGGCCGAAGAGATGGATTGCGGCGCCGCTTGCCTGGCGATGCTCTGCCGCCACTATGGCATCAACATGACGCTCGGCAAACTGCGCGAACTGGCGAACGTCACCACGCAGGGCGCGACGCTCGACAGCCTGGCCCGCGCCGGCGAAGCCCTGGGATTCGGGGCGCGCGGGGTCCAATGCACCTTCGACGCGCTGCTCGGCTTCGAGCTGCCCTTCATCGTGCACTGGGAGGGCTACCACTACGTCATCGTCTACGGCGTTGCGCCCGACCAGGTCTGGGTCGCGGACCCGGCGGTGGGTTTCCGCAAGATGAAGGTCGAGGAGTTCGAACGCGGGTGGAGCGGGACCTGCCTCGTGTTCACGCCGGGCCAGGACCTGGTGAAACTGGAGACGGCGCGCTCGCCCTGGCTACGCTTCGTCAGCTATCTGCAGCCGTATAAAAAAATCCTGGTGCAATTGTTCCTGGCCACCTTCGTGATCCAGATGCTGGGCATCGTGCCGCCGATGATCATCCAGAACATCCTCGACGGCGTGCTCGTGCACCAGAACATCGGCCTGCTGCACTTGCTGATCCTGGGGCTGGTCATTTCCACCGTGTTCAGCCAGGTCATGTCGACGCTGCGCGCCTACCTGTCGAACTACATGGTGCGCAACCTCGATTTTTCGATGATGGCGCAGTTCTTCAAGCACACGATGTCCTTGCCGTATTCCTTCTTCGCCAAGCGCAAGACGGGCGACATCCTCGCGCGCTTCTCGGAAAACCAGACGATCCGCGCCTTTCTCACCGAGTCGACGGTGACGACGCTGCTGAACCTGCTGATGGTGTTTATCTATTTTACGATCCTGTTCCTCTACAACGTGAAGCTGACCCTGCTGCTGATCGGCTTCGTGATTCCCATCATCGCGCTGACCGTACTGGTGACCCCGCGCATCAAGGACTATGCGCGCGAGGTGTTCAACGCCTCGACCGACGCCCAGTCCTTCCTGATGGAAGCGCTGGGCGGCATCGAAACGGTGAAGGGGATGGGCAGCGAACGGCCGGTGCGCCTGAAATGGGAGCGGAAATACGTCAAGGCGCTGGAAATGCAGTACCGCGCCCAGTCCTTCAACATCCTGGTCGGGCTCGCCAGCCAGGTCTTGAACTCGGCCACCACGATCGTCATCCTCTGGGCCGGCGCCAGCCTGGTTCTGGCGCGCGAGCTGACCATCGGCCAATTGATGGCCTTCAATGCCCTGATGGGCAGCGTGCTGGGACCGCTGATGGGCCTGGTCGGCCTGTGGAGCCGGATGGCGGACGCCACCGTCGCCATGGAGCGCCTCGGGGACGTGCTCGACATCGAGCCGGAGCAGAAGCCGGGCGACCTCGCCTCGCGGGTGGTACTGCCCGACCTGCAGGGCGAGCTGAAACTCGAGCGCATGTATTTCCGCTACGGCGGCGAGGACACCCCCTGGGTGCTGGAAGACATCAGCATCGACATCAAGCCCGGCGAGCTGGTGGCGATCGTCGGGCGCAGCGGCTCGGGCAAGACGACGCTGGCGAAACTGCTGGTCGGCTTTTATCCACCAACCGACGGGAAAATCGTCGTCGACGGTTACGAGATGAGCGCGATCGACAAGGATTATTACCGGGCCCAGGTCGGCTATGTCATGCAGAGCAATCTACTGTTTTCCGGGACCATCGCCGAGAACATCGCCAGCGGCGACGACAGCCCGGACCGGCGCCGCATCGAGGAAGTGGCGAAGATGGCGGACGCGCACGCCTTCATCAGCAAGATGCCGCTCGGTTACGAGCAGGTGGTGGGCGAGCGCGGCGTCGGCCTCTCGGGCGGCCAGGTGCAGCGGCTGTGCATTGCGCGCGCGCTGTACCACGATCCACGCCTGCTGGTCTTCGATGAAGCGACCTCGGCGCTCGACACCCAGTCCGAGAGTAATATCATGGCCAACATGGAAGCGATCCTGGCGGGCCGCACGGCCGTCATCATCGCCCACCGGCTCAGCACGATCATGCGGGCGGATAAAATCGTGGTGCTGTACGAAGGCAAGATCGTCGAGCAGGGGCGCCATGAGGAGCTGCTGGCGCGGCGCGGCATGTATTACGAACTGGTACAGAAGCAATTGGGGGCAGCATGAAGCTGTATAACCCCGGTGGCGAGCGCGGCTCGGCGATGTCGTATGCCGGCCTGCTGGAAAAGATCGAGATCATGCGCTCGACCCTGCGCTGGGCCACCCGCATCGAGCGTCCCGATGTCGAGAAACTGCTGCGCCAGGCGAATACCTTGCGCGACGAAGTCATGGGGCTGTCGCACAAGGAGCGCTTCGTGCAGGCACTGGGCGGCGAACGGCGCACCGACGCCGCGGACGGGACCGCGCCCGAACCTTTGCGGCTCGAACCCTCGCATGGTGAGCGGCGCCGGGCGCTGCTGGCGCGCAGCTTCGTGTTCGAGGGTACCTTCGGCGACAACCCGAAGCTGCTCGACGCCCTCGAGATCGCGGAGAAGGCGGCGCCGACGGATTTGCCGGTGCTGGTCGACGGCGAGAGCGGCACCGGCAAGGAGCTGATGGCGAAAGTCATCCACGCCAACGGCTCGCGCGCCGACAAGCCGTATATCTCGGTCAACTGCGGCGCCATCCCGGACAGCCTGCTCGAATCGGAACTCTTCGGGCACAAGAAGGGCGCCTTCACCGGCGCCGCGAACGACCGCAAGGGCAAGTTCGAATCCGCGCACAAGGGCACCATCTTCCTCGATGAGATCGGCGAATTGCCGCTGCCGGGCCAGGTAAAACTGCTGCGCGTGCTGCAGTCGCACGAAATCCAGCGCGTCGGCTCCGACGAAACGATCTCGGTGGACGCGCGCATCGTCGCCGCCACCAACAAGAACCTGCGCAAGCTGATCGAACAGGGGAGCTTTCGCGAAGACCTGTTCTACCGGCTCAGCGTGATCCACGTGACGCTGCCGCCGCTGCGCGAGCGCAAGGACGAGATACCGCTGCTGATCGCGTATTACGGCGACGAATCGGCGGAGGCGCTGGGACGCGCGCCAGTGGCATTAACGCCGCGCCTGCGCGACTTCCTGCTGCGTTACGGATATCCGGGCAATATTCGGGAACTGCGCAACATCATGTACCGTATCTCCTGCCTGGCGGGCGAGACGGGCGACCTGTCGCATCTGCCAGAAGACATCCGACCCGTCAATGCGCTGCCGCAGTCGGCGGCGGCGGTACCGGCCGCTGCCCTGTCGATGGCCGAAGCGAAGCGGGTCGCGAGCGACGAGGCGGAGCGCGGCTGCCTGGAGCGCGGCTTGCAGGAAGTCGGCGGCAACGTGGCCGAGCTCGCCCGGCGCTGGGAAATGAACCGCTCGCATCTGCAAATCCTGCTCAAGAAGCATGGCCTGCACTCGAAGGATTTCCGCAAGCAGGGTTAGAGGGCCGGGTTGACGATCGTCTTGTCCCCCGAAAGGTCGTCGGCCCTGGCCACCACCACTGTAATGTTGTCGCGCCCGCCATTGGCGAGTGCCTGGGCGACCAGGTCTTGCGCGGCGCGCTCGCAGTCGCCGGGCGCCAGCGCCGCCGCGATCGCCGCTTCCTCGACCGGGGTGCTGAGGCCGTCACTGCACAGGAGAAAAATGTCGCCATCGCGCGCGGCCAGGGTCGTCACATCGAATGCGACCGTGTCGGCTGCGCCGACCGCGCGCGTGATCATGTTGGGGCTGGCCGCCGCTTGCGCCATCTCGGCGCCACGCGCCCTGAGCGCCTCGAACTGGCTGTGGTCGCGCGTGAGTTGCTGCAGGCGGCCGTGGCGAAACAGGTAGATGCGGCTGTCGCCGGCCCACAGGCATGCGGCCTCGTCCCCGACGGCCAGCAGGGCGGCGACCGTGCTGCCGATCACCGGTACGTGGCGCGCGCGCGCCTCTTGCCGCAAGCTGTCGTTCGCCTCGTTCAGGCGTGCGCGTGCGAACTCGATGAGTTCGGCCAGGGTGGCATGCACGGGCAGCCCGGCGAGTGCGTCGACCACGGCGCGGCTGGCGAAGTCCCCGAAGGCGTGGCCACCCATGCCGTCCGCCACGGCCCACAAGCCACGCTGCGGCTGGGCAAGATACGCGTCCTCGTTGCGGCTACGTACCAGCCCGATATCCGTGCGCGCGGCGCAGGTCCAGCGCAATTCGGTGTCAAGGCCCATCGCATTGTCCAGGTTCGTCCTACAGGAACGCCTTGTTCAGTCCGCTTTCGTCGACGCTCACGTTCAGCGTCGAATTCGCACCGGAATTGTTGACCGACACCGACTGGAACTGGTTGATCATCTGGTCGGCGAAATTATTAATCTGGTAAAAGTTAATGACCGGGAACTGGGTGGGCGATGCGTTGACGAAGGGTCTGATCCAGCCGAACACCCAGGGTGCGCCCGCCCCGCGAATCGCCGCCATCGCCTGGCGGTCGAGGGGAGCGCTGTTCGTCAGGTCGCCGATGGTAATGCTGGCCATGATGCATCTCCGTGTTGAATGGGGGAGAGCGGAAGCTGTCCCCAGTGTAGACCAAATCGGGCCGGTCAGCGCCGCACGATGGTGTTCTGTCCGCGCTGCGTGGCGTCGCTGTCTACGTGCAGGCCCTCGACGAAGGCAGCGCCGTTGGCGGTCGCGGTCAGGACGTCCTGCATTTGCATCAGGTTCTGGGTGGCACTGATCGAGTTGTCTGCACTCGGCCTGTAGTTGAGGTCGCCGAGCGAATAGGCCGGCGCGCCCATTTTCCAGCCGCCGCGCACGGCTGCCATGGTCGGGCGATCGAGTCGTTCGCTGCGGGCCAGGTCGGTGATGGTCAAGGTGTTCATGGCGATTCTCCTGAATTGTCTGGGGGCTGGGTTTGTATGAAGCCGTGTTCAGAACACGGACCTGTTTTCGGCGCGGAGGGCGGCTGCCAGGTTCAGGTCCGGGGCACTGAAGCCGGCCCCGATCACGCCGTTATTGTTGAGGACGTTGATACCGATCTGCTGGAACTGGCCAATCTGCTGGTTGACGGCGACATTGACGTTGACGCCGGGGCCGAAGGCATGGCCGCCGTGGACGGGCGACATGGCCCGCTTGTCCAGCGCGGCCTTGTGCGCCAGGTCGTGGATGAGGATGGATGACATGGTATTGCTCCTGGAAGGGTGGGGACGTTGCGCGGCAAGAGACTCGCCGCGCAGCCGCGCCGTTTAGCCGATGATCTTGTTTTCGCCGTCCTGGTGGACGTTGCTGTGCACGTTCACGCCACCGACGAAGGCCGAGCCGTTGGCCGTCAGCGTGGCCACGCTCTGCTGCTGGAACAGGTTCTGGGTGGCGCTGATCGAGGAGTCGACGCTGGGCGCGTAGTTGAGGTCGCCGTAGCTGTAGCCGGGCGTGCCCATCTTGAAGCCGCCGCGCACATGCGCCATGGCGCTGCGGTCGAGTTGTTCGGTACGGGCCAGGTCGGTGATGGTCAGGGTTTTCATGGTAATGCTCCTTGGGATGTGTATGCGGGAATGGTGTAGGTGGTATTCAACGACGCACGATCTTGTTGTTGCCGTCCTGCGAAACATGGCTGTCGACATTGACGCCGTCCAGGAAGGCCGAGCCGTTGGCGGTGGCGGTCACCACTTCCTGCATCTGCGCCAGGTTCTGGGTCGCCGTGATCGACGAGTCGAAGCTCGGGGCATAGTTCACGTCGCCATACGAATAGCCGGGCATGCCCATCTTGAAGCCGCCGCGGACGTGCGCCATGGCGCTGCGGTCGAGTTGTTCGGTGCGGGCCAGGTCGGTGATGATCAAGCTTTTCATGGTGATTCTCCTGAAGTGGTAAGTGGTTTGGAGTGAGGCATTTGGTTTGCGCTCAATGGACATATAGCGAAAGGCGTGCCAGGCCCGCACCAATCGGTTTAGGTGAAGCTAAGTAATTGAATTTGCAGGGAGTTTTGTAAGAAAGCCTGATGGGTCAGGTGAATTGCCGGCAGCACGGGAGGAGCGACTGACGGTCCGTAACCAACATGTTTCAAGGGGGTGTGTGCCAGGGCCCGACAGGTCAGGAAAACCGCTGGGGTGAAGCATGGGTCCGGAAGCGCGACCTGCGTCCGGGCTGGCCTGTGTCCAGAAAAAGAAAATGCCAGTCAGCATAACTGACTGGCATCAGGGGCGGCTGGCGAACGCCGGCGACCGGGCGCGCTTAGCCGACCAGCACCTCGCTCATCTGGATCACCGGCGTCTGGTTCGTGTAGTTGGGAATGTCGGCCATGATTTCCTCGCTGTGCGGCCCGAAGCCGGCGTGGAAGGCGTCGATGGAATCGCAGAACAGGTGCCCCATGGCGATATACGGCGTGTTCGACATGGGGGCACCGGCGGCGGCCGCCCGGTCGACTGTGTAGTACTTGCAATGCTCTCCCATCAGGGTCTTCACCATGGGCATGTGGCGCTCGCAGTAGTAGACTGCGTCGAAATGGGCGTCCGGGCCGTTCGGGTACATCACGCTGACCTTGATCATTGTCCGTCTCCTCTTCGGGTTTGACTCGAGTATACGAACCCATCGTGCGCCGATGTCAGGCGTTTTGCAAGCGCGATATTGCGTCCAGGGCCGCTGCGGGCCGAGGCGACTGCAGGCGGCGGCGCGCGGCGCCGCCGCCCGGTTCTCATGCACGCTGCGCCGGCGCAGGCGCGCGGACGACGACGGTCCGAACCTCGCGTGCCGCGGTGGCCGAAGCCGATTGCGAGGTCTCGGCTTCCCGCAGGCTGTCGAATGCGAAGGTAGCGGTGCTGACGACGACGAGCGTGACGATGAAAATGGCTTCCATGTGCTTGTGCATGTTCATGATGGTCCCCTTGCGTGGCTGGTTTCGAAAAGGTCGGGAGCTTTCTGCTTGCTCACAAGCTTGTTAGAGCACGCGGCGTGCCAGCACACGGCCAGGGCGCAAAGGAGGGTTTCGGCGCCGATGCAAGGCAAACTGCCGGACCGCGGCCAACAGTGTGCCTGCACGGTGTTGGCTGCGAACCGGCACCGTGGCGTGGCGATACGGACGAAAAAAAAGGCGCTGTTCGCATTAAGTGTGGAATATGCCGATTCCCACCCGCAGCAAAGCCTCCGGCATCTTGACGCGGGCGCCGTCGAGCGCCCAGCGCCAGCCGGGATAGTTGCCGAGGTAACGGCTGGCAACCCCGCGAAACGGCTGCCGCCAGCCGCGCGCTTGATCGTTGGCAGCAACAGGCCGGGCAAACGTTCGTGCCGGCGCCGGGTCAGCCCGGCCAGGTTCTTCAGGAAGTGCTCGAACTTGCGTGCTTGCATGCCAAGCTCCTCACGGGTGAAGTCTCACTCGGACCTCAGCCGTTCAAGAAGATTCCACATTTAACGCAAACAGCGCCAAAAAAAAACGTCCGGCTTGTGGCCGGACGGTTCGGTGTGCAGCGCAGGAGCTCAGCGCACCGGCGGGCTTGCCCCGGTCCGCCTGGCGCCGGGCGCCGGGTCGTACAGGCGGATCTTGCGCACGACTGGCCGTGGGACGCCGCCGCTGGCGCGAAAGCGTGCGCCGCCGGCGATCGCATGCATTGCCTGGCGGTCGAGTTCGGTACTTTCCGGTAAATCCTTGATGACGATGCTGGCCATGGTATCTCCTTGACTTGCATGTTAACGGCCCCCATCCCATTGCTGGGATGGGGGTGCAAAATGCTGCGCGCCCCGGTCAGAGTTCGACCGTGTTCCGGGCCCACAGCGCGGCGGCCACATCGACGTCCGGTCCCTTGAAGCCGGCGCCGATCACGCCGTTATTGTTGAGGACGTTGATACCGATCTGCTGGAACTGGCCGATCTGCTGGTTGACGTTGACGTTCACATTGACATCCTTGCCGAAGGCGCTGCCGCCGTGCACGCGTGCCATTGAACGGCTGTCCAGTTCGCCGGCGTGGGCGAGGTCCCTGACTGCGATGGTAGACATGATATTCCCCTTGCCTTAGCCGATGATCTTGTTTTCGCCGTCCTGGTGGACGTCGCTGTGCACGTTTACGCCACCGACAAAGGCCGAGCCGTTGGCCGTCAGCGTGGCCACGCTCTGCTGCTGGAACAGGTTCTGGGTGGCGCTGATCGAGGAATCGACGCTGGGCGCGTAGTTGAGGTCGCCGTAGCTGTAGCCGGGCGTGCCCATCTTGAAGCCGCCGCGCACATGCGCCATGGCGCTGCGGTCGAGTTGTTCGGTACGGGCCAGGTCGGTGATGGTCAGGGTTTTCATGGTAATGCTCCTTGGGATGTGTATGCGGGAATGGTGTAGGTGGTATTCAACGACGCACGATCTTGTTGTTGCCGTCCTGCGAAACATGGCTGTCGACGTTGACGCCGTCCAGGAAGGCCGAGCCGTTGGCGGTGGCGGTCACCACTTCCTGCATCTGCGCCAGGTTCTGGGTCGCCGTGATCGACGAGTCGAAGCTCGGGGCATAGTTCACGTCGCCATACGAATAGCCGGGCATGCCCATCTTGAAGCCGCCGCGGACTTGCGCCATGGCGCTGCGGTCGAGTTGTTCGGTGCGGGCCAGGTCGGTGATGATCAAGCTTTTCATGGTGATTCTCCTGAAGTGGTAAGTGGTTTGGAGTGAGGCATTTGGTTTGCGCTCAATGGACATATAGCGAAAGGCGTGCCAGGTGCTTCCGGCGCCGGCAGATCTGGCGCAAGCCATTGAATCGAAACGATTTTATTCGGGAGCATCAGGAGGCCGGGCGCGCGCCCGGATGAATTCCGGCAGGCCGCGAGCACGGTCCGACCCAACAGATTTCGGCCCGGTGTCGGGTGCCGCCCTACACGGATCCCGACGCGCTCCGATTCGCTGCCACAAAGGCTTGATCGTCTGCCAATTCATGCTAGTCTCAAAGCTAGCGGCCTCTGATTCAGACAATCACATCATGGACAGTTTCGCTAACGCGATTCATCAGTTGCAGAGTGGTGCTTTGCAGCGGCCCGAGTTTTTCGCACAGCTCGACCGGGTGCTGGCAAGCGCTCCGGAAAGCGGCGCCCGCCTGCTCGAACTCCTGAGCCAGGAACACGCGCGCAAGCCGCTCCCGAGCGAGGTCTATACCCAGGTACAGCAGCGCATCGGCGGGCTGATCGCAGCGCGCCAGCGCCTGGGCGGGGACGATACCTTCGTCCAGACCCAGCCCGGCGCACACGCTGCCGAGCAAGACCCGCCGGCGGCAGCGGGGCCCGCACGGGAAGCCCCGAACGATGCTGAGCCCGAGCGGATGAAGGGCGTCGGCGAAACGCTGAACGGCCGTTTCGTGCTCGAAGAGTGCATCGGGTTCGGCGGCATGGGTACCGTCTACAAGGCGCTCGACCTGCGCAAGCTCGAGGCCTCCGACCGCAAGCCGTATATCGCCATCAAAGTGCTCAACGTCCAGTTCCGCGGCCATCCGAAGTCGCTCATCGCCCTGCAGCGCGAAGCGAGGAAGGCACAGGCGCTGGCCCATCCGAACATCGTGTCGGTCTACGATTTCGACCGCGACGGGCCGATGGTCTATCTCACCATGGAATACCTGCAGGGAAAGCCGCTGAGCCAGGTGCTACGGGCACCGGGATTCAGCGGCATGCCGTATGCGGATGTGCTGCCCATCGTCACCGGCATGGGCAGTGCGCTGGCGTATGCGCATGGGCGTGGCTTCGTCCATTGCGACTTCAAGCCCGGTAACGTGATCCTGACCGACGCCGGCATCGTGAAAGTCATCGATTTCGGGATCGCGCGCGTATTCCAGAAGACCGAAGAAGACGTCGACGTCACCGTGTTCGATCCGGGCAGCCTCGGCGCGCTGACGCCGGCCTACGCCAGCCCCGAGATGCTCGAGCAGCGCGAACCCGATCCACGCGACGACATCTATGCACTGGCCTGCATCACCTATGAACTGCTGACCGGGCATCATCCGTTCAACCGGCTGTCCTCGGCGCAGGCGCGCGGCGCCGGCATGAAGCCCCAGCGCCCTGCGAGCCTGGGCCGGGCACAATGGCAGGCTCTGCGCTGTGGCCTTGCACTCGAGCGCGAGGCGCGCACGCCGACGGTAATGCGCTTCCTTGACGAGTTCAGCGCCGGCAGCGTGAAGTCGCGCTACGGCGTGGCGGCTGCTGCCGGCGCAGGCATGCTTGCACTCGGTGCGCTGGGGGTGGCAGCCTGGCTCACCCTCGGGAGGGAGGCGCGTCCCCCGGCCGCAACCGCGGCCTCGCCGGCAGCGGCGCCGGCCGTCCCCGCAGTGCAGCCGGAGGCGCCCGCACGCCCGCCGCCGACACCGGCGGCCCTGGCCGCTGCGCTGGCTGGCATTCCGTGCTCGGCCCTGGCTGCCGCGACGCGCGGCGATACGGTCGAGGTCCAGGGCTTCGTGTCGAAAGCTACGGGCCCCGCCGGGATCAAGGATGCCCTGGCGGCGCTGCCTGGCGTGGCCGCGGTAAGCCTGTCGGTACGCCAGATCGACCCCGCCAGCTGCCCGGTGATCTCGGCATTGGCCCCGCACTGGACTGCGTCGCGGCAGTCCGGGGGCGCGCTGCGCCTGGCGGGCGCGCAAGCCGGTGCCGCCGCGATATTGGCCGAAGGCGATTCGCTGATGGTCGATATCACCAGCCCGAACGCCGAATCCTTCGTGACCGTCGATGCCTATCTGGCCGACGGCAAGGTCATCCACCTGCTGCCGAATGCGCTCGCGCTCGACAACAAGGCGCCGCCGAACCATGTCGAGACGATCGGCAAGCCAGGCGACTGGATCGTCGGCAAGTCGGCCGGGACCGAACTGGTCGTGGTGCTGCTGACGACGCCGAAGCCGCTTTTCCCAACGCTGCGGCGCGAGTCGGAGCCACGCGCGGACTACCTCGCAGAGCTTGCGGCCAACCTCGAGCAGGTCCGTTCACATGGCGGCGCCGGCAGGATCGGGGTCGAGTTTTTGCCCATCACCATCAAGTCCCAGGGGCGCTAGCCAGCTTTATTGGAGACTGCGTGCAACCCGAAAACCATTCTGCAGTTGACGCACGCTGGCGTCATACTTGAAACGTGTCGAGACGACCATGTAGGGCGCGCCTTCGCGCCACGATCCGCCGCGGATGACGCGCACCGTGCAATTCGGCTCCTCCCATGTCCTGCCATTCGCTGGCGCGTCCTTGAAGTTGTTGTGCCAGCAGTCGCTCACCCATTCCCAGACACTGCCGCTGGTGTCGTGCAGGCCCCAGGGGTTGGCGGCGAAGCTACCCACGTTCGCCGGCGCATCGCTGCTCCAGGGTGGGCCGCACTCCTTGCAGTTCGCTTTCCCGGTCGCCATCTGCGCGCCCCACCAATAGGGCGTGTCGGTGCCGCCCCTGGCCGCGTATTCCCACTCGGCCTCGGACGGCAGGCGGTAGGGCTTGCCGGTGGCGGCAGCCAGCCATTTGACATACTGCTGCGCGTCGTCCCAGCTGAGGTCGCGCATGGGCGCGGCCGGGCCGGTATTCGCCGGCTGCGCGACCTTCGGGCAGCCACCGCCGCTGACGCAGGCATTCCATTGTTGGACGGTCACTTCGTATTTGCCGATCGCAAACGGCGTAGTGATTGCGACCGGGTGCGCCGGCTTCTCGCTTGGGTCGCTGGCATTGTTTCCCATCGTGTAGGAAGCGGGCGGGAGCGAGACCAGGACCGGGCAGTATGGGCAATCCCTGATTTCCGCGCCGCCTTTCGTGATGACGGGCGCGGCCGTTGGCGGGGGCGCCGGCCTGGCCGGCGCCGCCTGTGCCGGGGGCGGCGCGGCGGCCGCGGCCGGGGCCGCCGCGCGCAGCCGGGATATCCGGGCCTGTGCCAGGGCCGCGAAGCGTCCCTTCGGATACGCCTTCAGGTAGGCCTCGTAATCGGCAGGGTGGACGCTGTCCTTCACCGAGTTCCAGAATGCGAGTTCGAACTGTTCGGGACTCGCTCGCGGAACGATCCCGGAAGGTCTCGTTTCAGCCGCGCGCTCCTGCGCATGGGCAAAACATGAGAGAGCGGGGCCGGCCAGTACGCAAACCATCAACGGCTTATGCCACATGAACGGCTCCTCGGTCGGACTGCGTTTGATAGGATTTGACTTGCGGTCTGACTGAGAGTGTGCCAGATTTAGCAGTATAGAAGCGCGCCTCCGTACCAACCCGGCTGGAGTGATACATCATGCGCCACACCCTGGTCCTCGCCGCGCTGTTGGCGGCAGTCCTGCAGTCGTTTGCCGCAGGATCCGGCACTGCCTTGCCTGCGGCGGAGACCACTGCGAAACCGGCCGCCGATCCACGCAGCGCCCAAGTCTATTTCATCTGGCCACATGAGGGCACGGTGATAAGCGGCGGCAAGTTCTGGGTACGGATGGGACTGCGCAACATGGGCGTCGCACCGAAAGGGACGGCGCTGCCGAATACGGGCCATCACCACCTGTTGATCGACACTGAACTGCCGTCGATGACGGAACCGATTCCCAACGACCGCAACCACCTGCATTTCGGCGCCGGCGAGACCGAGGCCAGGATCGAGCTGCCGCCCGGCACCCACACCTTGCAATTGCTGCTCGGGGACATGAACCACGTGCCGCACAAGCCGCCCGTGGTGTCGAAGAAGATCACTGTCACGGTTCGCTAGCCCAAGGGAGCACACCATGCGCACATTGTTCGCGGTACTGGTCCTGACGGCCGGGCTGACAGGCATGGCGGCCCGCGCCACGGACGCACCTGCGAACGCCTACTGCTATATCGGCTGGCCCACGGATGGCCAGGTGATCGCGGCCGGCAAGCCCTTCCGTATCTGGTTCGGCCTGCGCTACATGGGCGTGGCCCCGAAAGGCGTCGCCTTCGCCAATACGGGCCACCATCACCTGCTGATCGACACGGAGCTCCCACCGGCGGGGCAGCCGATCCCGAACGACCGCAACCACCTGCATTATGGCGCCGGCGAGACGGAGACGATGATCGAGCTGACGCCCGGGAAGCACACGCTGCAATTGTTAATGGGCGACGAAAACCACGTTCCCCATACGCCGCCGGTGACTTCCAGGAAAATCACGATCACCGTCAGGTGACTGCGCATGGAACCGAACGCCGCATTCGCCGCCTCCAGCGATCCCGTCAGCGCCTATATCGAATGGCTGGGCGCGCAAACGCCCGGGCCCGCGGTGTTTCCCCTGCATGACGAAGCGGTGCTCGGGCGCGACCGCCAGGACGCGCTGGCCGACGACAAGTACATCTGCATTCCCGAGCCAACCATCAGCCGGCGCCATGCCCGCATCCGGCGCCGCGGTGCGAATTATTTTGTCGAGGACCTCCATTCGCGCAACGGCACCTTCGTCTGCGGCGAGCGGCTCGCGCCCGGCGCCTGGCATGCGCTGCGCGACGGCGACGAACTGGCGCTGGCCTCGGCGCAGCTGGTCTTCCATTCGCTGATGCTGCCGCCAGCGGGCACCACCAGCACCGTGATCACGCGCTCGGTCGACGCCACCCGCTTCGCGCCGGTGGTCGACACCGGCAAGGCCGGGCGCGGCGAGCTGGAGAAGACGGTGCACCAGCTGCACGCGATGGCGCAGGTGAGCATCGCGCTGGGCGCCGTCACCGACCAGGCCACGCTGATCGAAAAGATCATGAACTTCATCTTCGACCTGTTCCCGCAGGCCGAGCGCGCCTTCATCATGCTGTGCGAACGCGAAGGCGACCCGCCGCGGCCGGTCGCCGCGCGGCGCCGCGGCGGGGCGGCCCTTGACCCGGCCCAGGTGCGGATCTCGCATACCATCGTCGACCAGGTGCTGGTTCGCCGGCGCGCCATCCTCTCGGTCGACACCCTGGCCGACCGCCACTATGCGGCGCACGAGTCGATCGTGGCGCAGGCGATCCTCTCCGTCATGTGCGTGCCGCTGATCCTGGGCGACGAAGTGCTCGGCCTGATCCAGGTCGACACCTCCTCGGATCCGCATGCCTTCCTGGAAGCGGACCTCGAAATCCTCAGCGGCGTGTGCGCCGAGACCGCAGTCGCGCTGAAGAACTTCCAGCTGTACTCGAGCATCAAGGGCCTGCTGGACGGCTTCGTCTGCGCCTCGGTGCAGGCGATCGAGGAACGCGACCCGGTCACCGCGGGCCACTCGTTCCGCGTCGCCGGCTATGCCGAGAAGCTGGCCATGGCGCTCGAACACGCGGACGACGCGAGCCTGCGCCGCGCCGCCTTCACGCCGGCCCAGCTGCGCGAGATCCGCTACGCGGCCCTGCTGCACGACTTCGGGAAGGTCGGCGTGCGCGAACACGTGCTGCGCAAGGAGAAGAAGCTGCACCACGCCGACATGCGCCTGCTGGAACAGCGCTTCCGCTATGCCCGCGCCTGCCTCGAACGGCATGCCTGGCGCACCCTGGCGCAGCGCCAGCTGGAGGGCGAACTGGGCACGACGGCGCTACGGCACGAAGTCGAGCGCATCGAAGCCGAACTGGAGGTGGAAGGCGCGCGGCTCGACGCCTTTTTGGAAACCATCGTGCGCGCCAACGAGCCGGCGATCTCGCACACCGAGCCGCTGGCCGAACTGGAAGCGATCCGCGGGCACGCCTGCCACGGCACCGGCGACCCGGCCTTCCGCCTGCTCAGCGACGACGAGTTCGGCGCCCTGAATATCGGCAAGGGCTGCCTGACGCCGGACGAACGGCGCCAGATCGAGGCCCATGTCGCCGATTCCTATTCCTTCCTGATCCTGATTCCGTGGACACGCGAACTGGCCGGGGTGCCCACCATCGCCCATGGCCACCACGAGAAGCTGGACGGGTCGGGCTACCCGATGGGCCTGCGCGGCGACGAGATCTGCCTGCAGACCCGGATCCTGACGATCAGCGACATCTACGATGCGCTGACCGCGCGCGACCGGCCCTACAAGGAGGCGGTGCCGGCCGAGCGTGCGCTCGACCTGATCGCCGAGGAATGCCGCGCCGGCCACCTCGACGGACGGCTGTTCAAGGTCTTCGTCGACTCGAAAGGATGGGAGGCGCGCGCCCACGCGTGAGGGGCGGCGAGGTCGATATGAACCTTCAGACAAGCCTGCGAAGACGCCTGGGGCGAGGCGCATTGGCCGCTGCCGTGGCCATGCTGTTGTCCGGCTGCCCGGACGTCAGCCAGAAACCCTATGCCACCCCCGGGATCCCGGCCAAGTCCGCCTGGTCGAGCCAGAAGGGCTTGCCCGTGGCCCCGGCCGAAATGATCGCGCCCGACTGGTGGAAGCAGTTCCGCGACCCCTATCTCGACGGGCTGGTCGAACGCGCCGTGGCGGAGAACTTCGATCTGAAAATCCTCGCCGCACGGATCCGCGTGGCCGCCGCCGAAATCGGCGAAGCGCGTGCCGGCGCCTTGCCGACGCTCGATGCGGGCGCGGGCGCGAGCTTCGAGAAAAGCACCGGCCAGAAATTCAGCAAGCAGTTCAACCTCGGCACCCAGGTCAATTGGGACATCGACGTCTGGGGCCGCGTGGCCAAGGGCGTCGAGGCCCAGAGCGCCGAATTCAATGCGACCGAGGCCGACTGGCGCGCCGGCTACCTGACGCTGGTCTCGGACGTGTCGACGACCTATTTTCAGATCATGCAGTTCGACGAGCAGATCCGGCAGCAGCAGCAAACCCTGGACAAGAACCGCAACATCCTGGCCACCTTCGAAGCGATGGAGGGGCAGGGCCTGCTGCCGAAAACCCGGGTGCTGCAGCAGCGCGCCGAAATCAACCAGTTGAGCCGGGATCTGATCGAACTGGGGCGCCTGCGCGCGCTTGCCGGCAACGCTCTCGCGACCCTGCTCGGCACCCCCGCCGGCGAATTCACCGTGCCGCCAGGCTCGCTGCAGGGGCGGGTGCAGCTGCCGGCCGTGCCCGAAGGCCTGCCCTCGCAGCTGCTCAAGCGCCGCCCCGACGTCGTCGCCGCCGAATACCGCGTGCTGGTGGCCTACGACCTGGTGGGGCAGGCGAAACTGGCCCAGCTGCCCTCGATCAGCCTTACCGGGCGCGGCGGCACCTCGAGCTTCGCGCTCGGCTCGCTCCTGAAATCCTTCACCTTCGGCCTGCTCCCCAGCATCAACTTCCCGATCTTCGACCCGGGCGTCAAGGCGCGCCTGAAAACCAGCGAAGCGCGCACCGGCGTCGCCGAAGGGGAATACCGGCGTGTCGTCATGGCCGCCTTCGAGGAAGTCGAGAACGCGCTGGTCAACCTCGACGCCCACCGGCGCCAGCGGGTCGAACTCCAGCAGCAGGCCGAGCGGCTCGGCGTCGTCGCGGCCCAGGTCGAAGCCCAGCTGAAGGAGGGCATGGTCTCGCAGCTGGAAGTATTCGAGGCCGAACGCACGCTGCTGGCGGCGCAGCTGGCGCTGCTCGCGAACCACCAGCAGATCCTGTCCGATACCGTGACGCTCTACAAGGCGCTGGGCGGCGGCTGGCCGGCGGCCGAGGTGCGCAACGCGGGTACACCCGGTAGCCCGTCGAACGCGCAGTGGAGCCGGCCTTGACTGCGCTCGATGCGATGGCCGCCGCCCCACGCACCGGCCAGGCGGGCCGCCTGATGATCGTGCTGGTGCCGGTCTCGCACCCCGACCTCGAACCGATCCGCATCCACGAGAACCTGTTCGCGATCGGCCGCACCGAGGCCCCGTTCGACGCCTATCCGCCCGGGCTCGCGGCCGACCTGTCGCGCCGCCACGCGCGCATCTTCTGCGAACATGGCGCTGTCTATTTCGCCGAATTGGGCAGCAAGAACGGCAGCACCGTCAACGGCGTGCCGGTCCGGCAGGCGATCACCACGCTCCAGAGCGGCGACCTGCTCGGACTCGGCAAGACGCTTGTTTACCGCGTCGAATTCGACCAGGCCTCGCTGCAGCCGCCCCACACGCGGCTCGCCACCCTGACCCTGGTCCCGGAAGACACGGGGACAAGCCTGCAGCCGATCGTCGTCACCGAGTTCCCCTTCATGATCAGCAAGGCCGACGAGACCTTCGCCCGCTACAAGGACCTCGAGCCTGCGCAGGTGAACTACCTGTCGCGCCGCCACGCGCACATCTTCCTCAAGGGCGGCGAACTGCACGTCGAAGACCTGGGCAGCACCAACGGCACTTTTGTGAACGGCACCCGCCTCGATGAACATGCGGTCGCGCTGCACGACGGCGACCTGATCGCTTTCGGCGGGCGCCACTTCGTCTACCGCATCGTGCTCGCATGGGAAGCCGTCGCGCGCGACCCGACGCTGACGCGGATCGGCGCCGCCAGCGCCGTTCCGGTGGCCGACGCCGACCGCACCACCTTCGTCGCCGCCGCCGACTCCTTCCTCGACATCTTCTGCGTCGACGCCGCGCCATCTGTGCCGGCTGCGCCGGACGCGCCGCAGGCGCCCGGGGCGGACCCCTCCGTGCCGCATGAGGATGCGACGGCGCCGCCCCAGGGCAAGGCCGCGGCCATGCTGTCCGGGCTGCACGCGGCCCTGGGCGGCAAGGGGCCGCTGTCGATGCGGCGCCTGCGTTATTGGGCCGCGGCGGCACTGGCAGTCGTCGTCCTGCTGGCCTGGGCGCTGCTCGGCCTGAATCGTCCCGTGCGCGAGGTGGAGGGCTTGCTGGCCGACGGCGCCTATGCACAGGCGGCAGCGGCCGCCGATGCAGCGCTCGCGGGCGATCCGGAGAATGGCCGTTTGCGCGCGCTGGGCACGGAGGCGCTGCTCAAGGCGAACCTGCCGTCCTGGATGGCGTCGGTCAAGGCGGGGCGCTTCGCGCAGGCGCGGCAGCAGCTCGCCGGCATGCGCCGCCATGCGCGCCACAACCCCGAGCTCGCGCCCCTGCTCGACGAGCTGGACTGGATAACCGGGCTGGAAGCCTTCGTCGCCCAGCGCGGCGGCGCAGGGGCGCCGGTGCGCGACCCCGGCGACGGCGCCGGCATCGAACGCATCCTCAAGGGCTGGGAGGAACAGGACGAAGCGCACCAGCGCGCCTTCGAGACCATCGCCGCCCACGTGCCGGCCTTCCGCGACGCCTACGCCGACGCGCTCAGCGACATCCGCCGGCTGGCACTCGCGAGGACGCAGCCATGAAGCGCGACTGGATCAAGCCGCAGTCCCTGACCCCGCTGTCCGAGGCGCTCGAAGAGCATAGCGCGGAAGGGATCTCGATCCTCACCGCCGACCCGTGGCGCTTCACCCAGGCGCTGGTCTACGCGATGGTGGCGCTGGTGGTGGCGGGCCTGGTCTGGTCCTTCTTCGGCCACGCCGACGTGCTGGTGACGGCGACGGGCACGCTCGCGCCCGCGTCCGAAGTGCGGCGCCTGTACGCCCCGATCGACGGCGAGCTCTCCAACATCTATATCGCCGAGGGCCAGCCGGTGAAGGCGGGCGACGTCGTGGCCCGGATCTATGCGCGTGGCGCGATCGAGGCCGCCAGGAACGCCCTCGAAGCGCGCCTGAAGCTCGAGGACGCCGAACGCGAGTGGAAGGAATTCCCCGAAAAGAAAGCCCTGATGGAGCGCAACGCCGCCGCCCTGCGCGAAGCGACCGAAGTCGAAGAGCGCCAGCACCGGCGCCGGCTGCAGGAGGGCACCAGCCGGCTGGCACAAGGCCAGAGTGCGCAGCAGCAGGAAGCGCGCACGAATGTCGAAGACGCCCGCCGCGCACGCGACGCAGCCAGGATCGAGGCAGACAAGTTCGCCCGCCTGTTCGCCTTGCCCGGCGGCGGCGGCGTCTCGCAGCTGCAGGTGGAGAGCAAGAAGAACGCGCTGGCGGCGGCCGAAAACGCGCTGAGCGTGGCGCAGGCGCGATTGAGCGAGCTGGCGGCGCGGCAGAGCATCGAGTCGACCCAGGCCAGGAGCGAACTGGAAACCAGCGGCCAGCAGCTGGAAAAACTGCGCCTGCAATCGGCCTCCGCCGACCGCGAAGTGGCCAACGCCGAAGACAAACTGCGGCTGCAGGTACAGACTGCGCGCCTGGTCGCCGACGCCGCGGCGCGCATCAAGTTCGAGAACATCGACAAGGAAAATTTCCTGCGCATCGTCGCCCCGGTCGACGGCGTGATCACCGAGGTGACCTCGACCCAGCCCGGCGACAAGATCCAGGCCAACGCCCCGCTGGGCGGCATCGCGCCGCGCAACGCCAGGCCGATCCTGAAGATCGACATCGCCGAGCACGACCGGGGCTTCCTGCGCGAAGGCCAGGCGGTGCAGATGAAATTCAACGCCTTTCCCTACCAGCGCTATGGGCTGATCCGGGGCACGCTGCAATTCATTTCGCCGGCGACGAAACCCTCGCCCGTCACCAGGCAGCCGGTGTACGAAGGGCGGGTCTCGCTCGACCAGGTCGAGTACCGGGTGGGGGAGACCCGGTATCCGCTGCGCTACGGGATGACCGCGGTGGCGGAGATCGTGGTGCGGGAGCGGCGGATGATCGACCTGGCGCTGGATCCGTTCCGGGATATCGGGGGGTGAGGGCGGGCGTAACCTCGGCTGAGGGTTAAAGCAGAAACGCGGGCCCGCCGCCGTTCGGCAGGGCCTGCGTTTCTCCAGTCTCGTCCTTCAGGGCGACGCCACTTACCTGCCGCCGGCGCGCCTCCGTCAGCAAATAATGCAGCTTGTCCGCCGCCTCTTCGACCCCCAGCCCGGCCGGCCTGAGGTTCGAGATGCAGTTGCGCCGCTCGTCGGTCAGCCCGACGCGCGGCGCCCAGGTCAGATACAGGCCCATGCTGTCGGGCGAACTCAGGCCGGGCCGCTCGCCGATCAGGACGACGACGACTTGTGCGCCGAGCAGCTCCCCGACCTCGTCGCCGACCGCCACGCGGCCTTGCTCGACGATGGACAGCGGCGCCGGCGTCCAGGCCTCGGCCGCCAGCCGGGCATGCAGCGCCTGCAGGAAGGGCGGGGCGTTCTGGGCCACGGCGAGGGCGGACAGGCCGTCGGCAACGACGAGCGCCAGATCGCATTGACTGTCGTTGCCGCGCCGTTCTAAGAGCAGGGCGCGCGAGGGCGCGTCCAGCCTGCGCCCGAGATCGGGCCGCTGCAGGTAGACGTTGCGGTTCTCCGCCGCGCTGTGCAGCAGCAGGGGTGGGGATCCCGGCCAGGCCGCCGCCAGCGCGGGCGCCAGGCTTGCCGCGTCGAGGCCCTGGTGCACGGCGTCGCGCGCCCTGGCATGGGCCAGCTGGAAGTCGAGCTGGGCCCTCGTCGGCTGGCTGATGCCGGTATGCCCGAGCCCGATGCGGGCGGCGGTGAACCGGCGCAGGGCCTGCCAGGGATCGGACGGGGTGATCGAATCGGCCATCTGTTCTCCTCCCTCAGGGAAGCTGCAGCGCGCGCTGGAATGGCAAGGGCACCGCGCCGCCCAGCGCCACCTCGCCGTCGCCTTTGAATATGCCCAGGCCGCGCAGCCAGGCCTCGAATTCCGGCGCCGGGCGCAGGCCGAGCACGCGCCGCGCATACAGGGCGTCGTGAAAGGAGGTGGTCTGGTAGTTCAGCATGATGTCGTCTGCGCCGGGCACCCCCATCACGAAGCTGCAGCCGGCCGCCCCCAGCATCGTCAGCAGCACGTCCATGTCGTCCTGGTCGGCCTCCGCATGGTTGGTGTAGCAGACATCCACCCCCATCGGCAGCCCGAGCAGCTTGGCGCAGAAATGGTCTTCCAGGCCGGCACGGGTGATCTGCTTGCCGTCGTACAGGTATTCCGGCCCCATGAAACCGACCACGGAATTAACCAGCAGCGGCTCGAAGGCGCGCGCCACGGCATAGGCGCGCGCCTCGCAGGTTTGCTGGTCGAGGCCGTGATGGGCGTTGCTCGAGAGCGCGCTGCCCTGGCCGGTCTCGAAATACATCAGGTTCTCGCCCAGCGTGCCGCGCCCCAGCGACAGGGCAGAGGCGCGCGCTTCCTTCAGCAGCGCCAGGTCGATGCCGAAGCTGGCATTCGCCGCCTGGGTCCCGGCGATCGACTGGAACACGAGGTCGACCGGCGCGCCGCGTTCGATCGCGGCGAGGGTATTCGTCACATGGGTCAGCACGCAGGACTGCGTAGGAATGGCGTAGCGGTCGATGATCTCGCCGAGCATGGCCACGAGCTTGATCACCTGCGCCACGTTGTCGGTGGCCGGATTGATGCCGATGACGGCGTCGCCGCTGCCGTACATCAGGCCGTCGAACAGGCTTGCCGCGATGCCGGATGCATCATCGAGCGGGTGGTTCGGCTGCAGCCGGGTCGAGAGGGTCCCGGGCAGGCCGATCGTGTTGCGAAAGCGGGTGACGACGCGGCACTTGCGGGCGACCAGCACCAGGTCCTGGATGCGCATGATCTTCGAGACGGCGGCCGCCATCTCCGGCGTGATGCCCGGCGCGGTGCGCGCCAGCAGCGCCTCATTCGCCTCGTCGCCGAGCAGCCAGTCCCGCAAATCCCCGACAGTCAGGTGGCGGATCGGCGCGAAGGCGGCGGCATCGTGGGTGTCCATGATCAGGCGCGTGACTTCATCCAGCTCGTAGGGCACCACGGCCTCGTTCAGGAAGGTGGTCAGCGGCAGGTCGGCCAGGGCCATTTGCGCCGCCACGCGTTCCTCGGCGCTGCCGGCGGCCAGGCCGGCCAGGTAGTCGCCCGAGCGCGCCGGGGTCGCCTTCGCCAGCAGCTCGCGCAGGCCGGAGAAGGTGTAGGTACGGCTGCCGACAAGATGGGTGATCTGGCTCATGGCTGGCTCCCTGCGCAGGGTCGGAGACTACCGGTGCAGACTACCTCATTACTATATGAGGTGCAATTTTCGTCGTTCTGCGTCCATAATGCTCCTCTCTCTCGCATGGAGGAACCGGATGCGCGACGCAATCATCATCGGTGGTGGCCACAACGGCCTGGTCTGCGCCTTCTACCTGGCTCGCGCCGGCCTGAAGGTGACGGTGCTGGAACAGCGCGACGTCGTCGGCGGCGCGGCCGTCACCGAGGAGTTCCACCCGGGTTTTCGCAACTCGGTCGCCGCCTATACCGTCTCCCTCCTCAACCCGAAGGTGATCGGCGACATGAACCTGGCCGCGCACGGCCTGCGCATCGTCGAGCGGCCGCTCTCGAATTTCCTGCCGCTGGACGACAGCCGTTACCTGAAGATCGGTGCCGGCCGGACCGCGGCCGAAGTGGCGAAATTTTCGCAGCGCGACGCCGAGCGGCTCGACGCCTACGCCAGCCACCTCGATGCCGCGGCCGACCTGCTGCGCGACCTGGTCCTGCAGACGCCGCCGAACCGGGTGCAGGGCAGCTGGCTGGCGGCGCTGCCGGAACTGATCAAGGCGGGCCGGCTCGGCAACCGGATGCGGTCCCTGTCCCTGTCCGCGCAGCGCGAACTGCTCGACCTGTTCACCAAGTCGGCCGGCGACTACCTGGACGGCTGGTTCGAAAGCGCGCCGATCAAGGCCGTGTACGGTTTCGACAGCGTGGTCGGCAACTACGCCAGCCCGTACACGCCCGGGTCGGCCTATGTGCTGCTGCATCATGTGTTCGGCGAGGTCAACGGAAAGAAGGGCGCCTGGGGCCACGCGATCGGCGGCATGGGCGCGATCACGCAGGCCATGGCGAAGGCGGCGCAGGCGCTGGGCGTGGAGATCCGCACCGGCTGCGGCGTCGACGAGGTGCTGCTGGACAAAGGAAGGGCGACCGGCGTCGTCACCGCGAAAGGCGAGCGCCTGGACGCGCGCGTGGTCGTCTCGAACCTGAATCCGCGCCTGCTTTACACGCGGCTGGTCGACCCTGGCGCGCTCCCGGACGATTTCCTGCGCCGCATGCGGGCCTGGCGCTGCGGGTCCGGCACCTTCCGCATGAACGTAGCGCTGTCGGAACTCCCCAGTTTTACCTGCCTGCCTGGTCGCCAGGTGGCAGAGCACCACGGCAGCGGCATCATCATCGCCCCGAGCCTGGACTACATGGAGCGCGCCTACCATGACGCACGCAGCGCCGGCTGGTCCCGCGAGCCGATCGTGGAGATGCTGATTCCGTCCACCCTCGACCCGACCCTGGCGCCGCCGAGCCAGCACGTGGCCAGCCTGTTCTGCCAGCACGTTGCTCCCCAGCTGCCGGACGGATCGAGCTGGGACGCGCACCGCGAACAGGTGGCCGACCTGATGATCGATACCGTCGACCGCTGGGCGCCGAACTTCAAGCGCTCGGTGCTGGGGCGCCAGATCATGAGCCCACTCGACCTGGAGCGCACCTTCGGCCTGGTCGGGGGCGACATCTTCCACGGGGCGCTGGGGCTCGACCAGCTGTTCGCGGCCCGCCCGATGCTCGGCCATGCGGATTACCGCGGCCCGGTCGCGGGCCTGTACACCTGCGGCGCGGGCACCCATCCGGGCGGCGGCGTCACCGGGGCGCCGGGGCATAACGCGGCGCGCGAGGTGCTGCGGGACTTCGCACGGCAATGAGCAGGTCCGCGATGTTCGCTGTCCTCATGCTGGCGGGCGCCGTGGCCCATGCTGCCGCGCCGGCAGACCTGGTGTACCGCAACGGCTTCGTCTACACGGTCGACGCCGGGGACAGCGTGCACCAGGCGCTGGCCGTGCGCGCCGGACGCATCGTGTATGTCGGGGCCGACGCCGGCGCCAGGGCGCTGACCGGCAAGGCCACCCGCGTGATCGACCTGCATGGCCGCATGCTGATGCCCGGCCTGGTCGACGCCCACATGCATCCGCAGTCGGGCGGCAGCCGCCTGCTCAATTGCAGCCTCGACTACCGGCGCCTGAGCGTGCCGCAGTTCCAGGCGCGCATCCAGGCCTGCCTGGACCACGACAGGGACAAGGGGCCGGACCGCTGGCTGGTCGTGGTCAACTGGTTCCAGCAAGGGATGCAGCCGGAAGGCGTGACGACGAGTGCGGCCACGCTGGACGCCCTGACGACGACGCGTCCCATCATCGTCCGTTCCTCCTTCGGGCACTCGGTCCAGCTCAATTCGCGGGCGATCGCGCTGGCAGGCATCAGGTCCGACACGCCCGGTCCGGCCGGCGGAAGAATCGTGCGCGATACCAAAGGCGCAGCGACCGGGCTGCTGGAAGACGCCGCCCAGGACCTGGCGATGCGCCTTCTGCCGCCCTTGAGCGCCGCGGAAAACCTGGCAGCCTCCGGCAAGGCGCTGGCGGCGATGCGCGCGCAAGGCATCACCAGCTTCCTCGACGCCTGGACCGATCCGGAGACGATGACGGCCTTCAGGACCCTGCAACGCCGCGGCCGGCTCACCGCGCGTGCCCACTTCGCGGTGCTGGTCGACCTGGACAAGGGGGTGACGCCGAAGGCGGCCGTCGCCGACCTGCTGCGCCAGCAAAGGCGATTCGACCAGGGCCCGACCAAGCCGGCGCCCTCGATGCAGGTACGCCATGCCAAACTGTTCATGGATGGGGTGATCGCCGCGCCCGCCTTTACCGGCGCCATGCTCGAGCCCTACCTGGTCAACAAGGGGACCCTGAATGAGCCCGACTGGCAGCCGGGTCCGAGCCGCGGGCCGGACAGCTATTTCACGCCGCCGGCCTTACGCACGACACTGGTTGAACTCGCGAAGGTCCACGTCGATCCGCACATCCACGCCGACGGCGACCGCGCGGTGCGCGAATCGCTGGACGCCATCGAAGCGCTGCGCGCCACCCCGGAGGGTCGCGCAGCGCGGCCCGCGCTGGCGCATGCCGAGATCGTGGCGCCCGCCGACACTCCGCGCTTCGCGAAGCTGGATGTGACGCCGGTGCTCTCCCTCCAGTGGGGCAAGCCGGCACCCGATACCGTCGGCGCGCTGAAAGACTACCTGGGCCCGGCGCGCTATGCGGCCGTCGAACCGCAGGCGGTGCTACTGGACGCCGGCGCCCGGGTCGCCTACGGCAGCGACTGGCCGGTCGATCCGCTCGACGTCTGGTTTGCGCTGAAGGTAGGCGTCACCCGCACTGCCGCTCCGGACGCGGGCCCGGAATTCGCCGGCCGCCTGACGGCGCAGCCCGGCATGCCGCGCGCCGCCGTGCTGCGCGCCGCCACCATGAACGCGGCCTACACACTGCGCCAGGAGGCGGCGATCGGATCGCTGGAAGTGGGCAAGCTGGCCGACCTGATCGTCCTCGACCGGAACGTCATGCGTATCCCGGAGGAGGAGATCGCCAGGGTGAAGGTGGTGCAGACAGTCGTGGGCGGCCGTATCGTGTACCGGGCCAAGGGCCTGCGCTGAGGCGGCATCGTCGGCAATCGGCATCGTGGTGGCTCTCCAACGCTGCCGAGCGGGAAATGCAGGCATGCCGCGACGGCATGGCTCGACGTGCCCGGCAAAGGGGTGCGAGTTTGCTTATATCTGGTTATTGCCCCGTGGAATTGAAAAATGCCGAAATGGGGAAACTTCGTGCTCGTGAGTTATGCTCATCGTGAATGGCCTTCATTCGAACTTGAAATTTGATTTCTATCTCAAAGAGCCGATACTTAGGGGTAACAGCAAACAACACACGAAAAGAGGAATCCCATTATGTCTACCATCTACTCGCTCCCACGTGCATCGACCCTGCCATCGGCCGCCAGCCTGACCCTGTTCCAGCGCGCCACGCAGTTCATCGCCCGCCTGTTCTCGGCCAACGCCGTCGACACCAGCGACGTCTGGAAGCTGTACCGCGCCGCCGGCACGGCCGACTCGGTCAGCCCACAGGCCCTCAAGGCCCTGGCCGCAGCTGCCCGCACCTGGTAAATCGGTTCAGGGGAGACGCCCCGGCGCTCCGACCGCGGCCGCCAGGCCGCGCAGGAAGTACGATGAAAACGGCCCCGCGTGGGCCGTTTTGTCATTCCAGTTCGGAATTCCTGAACTTCCAAATGGCTTCTGTACACGCATATTGGAAGTTTTATACTCGTTTCATAGCGCCACCGTCTCATTCCGATAACGGCGCACCGAGACAAGGAATTCCATGCCCATCTACGCATTGTCCGGCGTCGCGCCCGCGATCGACCCGGCCGCCTATATCGCCTTCGAGGCCACCGTCATCGGCAAGGTCACCCTCGCCGAGGACTGCTCCGTGTGGTCCGGCGCCGTCATCCGCGGCGACAACGAAGCCATCGAACTCGCCGCCGGCGTCAACGTCCAGGAAGGCGCGGTGCTCCACACCGATCCCGGTTATCCGATGCGGATCGAAGCGAACGTCACCATCGGGCACCAGGCCATGCTGCACGGCTGCACCATCGGCGAAGGGACCCTGGTCGGCATCCAGGCGGTGATCCTGAACGGCGCGAAGATCGGCCGGAACTGCCTGGTCGGCGCCGGCGCCCTGGTCACCGAGCGCAAGGAATTCCCCGACAATTCGCTGATCGTCGGCGCGCCGGCCAAGGTGCTGCGTACGCTCACCGAAGAGGACATTGCCGGCATGCGCAGGAACGCCGCCGAATACATCGAGCGCGCGCGCCGCTTCCGCACCGAACTCGAACGAATCGGCTGAGGAGCGCGCCATGAACACGCTCCCACCGCGCGCCGTCGTGCGCGAAGTCGGCCTGCGGGATGGCCTGCAAAGCATCGCCACCATCGTCCCCACCGAACGGAAGATCGAATGGATCCGCGCCGCCCATGAAGCGGGCCAGCGCGAGATCGAGGTCGGCTCCTTTGTGCCGGCGCGCCTGCTGCCGCAACTGGCCGACACCGCCGAATTGCTCGCATTCGCCAACACGCTGCCCGGCCTGCGCGCCTCGGTGCTGGTGCCGAACCTGAAAGGCGCCGAGCGCGCCATCGACGGCGGGGCCCACCTGATGATCCTGCCGCTCTCGGCCAGCCACGCCCACAGCCTGGCCAACCTGCGCAAGACGCCCGACGAAGTCGTCGCCGAATTGTCCCGCATCCGCGCCGCCCGCGACGCGGCCGGCTCGACCACCCTGATCGAAGGCGGCGTCGGCACGGCCTTCGGCTGCACCCTGCAAGGACAGGTCGAACAATCCGAAGTGCTGCGCCTGATGCAGGCCCTGCTCGACGCCGGCGCCGACCGCGTCAGCCTGGCCGACACCGTTGGCTATGCCGACCCGCGCATGGTGCGCGAACTGTGCGAAAAGGCGATCGCGATTGCCGGCGACCGCTTTTGCTGCGGGCACTTCCACGATACGCGCGGCATGGCGCTGGCCAACGTGTACGCGGCCCTGGAAAGCGGCGTGGAGCGCTTCGACGCCTCGCTGGCCGGCATCGGCGGCTGCCCGCACGCGCCCGGCGCCAGCGGCAATGCGGCCACCGAAGACCTCGCCTACATGCTCGCCAGTATGGGTGTCGACACCGGCATCGATCTCGAGCGCCTGCTCGCCTTGCGTGGCAAGGTCGCCGGCTGGCTGGCGGGCGAAACCCTGCATGGCGCGCTGCACCTGGCCGGCGTTCCGAAAACATTCAACACGGCTGCTATCGCCTGAACCTGGAATCCATCATGTCAGACACCCATAAACTCCCGCTGGCCGGAATCCGCGTCATCGAATTTTCCCACATGGTCATGGGCCCGACCTGCGGCATGATCCTGGCCGACCTCGGCGCCGAAGTGATCAAGGTCGAGCCGCCGAGCGGCGACAAGACGCGCACCATGTCCGGCGTCGGCCTCGGCTTCTTCCGCACCTTCAACCGCAACAAGAAGAGCATCGTGCTCGACATCCAGACCCCGCAGGGCCTGGCGAGCGCGAAAGAGCTGATCTGCGACTGCGACGTCATGATCGAGAACTTCCGGCCGGGCCTGATGGCCAGGCTCGGCCTCGACTACGCGACGCTGTCGCAAGCATGCCCGGGCCTGATTTACGTCTCGCACAAGGGTTTCCTCCCCGGGCCGTATGAAAACCGCCTCGCGCTCGACGAAGTCGTGCAGATGATGGGCGGCCTGGCCTACATGACGGGGCCGCCGGGCCGGCCGCTGCGTGCCGGCGCCTCGGTGAACGACATCATGGGCGGCATGTTCGGCGCGATCGCGGTACTGGCCGCGCTGTGGGAACGGCGCGCGACGGGCAAGGGCCAGGAAATCCAGAGCGCGCTGTTCGAAAACTGCGCTTTCCTGGTCGCCTCGCACATGCAGCAGGCCGCGATGTCGGGCGAAGCGCCGCCGCCGATGCCGGCACGTTCCTCGCCCTGGTCGGTGTACGACGTGTTCACCCTGGCCGAAGGCAGGCAGCTGTTCATCGGCGCCGTGAGCGACAAGCAGTGGAACCAGCTGTGCGCCGTGCTCGAACGCCAGGATTTGCTGGACGACCCAAGCCTGCGTACCAACGACCAGCGCGTGGCGATCCGCCCGCAGGTGCTGGAGCGCCTCGGTGCCATCCTGCGCGAACACGACATCGTCGAGCTCTCCGCCAAGCTTGAAAAGGCGGGCCTGCCGTACGCACCGATCGCCAGCCCGGACCAGCTGCTGGAAGACCGCCACCTGCGCGAGAGCGGCGGCATGGTGCCGATGCAGACCGCCGAGGGCGGTACCACCGACGTGGTGCTGATGCCGGTGCTGATGGATGGCCGCAGGCTGGGAGTGCAGCGCCCGCTGCCGAAGATCGGCGAGCACACCGACGAAGTCCTGGCCGCGCTTGCGGCAAGAAGGGACGAGCGCCAGGTCTCGTAAGTTACCCAGCCTATCTATCCACCGACCGACAAGCCCGAACCAATAAGGGCAGACTGCAACAGGAGACACATATGAAACGCGACGCGCTCGGCGCAGCGGCGGCCTCAAGCATCACCGCGCGCATGGACCGCCTGCCGGCCACACGCCAGCTCTGGCTCACCGTCCTGCTCATCTCGCTGGGCGGCTTCTTCGAAGTCTACGACCTGGTATTCACCGGCTACATCGCGCCGGGCATGGCCAAAAGCGGCCTGTTCACCGCGACCACGGCCACGCTGTTCGGCATGAACGGCATCGGCGCCTTCATCGCCGCCACCTTCGCCGGACTATTCGTCGGCACCTTCTTCTTCGGCTTCCTGTCGGATCGCTACGGGCGGCGCAAGGTATTTACCATTTCGCTGCTCTGGTATTCGGTCGGCTCGGCGATCATGGCGGCGCAAGCCACCACCGAGGGCGTCCTGTTCTGGCGCTTCGTGACCGGCATCGGCGTCGGCATCGAGATCGTCACCATCGACGTCTTCATTACCGAGATGGTGCCGCAGCACATGCGCGGCCGGGCCATGGCCTTCAACCAGGCCGTGATGTTCTGCGCCGCGCCGGTCGCCGCGCTGCTGTCCTATTTCCTCGTGCCGACCTCGATGCTCGGCATCGACGGCTGGCGCTGGGTGGTGCTGTTCGGCGCCGCCGGCGCGATCGTCGTCTGGTTCATCCGCCTGGCAGTGCCGGAGAGCCCGCGCTGGCTGGCGCAGCAGGGACGCCACGCGGAAGCCGAACGTATCGTGGCGAAGATCGAGCACACCGTGGAGGCCGAGTACCGGCAGCCCTTGCCGAAGCCGCTGCCGGCCGTGATCCAGCCGGCCGTGCAAACCGCCTCCTTCGGCGAGCTGTGGAAGAAGCCCTACCGTTCGCGCGTCCTGATGCTCCTGGTGTTTAACTTCTTCCAGGCGATCGCCTATTACGGCTTCCAGAACTGGGTGCCGACGCTGCTGATCGGGCAGGGCATCACCGTCACCAAGAGCCTGCTGTACGCCTTTGTCATCGCCACCGCGGCACCGGTCGGTCCGCTGCTGGCCATGACGATCGCCGACAAGGTCGAGCGCAAGTGGATGATCGTGTATTCGGCGCTGGCCGTGATCGTGTTCGGCACGCTGTTCTCGCAGCTGCGCGAAGTCGGCCCCCTGATCGTGCTCGGCCTGATGATCAGCCTGTCCGGATCGGCGCTCTCGGTGGCCTACCACTCCTACCAGACCGAGTTGTTCCCGACCCGGATCCGCTGCCGCGCCGCCGGCCTGGTGTACTCGTTCAGCCGCGTCGGCGCCAGCATGTCGGGCTTCATCATCGCCTTCCTGCTGCGCGACTTCGGGGTGATCGGCGTCTTCATCGGCATCTCGGCCGCGATGCTGGCCTGTATGGTCGCGATCGGCGCCTTCGGGCCGAAGACGCGCGGCATGCGCCTCGAAGAGATTTCGCATTAATCAATAAAAAGGCGCCGGCGAGCGCCACCCACTCACGACCAATGGAGACACCATGAACTACGCATCCCGCGCAACCTGTATCGCCGCTGTTGTCCTGTCCTGCACCGTCGCGTTGCCCGCACTCGCCCAGGGCGACAAGCCGGTGCGCCTGATCGTCCCGAACGCGCCCGGTTCCAGCGTCGACGCGCTCTCGCGCATCATCGGCGTCCCGCTCGGGAAAAGCCTGGGGCGCCCCATCGTGGTCGAGAACCTGCCGGGCGCCGGCGGCGTCCCCGCGACCGGCCAGCTGGTACGGTCGGCCGCCGATGGCTCGACCCTGGCCATGGTCTCGAACAACCACGTGGTCAACCCGAGCCTGTACAAGTCGATGCCTTTCGATTCGATCAAGGACGTCACCACCATCGCCCTGGTCGCCGGCTCGCCCTTCGTGCTGGTTGCCCATCCCTCGCTGGGCGTGTCGAACCTGAAGGAGCTGGTCGCGCTGGCGAAAACGAAACCGGACCAGATCACCATCGGCTCCTCGGGCAACGGCACCATCCTGCACCTGGCGGCCGAGGAATTGCAGCACGAAGCAGGCGTCAGCTTCCGCCATATCCCTTATAAAGGCACCGGCCAGATGACGACCGACCTGCTGGGCGGCCAGATCCAGCTCGCCTTTGTCGGCGTCACCGGCGCCGCGCAGCACATCAAGGCGGGCAAGCTGCGTGCCATCGGCGTCTCGACCACGACGCCGTCGAACATCCTGCCGGGCGTGCTGCCGCTGGCGCAGCAGGGTCTCCCGAACTACAACATGCAGGGCTGGATCGCGCTGATCGGACCGAAGGACATGGCGCGCCCGCTGGTGACAAAGCTCTCCACCGACCTCGCCCACATCCTCGAAACGAAGGAGATGCAGGATGCGCTGGCGGCGCAGGGCTTCACGCCGATCGGCGGCACGCCGGCCGACGCCGCCAACGTGTTCAGGAGCGACATGGCGAAGTACGCCAAGCTGGTCAAGCAGTCCGGCATGAGCATCGACTAAGGAGCGTGCGGCTTGTCGCCTGATGGGACACAGCCGGCGCGCCTGACCGACGCCGAGATCCGCGCGGTGTTCGTGGGGCTGCTGCTGGCGATGCTGCTGGCCGCGCTCGACCAGAACATCGTCGCGGTCGCGCTGCCGCGCATCGGCGCCGAGCTGCAGGGCATGGGTATGCTGGCCTGGGTGGTGTCGAGCTACCTGATCGGCTCCACCGTGTCGACGCCGCTGTTCGGTAAACTCGGCGACCTGGCCGGGCGCCGCACGGCGCTCTCGGGCGCCATCCTGTTCTTCGTCCTCGGTGCGCTGGGCTGCGCACTGGCGCCCTCGATGCCCTGGCTGATCGCGGCGCGCGCGCTGCAGGGCATCGGCGGCGGGGCCGTGATCGCGGTCGCCCAGGCCGCGATCGCCGAGGTGGTGGCGCCGCGCGAACGCGGACGCTACCAGATCTATTTCAGCGGTGTGCACGTGGTGGCCAGCGTGGCCGGCCCCGTGGTCGGCGGCCTGCTGACCGAGCACCTGTCCTGGCACTGGATCTTCTGGCTCAACCTGCCGCTCGGGATGCTGGCCCTGGCCGTTTCGCGCAAGGCCCTGGCGCGGGTGCCCGTGCCGCGCGAACGGGCGCCGGTCGATGTCGCCGGCGCGCTGCTGCTCACCGGCGGCCTGGTCGCGCTGCTGGTCGGGATCACCCGCATCGGCATGGGCGTCGGCCCGGGCACGCCATCGCAGTTGGCCGCCTTCGGCGGCGCCGGCCTGCTGCTGTGCGCCTTCGTGCGCCAGGAGGGGAGGGCGCCCGAACCCCTGGTGCCCTTGTCCCTGTTCGCGATCCCTACCGTACGCCTGTCCTGTTGCATCCTCTTTGTCGGCTACATGCAGCTGATCGCGCTCTCCGTACTGGTGCCGATGCGCAGCCAGATGCTGTTCAAGGCGGCGACCGGCGCCTCGGCGCTGGGCCTGGTGCCGCTGACCTTCGGCGGGCCGCTCGGGGCCTACCTGGCCGGGCGCATCATGCTGCGCTCGGGTGCCACGCGGCTGCTGCAGGTGGCCGGGGCCGGGACGGTCGCCGCCGGCGTGCTCGCCCTCGGCCTGACGCGCACCCTCCCGGGCGCCGAGCCGCTGCTGCTCGGCCTGACCGGCATCGGCATCGGCCTTCAGTTTCCGAGCTCCCTGGTGGCGATCCAGAACGCGGTGCCGGGCCGCCACGTCGGCGTCGCCACCGCCACCGCTGTCTTCGCCCGTTCGCTCGGCGCGGCCGTCGGGATCGCGCTCCTGAGCACGACCTTGCTGGTCTGCCTGGGCGGATCGGGCGGATCGGGGGCGGCCATGATGCGCGAGCTGGTCGCCAGCGGCGCCGCCGACCCGGCCACGCTCGCCACGGCCGGCGCCGCCTTCGATACCACTTTCCTCGTCAGCGCGGCGATCGCGGCCAGTTCGTTCGTGGTGTCGCTGTTCCTGCCGCACAGCGCCTTGCGCTCGCATTGACATTCCGCTTCGGAAGTTCAGGCCTTCCAAATTGCCTGCTCCGCACCGTTACGGAAGTTTTATACTGTTCCTCATGCCCCAACAACGAGGAGACACACATGGCTGACCTGTTCGACAACCCGATGGGCCTGATGGGCTTTGAATTCGTCGAGTTCGCATCCCCGACGCCGGGCGTGCTGGAACCCGTCTTCGAGGCGCTCGGCTTCCAGCGCGTCGCCGTCCACCGCTCGAAGGACGTGAGCCTGTACCGCCAGGGCGAGATCAACTTCATCATCAACAACGAGCCGAAGAGCTACGCCGCCTATTTCGCCGCCGAGCACGGCCCGTCGGCCTGCGGCATGGCCTTCCGCGTCAAGGATTCCCATCAAGCCTACAGGCGCGCCCTGGAACTCGGCGCCCAGGCGGTCGAGATCCCGACCGGTCCGATGGAGCTGCGCCTGCCGGCCATCAAGGGCATCGGCGGGGCACCGCTCTACCTGATCGACCGTTTCGAAGACGGCAAGTCGATCTATGACATCGATTTCGAGTTCCTGCCCGGTGTCGAGCGCCGCCCGCCCGGCCACGGCCTCAAGATCATCGACCACCTGACCCACAACGTCTACCGCGGCCGCATGGCCTTCTGGGCCGGCTTCTACGAGAAACTGTTCAATTTCCGCGAAATCCGCTACTTCGACATCAAGGGCGAGTACACCGGCCTGACCTCGAAGGCGATGACCGCGCCCGACGGCAAGATCCGGATTCCGCTGAACGAAGAAGGCAAAGCAGGCGGCGGCCAGATCGAGGAATTCCTGATGCAGTTCAACGGCGAGGGCATCCAGCACATCGCCCTGCTGACCGACGATCTGATGTCCACGGTGGACTCGCTTCGCGCTGCGGGCGTGCCCTTGATGAAAGCGCCGCCCGCCACCTATTACCAGATGCTGGAAGCCCGCATCCCGGGGCATGGCGAGAACGCCGCGCAGCTGCAGTCACGCGGGCTGCTGCTCGACGGCGCGGTCACGGACGGCAAGCCGCGCCTGCTGCTGCAGATCTTCTCGGAGACGCAGCTCGGTCCCGTGTTCTTCGAATTCATCCAGCGCAAGGGCGACGACGGCTTCGGCGAGGGAAATTTCAAGGCCCTGTTCGAGTCGATCGAGCGCGACCAGGTCGAGCGCGGCGTCATCGGGCAGGCCGCCGAAGCAGCGTAATTCTCCCGGATGGGGCGGCGCGGCGCCGCCCCGTTCGAATCGTTTTCAATCCCCCGGGACCGCCTCCTCATTCGCCCGCGACGTCCGCGCGCGCGCCGCCAGAAAATCCACCAGCAATCGGGCCGCCGGCGACAGTAACGCCAGGTCGCGGTAGCAGACCGCGAACCGGCGCCGCGCCCACGGATCGCGCAGGGGCACCACGCGCAGGTCCAGGTTTGCCGCATACGGCGCGGCGATTTCCTTCGGCACGATGCTGATCCCGAGCCGGGCGCGCACGACGCGCATGGCGGCGTCGAAATTCGAGACGATCGCGCGGTAGGTCATGGCCTTGCCCGAGACGGCGGCGGCGCGCCCCAGCATGGTCTGCACCGCCGCACCCGGCGGCAGGCCGACATAGTCGTACTCGAGCGTCTCTTCGAACCAGGCGCGCTTGCGGCCGGCCAGCGGGTGGCCCGGATACACGACGACTGCCAGGTGGTCGGCATGGTAGGGAAGGGAAGCCAGGCCCTCGAGGTTGGCGGCGTCCCAGCAGATGCCGACCGAGGCGCTGCCTTCCTTCAGCGCGCGCACCACGTCGCGGCTCAGGTGTTCTTCGATGTCGACCCGGATGTCGCGGTTCGCCGGCTGGTGCAGGAAGGCGGCCACGTCATCCGGCAGCGATTCGGCGATCGAGGAGACGCTGGCCAGGACCCGCACTTGCCCCTTGATGCCGGCGCTGTAGCCGGCCATGTCGCGGCTGATGCGGTCGGCGCTGGCGAGCATGCCGCGCGCGTGTTCGAGCAGCGTCTCGCCGGCGACGGTGGGCACGACGCCGTGCCGGCGCCGTTCGAGCAGCTTGGCGCCGACCGTGTCCTCGAGCTGCGCCAGGCGCTTGCTGATGGCCGAAGCCACGATGTTTTCCTGCTCGCCGGCGCGCGCCATGTTCCCGATGGTGCAGACGGCGACGAACAGGCGCAGCGTCGTCAGGTCGAGGTCTCTCATGCGAACTTTCAGGGGAAGTGTTCCGTTCTGGTGAGTGACATTCTAAACCGGAATTTCAGCTGTCGCGACGCCGGGGTTGAAGGTGTTTTCGGAAGATCACGGGCGGCCGGATGCTGCTGCTTCTGCCGTGTGCGGCACATTTCGGCCCTATGGATTCACGATCTGGAAAGTCTCCCATTCCGCATTACCACGACGCGGCAGGCCCCTCATCCCTACTATCGAAGGGCTAGCAAAAGCCAGCCGCCCGGCACCAGCGTGCGTCCGGGCGGACTCGAAAACGAACAGGAGACGACATGAAAAAAACAGCGATCGCGCTTGCCATCCTCGGCACCATCGGCGCCGCCCAGGCCCAGACCAGCGTCAGCATGTACGGCATCGTCGATGTCTCGATGCGCCACGAGACCGACGCGCAGGCCGGACGCGCCCGCACCGCCGAAGTCAGCGGCATGATGAACACCAGCCGCTGGGGCTTTCGCGGCAGCGAGGACCTGGGCGGCGACCTGAAGGCGCACTTCCAGCTCGAAGGCGGCTTCAATCCCGACACCGGCGCCCAGTCCGAAGGCCTGTCGCTGTTCGACCGCCGCGCCATCGTCGGCCTGTCCGGCAAATGGGGCCGCATCGACATCGGCCGCACGCCGACCTTCGGCTGGGACTACACGCCCGTCTACGACCCGCTCGGCGGCGCCCTGGCGACGCCGACGCCGACCTCGCGCGCCGGCGGCCGCGCCTCGCTGCTGGTGAACGGCTTCATGTTCGTCACCAACAACCCCTACAACAGCTCGAAGCTGCGCGACAACAGCATCAAGTACGTGTATACGGCCTCCAACGGCCTGCTCGGCGCGGTTGCCTACAACGTGGGCGAGGTCGCCGGCGACAGCAGCAAGCGCTCGGGCCGCCAGGCCGCCATCGGCTACATGAAAGGCGACATCAACGCCATCGCCGCGTACGACCTGCTGCACGACGCGAACAACCTGGAGCAGAAGGTCGTCACCGTCGGCGGCAACTATCGCTTCGCCAGGGCCTGGAAGGCGACGCTGGGCTATGCCGCCCTGACGGCCGACGCCGGGTTTGCGCCATCCTCGACCGTGGTGACCGGCGCGATCGCCAACTATACGTCGACCTTCGGCGTCGCTGCGGGCGGCGAGATCAAGGTCGCCACCGGCGCGGCCGGCCTCGAATACGCGCTGACGCCGGCCCTGTCGCTCACCGGGGCGCTGTACCGTACCCGCGTGACCGGCACCGGCATTCCGGACAACGACTACGATACCTATGCGCTGTTCGCCAGATACGCGTTCTCGAAGCGCACCTCGCTGTATGGGGCGCTGGATCACGAGCGCACCAGCGGCAACGGCAGCACCGCGACCGTCAGCGGCAAGCGCACCAATTCCGCGCTTACAATGGGCATCCAGACGCGCTTCTGATCGGCGGCGCGTCCAACCATTGCGGGAGGAAGCGTGAAAGCATGTATCGTCGGCGCCGGTGCCATCGGCGGCTTCATTGGAACCGGACTTGCCGCCAGCGGCCTGGCCGAGGTCAGCGCCTTCGCGCGGGGGGCGACGTTGCAGGCCCTGAAGGAGCATGGCTGGCGCCTGCGGCGCGGCGAGATGCTGGTGCAGGCGCCGCTTGCGGCGGCCAGCGCCTCCGCCCATGAGTTGGGCGTGCAGGACCTGGTCGTGGTCGCCGTCAAGGGACCGGCGCTGGCGGCGGTTGCGGCGAGCATCGGGCCCCTGATCGGGCCTGAGACGATCGTGCTGCCTGCGATGAACGGCGTGCCCTGGTGGTTCAGCCACGGGATCGCTGCCTTGGGCGACGCGCCGCTGGACAGCGTGGACCCGGACGGGCGCATCGCGGCCGCCATCCCGCTGCGGCACGTGGTGGGTTGCGTGGTCCACGCCAGCACGGCGGTCGTCGAGCCGGGGCTGGTGCAGCACAAGATGGGGCAGGACCTGATCATCGGCGAGCCGGCTGCCGGCCCGTCGGCCCGGGTGCGCGACCTGGGCGGCCTGCTCGAGGCCGCGGGCTTCGAGGTGACGCTGTCGGACGACATCCGCTACGACGCCTGGTACAAGCTGTGGGGGAACATGACCATGAACCCCGTGTCCGCGCTGACCGGCGCCACCGCCGACAGGCTGCTCGACGATCCGCTGGTGCTCGCCTTCTGCAGCGCCGCGATGCGCGAAGCCTCCGCCATCGGCGAACGCATCGGCTGCCGGGTCGAGCAGACGGCCGAAGACCGCCAGGCCGTCACGCGCAAACTCGGCGCTTTTAAAACCTCGATGCTGCAGGACGTCGAAGCGGGCCGGCCGATCGAACTCGACAGCATCGTCGGCGCCGTGCACGAGATCGGGCGCCGCGTCGGCGTGCCCACGCCGAATATCGATGCGATCCTCGGCCTGACGCGCCTGTTCGGGCGCGTGCACGGCCTGTATCCGCAGGCAAGCTAAGGGCCAGTAGGGTGGGCGGATCCTCCGCCCATGCTACAGCTCAGGTGCCCGGTCTTCAGGTAGAAGGTGACGCCCTCGGGGCCCGCCTTCCAGTCCGGCTGGTCGCCGGCGGGCAAACGCAACCACGTGCCGCGTTCATGGAATCCATTCCCGGCGACGATTGCGCCCGCGAGCACGAACAGCTCGGCGCCGCCTGCCGCCGGCAGGCCGAGCGCCTGGCCGGCATCGACACGCTGCAGCGACACCTGTTCGGCCTCGCTCGAAAACAGCTGGCACACCGAACGCTCGCCTGCACGCGTCCAGGCCGACGGATCGCCCGTGTCGATCTGCACCCGGCGGCTGTCATCCGGCGCCATCTGCCACAACTTCACGAAAATGAGCGCGCCCTCGCGGCTGGCCGGCCGATGGCTGGAGCCGGGCGGGTTGCGCAGGTACCAGCCTTGGGTGAAATCGCCGCTCTCGTCGGAAAAGACGCCGTCCAGCACCAGGATCTCCTCGCCGCCCGGGTGCGCATGGGGCGGGAAGGTAGAATCCGGGGCGTAACGCACGATGCTGGTGGCGCGCGCCTTTTCGGCACCGACGCGGTCGAGCATCACGCGCTCGACGCCGGGCTGGGGCGAGGCGACCCATTCATAGTGCTGCGGCGTGACGATAGCGCGCTGCGAAAAATCGGCGTTGACGAGCATGGCATCCTCCGTTGGCGATGCCGGTATTGTAAAGCGGCGCTCTCCGGCCCGGCATGGTCAGGCGTGGCATAATCGAAGCCCGGGTTGCGCACGCCGCGCACCCGCCGTCCAGACGAAAGGAAAAACGATGGTGCTCGAGAGTGCGGAACTGCTGATCAAGGCCGGCATGGAAGAAGAATTCGAGGCGGCGCTGCGCGAAGCGACGCCGCTGTTCAGGCGCGCGCGTGGCTGCGAGGGCATGCAGGTACAGCGCGGTATCGAGAATCCGCTGGCCTACCGTTTGCTGGTGAAATGGCAGACGCTCGAGGACCATACCGTCCACTTCCGCGGCAGCGAGGATTTCCAGGCCTGGCGCCGCCTGGTGGGCCACTGCTTCGACGGCGCACCCGAGGTCACCCATCTGCACACCGTGCACGAGGGTTTCTGATCCAGCCATGTGCGTCAACTACCGTCCGCCCACGCCGGAACAATTCGGCACCCTGGGCGCCTTCAGCGACCTGCCGGCCGACTGGCGCTGGCCGGAAGAGACCTGGAAGGATTACCTGGCGCCGATCCTGCGCCTGGACGCCGACGGCCGCCCATCCGCCTGCCTCGCAAGCTACGGCATGGTTCCGAGGCGCCAGATTCCGCCCGAGATCAAACCCTTCGACACCATGAACGCGCGCGCCGAATCGCTGGGCGAACGGCGCTCCTTCGCGCCCGCCTGGCGCCGCCTGCAGCTGTGCGCGGTGCCGATGGCCTGGTTCTACGAACCCTGCTACGAGAGCGGGCGCGCGGTGCGCCACGCGATCGGCATGCAGGATGAGTCGCTGTTCTATGTGGCAGGACTGTGGCGCGACTGGCCCGAGGCCGACGGCACGGTCACGTCCTCCTTCACCCAGATCACCATCAACGCCGACGAGCACGCGCTGATGCGGCGCATGCACAAGCCGGACGACGAGAAGCGTTCGCTCGTGATCCTTCCGCATGACGAGGTGAACGACTGGCTTGCCTGCACCGACCTCGAACTGGCGCGCAGCTTCCTGCGCCACTATCCGGCGGAGAATATGCGCGACTGGCCGGCGCCGCCCGTGTCGCGCAAGGCGGTCGAGACTTCGCCGAATTTCGAATTGTTTTGAGGGCCGCATAACGTAGGGTGGGCACTTGTGCCCACGCGGGACACAGCGTGACGGTTCGCGGCGGATGGTCTTGCAGAATGTGGCCGGTCATCCGCCGCGTATTCCTTTTGTGTAACCGATCTGCATCCGTTCGACCGCGTGGGCACAAGTGCCCACCCTACGTGCGCGCCGCCAGCCAGCGCTCGAGCGCCGTGATCACCTGGGCATCGTTCGGATGGTCCGCCACCTGGCGCAGCTGCGCCAGCGGCACCAGGTGCACGGCCTGCGACTCCCAGCCCATGTGGGCCGGGCTGCCGCCGATGCGGCGCGCGACGTAGTAGCGCGTGTAGGTGAGCGTGCGTTTCGCGTCCAGCAGGTAGCCGACGATCTCGATCTGCAGTCCGGACTCCTCGAAGGCTTCGCGCACGCAGGCGCAGGGCAGGCTGGTGCCGGGATCGAGCCGGCCCTTCGGGAAGGTCGCCGCATAGCCGCCGAAGGCGTTCGAGGGCGCCACCAGCCACACGCGGCCATCCTTTTCCAGGATGACGGCGCCCGCGGCGGCGGCCAGGCCGGGCGGCAGCGCGAAGGGCGGTTCGGCGAGCTCCGGATAGGCGGCGCAGCTGCTCCATCCGTGCGCGCCGGCGGGTGCATCGTCCCAGGGTGTGAATGCGATCCCGTTCAGCGCGGCCGGCAAGGCGCCGCCGGGGACGACCGTCGCAACTTGCGTGGCATCTTCCCAGTGCGACAAGGGCGTGGGTGTCGAGGGATTGCGGATGTGGACGGCGCCGCCGTCGTCATTCGGGTGGGGGTGGAAAGTCGTCATGGGCGGCTCAGACTACCTCGGCCCGGCCGAAAAAGCCGTACTGCAGGCTGGTGGCGATGCGCCGCGCCGCCAGCAGGAACTCGTCGGCGACTTCCGGCTGGAACAGGCGCCGCACATGCCCCTCGAACAAGGCCAGCCAGCGCCGGAAATGTTCGAGCTCGATCCCCTGCAGCGCCATGTGCTTGCCGAACACGTTGCCCTTGAATTCGCCGCTGGAGAGCATGACCGAACACCAGAAATCGACCATGCGCTCGAGATGCGGCGCCCAGTTGGCGCCGATGGCGCCGTCGAACACCGGCTGCAGCACGCTGTCGCGCCGGATGTCGGTATAAAAATCGTTGACGAGGGTGGCGATCGCGTCGCGGTTCAGTTCGGTGTACATGGTGCTGGCGGGTCGATGAAAAAAAATGGCGCCGGACACGCCGGCGCCATCATTGTGGCAGATTCGCCCCTCGACCGCCCGAAGTCGCTGTCAGCCCGCCGCGCGCTGGATCGCGATCGCGATCGTCGGCGAGTTGAACTGCCGGACAAGCTCGGCCTGCTCCTTCTGCACCGCCGCCAGGTTGGCCAGCTTGACGTGGCCATAGCCGCGGATCTTCTCGGGCAGCCCGGCCAGCTTCAGTGCCGCATCGCGGTTGTGCTGGGTGAGGCCGCTTGCCAGCGACTGCACGAGTGCGATGTACTCGTCGCGCAGGGCGCGCTCGGTCTTGCGCTCGGCCGTATAGCCGAACAGGTCGAAGGGCGTCGCGCGCAGGAATTTCAGGTGGCGCAGCACCTCGAAGCCGCGCATCATCCACGGGCCGAAAGTGCGCTTGGCGGGAATCCCGGTGCCGGGGCGCTTTTTCGACACCAGCGGCGCGGCCAGGTGGAACTGCAGCGTGTAGTCGCCTTCGAACTGGTCGGCGATCAGCTTGCGGAAGGCCGGGTCGGCGTGCAGGCGCGCGACTTCGTACTCGTCCTTGTAGGCCATGAGCTTGTACAGGTTGCGCGCCACGGCCCGGGTGATCGGCAACTTCGAGGCGCTGCCGGCAATCTCGCGCTCCTTGCCTTCGATGGCGCCGACCAACTGCACATAACGCTCGGCATAGGCCGCGTCCTGGTAGGCGGCGAGCTGCTCGCGGCGGAAGGCCACCATCTCTTCCAGCGACTTCGGCGCGGCGAACTGGATGACCTGCGCCTCCGGGCGCCGCAGGCGGACCAGCGCGTCCTTGTCGGCTGCCAGCACGCGGCCGACGGTGAAGGCGCGCTTGTTCATGTCGATCGCTACGTTGTTCAATTCGATGGCGCGCATCATCGCGGGCAAACCCACCGGGATCAGTCCGTGCTGCCAGGCGTAACCCATCAGGAGGATGTTGGCGACGATCGGGTCGCCCAGCACGTCGAAGGCGACATCCTGCGCGTTCAGCACGAAGGTCTCCGCTTCGCTGGCCGAGGCATGGATCTTTGCCAGCAAATCTTCCTTCGGCACGATGGCGTCCGGGTTGCCGGTGAATTCGGCCGTCGGGATTTCGCGTTCGTTGGCGACGACTTTCGTCACGTCGCGCCGCATCACAGCGAGCGCGTCCGGCATGGCGGCCACCACCAGGTCGCAGGCGAGGATGGCGTCGGCCTGCTGCAGGTCGATCCGCACCTGGTTCAGGCGCGCCGGCGATGCGGCCAAGCGCACGTGCGACATCACGGCGCCGCCTTTCTGGGCGAAACCCATGAAGTCCAGGGTCGAGGCGCCTTTGCCTTCCAGGTGGGCCGCCATCGTGATCAGGGCGCCGACCGTGACCACGCCGGTGCCGCCGACACCGGCTACCAGCAGTTCGAAGGGGCGGGCGAAATCGTGCGGCAGCGGCGCCGGATGGCGCGCCAGGACCGCTTCCAGGTCGGCCAGGGTGACGTTTGCTGCGGCCGGCTTTTTCAGCTTGCCGCCCATGACCGACACAAAACTCGGGCAAAACCCTTCGACGCAGGAGTAATCCTTGTTGCACGAGGATTGCTCGATCTGGCGCTTGCGGCCCAGTTCCGTCGCCAAAGGCAGGATCGACAGGCAGTTCGACTGCACGCCGCAATCGCCGCAGCCTTCGCAGACGGCCGGGTTGATGACCATGCGCTTCGGCGGGTCCGGGAACTCGACGTGGGCGCCCTTGTTCTTCTTGCGGCGCCGGCGTTTCTCCGCCGCGCAGGTCTGGTCGTAGACGAGGACGGTGACGCCCTCCATTTCGCGCATGCGGCGCTGCAGGGCATCGAGTTCGCTGCGGTGGTGCACGGTGACGCCGGGCGGCAGGGCGACGCCCGCGTATTTTTCCGGTTCGTCGGTGACCACCACCGCATAGGCCGCGCCTTCGCTGACGACCTGCTGCAGGATCTGCGGCACCGTGAGTTTACCGTCCACCGGCTGGCCGCCGGTCATCGCGACCGCGTCGTTGTACAGGATTTTATAGGTGATGTTGGTGCGCGCGGCGATGGCCTGGCGGATCGCGAGGTAGCCCGAGTGGTAATAGGTGCCGTCGCCCAGGTTCTGGAACACGTGCTTCTCGTTGGTGAAACGCGAGGCGGCGACCCAGGGCACGCCTTCGCCGCCCATCTGGGTCAGGTTCACGGTCGAACGGTCCATCCAGGTCGCCATGAAGTGGCAGCCGATGCCGGCCATGGCGCGGCTGCCTTCGGGTACCTTGGTCGAGGTGTTGTGCGGGCAGCCCGAGCAGAAATAGGGCGTGCGCTTGACGGCGTCGCCCTTGTTCGACAAGACGTCGGCCTTGCAGAAGGCCGGCAGGTGCTGCTCCAGCCGGAGGGCCGGGAAGCGCGGGCCGAGCCAACCGATCAGGGCGGGGGCGATGCGCGAGGGGCGCAGTTCGCCGATGGCGGACAGCAGCGGCGCGCCGTCGAGGCGGGTCTTGCCCAGGATGGCAGGGCGCGTGTCAGGCGGCAAGTTGTAGAAGGCGCTTTTCAGCTGCTCTTCCATGACCGCGCCTTTTTCTTCGACCACCAGCAGTTCTTCCAGGCCCTGGGCAAAGGCGAGCAGGCGCTTGCGCTCGAGCGGATAGGTGAGGCCGGGCTTGTAGATGCGCACGCCCAGCTCGTCCAGGCGCGCTGTCGTCAGGCCCATGCGCTCGAGCGCCTCCATCAGGTCCAGGTAGGCCTTGCCGGCGCTGAGGATGCCGACCCGTGCAGCGGGCGCGGCGACGATCGTGCGGTCGACCGAGTTGGCGGCGGCAAAGGCGGCGATTGCGCGCAGCTTTTCCTCGGTGCGCGCCTCGAGGGCGAGGCTGGGCAGGTCGGGCCAGCGCATGTGCAGGCCATCGGGTGGATACACATAGTCCGGCTTGGCCGCGAAGGGCGCCGGCGGACGCACCTCGATCACGGCGCCGCCTTCGACGGTCTCGGAGATCGCCTTGAAGCCGACCCAGGCGCCCGTGTAACGCGACATCGCCCAGCCGTAGAGGCCGAATTCCGTGTATTCCTCGATGTTTGCCGGGTTCAGTACCGGCATCGACCAGGCCATCAGCGCCTGTTCGCTCTGGTGCGGCATCGACGAGGAGACGCAGCCGTGGTCGTCGCCGAGCACGACCAGCACGCCGCCCAGGGGCGAGCTGCCATAGGTATGGCCGTGCTTGAGCGCGTCCGCGGCACGGTCCACGCCCGGGCCCTTGCCGTACCACATCGCGAACACGCCATCGACCTTGCGCTGCGGATCGGCGCCGACCTGCTGGGTGCCCATGACGGCGGTTGCGCCCAGCTCTTCGTTAATTGCAGGCAGGAATTCAATGGCGTGCTCCTGCAGGATCTTGCTCGCGCGCCAGGCTTCCTGGTCGACCGCGCCGAGCGGGGAGCCGCGGTAGCCGCTGATGAAGCCGGCGGTATTCAGGCCGGCGCCGGCGTCCAGCCGCTTCTGCATGATCGCCATGCGCAGCAGGGCCTGGGTGCCCGTGATGAAGACGCGGCCGGTCTCGCTGACGAGGTTGTCGTCGAGGCGGTAGTCGGGGTAAACCAGGTCCGCATCGAGCGGCGGGCTGAGTTGCTGGGCGTGCTTGGGGATGTCTCCCATCGATGTCTCCATTGTTTTCTTGTCTGCGGCGCATACGCCTGCGGGCTTGCGACAATCTTAATGACTCGTCAGGAACAATTTTTCCTGTTTTTGCGCTTTTGGCGCTAGAATCGGCAAATCATTCCTGAAGTGGCGGTCAAAATGGCAAATTCTTCCCTCGACAAGGGAGCGCTGAAAATACTGCGCGAATTACAGGCAAACAGCCGGATTCCTTCGGCCGAGCTGGCCGAGCGGGTGGGCATGTCGACCTCGCCCTGCTGGCGCCGCCAGAAGGAACTCGAGGAGACCGGCGTCATCGAGCGCTACGTCGCCCTGGTGAACCGCCGCAAAGTCGGGTTGCCGGTATGCTGTTTCCTGCACATCTCGCTGACCGGGCACACGGAGGGCACGGTCAAGACCTTCGAAGACGCCATGAACGTGCGTCCCGAGGTGCTCGAGTGCTACGAGGTGACCGGCACCTTCGACTACACGGTGAAAATGGTGTTCGGCTCGATGGACGATTACCACGACTTCCTGCACAACGTGCTCGTCAAATTGCCCGGCATCTCGCAGATCAACACCAGCGTCGCGCTGCGCGAAGTGAAGTACGAGACGGCCTTGCCTTTGTAGGGTGGGCCATGCCCACGCGGTACGGCGTCTGTACCTTGGTATGCATGCGTACGACCGCGTGGGCGGAGCACGATGAAACCGGAGAAAAGCCCGTCGGGCACAAGGAAAGCTCATGGAGAACAACACGATGACCACCCCCGCCGCGACCGTGGAGCAGGGCATACGCCTGGCAGGCGTCGGCCGCTTCCAGTACCGCCTGTTCCTGATCTTCGGGCTGGTGTGGATGGCGGACGCCATGCAGGTGCTGTCGATCGGCTTCAGCGCCCCCTCGATTGCGAAGACCTTCGGCATCGCGGTGCCGCACGCACTCGAGACGGGCACCCTGTTCTTCGTCGGCATGCTGGTCGGCGCCTTCGTCTTCGGCCGCCTGGCCGACCGCATCGGACGGCGTCCGGTATTGATGATGGCGGTGCTGATCGACGCCTGCTTCGGCGTGGCATCTGCCTTCGCCCCCGATTTCACCTGGCTGCTGGTGCTGCGCTTCCTGACCGGCATCGGCGTCGGCGGCACGCTGCCGGTCGACTACACGATGATGGCGGAGTTCCTGCCCAGCGAGCGGCGCGGGCGCTGGCTGGTGCTGCTCGAATCGTTCTGGGCGGTCGGCACCATCCTGCTGGCGGTGCTGGCCCTGTTCGCGCTGTCTTGGGGCGACGACGCCTGGCGCGTGATCTTTTTCGTGACCGGCATCCCGGCCCTGGTCGGCATCGTGCTGCGGCTCTCGATTCCCGAGTCGCCGATGTACCTCAATCGCAGCGGGAATGCCGAAGGCGCGCGCGCGGTGCTCGAGCGGATCGCCCGGGTCAACCGGCGCAGCGTGACGATCCCGGCACTGCATCCGGAACTCGCCGTGAAACGCTCGCTCGGCGACCTGTTTGCGGGCAGCCTGCGCCGCCGCAGCATCGCCCTGTTCGTCGCCTGGGCGCTGATCTCGATCGCCTATTACGGCGTGTTCGTCTACCTGCCGGTGAAACTCGGCGCGGCGGGATTCGGCTTCATGCGCGGCCAGGAATTCCTGATCGTGCTGGCGCTGGTGCAGCTGCCCGGGTTCGCGCTGTCGGCCTATGGCGTCGAACGCTGGGGACGCAAGCCCACCCTGGTCGGCTTCCTGCTGCTGAGCGCCGCGGGCTGCCTGTGCTACAGCCTGGGCAGCACCACCGCCGTGGTGGTGGGATCGACCCTCCTGATGAGTTTTGCGCTGCTGGGCACCTGGGGCGCGCTCTACGCTTTTACGCCCGAGGTCTATCCGACCGAGCTGCGCGCGAGCGGCATGGGCATGGCGGGCGCGGTGGCGCGCTTCGGCGGCCTGTTCGCGCCGATGATCGTGGCGCCGGTGATGGCGACCCATTTCACGCTGTCGCTGGGCATGCTGGCCGCCTTCCTCGCATTCGGGGCGGTCGCGATCCTGTGCGTCGACGTCGAGTCGCGCAACCGCGCGCTGGAGTGAGCCTTCAGCGCAGGTCGGCCGTCTCGTAGTAGACGGTCCCGGCCACCGGCGCCTGGCGCGCCAGATCGGCCAGGTTTTCCTCGACGCCGTGCTTCGCCACCGCGACCGGCGCGCCTGCTGCACGTTCGAGCAGCACGATATGGTCGAAGTCGGGCCGGCTGTCGACCAGCTTGACGAGGAAGGGGCCGACCGGCACGTAGCGCGCCAGCGCCTGCACCGCCGGCCGCGGCGACAGGGGGCGGTACAGCACGACCCGTTCGACGACCAGCTCGGCGCCCTGCACGCGCGGCGTCCCGTCGCGTTCAAAATGGCCCTCGACGACCGTGGCCTTGAATCCACGCAGGGGCGTATCCGTATCCGGCGCGAGGCGCCGCAGGGCGAAGCTTTCCGGTTCAAGCGTCCACAGCGCGGTCTTGCCGTCGAGGCGGGCGCGCATGGCGCGGTCCAGTTGCGGATCCTTGAAGCGCAGCTGGAGCACGACCTGGGCGTCGTGCGGCGCGTGGAACAGCGGCAGGTGCGAGGCGTACAGTCCGCCCTGGCCGCCGAACAGCACCATGCCGTGCACGCCATGGCTGGCTTCGGCCGCAAGCAGGTGCAGCGGCAGCAGGAAGGCGAACAGGGCGAAGCAGCGACGAAGCGAAGGCAGGCGGGCGAACATCATGGTTCCAGGAGGAGGGGGAAGCCGTGCATGGTAGGCGTCCTGCGCGCGGGCGTAAAGCAAAAAATGGCGCCGGAGGGAGCGGCGTTCATGCGTTTCCCCCTGGCGGCGGTGTTGCTTATATAATCAGAGTTTCGGTCCCTCAGCACGCCCGGTACAAGCCGATGACTTCGCGACCTCACCGCCCCAAGCCCGATGCAGCGCCGTCCGCCAGCCCCGGCCTGGGCGCGGACGCCGAGGCCGGCGTGTTCTCCTTCCTGCAGCACCGCATCCGCGACGTCATCTTCGTCCTCGAGGTCCAGGCGCCCGAGCGCTACCGCTTCATCCACGTGAACGCGGCCTTCGAAGCCACGACCGGCATACCGGCGGCGGCCGTGGTCGGCAAATGGGTCGACGAGGTGATTCCGCCGGAGTCGATCGCGCTGGTCCGTTCCAGGTACCGGCATGCCATCGAGACCGGAGACAGCGTGCATTGGGACGAGGTTTCGAACTATCCGACCGGGACCAAGGTAGGCGAGGTGACGGTGACCCCCGTCACTGGCCCCGACGGCAGCGTGACAATGCTGATCGGCACCGTGCACGACATCACCGAACGCGCCCAGGCCCAGGAGCGGCTGGCCGAGCTGGAGGAGCGCTCACGGCTGGCGCTGGAGGCGTCCGGTTCGGGCTCCTTCGACTGGCATGCGGACACGAACCGCGTCTTCCTGTCCGACCACTGCCGCCAGATCCTCGGCTTCATGGCCGACTCCTTCGAACTCGATACCGGCCGCCTGCCGCGCCTGGTGCATCCGGACGACCTGGCGCTGGCGCGCGAGACGATCGTCGGGGCCACCTCCGGCGCGGCCACCAGCTTCTCGGTCGAACTGCGGGTGCGCCACCTGTACGGGCACTGGGTCTGGCTGCGCTGCCAGGGCCGTGCCGTGGTGGCGGGCGGCGCCGCGAGCCGGGTGTTCGGCGCCTGTTCCGACATCACGCGCGCCAGGGAAGCCGAGGAAGCGATGGAACGCGCCTCGCTGGTGTTCGCGCACAGCAGCGACGCGATCGCCATCTCGGACGCCGCCGGCCGCATCATCATGGTCAACCCCGGCTTCACGCGCATGCGCGGCTACGGCAGCGACGAGATCATCGGCCTCACCGCCGACGTCTACAACGCCGGCATCGAGCGCGAGGGCGGCCACGAGGCATTGCGCTCGGAGGCGCGCGCCACCGGCCATTCGAAGGGGGAGGTCTGGAGCCGGCACAAGGACGGCCACCTGATCGCGGAGCAGCGCTCGGTCACCGCGGTCAAGGTCGCCGACGGCGCGGTGCGCCACTACATCGAGATCGCCAGCGACATCACGCGCGCCAAGAAGGACGAAGAGCTGCTCTGGCGCCAGGCGAATTACGACAGCCTGACCGGGCTGCCGAACCGCCACCTGTTCCTCGACCGCCTGCGCCAGGCGATCCGGAACACCCACCGCGGCGAGCACCCGGCCTTCTCGCTGCTGTACATCGACCTCGACCAGTTCAAGGAAGTCAACGACACGCTCGGCCATTCGGTCGGCGACCAGCTGCTCAAGGAAGCGGCCCAGCGCCTGCTGTGCTGTACCCGCGATACCGACACTGTGTCCCGGCTTGGCGGCGACGAATTCACCGTCCTTCTGGTCGACATGCACGACCAGGGCAACGAGGCGCCGCAGGTGATCGAGCGCGTCGCCCGCGAGATCATCGACGCGATGTCGCAGCCCTTCCACCTCGAGGGCGAAACCCTGCACCTGTCGGCCAGCATCGGGGTGACGCACTTCCCGGGCGACGCCGGCGACGCCGACAGCCTGCTGAAACACGCCGACCAGGCCATGTACGCGGCCAAGCAGCTGGGGCGCAACCGCTTCGCCTACTTCTCGCCGGCGATGCAGGCGCGGGCCCAGGAGCGGCGCCGCACCAGCGAAGAATTGCGCCAGGCGATAGCGCGCGGCGAACTGCATGTGCATTACCAGCCGATCGTGGAGATGGAAACGGGTAAGATCGTCAAGGCCGAGGCGCTCGTACGCTGGCGGCATCCCGAGCGCGGCTGGATCAGTCCCGTCGAATTCATTCCGCTGGCCGAGGAGACCCGCCTGATCTTCGAGATCGGCGAGTGGGTGTTCCGCACGGTGGTGACCGACAGCGCGCGCTGGATCCTCGAGCAGGGGCGCGAGATCCAGGTCGGCGTCAACGTCTCTCCGCTCCAGATCAGCAAGGGCGGAGCCAGCTTTGCGCGCTGCATGGACTTCCTCGAGACACATGCCTTGCCGCGCCATTCGATCGTCGTCGAGATCACCGAAGGCTCGCTGCTGCAGCACGACCGCACGGTGGAAGACCGGCTGCGCGAGCTGGGCGAGCGTGGCCTGGCGCTGGCGCTCGACGACTTCGGCACCGGCTATTCCTCGCTGTCCTACCTGCAGCAATACCGCTTCGAGTTCCTCAAGATCGACCGCGCTTTCGTGGGCAACATGAAAACGGGCAGCCGCCAGCTCGCCCTGTGCAAGACCATCATCGCCATGGCCCACACGCTGGACATGCGCGTCATCTCCGAGGGGATCGGCGACGCGGATGCGGCCGAGCTGCTGCGCCATGCCGGCTGCGACTATGGCCAGGGTTTCTTCTTCCATCAGCCGATGCCGGCCGAGGCTTTCGAGGCGCTGCTGCGGGCACGCGCCGCGCCGCCGGCGCTGCGCTAGGCTACCCGGCCGCGGGGCGCGACTGGAACAATGGGCGCCGATGCGCTATGCTCGCGGACTTCGAACGATGCGGACCGGGTGCAATGGTGGATAAAAACGACGCGGGCCCGGGGGGCCGGGAGCTGGGCCCGGCAAGTGCGCTGGAGCGCCTGCCGCCCTTGCTGGCGACATCGCTGGCGAACGGCGACGCGCAGGCAAAAATCCAGGCGCGCGCCCGCCGCGATGCGCAGATGCGCGGCGTGGACTCGATCGAGGCGCTGCGCGAGGCGGTCAAGGAGGCCGCCCGTGCGCTGCCGGTGCTCGCCGCGATCCCGCGCCTGGGCAAGCTCGATGCGGCCGGCTTCCGGCGCCAGGCGGCGCTGGGCTTGCCCTTCCTGGTCCCGGGCCTGGCGGCGCGCTGGCCGCTGGCCGCGCTCACCCCGCAGACCCTGCGCGAGCGCTTCGGCGCGCTGCCGGTGCGCGCCCGCGTGGGCGATTATGTCGGCACCGCCTTCGCGCCCGATCGCGCGATGCGCGACATGTCGATGCTCGACTACCTCGAGCTGGCCGCGGCCGGCACCGAGGGCCTGCCGCCCTATCTCGGCAACCTCGAACTGCGCGAACTGAATCGCTTCTGCCACTGGCCCGCGTTTTTCGACAAACCCGGCCCGCCGCGCTTCTGGCTCGGCCCCGCGGGCACGGTGACGCCGCTGCACGCCGACTACGACGACAATATCTTCGTCCAGGTCTGGGGCGCCAAGCGCATCTTCCTGGCGCCGCCGCACCACGACACCTTCCTGTATCCGCGCGAGGCGAACCCGCTGCTGTTCGGCTCTCCGTTCGACCCGGAAGCGCCGGATTTCGCGCGTTTCCCGCTGGCGCGCCAGGCGGCGCTGCTCGACTGCGTGGTCGAGGCGGGCGACCTGCTGTACGTACCGGCCGGATGGTTCCACCAGGTGCGCTCGCTGAGCTTTTCGCTGTCGTCGAACCGCTGGTCGCGCACCCGGCCGGTGGTGCTCGACCGCGCCTGATCAGCGGTTGTCGTCGCGCTCGTCCGCTTCGCGCTGGCCGCCGGCTTGCTCGGGCACCCGCGCGCGCGGCAGGTGCCAGTCGTAGCGCACCGCCGCCATGCGCAGGCCGAAGCACAGCGCCGCTCCTGCCACGGCGGTGGCCGTCGTCGGCAGCTGCAGGGCGTCGCCGATCACCACCACCGCGGCGCCGGCAAGCGCGGCGACCGCATAGATGTCCGACCTGAACACGGCCGGCACGTTCGACAGCAGCACGTCGCGCGCGATGCCGCCACCGATCCCGGTCAGCATGCCGAGCAGCGCCGCCATCACCGGCTCGAGGCCATACACCAGCGCCTTCTGCGCGCCGGCCACGCAAAACAGCGCCAGCCCGACGGCATCGAAGAACAGCACGGGACTGCGCAGGCGGTTGATGAGCGGGTACCAGAAGAAGATGACGATTCCGGCCAGCATCGAGACGGCGAGGTAGCGCCAGTCGCTGATCGCGGCCGGCGGGGTGGCGCCGATCAGGAGGTCGCGCACGATGCCGCCGGAGTTCGCCGCCACGAACGACAGCACCAGCACGCCGAAGATGTCGAGCCGGCGGCGCGCGCCGGCGGTGGCGCCGCTGAGGGCGAAGACGAAGGTGCCGACCAGGTCGAGCGTCAGCACGAGGGTCTTCATGGCGGCCCCCATATCGAGGGAAAGAACATCAAACACGGTGACTTGCCTTTGTAATTCGGTTGCCGCCTGGAGCAGGGCGGCGAAACCCGACATGATAGCCTGCCGCGGGCGTTTGCATTCCCGGATGCGAAGAAGCCCCTGCAGGCAGGGGCTTCCACGATCGATGCGCCGGCTTGTTTCTGCGCGACGAAGGCCTTCAGCCACTCCTATTCGACCCAGCTGAACCCATCACGCGCCAGCAGCGCGAACGACTCCGGCGGCCCCCAGGAACCGGCCGCATAGGCATGCGGCTTTTCGCCGAGCGTCGCCCAGCCGTCGATGATCGGGTCGGCCCATTCCCAGGCCGCTTCCAGTTCGTCGCGGCGCATGAAGTGGGTCAGGCGGCCGCGCACGACGTCGATCAGGAGGCGCTCGTAGGCTTCGGCGCGGCGCTGCTGGAAGGCCGATTGCAGGTCGAGGTTCAACGCCACCTGCTGCATCTGCATCCCGGTGCCGGGTTCCTTGGCCATGATCTGCAGCTTGATGGCTTCCTCGGGCTGCAGCTCGATCACGAGCCGGTTCGCCACGCCGCCGGGCGCGCCGGGGAACAGCGGGAACGGGGGATTGGCGAATTCGACGACGATCTTCGAGGAGCGGCGCGCCATGCGCTTGCCGGTGCGCAGGTAGAAGGGCACCTTCGACCAGCGCCAGGTATCGATGTGGGCGCGCAGGGCGACAAAGGTTTCGGTGCTGGTATCGGGCGGCACGTTCTTCTCTTCCAGGTATCCCGCCACTTCCTGGTTGCCGCTCACGCCATGGCCGTACTGGCCGCGCACAGTGTCGCGGGCGATGTCGGCCAGCTTGAAGCGGCGCAGCGAGCGCAGGACCTTGAGCTTCTCGTCGCGCACCGCGTCCGGCGACAGCGAAGTCGGCGGCTCCATCGCGACGATGCACAGCAATTGAAGCAGGTGGTTCTGGACCATGTCGCGCATCGCGCCGGTGCCGTCGTAGAAGCCGGCGCGGCTGCCGACGCCGACTTCCTCGGCCACGGTGATCTGCACGCTCGAAATGTTCGGCGCGCGCCAGATCGGTTCCAGGATCGAATTCCCGAAGCGCAGCACCATCAGGTTCTGCACGGTTTCCTTGCCGAGGTAATGGTCGATGCGGTAGATCTGCGACTCGGCAAAGTGCTTGCCGACCGCCTCGTTGATCTCGATCGCCGAGGCGAGATCGGTGCCGAGCGGCTTTTCCAGCACCACGCGCGCATTCGCGTCGACGAGGCCGGATGCCGCCAGCTTGTCGCAGATCGTGGTGAACAGGGAGGGCGCGGTCGACAGGTAGAACACGCGCTCGGCACCCGGGCGCGAGGCCGCGGCCAGGGCCGAGAAGTCGGGCGCGCCCTGGACGTCGAGCTCCACGTACTCGAGCAGCTGCAGGAAGCCGTCCCAGGTCTTCTCGACGAAGTTTTCCTTGGCGATGAAACCGCGCGAATGCGCTTCCACATGCGCCAGATAGGCTTCGCGGTCGATGTGCTGGCGGCCGGTGGACAGGATGCGTGTCGAGGGCGGCAGGTTGCCGTGCAGGTAAGCCATGTACAGCGCCGGGAGGAGCTTGCGCATGGCGAGGTCGCCCATGCCGCCGAAGATGATCATGTCGAGGGGCAGGGTGTTCTCGGGTGCGGATGCAGGTGCGGATGAATGAGTCATGGTCGGGTTCGAGCAGGTTTCGGTGGCGCTTACTATAGCCTAGATCGGAATGCACGATCGCCTGGCGGATCGGTTATGCTTTCGGCAACCGAACGACAATAATAGGAGACCCATGGAATCGACCATCCTGAACCGCCGCGACATCGACTTCCTGCTCTACGAATGGCTCGATGTCGAGTCGCTGACCAGCCGCGAACGCTACCAGGACCACAGCCGCGAAACCTTCAGCGCCGTCCTGGACACGGCCGAGCAGATCGCGACCGACCTGTTTGCCACGCATAACAAGCTAAGCGATGCCAACGAGCCGCACTTCGATGGCGAGCGCGTCGCCATCGTCCCGGAAGTGAAGACTGCGCTCGACGCCTTCTGCGCGGCCGGCTTCATGGCGGCCGGCCATGACTACGAATACGAGGGCATGCAGCTGCCCTACCTGGTCACGAAGGCGGCCGGTGCCTGGTTCACGGCAGCCAACGTGGCGACCTCCGCCTACACCTTCCTCACCATGGGCAACGCGAACACCCTGCTGAAGACGGCGACGCCGCGCCAGGTCGAGCGTTTCGTGCGGCCCCAGCTGGCCGGGCGCTTCTTCGGCACCATGTGCCTGTCCGAGCCGCAGGCCGGCTCCAGCCTGTCCGACATCACGACCCGCGCCGAGCCCGATCCCGTCGAGGGCCCGGAGGGCGAGCGCCAGTACCGCCTGCGCGGCAACAAGATGTGGATCTCCGCCGGCGAGCATGAGCTCAGCGAGAACATCGTGCACCTGGTGCTGGCCAAGATTCCCGGACCGGACGGCAAGCTGATCCCGGGCGTCAAAGGCATTTCGCTGTTCATCGTGCCCAAGTACCTGGTGGGCGAGGACGGCGCGATCGGCGAGCGCAACGACATCGCGCTGGCGGGCCTGAACCACAAGATGGGCAACCGCGGCACGACCAATTGCCTGCTCAATTTCGGCGAAGGCAAGTTCACCCCAAGCGGGAAAGCCGGCGCGATCGGCTACCTGGTCGGCGAGCCGCACAAGGGCCTGGCCAACATGTTTCACATGATGAACGAGGCGCGCATCGGCGTCGGCCTCGGCGCGACCGTGCTCGGCGTGACCGGTTACCTGCACGCGCTCGACTACGCGCGCAACCGTCCGCAGGGACGCCATCCCGCCGAGAAGGATCCGGCAAAGCCGCAGGTGCCGATCATCGAGCACACCGACGTGCGCCGCATGCTGCTGGCCCAGAAGGCCTATACGGAAGGCGCGCTGGCGCTGATCATGTACTGCGCGCGCCTGGTCGACGAACAGCGCACCGGCGCGTCGCCCGAGGCCCAGGCGCGGGCAGGCATGCTGCTCGACTTCCTGACCCCGATCGCCAAGTCCTGGCCATCGCAGTGGTGCACGGAGGCCAACAGTCTCGCCATCCAGGTCCACGGCGGCTACGGCTACACGCGCGAATACAATGTCGAGCAGTTCTACCGCGACAACCGCCTCAACCCGATCCACGAAGGCACGCACGGCATCCACGGCCTCGACCTCCTCGGACGCAAGGTATCGATCCAGCAGGGCGCCCTGTTCAAGGCGGTGAGCGAGGAGGTGGCGGCGACGGTGGCGAAAGCACGTGCGGCCGACGCTTCGGACTTGACCGCCCATGCCGGCCAGCTCGAGGCCCTGTGGGCGCGCATCGGCCAGGTGACGGCGACGCTGTACGCCGCCCGCGACATGAACAAGACCCTGGCCAACGCCAGCCTGTATCTGGAAGCGGTCGGGCATGTGGTGATCGCCTGGATGTGGCTGGAACAGGCCCTGGTGGCGGCGCGCCACCAGGAGGACGACTTCTATCGCGGCAAGCTGCAGGCCTGCCGCTATTTCTTCAACTGGGAATTGCCGAAGTCCGCCCAGCAGCTCGACCTGCTGGAGACCATCGACACCACGACGCTCGACATGCGGGATGCCTGGTTCTGATGGAGCCGCTTGTCATGGACAGATTCACGCTCAACGACATCGAGATCGGCGCGCGCCTGGTCGAGGCGCTGCTGCACCACCTGAAGAAGAACGGCGCCACGCCGATCGCGTATGCCGAGCTGCTCGAGCTGGGACGATTCCTCGATCCCAAGGATGCGGCCATGGACCGCGCCGAGGTGCTCGGCATCGGGATGAAGCTGCGCTTCGTGGCCGAGTTTTGCAGGCAGAACGGCTATCCGGACCTGGCCTGCCTGGCGGTGCATCCGGCCACCATGCGTCCCCTTGCCTGCGAGGGCGATTGGGGCGCGGCGCGCCAGGCGGTCGCCGCTTTCGACTGGGCGCCGGCCCTGGCCCGCCTGCCCGAGTACGCGCAAGCCGCGCGCGCCGCGGTGCCGCTGCGCTTCAAGCCACGCAAGGAGCGTCCGGCCGAAGTGTCCTGGTATGCCTGGTTTTGCGCGCACAGGGAGGCCTGCAAGAACATCGGTTCGGGCGACAAGAGGGAAGTCGTCAACCTGGTGATGGCAGGACTCGACCCCGAAACGGCGCTGCGCCGCTTCCTGGCCGCGAAAGCGGCCTTCGAGGCGGCCTTACCGGCGGCCTGACCCGCCTTCCGGCCGGGCGGATCAGTTCAGGACGCCGACGACGACACTGGCCTCGTCGATGGACGCCATTGCCGGGCGTCCGGCTTTGAGTGCGCCTCCGGCCGCGGCAAACCCGACCAGCTGGACGCCGCTTGCCAGGCGCAGCGTGACTTCGCCGCCGCTCGCGGACCGGCTCGCACGCACGATCTCCCCAGGTAATACGTTGCCTGCGGCCGACGCCTCGATGCAGTCGGCGACCCGCACGGCCGTCGCCTTGCACAGCGCCAGCACCTCGCGCCCCGGCTCCAGCCCCAGCAACTCGACGCTTTCCCGGGTAATGCGCGCATGCAGGGCGCTGCCGTCGACCAGCAGCAGCTGCACGCGGACCTGGCCCTTGTACGCCTTGATCGTCCCGACCGTGCAGGGAAACTGGTTGCGCATGCTGGTGCGCAGTGCCAGGGCCGCGCGGCCGCTGGCGTCGCCGTGCTCGAAGCTGTCGAGGATGCGCCGGCGGGCGCGCGCCATCTCGTCGGCCGCCTCCAGCACCCGACGGCCGGCCGGGGTGATGGTCGCGCCGCCGCCGCCGCTGCCGCCCACCGCTTTTTCCACCAGCGGCGTGCCGGCCAGGTTGGCGAGCGTTTCGAGGGCCTGCCAGGCAGCCTTGTAGCTGACGCCCGCTTCCCGCGCGGCCTCGGAAATGGAGCCGGCCTGGCCCACCCGGCGCAGGATGTCGATGCGCTTGTCGCCGGCCTGGAAGCCGAGCACTTCGTTCAGCGGGAGAGTGTGCTTGCTCATCCTTCCATGGTAGCAGGGCGAAGAGGTACACGCTATTCCCCATTTGAATAGCGCTCGCGGTTCTGTGCTAGAGTTTCGCTATTCGAATACGGAATAGCGGGACGGACCATGAAGCGATGGATGGGGATACTGTTTGCGCTCCTGGCGATCCCTGCAGGCGCCCGGGCGGGCGAGGTGCGCGTGGCCGTCGCCGCCAATTTCACGGCGCCGATGGAAAAGATCGTGCCCCTGTTCGAGGCCGAGACAGGCCACAAGGCCTTGCTTTCCTTCGGCTCGACCGGCAAGTTCTACGCCCAGATCAGGAATGGCGCGCCCTTCGAGGTGCTGCTCGCCGCCGACGACGCGACCCCGGCCAGATTGGAACGCGAAGGCCGGGGCGCCGGCCGATTTACCTACGCCGTCGGCAGGCTCGCGCTGTGGAGCCGGCAGGCCGGCCTGGTCGATGCCCAGGGCGCGGTCTTGAGAAGCGGCCGCTTCGCACGGCTGGCCGTCGCCGACCCGAAGCTCGCGCCGTATGGGGCCGCGGCCTATGCAACCCTCGGCAAACTCGGCCTGCTCGAGACGCTGCGGCCGAAGCTGGTCCAGGGCGAGAACATCGCCCAGGCGTATCAGTTCGTCGCCACCGGCAATGCCCAACTCGGCTTCGTCGCGCTGTCGCAGGTCCAGGCCGACGGCAAGTTAAAAGATGGCTCGGCATGGATCGTCCCGGCCTCGCTGCATGCGCCGATTCGCCAGGACGCACTCCTGCTCGGCAAAGGCAAGGACAACCCGGCCGCCGCCGCGCTGATGCGCTACCTGCGCGGCGAAAAGGCCAGGGCGCTCATTCGCTCCTACGGCTACGACATCTGACCATGCCCATCGAGAAGGAAGCCCTGCAGGCCATCTGGCTGACGATCAAACTGGCCGCCTCGACCACCGCGCTCCTGCTGCTGCTTGCCACGCCCCTGGCCTGGTGGCTGGCGTGGACCGGCTCGCGCTGGCGGGTTCCCATCTCGGCCCTGGTGACGATGCCGCTGGTGCTGCCGCCGTCCGTGCTGGGCTTTTATCTGCTCGTCGCCCTCGGCCCGGACGGTCCGGTCGGCCGGCTCACCGAAGCGCTGGGGCTGGGCGTGCTCTCCTTTACCTTCAGCGGCCTGTTGATCGGTTCCATCGTCTACTCGCTGCCGTTCGCCGTCCAGCCGCTGCAGCATGCCTTCGAGGCGATGGGCAGGCGGCCGCTGGAGGTGGCGGCCTCGCTGGGCGCTTCGCCGGTCGACGCCTTCTTCAGCGTCGCGCTGCCGCAGGCGCGCGGCGGCCTGCTGACCGCCGCCATCCTCAGCTTCGCCCATACGGTCGGTGAATTCGGCGTCGTGCTCATGATCGGCGGGAATATCCCGGGCCAGACGCGCGTCGTCTCGACGCAGATCTACGGCTATGTCGAGGCGATGGAATACGCGTCCGCGCACTGGCTGGCCGGCGGCATGCTGCTGTTCAGCTTTGCGGTGCTGCTCGCGCTCGCCGGGCTGCGCCGTCACGATGCGCGGGTGCTGCCGTGACGGGCGAACTCCAGGTCCGCCTGTCGCTGCCGCGCGCGGATTTCACGCTGGACGTCGACCTGCGCCTGCCCGCCAGCGGCATCAGCGTGCTGTTCGGGCCATCGGGCTCGGGCAAGACCAGCGTGCTGCGCTGCGTCGCCGGGCTGGAGAAGGGACGCGGCGCCCGCATCGTCGTGGGCGAGGAAGTCTGGCAGGACGACGCGGCCGGCGTGTTCCTGCCGACCCACCGGCGTGCGCTCGGCTACGTGTTCCAGGAGGCGAGCCTGTTCGCGCACCTGGACGTGCAGGGCAATCTCGACTACGGCCGGAAACGCAGCCGTTCGCCCGGAGCGGCGCGCACGCTGCAGGACGTGGTGGAACTGCTTGGCATCGGCCACCTGCTCGGGCGCCGCGTCGCCGGCTTGTCCGGCGGCGAGCGCCAGCGGGTGGCCATTGCGCGCGCCCTGGCGGCCATGCCGCGCCTGCTGCTGCTCGACGAGCCGCTGGCCGCGCTGGACGCGGCGCGGCGCCAGGAGATCCTGCCCTGGCTGGAAAAGCTGCGCGCCGAACTGAAGCTGCCCATGCTCTACGTGACGCATGCCGTCGACGAACTGGCGCGGCTGGCCGACCACGTGGTCGTGCTCGAGCAGGGGCGAGTGAAAGCGGCCGGCCCCGTCGACGAGGTGCTGTCCGCCATCGATGCGCCCGGCGTCGCGGGCGACGAGGCGGGCGCGCTGGTTCACGGCGTGGTCGCCGAGCGCAGCGATCAGTGGCAGCTGGCGCGCGTGGACTTCGACCATGGCTCCTTCTGGCTGCGCGACAGCGGGATCGCCGTCGGGCGCCAGGTGCGCTTGCGGATACTGGCGCGCGACGTCAGCCTGGCCACGTGCGAGCCGCTCGGCACCAGCATCCAGAACCATTTCCCCTGCATCGTCGAGTCGATCGCGGCGGACACGCATCCGTCGCAGGTGCTGGTGCGGGTACTGTGCGGGCATACCGCGCTGGTGGCGCGGATCACGCGCCGGGCGCTGGCCGGGCTGGACCTGAAGGCGGGCGGGCCGGCATGGGCGCAGGTGAAATCGGTGGCCCTGCTGTCCTAGGCCCGCTCAATGCCCCAGCAGCCGCAGGCTGCGCTCCCACTCCTCGCGCCACGGATCCAGGAAGTCGTGGGCGGAAAACGCACGCGACAGGCCGCGCAGCGGGACCCGGTAGACATCGTGCAGGCCGAGCGCCAGCACGACGGGGTTCCAGACGATTTTCGACTTCGCCTTTTTCGTGCTCGCCTTGACGCGCGCGCCGTCGTCGCCGAAGATGCCGCCGGCCTCCGCCAGCGCCGACTCGAGATTCTGTTTGACCAGCGGGCCGAAGGCGGCCAGTGCCTGCTCCTTGTAGATGCCGGCCGTCGATTCGGCCGCGGCCTTCGGTTCCGGCTGCGGCTGGGCCGCGCGTTTCAGGGCCTTGACCAGCTTTTCGAGGTCCTTCTTCTGGAAGCGCAAGGCCTGCAGTTCGCGCCGGAAGCCGGGCGCGGGCAGGGTGGCCACGATCTTGTACGCGTCCTTCGTTCTCGTGATCAGGACGTCCTCGCTGCCCGCCGCCAGGCGCGCGGTGTCGCCCGCGTAGAAGATCGGCGCGGCATAGCCGCCGTTGGCATCGCCGAACAGCTCCGGATAAGCGGCGTCGTAGTCGAGCCAGACATAGGGCGTGACTTCGTGTTCGATCAGGCGCGCCAGGGTCCAGGGCGTGCCCGTCTGCTGTTCCAGCCAGTCGCAGCTTTGTTCGAGCGTGGCGCGGTAGGGCAGGATGGTGATGGTCATGTGTTGGCTTTCAGCCGGCGCAGCTGCGCGGCTTGATAGGCGCCGAAGGCGTCGTTGAAGAGGCAGCGGATCAAGGGGTCGTCGACCAGCTCGGCGGTCTCGAGCTCAAGCTCGGTGGCCGCGTCGAAGCGGCCGTCGTTGATCCGCATGTACATCGAGGTGAGGGACTCGCCGAGTTCCAGTGCCGCGTACAGTTTGGCGGCCGGGATCTCGGTGGTCCAGGACAGGGGCGCGGCGTCGGCGGCGACCGGGTCGATGCTGTCCCCCTCGACGCGGTAGTGACGATGCGTGGCCACTCCCTCGTGATCGAAGACGGACAGGCGCCAGATGCGCGGCTGCTCGAAATAGCTTTCCTCGGGCAGTTGCATGTCGCGGTATTTGTCGAGCAGGCCGGTGCCGCACCAGGCCTTGACCCGTTCGGCCTGCTCTCCGGTCAAGGCGGGAAAGCGGCGCGCGATCTCGCCCGTCGATGGCGGCACTGCCTGCGGGTCGCAGGCGTAGTCGACGTCCTGGTCGCCGACGGGCACGACCCAGTCGAGGGCGGGCGCGGGTAGCAGCGCATTCCCGTCGAGCCGCATCGACACCCCGGGATTCATGCGCACCACGCGCGCAGCCGGCAGCGCGGCTTCGACCTCTTGCTGGAACTGGCGATAGCTGATCGGGAAGAAGGCCTGGTTGTACCAGGACCAGGGCTCCTGCAGGAACTGGCAGGAACTCGGCACGACGAAACGGGGATGCAGTACCTGCAGCTGCTCGATCCAATGCGGGGGCAGCGCCGGCGGCGCCGGGGCGGCCCGCGAAGGCGACAGCACCTCGATCTCGCGCATGGTCTGAAAGGGCCACAGCACCATGTCCCAGGGACCTTGGCCGGCCAGCGCCGGCAGCGTGTCCGGGTCGATCCAGGAATCCACGACGTTCAGCACCTTCAGTCCGGCCGCTTCGACCTGGAACATCGAATCGACGTCCGGATCCATGGCGATGCGCGGCGTGACCGTGAACGGACCGACGCTCACCGGCACATCGATGCGCAGGGGACGCACGTCGGCGAAACCGAGTGCGCGCACCATGTCGAACAGTTCCTCGAACAGGCAGTAGATGTGGATCGGCGTCGTGCGCTCCAGCAGGTCGAGGCTGTCGAGCGAGCAGTGGTCGTCGTGGAAGTGGGAGATGAAGACGGCGTCGAAACGCTGCCGCCGGATCTGTTCGTGGTCGAAACGCACGGGCGGAAACGCATGGCAGTTGCGGCTGAAGGGGTTCTCGAAGATCGGATCGAAGGCGATGCGCGTGCCTTCGCAGTCGAAGAGATAGCCGGCGTGCAGGATGCGGGAGATATGAAGCGGCATGGAGAGCGTGATAGTTGGGCCGGGGAGGGCGCTCCCCGGCCAGGGCGCATGTTAACACGCCGGCCCTGCCGCCAGCTCAGCTGAACAGGCCGTCGTCCGATCCGCCGTCATAATTGTCGCCGGCGAAGTCGTCCGATCCGCTGCCGACATCGTCGAGCAGGGAGTTGCCGGTGCCGCTGTCGACGCTGCTGTCGCCGAGCAGGCTGCTCGCGCTGTCCTGCCCGGCGCCGCTGTTGTGGAAATCCTCGATCGGCGAGGTCAGCGACGAGAAGGCGTCGTTATTGCCCAGGAAGCCGTTGCCGTCGTGGTTGTGGTGGCCGAGCAGATTGCCCAGTCCCTGGAACAGGAAGGCGCCCGCCGCCACGCCGGCCGCGGTCGAGGCGATATTGCCGAGCGCGCCGCCCATGCCGCCGCCCACGCCGCCGCCCCGGAAGAAACTGCTGGCGCGGTTCATCATCGACGGCTGCTGGTAGGGTTGCTGGTATTGCTGTTGCGGATACTGTTGCTGCGGCGCCTGGCCGCCATGGGCCTGGGTTTGCTGACGGGCGCCGGCGCTGTTGCCCCAGGCATTCGGATCGAGGAATTCGCCGCGCTGCGTTCCACCTTGCAACTGCCGCTGCAGGTCGGCGATCTCGGCCTTGGCGTTGTCCAGCGCCCGTTGCTGCAAGAGGGCGCGCTGCACCAGCAGGTAGGCGGCATCCGGCTGCATGGCCACGGCCTGCCGGATCATGGCCTCGGCCTCGGGATCTTTCGGCAGGTCGCGCGCCTGCACGAGCTGGTTCAGGAAATCCTGCAATAGCTGGGAATCTTGCGGACTCATGGTTTCACCCTCCACGTTGGTCGATATGGTCAATATTGCACCAGTTCGGCCAGTTTCAAGCGCGCGGGTGAGGGGCAGGTGCAGGACCGGGCGCCGGCAAGGGCAGGCTTGTGGCATGCTGCTTCCGGTTCGGCAACTTCATCGGCAAGGAGACACGCATGGCAAAGCGCCCCGGGATCTTCCCCACATTTTTCCTGTCCGGCTTCGAATGCTCCAGCTTTAACTGGAAAGAAGGCGTGCGCCGCAACCTGGTCGCGGAAACCGGGCACGACCGCCATGCCGCCGAGGATTACCAGCACCTGGCCAGCCTCGGTATCGCCGTGGCACGCGAAGGCATCCCGTGGCCGATGGTGGACAAGAGCGGCTGCTGCGACTTCTCGACCCTCGATCCCTACATCGAGGCGATGAAGGCGACGAAAATCACGCCGATCTGGGACCTGTTCCACTACGGCTACCCGGACGACCTGGATCCGTTTTCGGACGATTTCGTCACCCGCTTCGCGCAATATTGCCGCGCCGCCGCCGAATACGTGATACCCAAGTTGCGTGGACCCCATTTCTTCACACCAATCAACGAAATCACCTTTTTCTCCTTCTGCGCCGGCGAATGGGGCTGGGCCGCGCCCTTCCGCTGCAGCCGCGACGACCGCATGCGCCTGCGGCTGGCGCTGTGCCGGGCCGCGATCGCCGGCGTGAAGGCGATCCGCGAAGTCGATCCGGAAGCGCGCATGGTCCACATCGATCCGCTCGTGCGCGTAGTCGCCCCGCGCGACCGCCCGGACCAGGTCGAGGCAGCGCGCCATGAGACGGAAGAAGACACCTTTCTTGCCTGGGACATCATCAGCGGCCGCGCCCACCCCGAATTCGGCGGCTCTCCCGAGATCCTCGATATCGTCGGCGCCAACAACTACGCCTTCGGGCAGATGGAGTACCGCGAGCACGGACCGCATGCGGCGCTGCCGCCGGGCGACGACCGCATCGCCCCGCTGTGCGAAATGCTCGACACGGTATGGCAACGCTACCGCCGGCCGATGATCATCGGCGAAACCAGCGGTTTCGGCCACGGCCGAGCCGACTGGTTGAGGGATGTGATGGGGGAATCGCTGGCGGCGGTGCGCCGCGGGATGGACTTGCAGGGGATCTGCCTGTTCCCGGCGGTCGACATGCCGGACTGGCATACCGGCGAATGGCTGCACAACGGCATCTGCGACCTGGTCGAAGCCGACGGCGACCTGCGGCGCATTCCCGACGGGGCCTACATCGACGAACTGCGCCGCTGGCAGAAGGAGCTGAACCGGGTCACCGCGCTGGACGAGGATCCGTACAGCGACCCGGTCGAACTACAGGACGTGATCGATGCGGCGTACCGGCTCAATGTGCAGCCCGATAAAAATTGGAACTGAGGGACCGGAACCGGGGGCTGGGCTGAACGATCACGCGGCCCGGGCGCCCTCCAGGCGCGACACGGCGAAACGGCCCCGTCCTTCGCGCTTGGCCATGTACAAGGCCTTGTCCGCATCGGCGCCAAGCTGGTCGCTGTCCACCGGGAAGCTGTCCGCATAGGTCACGCCGATGCTGGTCGAGACATAACGTGCGCCGCCCTCGAGCTCGAACGCCGGCTCGAAGGCCTTCAGGATCTTGGCCGCGACCAGGGCGGCTTCCTGCGGCGACCTCAGGCCTTCGAGGATGACGGTGAATTCGTCGCCCGCCAGCCGGCACACGGTATCGGTCACGCGCACGGCACCCCGCACGCGCTGGGCGAACTCGTACAGCACCGTATCGCCGGCGGCGTGGCCCAGTGTGTCGTTCACCTGCTTGAAATGGTCGACGTCGAGGAACATCAGGCCGATGCCATGGCCGGCGCGCTGCGCACGCTGCAGTGCGCCGGTCAGGTGCTCCTGGTAGGCGCGCCGGTTCGGCAGGCCGGTCAGGGTATCGATGCGCGCCAGCTGCGCCAATGCCTCTTCGTGCAGCCTGGCCGCCGATATGTCGGCGCCGAGCACATAGAAGCCCTTGTACTGGCCTTCGTGGATGTCTGGAATGCGCGTGATCTCGACCGTGCGCAGGCCGTCGCCGAGCGGCAGGGCCACCTCGAAACGGACCGTCTCGCCGGCCAGGCTGCGCGCCAGCAGGGGTTCGTGTTCGCGGTACAGCGCCTCGCCCATCACCGCGCGCATGGTTTGCCCGACGATGCTCCGGGCCGGCACGCCGAACCAGGTTTCATAGGTCGCGTTCGCAAACTGGTAGCGCCCGTCGCGGTCGACGTGGCCGATCAGCACCGGCAGGTTGTCGGTAATGGTGCGCAGGCTGCGTTCGCTTTCTTCCAGGCGCCGCGCCGATTCCTTCAGCGCGGTCACGTCCTTCAAGGCGATGACGGCGCCGATGCCCGATCCGTCCCGTGCGTGCAGTGCGCGTCCGCTGGCGAACAGGAAGCGCGGCGCCGCAGCGCGCGGCTTGACGATGATCTCGGCGTTTTCGACGGTCTCGCCGCGCAGCGCGCGCAGCAGCGGCGTCTGTTCCGCGGTCATGGGCGTCTGGCCGTCGGCCGCGAACAGGCGGTAATGGGCGGCCCGTTCTTCAGGCGCCAGCAGCGAGGCCGGCAGGGTGAGGATCTCCCTCGCCGCGCGGTTGAACATGGTGACCTCGCCCGCGCTGGAGCAGACCATTACGCCGACGTCGATCGAATCGAGCACGGCGTCGAGCAGCTCGCGCTCGCGCGCCAGCTCGTCCTCGATCTCCTTGCGCACCGAAATATCCTGGATATAGGCGCCGAAGAACGAGGTCTCTCCGGCGTTGACCAGGCCGATGGTCATCTCGACCGGGAATTCATCCCCGTCGCGGCGCAGCGCGGATAGCTGGATGCGCTTGCCGACGACGCTGCCGCTGCCGGTGCTTGCAAAGCGCCGCATGCCGGCCTCGTGGGCCTCGCGGAAACGCGGCGGAACGATGGTTTCCGTAATCGTCCGGCCCAGCGCTTCCTCGCGGGTCCAGCCGAAGATGTCCTGCGCACGGGGATTCCAGTCGGTGATCCGTCCCTGTGCATCGGCGCCGACAAAGGCGTCGAGCGCGGTGTCGATGATCGCCTTGACCCGCTGTTCGCCCTTGCGCGTTTCCTCGACGGCGCGATGCAGTTCCGTGGTGCGTTCGGTCACCCGGGTCTCGAGCGTCGCGTTCAGTTCGCGCAGGCCCTGTTCGTTTGCCAGCAGCTTCGAGAGCAGGGCGTTGAGGGTGCTGCGCAGGATCTGCACTTCGGTCAGGCGGCTGCGCAGCGGCGGAATTTCGCGGGCATGGCCGGCGCGCAGCGCATCGGCGTGGCGGGTGATGGTGTCCAGCGGCCGGGTGATGTTCCTGGCGAACACCCAGACCAGCAGCGACACCAGGGCCGCGGCAAGCAGGCCGGCCCACAGGATCTTGTTGCGTAGTGCATCGACCGGCTTGAACGCCTCCGCGAGCGGCTGGCGCACGAGCACGACCCAGCCCATTCCCGGATACGATTCGTGGCCTGCGCTCTGGCTGTAGCCAACGAGGTAGCGCTGGCCGTCGGGCCAGGTTTCGATCACGGAACCGTTCTTGTCGCGCGCGGCGCGGCGCAGGCTTTCCTGGTCCAGCACCTTGTTCGCGTATTCCTTCGGGCCGAGCAGGACCGCGCCCTTGCGGCTCAGGATGACGGTATCGACCGCCTTGCGCTTTGCCAGCGTGCGCAGGACCGAGCGCTCGACGGCGGCCGCCCACTGCCAGCTCAGGTGGGTGCCGAAGACGCCGTTGATGACGCCGTCCGGGCCGCGGTAAGGGAAGGCAATGTCGAGGAAGCGTTTCGGTTCGCCGGTCGGGTTGGGCAGCAGCTTGGCGAGCAGGACGGCTTCGTGCACGTCATGCAGGTGCTCGCCTTCGTAGGCGGCGGCGAACCAGGGCCGGGCCGAGACGTCCTTGCCTTCCAACAGACCGCTCGACGCGACCTTTACCGTGCCGCGGTTGTCGGTCATCCCGATCCAGGCGAAATAGGGAAAGGTCCGCTGCATGCTGTCGATGGCGGCGCGCTTGGTCTCCGCCGGCACCGTCGGATCGGTGATGGCGAGCCGCTCGGACATCAGCTTGACTTCGCGGTAGCGCTCGAACATGCCGCGGTCGAGTTTGTCGGTGGTCTGGTAAGCCAGCTCGGCGAGATTCTGGCCGATGTCGGCCTCGGCCTGTTTCGCCAGCGTATGGCCGACCAGCTGCACGGTCACCAGGGTCAGGAGCAGCATCACGGCGGCCGTCACGGCGGCCAGCGTCGGCGCGAGCGACAGGCGGCCGGAACGGAGAGTAGAAAGCATGAATATTTATGTCTAGCAATAAAGTTGCAGCAGGGCAGCTTATCATGCGAAACCGGGCCGGCTGCACGCAGGCCCGATTGCCGAGGGGAAATGATGCCAACGATGCACGAATGTGTCGCGCGGGTGGGACAGTAAGCGGCGTTTGCTTACCAGGTGTTTCTGGACTGGCCTGGTTCAGGCCGCGCCGGCGGCTTCCCATTCTCGCGCATGGACCCGGTTGCGGCCGTTGCGTTTGGCCGCGTAGAGCAGTTCGTCTGCGTGGGCGATCAGGGCCTGGCTGGCAATGCCCGGCAGCTCAGGCGAAAGGCGCGCGCTGACGACGCCGAAGCTCGCCGTCGCGCTGATCTGTACCAGGCCGTGCTGGCTATTGGCTGCGGCAAGGCGTGTGCGCATGCGCTCGGCGAGGGCCAGGCCATCGGCCAAGGTAGTGTCGGGCAGGATCAGCAGGAATTCTTCGCCGCCGTAGCGCACAACCGTATCGATGCCGTCACGGGTCATCGACAGCAACAGGCGGGCGACATCCTGCAGCAGCGCGTCACCGGCCTGGTGGCCATGGGTATCGTTGATGGATTTGAAACTGTCCACGTCGCACATGATGATCGTCAACGAAGCATTCCGGCGGCGGGCGCTCTCGATCTCGCCATCGAGCAGCCCTGCGTTCAGGTGGCGCCGGTTGAAGGCCCCGGTCAGGGGATCGCGGACCGATTGGTTAATCAGGATCTGCTGGGTCCAGTATTGCCGGCGCGCCAGACGGGCATTGCGCCGCGCGGCAACGGCGCCGAACACGTTTGCGAGCAGCAGGAGCATGGTCATGGTCGACAGCTGGCGTGCGCTGACCGTGCCGAAGGAATACACGAGTGCGAGGAAGCTGGCGCTCGCGCAGAGTGCAACGATGGTCGCGTTGCGCAGGCGGTTCGGAATGAACAGGTAGACGATGATCAGCATGATGGCCATCGACATTCCGTGGAGCAGCAGTTCGCCCCGCGCATACACGACCAGCAGGAAGGTGAGCATCGCCAGGCTGGTGAATACGGTGGCTGCGCGATAGGCGGTTTTAGCTGGATTGGCGCTGCGGCGGGTCAGAACGATGCCCGTCAAGGCGACCATGGCGATCGCCAGGCGCGCCAGGAACAATACCAGTGTCTGGCTGCTCTGGCCCAGGTGGGCCACATCGGCAAGCGCGAATGCCAGGTAAGAGATGCCGCAAATCGAGAGCGAACGCGTCAACTCATGCCGAATGACGCCGCCCTGGTCGCGCAGGAACGCCGATTCGGTACTGGCGGATGTGAATTCACCGCGCCAGCGCGCAATGGCGCTGGGAGACTGCAGCTCGGACATTGTGGAAGCGGTGGGACGAGGACGAGCCCGACTGTAGCGACTTATTGAGTTGCTGTAAAGAACTTAGATAAAGATAGATACAATCCTTGCCGCAATGCCGCGTTGCACGGTCGGGCGGCGAGGGAGGGGGCGTTCGCCTTCATTGACCCATGCCGTCGTCAGTGCGGCGGGTCCGGGCGGACGCGGATGCCACCCCGCCTCCGCCCGTGCCACCGCCGCCGATCAGAAGGCGGCGATGCCGGTCTGCGCCCGGCCCAGGATCAGCGCGTGGATGTCGTGCGTACCCTCATAGGTATTCACGACTTCCAGGTTGACCATGTGGCGGATGATGCCGAACTCGTCCGAAATGCCGTTACCGCCCAGCATGTCGCGTGCCGTACGGGCGATGTCCAGCGATTTACCGCAGGAGTTACGCTTCATCATCGAGGTGATCTCGACCGCGGCCGTGCCCTCGTCCTTCATGCGGCCCAGGCGCAGGCAGCCCTGCAGGCCGAGGGTGATCTCGGTCTGCATGTCGGCCAGTTTCTTTTGCACCAGCTGGTTCGCCGCCAGCGGTTTGCCGAACTGGTGACGATCGAGGGTGTACTGGCGCGCCGTGTGCCAGCAGGCCTCGGCGGCGCCGAGCGCACCCCAGGCGATGCCGTAACGCGCCGAGTTCAGGCAGGTAAACGGACCCTTCAGGCCGCGCACGTCCGGGAAGGCGTTTTCTTCCGGGCAGAACACGTTGTCCATGACGATCTCGCCGGTGACCGAGGCGCGCAGGCCGAACTTGCCGTGGATGGCTGGGGCGGATAACCCTTTCCAGTCCTTTTCGAGCACGAAGCCCCGGATGGCGCCTTCGTCATCCTTGGCCCAGACGACGAACACGTCGGCGACCGGCGAGTTGGTGATCCACATCTTGCTGCCGGTGAGCGAATAGCCGCCCTCGACCTTGCGGGCACGGGTCACCATCGAACCCGGGTCGGAGCCGTGGTTCGGCTCGGTCAGACCGAAGCAGCCGATCCATTCGCCGGTGGCCAGTTTCGGCAGGTATTTCTGTTTGGTTGCCTCGTTGCCGAATTCATGGATCGGCACCATCACCAGGGACGATTGCACGCTCATCATCGAGCGATAACCCGAGTCGACGCGCTCGACTTCGCGTGCGATCAGGCCGTAGGCGACATAGTTCAGGCCGGGGCCGCCGTACTGCTCGGGAATGGTCGGGCCGAGCAGGCCCAGCTCTCCCATCTCGCGGAAGATGGAATTGTCCATGCGCTCGTGGCGAAAGGCCTCGAGGATGCGCGGCTGCAGCTTGTCCTGGCAATAGGAGGCGGCGGCGTCGCGGATCATGCGCTCGTCGTCGGTGAGCTGGCTGTTCAGGAGGAGGGGATCGTCCCAGTGGAAAGCGGCTTTGGTCATGATGGTCTCTTCAGTAGTTGATTAACGTGCAAAATACAGGTCGTGCAGGTGATCCAGGCTGACCTCGGACGCCGCCTGCGACAGCACGACTTTGCCGCTTTGCATCAGATAAACGTGATCGGCGACGCCGACCGCGCGTTGGGTGTTCTGTTCCACCAGCACGATGGTACGCCCGTCGCCCTTCAGGCGCCCGAGGATCTCGAACAGTTCATTGACCATCACCGGCGCGAGACCCAGCGAGGGTTCGTCGATGATCAGGAGTTTGGGGTCGCTCATCAGGCCGCGCGCCATCGCCAGCATCTGGGCTTCGCCGCCCGAAAGCGAGCCGGCCAGTTGCTTGCGGCGTTCGCGCAGGCGCGGGAACATCACATAGGATTTCTCCAGGTTGGCCGCCGCGCCGGCGCGGTGCTGGGGCGCGAAGGCCCCCATCATCAGGTTTTCCTCGACCGTCATGTCGCGAAACACCATGCGGCCTTCGGGAATCATGGCCATCGACACCAGGTTCATGTCCCAGGTCGGCGTGCCGTTCAGTGGCTTGCCGTCGAGGGTGATCGAACCCTGCATCACCGGTATCAAGCCCATGATCGCGCGCAGCAGCGTCGTCTTGCCGGCGCCATTCGGGCCGATGATGGTGGTCAGCTTGCCCGGCTGGACGGTCAGCGACAGGTCCCACAGCACGTTGATGGCGCCATAGCCGGCGCGCAGGTTGGAAATCTCAAGCATGGTCGGCTCCCGTATAGCTCTTCACCACCTCCGGATTGCTGAACACCTCCGAAGGCGTGCCTTCGGCGATCAACTGGCCGAAGTTCAGCACCGCCACCCGTGCGCACAGGTTGCTGATGGTCTCGATGTCGTGCTCGATGATGCAGATCCCGACCTGGAATTTCTGGTGCAGGCCCTTGAGCATGTTCATGAAAGCGCGCTTGCCGTTGGTTTCCAGGCCGGCCAGCACCTCGTCCAGCAGCAGCAGTTTCGGATCGGTCGCCAACGCCTTGGCGACTTCCAGCGCCTTCAGTTCGGTCAGCGCCAGGCCGGTGGAGGCATCGCGTTCGGCCTTGGCGGTGAGACCGGTGAATGCGAGGATCTCGTCGATGCGGCGCTCGTCCAGGCGTCCCGTGCCGAAGCGCTGCGACACCTGCAGGTTCTGGCGCACGGTCAGTTCGTGCATCGGCTGCGGGATCTGGAAGGTGCGGCCGATGCCCATGCGGGCGCGCTGGTACATCGGCGCCTTGAGCACGTCGACGCCGTCGAAGACGATGCGGCCGGCGGTCGGGCGCACCAGGCCCGAGATCGCATTGAACAGCGTGGTCTTGCCGGCGCCGTTCGCGCCCACCAGGCCGACGACGTCGCCGGTGCCGATGTTCAGGGACACGTCGTTCACGGCGATCAGGCCGCCGAAGCGCACGGTCACGTTTTCAAGCTGTAGCATCTTTTTTCCTCATGAACTTGCGCGCCAGGCCGAACAGGCCGTCGGGACTGGAGATGATCATGGCGACCAGCACCACGCCCAGCACCAGCTGGTGGCCGGTCGGCATCAGGTTCTTCACGAACAGCTGGTCGACGAGATACACCACGACCGCGCCGACCAGCGGGCCGGTGATCGTGCGGTAGCCGCCGAAGATGGCCGCGACGATCGGGATCGTCACCCAGCCGGCGGAGAATGCGTAATCCGGCTCCAGGAAGTTGATGTAGTGGGCGTTGAAGGCGCCGACCACGCCGCACATGAAGGCCGAGACCAGCAGCATCAGGCCTTTCAGCAGGGTGTTGTTGACGCCCACCACGCGCGTCGCATCCTCGCTGTCGTGCATGGCGCGCAGGGCCAGGCCGTGCGGGCTGCGCCGGATCATGTCGTAGACCAGGGCGAACACCAGCACGATGGTGAGGATCACCAGGTAGTTGCCGGTCTTGCTGGCGAAGTCATAGCCGAACAGGGTCGGCAGGCGCGGGATGCTGGCGATGCCGCCCGAGCCGCCCGTGACCGACTGCCACTCGGTGGCGAGGATGCGGAAGATGTGGGCATAGGCCAGGATGGCGAGCGCAAAATAGGGCCCGCGCAGGCGCAGCACCGGCAGCATCACCAGGGCCGCCACCACCGCGCCGACGCCGCCCAGCAGGATGCCGACGAAGACCGGCACCCCGTGCTGCATCGACAGCACGGCCGAGGTATAGGCGCCGACGCCGAAGAAGGCCGCGTGGCCGAAGCTCACCATACCGCCCAGGTTGCCGAGCAGGGCCCAGGACAGGGCGATGCCGCCGATGACGAGCGAGGCGATCACCAGGCTCATGACATAGGCGTTCGCGCCCAGCAGCAAGGGCACGCCGACATACACGAGGGCGAGGACCGCGATCAAAAGCTTGTTTGACTTCATATTCAGTTTCATCCGCGCCTCTTGGTAGCACCGAACAGGCCGTTCGGCATGACGAACAGCACCAGCAGGAACAGTCCCATGCCGGCCAGTTCCTGCAGGGCCGAGCTGGCCAGGGTCACGGTCAGCGATTCGGCGATGCCGAGCAGGACCGCGCCGATCAGGACGCCCGGAATCGAGCCGATACCGGCCAGCACCGTGATGATGAAGGCCTTCACGGTGAGCACGCTGCCGGTGGCCGGGGTGATCGTGCCGTAGCTGAACAGGGCGACCCCGGCGAAGGCCGCCAGGATGCCCGCGACCAGGAAGGAGACCAGTTCGGTGCGGCCCGGATTGATGCCCATGAGTTTGGCAGCGTCGCGGTTGCTGGAGACGGCGCGCACCGCGCGGCCATACCAGCTGCGCGACAGCCACCACCAGAGGGCGACGATCAGCACGATCGAGACGAAGAAGAACAGCACTTCGCTGCGCATGCTGTAGAGCTCACCGACCTGGAAGGCTTCCTGCATCCACGAGGACCCGGTGGCGCGCACGTCCGCGCTCCAGATCATCAGGACGATATTCGTGAGGATCACGCCCACGCCATAGGTGAGGGTGAGGGAATTGATTTCGCGGTTGGTCTTGATTTTGCCGACCACGAAGTAGAGGAGGGCGGAGGTGAGGCAGACGATCACCACTGCAATCGGAATCGCCATCGCCGGATTCCAGCCCATTTTCGTTTCGACCGTGTAGGCGATGTAGGCGGCCAGCAGCACCAGCTCGCCGTGCGCCAGGTTGATGACCTTCATCGCGCCGAACACCAGCGCCAGGCCCAGGGCGATCAGCGCATACGAGCCGCCCTGCAGCAGGCCGGAGTACACGGCCTGCAATATTAATTCCGTCATGTCTGCATTCCAATCAGTTCATGGCAATTTCGGTTTGGTGTGACAGGACCTCGAGAAACCGTAGCGAGCGGCAGGCCTGGTGGCCGAGACGCGCAGCTGTACGAGTAGTACAGCGAGCATCGCAGGCCGCCAGGACAACGCGCAGTAGGTTTATCGAGGTTCCTACCACGGCACGCCCGGGAAGACCGGCTTGCCATTGGCCGACTCTTTCGGCCACACGAGGACGACCTGCTTGCCCTGGTGCTGGCCCATGCGCTGGACGAAGTTCGGGTTGTCGCCCTTGGCGTTGAACTGGACGCGGCCGATCAGGGTCTGCTTGTCGGTCTTGCGCAGTTCCTCGATCACGCCGCCCTTTTTCAGCGTGCCCTTGTCGGCGGCGCGCGCGATCGCGTCGAACAGCAGCATGGACTGCACGTAGCCGAACTGGCCCAGGTAATCCGGCTCCTTGTTGTGCAGCTTCTTGTAGGTCTCGCCGAAGGTCTTGCCTTCGGGCGTGGTGAAGTTCACCGGGAAGGGCAGGACCGCGGTGCCGTACACGTTCGGCATCAGGTCGGGGAAGTCGGCCGCCATCTTCGGCGTGGCCAGCGACCAGACGCCGGCGATCGCCTTGGCCTGCGGTTTCAGAACGCGCGCCGCGCGCAGGATGCCGACATAGTCGTTCTCGTAGCCGACCATGGCGATGAATTCCGAGCGGTCCTGCAGCTTGACCTTGTTGATGATCGGCTTGAAGTCGGTGATCGCCGGATCGAAGGCGTGCATCGCGACCTTGATGCCTTTCGCGGCCAGGGTTTTCTGGACGTCGGTCGCCAGGCCTTCGGTGGCGTCCTTGGTCGAATAGATGATCGAGACCGATTTCACACCCAGGTCCGAGATCAGTCCGACCAGCGCCTTCTGGTAGCCGGCCGTGTTATTGATGCGGAAGAAGTTCTTGCGGCCGGCTTCGACCAGGCCGTCGTCGACGCCGCCCGAGGTCATGTAGGCCAGGCCCAGTTTGTTCGCCGCGTCCGAGGCCGGCGAGATGTTGTTCGAGCCGTAGCCGCCGGTGATCGCCACCACGCCTTCGCTGGCCAGCTTCTCGACCGCGGCGACCGCCTTGGCCGGGGCCGACTCGTCGTCCACCGTCACCAGCTTGATCGTGTGCTTGCCGTTGGTCTTGTTGAACACCTCGGCGGCGACGCGGATGCCTTCCTGGGTACCCATGCCGACCCGGGCCAGCGGGCCGGTCAGCGGAATCTGGACGCCGACCAGCAGCTCGTCGGCCTGCGCACCTGCGCACAGGGTCATGATTGCCAGGGCGATGCTTGTTGCCTTTTTCATGTCTCCACCTTTTCAGTTATGTTCACGATCTGGTCCCGTGGCGGGACCGGCGTTGTTGCGCCGGCGGCTGTCGTGCCGCCGGCAAGGTTCTGCAATACTGTGGGCGGGCCGCCCGCTACCCCAGGTTGCGGCCCATGCTCATTTCGACGTTGCGCACCAGTTGCACCAGGCGCGGGCCGAGGTCGTCGATCAGTTTTTCCTGCGGCAGGAGAAAAGAAGGGCCGCCGCAGTTGAAGGCCATGGTCTTGGCCGGGTCCGGATCGACCAGGGGCACGCCGACGGCGCTGATGTTCGCGTCCCACAGGCCCGAGGACAGGCAGAAGCCCCGGTCCTGGTAGTCGCGGAAACCCTGTTCCAGGTCGGCCTTGATCTTCGGCCAGTTGGTTTCGGTCTGCAGGCGGATATGGTCCATCAGGAAGTCGCGGTCGTTCTGCGGCAGGCCGCACAGGTAGGCCTTGCCCATCGCGGTGGTGGCCAGCGGGATGCGCGAACCGGCGTCGCGGCGCAGGGTCACGGCCGCGCTGCCGCGGCAGGCTTCCACATACACCATCGACAGGCGGTCGCGGATCCCGATCGCCACGCTGCACTGGGCGTATTCGGCCAGTTCCTGCATCGCGGGACGGGCAAGCTTGCGCACGTCGAGATTGGCCAGCAGCGTATAGCCGAGGGCCAGCACGGCCGCGCCCAGCTGGTAGCGGCCCTGGTCGGGCGAATAGCTGAGGTAGCCGAGCTTGGTAAGGGTATAGGTCAGGCGCGAAATCGTCGGTTTCGGCATGGCGGTGCGCTTCGCCATTTCGCTGTTGGTGAGATAGGTCTCGCCAGGGCGGAAGCAGCGCAGGATCTCCAGGCCGCGCGCCAGGGCCGTGACGAACTGGCGGTCCTTGGCTGCATCGTCTTCGAATGACTCGATCTCGTCTTGCATGGGTTCTTTCGTTGTCTCGGTGCCCAATCTGAGGCTGGGTCTGGGCGGATATTCACACACCGAAAACCGAAGTGTCAACAGTTTCGTGAAATGGTCGTTCGCACAGCGAAACATTTTGCCGCCGCTCCTATATGTCGCCTGTCGCGCTCACCGATGCCTCATGGAAATGCTCTGCATACCGACTGTAAAGACTCCCCAACAAGGGCATTTACACCGCCGTTGGAAATGCGGTATCGTAGTTTTTGCCGCAATCTGCAAAACATAATTCCGCACAGCGAAACGCTTGGCGAAAACCTACAAGGAGACAGGCTTGATGAATACCGCTGAAGCTGCTGGAGCCGCCGCCGTCGCGTCTGCCCGCCATGACGATATCCTCGTCGTCACGATCGACAACCCGCCCGTGAACGCGCTTGGCGTCGACGTGCGGCGCGGCCTGATGGAGGCCATCGAAGCCGCCGACGCCGACCCGGCCGTCAAGGCGGTGGTCCTGCTCGGCGCCGGCCGCAACTTCCTTGGCGGCGCCGACATCCGTGAATTCGGCAAGCCGCCCCAGGCGCCCGCGCTGCCGGATGTCTGCAACCGCATCGAAGCCTGCTCGAAGCCGGTCGTCGCCGCCATCCACGGCGCGGCCCTCGGCGGCGGCCTGGAAGTGGCGCTCGGCGCGCACTACCGCGTGGCCCTCGCCAACGCCAGGCTGGGCCTGCCGGAAGTGCTGCTCGGCCTCCTGCCCGGCGCCGGCGGCACCCAGCGCACGCCGCGCCTGATCGGCGCAGCTGCCGCACTCGAGCTGATGCTGAGCGGCCGCCACATCGGCGCGCGCGAAGCATTGAAGCTCGGCCTGGTCGACAAGGTGGAAGAGGGTGATGACCCTGTGGCCGCGGGCCTGGCCTATGCGCGCGAACTGATTGCATCGAACGCGGCGCCGCGCCGCACCAGCGAAGGCACGGCCCTGGCCGACCGCCCAGCCACCCAGGCCGCGATCGACGCCGCCCGCGCCGACACAGGAAAGAAGGCGCGCGGCCTGTTCTCGCCCCTGAAAATCGTCGACGCCGTGCAGGGCGCGCTCGACCTGCCATTCCTTGAGGGCCTGGCGCTGGAGCGCACGCTCTTCCTCGCCTGCCTGGACAGCCCGCAGCGCGCCGGCCTGGTGCACGCCTTCTTCGCCGAGCGCGAAGCGGCCAAGGCGCCCGAGACCCGCAGCGCGCAGCCGCGTGAAGTCAACAGCGTCGGCATCGTCGGCGGCGGCACCATGGGCGCCGGTATCGCCGTGGCGGTGCTGGACGCCGGCCTGCCGGTCGTGATGATCGAGCGCGACGACCCAGCGCTGGCGCGCGGCCGCGCCAACGTGGAAAAGGTCTACGACGGCCTGATCGCCAAGGGACGCATCAAGGCCGAGGCCAAAGAAGCGATCATGAACCGCTGGAGCGGCAGCACCGCCTACGATGCCTTGAGCCAGGTCGACCTGGTGATCGAAGCCGTGTTCGAGGACATGGCCGTGAAGCAGGCCGTGTTCAAGGAACTCGACCGCGTCTGCAAGCAGGGCGCCGTGCTGGCCACGAACACCTCCTATCTCGACATCGACCAGATCGCCGCCTCCATCACGCGCCCGCAGGACGTGATCGGCCTGCACTTCTTCTCGCCGGCGAACATCATGAAGCTGCTCGAGATCGTGGTGCCGGCGAAAGTGGCGGCCGATGTCGTCGCCACCGCCTTCGAGCTGGCGAAGAAACTGAAAAAGACCGCGGTGCGCGCCGGCGTCTGCGACGGCTTCATCGGCAACCGGGTGCTGGCCGTGTATGGCCAGGCGGCCCAGATGATGATGGAAGACGGCGCTTCTCCCTACCAGATCGACAAGGCGGTGCGCGGCTTCGGCTATCCCATGGGACCGTTCCAGGTCTCGGACCTGGCCGGCGGCGACATCGGCTGGGCCACCCGCAAGCGCCGCGCCGCCACGCGCGACCCGAAAGCACGCTATGTGCAGATCCCGGACCGCCTGTGCGAACGCGGCTGGTTCGGCCAGAAGACGGGCCGCGGCTACTACCTGTATCCGGACGGCGCCCGCGTCGGCACGCCCGACCCGGAAGTCGAAGCCATCATCGATGCCGAACGCCAGCGCGCCGGCGTGACGCCGAAGACCTTCACCGACGAGGAGATCGTGCGCCGCTACCTGGCGGCGATGATCAACGAAGGCGCGAACGTGGTGGACCAGAAGATCGCCCTGCGTCCGCTCGACGTCGACGTGACCTTCGTGCACGGCTACGGCTTCCCGCGCTACCGCGGCGGCCCGATGCATTATGCCGACACGGTCGGGCTGGACAAGATCCTGGCCGACATCCAGGAATTCGCGAAGGAAGATCCGCTGTTCTGGAAGCCGTCGCCGCTGCTGGTCGATCTCGTCGCGCGCGGCGCGAATTTCGCCAGCCTGAATAAATAAGAGAACACTCACAGGAGACTCGCCATGCGCGAAGCCGTCATCGTTTCAACTGCCCGCACCCCGCTCACGAAAGCGCACCGCGGCGAATTCAACATCACCACCGGCCCGCAACTGGCCGCCTTTGCCGTGCGCGCCGCGGTCGAGCGCTCCGGCATCGATCCGGAGCAGATCGAGGACGCCATCCTCGGCTGCGGCTACCCGGAAGGCACGACCGGGCGCAACGTCGCGCGCCAGACCATCATCCGCGCCGGCCTGCCGATTTCGATCGCCGGCACCACCGTGAACCGCTTCTGCGCTTCGGGCCTGCAGGCGATCGCCATCGGCGCCGGCCGCATCGTCGTCGACGGCGCCCCGGCCGTGATCGCCGGCGGCGTCGAGAGCATCTCGCAGATCCGCACCCGCGATTCGGGCGATTCGGGCATGGACCCGTGGATCCTCGAAAACAAGCCGGCCCTCTACATGCCGATGATCGAGACCGCCGATATCGTGGCCGCCCGCTACGGCATCTCGCGCGAAGCCCAGGACCGCTTCTCCTTCGAGAGCCAGCGCAAGACCGAGGAAGCCCAGCTGGCCGGGCGCTATGCCGAGGAAATCGTCGCCTGCACCACGACCATGGCGGTGACCGACAAGGAAACGAAGGAAGTCACGCAGCGCGAAGTGACCGTCAGCGAGGACACCTGCAACCGGCGCGGCACCACCTATGAAGGCCTGGCAAAATTAGCGCCGGTCATGGGCGAAGGAAAATTCGTCACCGCCGGTAATGCCTCCCAGCTGTCGGACGGCGCCTCGGCCTGCGTCATGATGGAAGCGAAAGAGGCCGAGCGCCTCGGCCTGGCCCCGCTGGGCGCCTTCCGCGGCATGGCGGTCGCCGGCTGCGAGCCGGACGAAATGGGCATCGGTCCCGTGTTCGCGGTGCCGAAACTGCTCAAGCGCTTCGGCCTGACGGTGAACGATATCGACCTGTGGGAGCTGAACGAAGCCTTTGCTTCGCAGGCCATCTATTGCCAGCAAAAGCTGGGTATTCCGGATGAGCGCCTGAACGTGGACGGCGGCGCGATCTCGATCGGCCACCCGTTCGGCATGACCGGCGCACGCCTGGCCGGCCACATTTTGCTGGAAGGCCGCCGCCGTGGCGCAAAATACGCTGTCGTCACGATGTGCATCGCGGGTGGCATGGGTGCCGCCGGCTTGTTCGAGATTTTCTAAGGGACGCATTTAAGGATACCTATGGACCTGAATTTCACCCCGCAAGAAGAAGCCTTCCGTGCCGAAGTGCGCGCCTTCCTGGCCGACAAGCTCCCCAAGCGCCTGTCCGATAAAGTCGCCGAAGGCAAGCACCTGAGCAAGGCCGACATGGAGGAGTGGCACGCCATCCTCAATGAACGCGGCTGGCTGGCGAACCACTGGCCCGAACAATACGGCGGCCCCGGCTGGACGGCCGTCGAAAAATTCATCTTCGAGAACGAGAGCGCCATCGCCCATGCGCCGCGCATCGTGCCCTTTGGCGTCAACATGCTCGGGCCGGTGCTGATCAAGTACGGCAACGAGGCGCAAAAGGCCTACTGGCTGCCGCGCATCCTGAACGGCGACGACTGGTGGTGCCAGGGTTATTCGGAACCGGGCGCCGGATCGGACCTGGCGGCCGTGAAGACCACTGCCGTACGCGGGACCGACGCCGAGGGCGAGCACTACATCGTCAACGGCCAGAAAACCTGGACCACGCTCGGCCAGCACGCCAACATGATTTTCTGCCTGGTGCGCACCGACCGCGAGGCGAAGAAGCAGTCCGGCATCAGCTTCCTGCTGATCGACATGAACTCCCCTGGCGTCGAAGTGCGTCCGATCATCACGCTCGACGGCGAGCATGAAGTGAACGAAGTCTTCTTCACCGACGTGCGGGTGCCGGTCCAGAACCTGGTAGGCGAGGAGAACGCCGGCTGGACCTGCGCCAAGTACCTGCTGACCTACGAGCGCACCAACATCGCCGGCGTCGGCTTCTCGGTGGCTGCGCTGGCGCGCCTGAAGCGCATCGCCGCGACCCAGACCCGCAACGGCAAGCCGCTGTCGGAAGACCCGGCCTTTGCCGCGCGCCTGGCGCGGGTCGAGATCGATCTCGAGAACATGAAGACGACCAACCTGCGCGTGATCGCGGCGGTGGCCGGCGGCGGCGTGCCGGGCGCGGAAAGTTCGATGCTCAAGATCCGCGGCACCGAGATCCGCCAGGAGATCACCTCGCTGGCCCGGCGTGCGATGGGCGTCCATGCACGCCCCTTCACCCAGGACATGCTCGATGCGGACTACCAGGGCCCGACTTTCGGCCCCGATTTTGCGCCAGCCGCATCGGCCCAGTACTTCAACAACCGCAAGCTGTCGATCTTCGGCGGCTCCAACGAGATCCAGAAGAACATCATCTCGAAGATGATCCTCGGACTGTAAGGAGTAGGTCAGATGAACTTTGAACATACCGAAGAACGGCGCATGCTCGCCGACAGCCTGAACCGCTTCATCGCCGAGCGTTACAACTTCGAGACGCGTAACAGGATCGCCGGCAGCGCCGAGGGCTATTCGCCCGAGATGTGGAACCACTTCGCCGAACTGGGCGCGGTCGGCGCCCTGATGCGCGAGGAAGACGGCGGCTTCGGCGGCGCCGGCTTCGACATCGCGGTGGTCTTCGAAGCGCTGGGCCGCGGCCTGGTGCTCGAACCGCTGCTGGCGAGCGCCGTGCTGGCGGCCGAAGCGATTGCAAGGAGCGGCAACGAGACCCAGCGCGGCCTGCTGGAGTCGATCGCCGACGGCAGCACGATCGCCAGTTTCGCGCATGACGAGCCTGACACACATTACGAACTGGCGCGCGTCGGCCTCATGGCGCGCCGCGAAGGCGAGGGCTGGTCGCTGAACGGCGTGAAATCGGTCGTGGCGGTGGGCGAGCAGGCCGGCGTCTTCGTCGTCTCCGCGCGTACGGCGGGCGCGGTCGACGAGCAAAACGGCATCTCGCTCTTCCTGGTCCCGGCCGGCACCGCTGGCCTGACCGTGCAGGGCACGCCGACCATCGACGGCGGCCACGTGGCCGAACTGCGCTTCGAGAACGTGCTGCTGGAGCGCGGCGCGCTGCTGGGCGAAGAGGGCGCGGCTTACGCGACGCTGGAACGCGCCGTCGGCCGCGGCATCCTGGCCCTGTGCGCGGAAAGCCTGGGCGCGATGGAAGCGGCCAAGGAAGCGACCCTCGACTACCTGCGCACCCGCAAGCAGTTCGGTGTCCCGATCGGCAGCTTCCAGGCCCTGCAGCATCGCATGGCCGACCTGCTGCTGGAGATCGAGCAGGCACGCTCCGCCGTCATCAACGCGGCCGCCGCGCTGGACAGCGAAGACCGCATTACCCGCGAGCGCGCCCTGTCCGCCGCCAAGATGTCGATCGGCCGCATCGGCACCAAGGTGGCCGAAGAGTGCATCCAGCTCCATGGCGGCATCGGCATGACCTGGGAATTGCCGCTGGCGCACTACGCCAAGCGCCTGGTGATGATCGACCACCAGCTGGGCGACGAGGACCACCACCTCGAGCGCTACATTTCGCTCGGCCGGCAGCCGGCATGAGCGGGCTGCTGATCCGCACCGAGGGTGCGGTGCGCATCCTCGTCAACAGCAATCCGTCGGCACGGAATGCGATCACGCCGGCGCTGTACGACGCCTTGCCCGCCGCGCTGAACGAGGCTGCGGACGACCCTGCGATCGGCGCGATCGTCTTTGCCGGCGACGGCGACTTCTTCTGCGCCGGCGGCGATTTGCGCCAGCTGGCGACGCGGCGCGAACTCCCGGTGGCGGGGCGCCTGGAGAAAATCGGGCGCCTGCACGACCTGATCCGCGCCTTGCGCGCCTGCCCGAAGCCGGTCATCGCGGCTGTGGAAGGCGGCGCGGCCGGCGCCGGCATGTCGATGGCGCTGGCCTGCGACATGCTGGTCGCGGCCGAGAATGCCTTCTTCACGATGGCCTATGTGAAGGTGGGGCTGAGCCCGGATGGCGGTGCGACTGCCTTTCTGGCGGAGTTCCTGCCGCGCCAGCAGATGATGGAGCTGTGCCTGCTGGGCGAGCGGATTCCCGCGCAGCGCCTGCATGCGCTGGGCGCCGTCAACCGCCTGGTGGCGCCCGGAGCGGCGCTGGCCGAAGCGGTGCAACTGGCCGAACGCATCGCCGGCGGACCCGCCAACGCGGCCGCGCGCATCAAGCGCCTGTGCGACAACGCGGGCCACGCCAGCCTGGACCAGCAGCTCGACCTGGAAGCGCAGCTGATGGCCGAGTCGCAGGGCGACGACGAAGCGCAGGAAGGCATCAAGGCCTTCTTCGAGAAACGCAGGCCGGATTTCGCTTCCCTACGCGGACGCACTGGAGACTGAACGTGACAACACAATCGAATCTGCCGCTGGCCGGCGTGCGCGTCCTCGACCTGTCGCGGGTGCTGGCCGGACCCTGGTGCGCGATGGTGCTGGGCGACCTCGGCGCCGAAGTGATCAAGGTCGAGCACCCGCAGCGCGGCGACGACACCCGCGACTGGGGCATGCGCGTGGGCGCCACCGAGACCGCCTATTTCAACAGCGTCAACCGCAACAAGCGCTCCATTTGCCTCGACCTGAAGACCCCGGAAGGCCAGCAGATCGCGCGCGACCTGATCCGTAAAAGCGATATCGTCATCCAGAACTTCAAGTTCGGCGACATCGAGCGCCTGGGCCTGGGCTACGAGCAGATGAAGGAAGAGCAGCCTGGCCTGATCTACTGCTCGATCACGGGCTATGACCGCACTGGTCCGGAAGCGGCCCGTCCCGGCTACGACCTCGTGATCCAGGGCGAGGCCGGCCTGATGGCCCTGAACGGCGAACCGACCCAGCCGCCGCTGAAATTCGGCGTCGCCGCGGTCGACATGATGACCGGGATGTACGCGGCCCAGGGCGTGCTCGCGGCACTGTACGACCGCGAGAAGACGGGCCTGGGACGCCACGTCGGCATGGCCCTGTTCGACTGCGGCCTGATGATCACGGCGTATTACGGGCTGGAAGCCCTGCTGCGCGGGAACGACCCGCCGCGCTACGGCAACGCCCATCCGTCGATCATGCCGTATGGGGTGTACGAGGCCGAGGACGGTCCGCTGGTGATTGCAGTCGGCAACAACAGCCAGTATTTGCGCTTCTGCACCGAGGTGATCGAGCGGCCCGACCTGGCCGAGGACGAGCGTTTCAAGACCAATCTCGAGCGCACGAAACACCGCGAGGAACTGGTGCCCCAGCTGCGCCAGGCCGTGGGCGCGCGCAAGCGCAAGGAGCTGCTGGAGCGCATGACCCGGGTCGGCATTCCCTGCGGCGAGGTGGCGGGGCTGTACGAGGCGATGACCTCGCCGCGAACGGTCGAGGCGGGCCTGGTCAACAAGATGCCGCATCCGGTGGCGGGCACGGTCGATGTGATGTCGTCGCCCTACCGCTTCAACGGCGAACGCCTGCCGGTGCGCAGCGCGCCGCCGACGCTGGGAGAAGGCACGAACGAGGTGCTTGCCGATTTGCTGGGTTTGTCGGAAGAGACCTTGAAAGCCTTGAAGAAACGCGGTGTCGTGTGATCATCCGGGTGCAATCGCCTGGTGAATGCGCCCGTCCCGCGACATTTTATTTTCCTATGCCGCTTACATTCCGCGCTCCGGGAGCTAGATTGAATGGAGAATCTTCTGGTTTTCCTTTGGAGCGCATCATGACATCCCGTCTGTTTGTTCCCGCCGTCGCCGCAGTGCTGGCGACGGCCTGCATGTCGGCCAGCGCGGTCGAACCGCGTCCTGACCTGCTCGGCTCGCGCGTCCCAAGCGCAGCCGCCGTCCGTACCGTCAACCTCGGCTCAGGGGTACAGTCGATCAACGTCGTCAGCGGCGACACTGTCCGCTTTGTCGGTAGCGGGGGAGAATTTGCCTGGACCTTCAATACCAGCCCCATCGTCCAGGTCTTCAACCTGAGCCAGGTGGCGCCGAACGGCACCGTGGGTCAGGAAACGCGCGTGTATGTCGCGCCCAGCCCGCTGTATTCCGAACGGGCGCAGTTCAACGACAACGACCGCCAGGATACGCGGCTCCCGGCGGTCGTCAGGTAGTGCGCGTGTTGCTTATTTTCCGGCGTTCAGGGCGCGCAGGAACTGCCCCTTGATCTTGCCGCCCTCGACCGTGCCCAGGATGGTATTGGCGATCGTGCCGCCCTTGCTGTCCAGGCCGTCGATGTCGTTCGGGTTGTATTCCGGCGGCAAGGTCGTGAAGGCCTTCTGCATCTGCGCCCGGATCGCCGTGGCATCGGTCGTGGTGCCGGCCAGCTTCATGGCGGCAACCGTGGCGTGCACGGTCGAATAGTTCAGGCTGATCTCGGTGCTCGGATCCTTGCCCGGATTGAGCTTGCGGTAGCGCTGGGTGAAGGCGACCGCTTCCGGACGGTCGTCGTTTGCCAGCGGCATCACGCCGATCGAGCCTTCCAGCGGCGCCAGGCCGCCCACGACCTTGGCCATCTCATCGATCTTGGCCTGGTCGAGGATGATGAAGCCGCCCTTGAAGCCCAGTTCGCGGGCCTGCTTGGCCACCAGCGCGGTCGGCTCCGAGGCGCCGCCGATGAACATGACGTCCGGCTTGGCCTGCACCGCACGGCTCACGCCGCTGTAGAAATCGGTCGCCTTGTTGTAGGACATCGGGTTTTCCGCGACGATCTTGCCGCCGGCGCCTTCCCAGACCGGCTTGAAGGCCGCTGCCCAGGCCTTGGCGTAATCGTGGTCGGCTTGCAGCATGGCCACGTTCTTGCCGTGCTTGGCCATCATGGCCTTGGTGAAGGGAGCGATGTAGCCGGTGAAATCGGGCGGGATGCGGATCGTCAGCTTGTTGCCGCGCTCGGTCACCTGGGGCAGGCTGGTGTACGCCAGCAGCAGCGTGTTTGCCTTTTCGTTGAAAGCCTGGACCGCGAACACGCCGCCCGAGTGCGGCACCAGCACGGCGGCCGTCTTGTGCTGCTGTACCAGGCGCTGGACGTTGATGGCGGTCTCGGCCGGGTTGTACTTGTCGTCGAGCGGGACGATCTCGACCTTGTAGTTCTTGCCGCCGATGGTGAGCGGCTTGGCATTGATTTCGGCGGCGGCCATTTCCATGCCGCTCAGGACGTTCTTGCCGTACAGCGCAGCGCCGCCGGAGAGCGGTCCGGAGTAGCCGATCTTGATGACTTCCTGCGCCTGGGCGCCGCCGGCGGCGAAGGCGAGGGTGGCTGCAGCGGCTGCCAGCAGGGTGCGGCGGGTGAACTTGGCTTGCACTTTCATGTGTGTGTCTCCTGAGAGTTGCTTGTTGTGGGTGCTACGCTTTACTTCTTCATCCCGGGATCTACGCCCCGATATACGCTTTGCGCACTTGCGCGTTGTTCAGCAATTCCTCGCGGCCGCCTTCCATCACGATGTGGCCCTGTTCGATCACATAGGCGCGGCTGGCGATGTTCAGCGCCGCGTACGCGTTCTGCTCGGCCAGCAGCACCGTCGTGCCGGCCTTGTTGATGCGCGCGATCACCTCGAACATCTGTTTCACCACCAGCGGCGCCAGGCCGAGCGAGGGTTCGTCCAGCAGCAGCGCCTTCGGGCGGCCCATCAGCGCGCGGCCGATCGCCACCATCTGCTGCTGGCCGCCGGACAGCGAGCCGGCCGCCTGCTCCTTCTTCTCATGCAGGATCGGGAACAGCTCGAACACTTCGTCCAGGGTCTTTTGCGTACCCTTGCTGTCGCGCCGGTGCACGTAGGCGCCCAGCGTCAGGTTCTTCAGCACCGACATGCCCGGGAACAGCTTGCGGCCTTCCGGGCAGTGCACCAGGCCGTCGGCCACGATCTGCGAAGGCTTGCGCCCGACCAGCTCGTGGTTGCCGAAGCGGATGCTGCCCGCGTCGGCGCGCTGCAGCCCGCTCATGGTGAGGAAAATCGAGCTCTTGCCGGCGCCGTTCGAACCGAGCAGCACCACCAGTTCGCCTTCTTCGGCGTGGATGGAGACGTCGTGCAGCGCGCGGAAGCTGCCGTAGGAGAGGGAGACCTTGTCAAGCCGCAGCATGTTCGCTCCCCAGGTAGGCTTCGATCACGACCGGGTTGGCGCGGATCTCGGCGGGCGTGCCCTCGGCGATCTTTTCGCCGTAATTGAGCACCAGGATCTTGTCGGCGAGGTTCATGATCATGTCCATCTTGTGTTCGATCAGGCAGACGGTCAGGCCGCTGTCGGCCATCTTGCGGATCAGCGCCGCAAGGCCCACGGTTTCCTCGGGATTCACGCCGCCGGCCGGTTCGTCCAGCAGCAGCAGGGTCGGATCGGTCGACAGGGCCAGTGCAAAGGCGACGCGCTTCCTTTCTTCCTGCGAGATGTCGCCGGCGATGCGGTTCTCGACATGGCCGAGCCCCACGAAATCCAGCGCCTGGCGTGCCTTCTCGCGGCAGATCCGTTCCTCGTCCTTCAGGCGTTTCGTCCCCAGCACGACGTCGAGCAGCGAGGATTTCGTCCGCAGGCGGTGGCCGACGATCAGGTTGTCGAGGACAGTGGCCGTGTCGAACAGGGTCGTGCTCTGGAAGGTGCGCGCCATGCCGAGGCGTGCCACCTGGTCGGCGCGCAGGCCGGTCACGTCGCGGCCGTCGAAGACCACCTTGCCCGAGGTGGGCGCGATCGCTCCGCTGACCAGGTTGAAGAAGGTGGTCTTGCCGGCACCGTTCGGGCCGATGATGGCGTTGATCGTCCCGCGCGCGAAGCTGACGCTGACGTCGTTCACGGCCGCCAGGCCGCCGAAGCGCTTGGTGAGCGAATCGATTTCAAGCATGGGTCGCTCCTTTCGCGGTGGAGACCGAAGACAGGTCGCGTGGTGCGGACGAGGCCGCGGCTTGGGCCGCCAGCGCTTCCTTCCTGCGCTTGCGGTTCATCCAGGTGCCGACGATCCCGTAGGGCAGGAAGATCACGAGGATCACCAGCAGCGGGCCGAAGACGACGAAGCGGTAGTCCTGCAGCACCTGCAGGTACTGGGTCAGCCAGGGCACGCCGATCGCGCCCAGCAGGGGCCCGAGCAGGGTGCCGATGCCGCCGACCAGCATGTACATCGTCATGTCGAAGGTATGCTCGACGCTGGCCACGCCGGGGCCGATGAAGCGCACGAAACCGGCATACAGGCCGCCCGCCAGGCCGGCGAAGAAGACGGACAGCATGAAGGCGAGCAGCTTGTTGCGCATCAGGTTGATGCCGAGCGCCTGGGCCAGGTCGTCGCCATTGCGGATCGCCATGAAGGTGCGGCCCAGCAGCGAGCGCACGATGCGGTGCATGATCCACAGGCTCGCCACCAGGAACAGCAGCACCAGGTAGTACTGCGGACGCGGCTCGGTGAAATCGATGCTGCCGATGCTCGGTGGCGCCGGGATGCCGATGATGCCGACCGTGCCGTGGGTCAGGCTTTCCCATTTCTCGATCAGCAGGTACATGATGTAGCCGACGCAGAGGGTAAAAATCGAGAAGAAGTGGGTCTTCAGGCGCAGCGACACCAGGCCCACGAAGAAGCCGAGGGCGGCGGCGACCACGCCCGCGAGCAGGAAGGCGATCCAGAACGGCACCTGGTGGTCGACCGTCAGGATGCCGACCGTGTAGGCGCCGACCGCCATGAAGCCGCTGTGGGCGAGGTTGTACTGGCCGGTGTAGCCCGTGATCAGGTTCAGGCCGATGGTGGCGATCGCGTAGATATAGGCGGTCGACATCACGGTCAGGTGGTAGTCGTTCCCGGCCAGGAAGGGGAAGGCCAGGGCGAGCGCCAGCAGCAGGAGCCAGCCGGTGGTGGAGTTAAGAAGCTTCATCAGTGCGCCCCTTTCGCGAACAGGCCCTGCGGACGCACCGACAGGATCAGCACCAGTAAAGCGAAAGCGATGATGTCCTTGTAGTCGGTCGAGATGTAGAAGGCGCCGAAGGCTTCCGCGAAGCCGATGATCAGGCCGCCGACGATGGCGCCCGGCACGCTGCCCATCCCGCCCAGCACGATGATGACGAAGGCCTTGGTGATGACCAGGTTGCCCATCGAGGTATAGACCAGGTTGATCGGCGCGTACAGCACGGCGGCCATCCCGGCCAGGGCGCCGGCGATCGCAAAGGTCAGCATCGCGACGCGGTTGGCGTCGATGCCGACCAGGGCCGCGCCTTCGCGGTTCTGGGCCATGGCGACGATCGTCGCGCCGGTGATGGTCTTTTTCAGGAACAGCTGCAGGAGCGCCACCAGCAGGAAGGCTGCGCCGATGATCAGGAGGCGCTGCGCCGGCAAGGTGAGGCCGCCGAATTCGAGCAGCTGGGTGTAGGGCGTCTCCATGCGGTGGAAGTCCGCGCCCCAGATCGCCTGCGCACCCGCTTCCAGGAACAGCAGGATGCCGATCGACGCAATCATGTGGTGCAGGTAGGGCGCCTTGCGCAGCGGGTGGAACACCAAACGCTCGGACAGCACCGAGATCAGCGCAACCACGACGGCGGCGCCCAGCATGCCCCACCAGTAGTTGAGGCCGAGTTTCGTCATGATGAAGAAGGCCGAATAGGCGCCCGCCATGTAGAAGGCGCCATGGGCAAAGTTCGGCACGTGCAGGATGCCATAGACGAGCGTGAGCCCGAGTGCGACCAGGCTGTAGACCCCTCCAAGGGTCAGCCCGTTGAGGACTTGTTGCAGGAAAAGCTCCAAAATCGTGTCTCCGTTATTGGTGTGATCGTGTTGATTTGGATGCTGCCGGCGCGGGACGTGTTACTGCATGGGCGCACCTCGCGGCGTGGAGCGGGCCGCTGCCGGCCGGAAGGGGGAGAGGGAAACGAGGATGGCGCGGCGGGCAGGACCGCTTGCGGCCTGCGCTGCCTTCGTATTCGCCAGCACATGGTCTGTAATCATGCGACTCCTCGAAGTGGGCGCGCTTATGCGTACCCGATGAACCCAGCGATTTTAGTTTTACTCTGCGAAACTGCAGGGTGTAAAATGGAACAAAAAAAGGATACGATACTTTCAGATGAGTAGCAACGTTTTGTTCGCGAACCGAATTTGCTGCCCAGTTCCTTGCCCGTGAGCGGCGCGCGGGGCCTGGAGGGACGGGTGATCATGGGTATGCCGCATCGAACAAAACTGCCCGCTCAGTGTGCCATGCCTCGCGCATCCCGCAAAGGCTCTTTTGCGGCGGCGGTCCGCCTCGTATTCCCAACGTCCAGACTGGGGTCCAACCATGCAGCTTAGCGACACGAACACCACCGGCCCGGGTCACGATTCCGGCGAGCTCATCGAGGGCGCGCGCAAGGGCGAGGAACGTTATTTCATCACGGCGCTGGCGCGCGGACTCGAGGTGCTGGCCTGCTTCCGCTCGGCCGACAAGGGGCTGACGAATCAGCAGATTGCAGAACGCTGCGGCCTGCCGAAATCGACGGTCACCCGTTTCACCTATACGCTCACGCGCCTCGGCTACCTGGTGCAGGACACCAGCGGCCGCTACGTGCTCGGCACGGCGACGCTGGGCCTGGGCAGCGCGATGCTGGCGCGGCTCGACATCCGCCAGCTCGCCCGTCCGATGATGCAGGAACTGGCCGAGTTCTCCGGCACCACGGTCTCGATCGCGGTGCGCGACCGGCTGTCGATGATCTACATCGAGGTCTGCCGCAGCACGGCGGCCCTGGCCCTCGCGCTGCAGGTGGGCTCGCGCATGCCGCTCGCGGTCTCGGCCATCGGGCGCGCCTACCTGGTGAAAGCGAGCGAGCAGGAACGCAAGGAAATCCTGGCGCGCTACCAGGAGCTCGACGAGATGGCCTACGAAGCGGTGCTCGAGGCGATCGCGCGCGGCCAGCGCGACTATGCGCAGTACGGCTGCACCACCTCGTTCGGCGAGTGGCAGAAGGACGTCAACGGCATCGCCGTCGGCTTTTATCCGATCGGCGGCAACCAGCTCATGTCGATCAACTGCGGCGGACCATCCTCGAGCGTGTCGAAGGAGTTCCTGCTCGAGGAAGTGCGGCCGCGCCTGATCGAGATCGCGGCGCGGCTGGAGTCCTAGGGTGGGCTCCGCCCACGCGGTGCTACGCGACCGCGAGATGGTCGAGCACGAAATCTGAACCAGTAACAATCTGACGCCCGAGCGGGACGACCAAAGCTCCCGCGCATCGGCTATTCGCGTCAGGATGGACGCCATGAGCGTGTGAACAGATTCTCATGGCTGCCTTGCATCGGCTACGGAAATTGCACGGCTTGGCAGCCGCGTTTGGACCGCTATGGGCAAGGAGGTAGAGATGCTGACGTTTCGCGTTGACGTATTCGCATGGATACCGCAGGCCGATGTTCCGAATCCAATCCAATCCACTCATTGCCGGGAGGCGTTGCGCGCTGGGGCCCGGGAGCATGCGGCCCACGCTTCGGCGGCGACGGCTTCGTCACGCCGCCGGCCACCCATGCCGGCTGGACCAGGCCCAGCTACAGGGCGAAACAGACGCTGGCGTTCAAGATACAGCGCTTCGGCGCCAGGCCCGACGCGGATGCCGGCACCGCCGTGGTGCCGGGACTGACGACCGTGTTGACCGGTCCCCGATCCGCCGGTGGGCGCGTGTGCACGTCGCTCACGCCAACCGTGACCAGATCGCAGGCGAGCGCCATGTGGATGGACAGCGACGAGTGGTATGAAATGCGCCTGCAGGGAGCGGCGCACGACCCGATACCGGAGGCCGCCCTGAAGTTTTTTTCCGGCGGTGCCGGTTCCACGGTCGGCTCCGCGCTGACGCCGGACCTGGAATGGGACCTGACGATCCGCATCCAGCTCGACAAGGAAATCAGGTCGCGCCTGACGAAATTGCGTTACGGCGTGGCCGATGTCATGAACCTCGACGTATCCGAACAATTGACTGCTCCCCAGAACTTTGGCGGAACAGCCAATCTGGTGCATGGGCTGGCGTATGTCCGCCGCTTTCCGAGCTATGTCGTGTACGTGTCGGTGTCCGGCGACGGCAGGGCGCCGGCCTGCCTTCCGGTTTATTTCGCCGATGCCAGTCGCCGCAGCCTGGGTGAAATCATCGTCGGCCAAAGCGACCTGATTCGGCAGCTGGCGTGGTGAAGCCGGGGCAGCTGCTCAATACCCCGCGTCCAGCTGCGCCGCCGTCAAGGCCTTCATCACCGCAAACACGCCGCTCGCGCGCAGGATGCGCTTGTCCTTCACCATCAGTTCGCAGTCGGCAAAGGCCACGCGCGAGCCGATGCGGCCGATGTGGATGTGCGCCTCGACCCAGTCGCCGGGACGGGCGGCGTCGATGAAGTCCGTGCTCAGGTTGACGGTGACGAAGGAGTGCCTGTGGTCGCAGGAGAGCGTCAGCCCCAGGCCCAGGGCCGAATCGGCCAGGCTGGCGAGCATGCCGCCGTGGACGATGCCGCGCATGTTGGTGTGCTGGTCGGCCATGCGCATCGCGATCGTGATCTTGCCGGCTTCGCGCCGGCAGTACAGGTAGCCCAGGCCGGCCATGTAGGGGCCGCCGCGCTTGAGGCGTTCGAAGCCTGCGGGCACGTCGGCGATATCGGTGTGTTCTCGTGTCATGTGAAACAGTATCTACTCAAATGAACACGGCGGCCAGTGGCCGCCGTGTTGCTTCAGCTTAGCTTGTCAAGACAAGCCGCGGCATCAGAACATGTGCATCACGCCGACGACGAAGCGGTTCGCGCTGTCGCTGCCCACGCTCACGATACCCTGTGCCAGGTTGATGTTGCCGGCGGCGATGCCGGCCGCGGTGCCCGACGCCGCCTCGACCACCAGGTCGGTATTGGCGCGGGTGTAGGCGGCGTACACGGTGCTGCGCTTGCTCAGCGCATAGCGGGCGATCGCATGGTACTGCTGCGAGTCGTCACGGCGTGGGCCGGTGAGCTTGGTGTTGTAGAAGGCGCCGGTCAGCGTCAGGGCTGGGGCGACAGGGAAGTCGACGCCGACGCCGGCGACGGCGATCTTGCGGTTGTTGCTGTCGACTTCGTTGGTGATGTAGGTCGCCTTGATCACGGCCACCGGCAGCGTGTACTTGGCGCCGATGCCCCAGGAGGTCAGCAGGTCGGTGTTGACGCTGTTCTTCATGCGCGCATAAGCGCCGGCGGCGCCGAACGGGCCCGCATTGTAGAAGACCGACGCGCCCTGGTAGGAGCCGCGCTGGATGCCGCCGGCCTGTTCGCCGAAGGCGCGCATCAGCGCGAAGCCGGCGCCGCCCATGGTCGGCGAGACATACTTGATGGAGTTCGACTGGCGCAGGGCGCTGTTGCCTGGGCCGTTGGCGCCGAAGCCGCCGTAGACGGCGCCGTTGTTCATGGCGCCGTACAGCACGTTCGGGCTGGTGGCGGCGAAGGCCAGGCCCATCGGGTCGGCCAGGCCGACCGAGCCGATACCCAGGATGTTCTGGCGGCCGATGTCGATCGAACCGAAGGCGCTGCTGACGCCGACGGTGGCTTCGCGGTCGAACAGGGCGGTCGAGTTGGCGGTGCCGCCCGGGGTGCCGGTGTTGACGCCGGCGCCGCCGACGTCGTTCAGCAGGGTGCCTTCGAGGGCGAAGCGGGCCTTCATGCCGCCGCCCAGATCTTCGACGCCCTTGAAGCCCCAGCGCGAGGTCTGCATCAGGCCTGCATCCACCGTGGTGCGGTCGTTGGCCGAGCCGTTGTTGTTGTCCACGTGGGCGAGGCCGGCATCGACGATGCCGTAGATGGTGACGCTGGTCTGCGCCGACGCGGTCGACATGCAAGCAGCAAGCACGGCCATTGCAAGGATGGTCTTCTTCATATTAATGCGGTCTCCTGGTTTTCGAGGTGCTCCGGCCCCGACGAGGCCGGACGGCGGGTAATTCAGGTATAGCGGCGGCGTTTCTCTTGGTGGAACTCAGCCATCTATTCTGAAACTGTATTTTCTTGCATCAATATTGTCAACGACTTCGTGGCACTTGCGACCTGTTTGTGCAATTTCGCACAGGAAGTGTGTTCAATAAGCGAAAGAAGTGGACAGGAGCGTCCGATTCGGCACGCCGACGGGCCGTGTAAGGAAGGAGAAAGGAAGGAGAGGTAAGGCGGCGGGCAAAAAAAAGCCCCCGGCATCCGCATGCCGGGGGCTTCTGGTCTGATCATTCCGCGATCAGTCTTCCTGGAAGGCTTCCTCGCGTTTCTGGCGCAGCGAAGGCAGCAGGACGACGGCCATCGCGATGGCGGCCAGGGCCAGCATCGTGGCGCTGATCGGACGCTGGACGAAGACCAGCGGGTCGCTGTGCGAGAGCAGCAGCGCGCGGCGCAGGTATTCTTCCATCATCGGTCCGATGATGAAGCCCAGCAGCATTGGCGCCGGCTCGGCACCCAATTTTGCGCAGATGTAGCCGAACAGGCCGAACAGGGCCATCAGGTAGACGTCGAACTCGCTGTTGTTCAGGCTGAACACGCCGATCGCGCAGAACATCAGGATGGCCGGATACAGGCGGTGGTAAGGCACCATGATCATCTTGACCCAGAGGCCGATCATCGGCAGGTTCAGCACGACGAGGAACAGGTTACCGATCCACATCGAGACGATCAGGCCCCAGAACAGGGCAGGCTGCTCGGTCATCACGGCCGGACCCGGCTGGATGCCCTGGATGATCATCGCGCCGATCATCAGCGCCATCACCGGGTTCGACGGAATGCCGAGGGTCAGCATCGGGATGAACGAGGTCTGGGCGCCGGCGTTGTTCGCCGCTTCCGGCGCCGCGACGCCTTCGATGGCGCCCTTGCCGAAGTTGGCCGAGTTCTTCGACACCTTCTTCTCGATCGAGTAGGAGGCAAACGATGCCAGCATGGCGCCGCCGCCCGGCAGGATGCCGAGGGCCGAACCGATCACGGTGCCGCGCAGCACCGGCGCGGCGATGCGCTTGAAGTCGTCCTTGGTCAGCATCAGGCCCTTGACCTTCTTCATCATCAGCGTGCGCGATTCGTCGTGCTCGAGGTTGCGGATGATTTCGCCGATGCCGAACATGCCCATTGCGACGATCACGAAGTTGACGCCGTCGGCCAGTTCGGGCATGTCGAAGGTGTAGCGCGCGGCGCCCGAGTTGACGTCGGTACCGATCAGGCCCAGCAGCAGGCCGAGGATCACCATGCCGATCGCGTTGAGCAGCGAACCGCTGGCCAGCACGACCGAGGCGACCAGGCCCAGCACCATCAGCGAGAAGTATTCGGCCGGGCCGAATTTCAGCGCCAGTTCGGCCAGCGGCGGCGCGAACAGGGCCAGCAGGATGGTGGCGACGGTGCCGGCGAAGAAGGAGCCCAGCGCCGCCGTGGCGAGCGCCTTGCCGGCATTGCCCTGGCGCGCCATCTGGTAGCCGTCGATGGCGGTCACCACCGAGGACGATTCACCGGGCAGGTTGACCAGGATGGCCGTGGTCGAGCCCCCGTACTGGGCACCGTAGTAGATACCGGCGAGCATGATCAGCGACGAGACCGGCGGCAGGCCGAAGGTGGCCGGCAGCAGCATCGCGATGGTGGCGACCGGGCCCAGGCCCGGCAGCACGCCGACGGCGGTGCCGACGAAGACGCCGATCAGGCAGTAGAAGAGATTGGTGAGGGTGAAGGCCGTTTCCAGGCCCAGCCCGAGGTTATGCAGGATTTCCATGTTGTCTTCTTCTTAAAAACCGAGCCAGGGGCCGAGGATGGGCATAGGCAAGCCGAGCAGCTTGACGAACACGACGACCGCGAAGACCGCCAGGCCGATCGCCAGCAGCAGCGAAGGGCCCCAGGTGAACTTGGGACTGGCGTAGGCGCTCATCAGCACCAGCACCAGGACGGCCGGCACCAGGCCCGCATTGCGCATCAGCAGGCCGAACAGCAGCACGGCGAGCAGGATCAGGACGATTTCCCTGATGTGGAACTTGCCGATGGCCTCGCCCGCACGCAGGAAGGAACGGATGACGCCGATGGCGCCGATCAGGGTCAGCAGACCGCCGAGCACGCTCGGGAAATAGGCCGGGCCCATGCGGCCCGCGCTTCCCATCGGGTAGTCGAGGCCGATGACGATGGCGGCCATGCCGATGGTGAGAAAGATGATGCCTGTCCAAAAGTCCTTCGGATGGCGGATGAATGATGGCACTGCGCGCTCCTTTTTATTGCTTGTCGTTGGCTGGCCGCGGATTCCCTGCGCCGTCGCGGTCGTACGGCGGCCGCCGTACGGATGCGCAAAACTGCCGCGGGAAGCATCCCGCGGCAGTTCCGCCACCCGTGCGGCGGCGGTGAATCAGTCGGCGTAGACGCCGGCCTTGCTGATGATCGGCGACCAGCGCTCGATTTCGCTCTTCAGGTGGGCACGGAGCGCTTCCGGACGGGCGCGCGCCTCGCTCACCGGCTCGGTGCCGAGGTCGGCGAAACGCTGCTTGACGTTCGGATCCTTGAGCGCGGTCTGCAGGGCGCCGGCAAGGGTGTCGACGATCGGCTTCGGCGTGCCCTTCGGCGCGTACAGGCCGTGCCAGACCGCCACTTCGAAGCCCGGCAGGCCGGCTTCGTTCAGGGTCGGCAGGTCGGGCATGTTCGCCAGGCGGGTCTTGGTGGTGACGCCGTAGGCCTTGACCTTGCCGCTCTTGATCTGGCTGGTGGTGTTGGTGGTCTGGTCGCACATGAAGTCCACCTGGCCGCCGAGCAGGTCGTTCATCGCCGGGCCGGTGCCCTTGTACGGCACGGTGGTGAGGTCGGTGCCGATCGCGGTCATGAACAGCATGCCGCACAGGTGCGAGGCCGAGCCGACGCCGGCGTTGGCGTAGGTGACCTTGTCCTTGTTGGCCTTGACGTAGGCGAGGAATTCCTTGAAGTCGCGCGCCGGGAAGTCCTTGCGCGCCACGATGGTCATCGGCACGTCGGTGACGAGGCCGATCGGTTCGAAGTCGGTTTGCGCGTTGTAGGACAGCTTGCGGTACAGCGACGGCGCGGTGGAGTGGCCGATGTGGTGCATGAACAGCGTGTAGCCGTCCGGGGTCGCCTTGGCGACGCGCGCCGCGGCGATGGTGCCGCCGGCGCCGTTGACGTTCTCGATGATGATTTGCTGCTTGAGCTTGTTACCCATCGACTGGGCCACCAGGCGCGCAACCGTATCGGTAGGGCCGCCGGCCGCGAACGGCACGATCATCGTGATCGTCTTGGTCGGATAGGTCTCGGCGTGCGCGAATGCGCTGCCGAACAATGCCAGGCATGCGGCGGCGCGCATCAGGGTGATTTTCATGGTGTCTTCCTCGGTCTCTGTTTATAAGTTATCTGCTGCCGTCGCACCTGATCAGTGCATCGCGTGGCGCATGGCGCCACCGTCCTGCCCTCTGCGGGGTTGGAATTTATTCATCAGGTATGTACGCAGGCTTGTTGTACCAGTAAATAGTCTCATTTGCAACTAAGGGAAAACCGCAATAGCCAGTTGTCGAAAGGCTCATCCATATTAGCGCGGCGGCTGGAAGGACGGCGCCGGATCGGCCCGCGGTGCGGCTTCCCGCGCCGGTAAGCGGCGCGTGGTGCTAGCTTGTGGCCTGGAGGCCCTCATGTTGCGCGCGCTCTTACTGTTGCTTCCGCTGGCGACAATGGTCTGGCAAGACCCGCTCGAGTTCGCCGCTGGGCGCGGCGAAAAGGGGCCGTGGCGCCAGAACGACACGCGCTACGATTATGTGGACGACGCCACCGTCGCCTTCGTTCCCGGCGGCGAGCTCGTCCTCGCCTGGGCCGACCAGAAGGGCAGGGATGTATGGCTGCGCAGCCTGTCCCGGGGCCGCCTGAGCGATCCGGTGAACGTCTCGCGCAGTCCGGACACGTTTTCCTGGTTGCCGCGCATCGCCGTCGGCCGCGACGGCAGCCATCTCTATTTGCTGTGGCAGGAAATCATTTTTTCGGGCGGCTCGCACGGCGGCGACATCCTGTTCGCCACCTCGAACGACGGCGGCAGGAGTTTCTCGCGTCCGTTGAACCTGTCGCGCTCCCGGGGTGGCGACGGCAAGGGACGCCTCAGCCGCGAGGTCTGGTCGAACGGCAGCCTCGATATCGCGGTCGGCGGCGATGGCGTGCTGATCGCCGCCTGGACCGAATATGACGGCGCGCTGTGGCTGTCTCGTTCGCGCGACGGCGGCGCCAGCTTCGAGGCGCCGCGCCGGGTCGCCGGCGACGATGCACGGCCGGCGCGGGCGCCGGCGCTGGCCGCAGGCAGGGGATCGGCCGTCTACCTGGCCTGGACCGTGGGCGAGGACCCGGCGGCGCGCATCCGGGTCGCGCGCTCGGGCGATGGCGGCGCCAGTTCGGCCCGCCGCGGCTGGTGGGCGATCCGCAAGGGCGAGCCGATGCGCCATCGCTGGCGGTCGACGGCACGGGCAGGGTGCACCTCGCGTTCGCCTTCCATCGGGCCGGGCGCGCCGAGCTGCGCTACACGGCCACGCTTGCCGGCGGCGCATTTGCAGCGCCGCGCACGCTGGCGGCGTCCACGGCGGACGGCGGCGCAGCCTATCCGTCGCTGGCAAGCGACGATCAGGAAGGCCTGGTTCTGATCTGGGAAAACCTGGACGTGCATGGACGTGCGCGCTCGCTCGGCCTTGCAAGCTCGCACGACGGCGGGCGCCGGTTCTCGGCGCCGGCCCTCGTTCCGGGCAGCGCGCCGCCCCCGGGCGGGAGCAACGGCAGCCAGCAGGGGCTGCTGGGCAGGAAGTTCGCCGTGGATGGGGCGGGAAGGATCGCGGTGGTCAACAGCAGCCTGGTGCCGGGGCGTCGCAGCCGGGTCGTGCTGATCCGGGCGGACAGCCTGCTACGGTAATTCTACGTATTTCAAATACGTCAACGATCGCCAATAATCATGCCGGCTCCGCAGTCCGTCCCGCGTGGCCCATGCAGCGGCAAGCCGCCGCGCATGCAGCAAGACGCATCAAACCGCCGCCCGCATCGCACCAGGCGCGCGCAGGCGGCACATAAAAGAGAAGAGGAGCACCCGTGTCATTTCTGATTGTTCTCGCCGCCCTGGCGTTCCTGATGTTCGCCGCCTACCGCGGCTACAGCGTCATCCTGTTCGCACCGATCGCCGCCCTCGGCGCGGTGCTGCTGACCGATCCATCCGCCGTCGCGCCGGTCTTTTCCGGCATCTTCATGGAAAAAATGGTCGGCTTCGTCAAGCTCTACTTCCCGGTCTTCATGCTGGGCGCCGTCTTCGGCAAGCTCATCGAACTGTCCGGCTTTTCCGAGTCGATCGTGGCCGCCGCCGTTCGCTACATCGGCCGCTCGCGCGCGAATGCCGTCATCGTCGCCGTTTGCGCGCTGCTGACCTATGGCGGCGTGTCGCTGTTCGTGGTCGTGTTCGCGGTCTATCCGTTCGCCGCCGAACTGTACCGCCAGTCGAACATCCCGAAGCGCCTGATGCCGGGCGCGCTGGCGCTGGGCGCCTTCTCGTTCACGATGGATTCGCTGCCGGGCACCCCGCAGATCCAGAACATCATCCCGACCACCTTCTTCAAGACCACCTCCTGGGCGGCGCCGGTGCTCGGCACGATCGGCTCGCTGTTCATCATCGTGGTCGGCCTGGCCTACCTCGAATGGCGCCGCCGCGCCGCGATGGCGGCGGGCGAGGGCTACGGCTCCGACCTGCAGAACGAGCCGGAACGGGTGCAGGCCGCGTCGCTGCCGAATCCAATGCTGGCGCTGCTGCCGCTGATCGTGGTCGGCGTCGCCAACTTCGTGCTGACCAAGATGATCCCCGAGTGGTACGGCGCCTCGTTCACCGTGGCCCCCGACATCCTGCCGGGCTTGAAGGCCCCGGTGACGACCCCGATCAAGACCGTGGTCGCGATCTGGGCGGTGCAGGGCGCGCTGCTGATGGGTATCCTGTTCGTGGTCGCCACCGCCTTCGGCCGCATCAAGGACCGCTTCGCGGCCGGCTCGAAAGCGGCCGTCGGCGGCGCGCTGCTGGCCGCCATGAACACCGCCTCGGAATACGGCTTCGGCGGCGTGATCGCCGCGCTGCCCGGCTTCGTCGTCGTCGGCAACGCCCTGAAAAGCATTCCCGATCCGCTGGTCAATGCCGCGGTGTCGGTCAGCTCGCTGGCCGGCATCACCGGTTCGGCCTCGGGCGGCATGAGCATTGCGCTGGCCGCCATGTCGGACCTCTTCATCCAGGGCGCGCAGGCGGCGCAGATCCCGCTCGAGGTCCTGCACCGCGTGGTCGCCATGGCCAGCGGCGGCATGGACACGCTGCCGCACAACGGCGCCGTCATCACGCTGCTGGCCGTGACGGGCCTGACGCACAAGCAGTCGTATCGCGAGATCTTCGCCGTCACCATCATCAAGACGCTGGCCGTGTTTTTCGTGATCGCCGTGTATTACCTGACCGGGCTGGTATAACCCGGACGCGGGACGCCTTGCGCGTCCCTTTTTCCGTTAGTTCCACCCTACGGCGCCGGCCACCTGCGAGGACACGTTGATCAGGTTGCCGCCGAAACAGGCGTTATCGGTAGGGTGGGCTCCGCCCACGCGGTAATCGCTACCGGCTCCGATTTCGTGCACGATGATCTCGCGGCTACGTATCACCGCGTGGGCGGAGCCCACCCTACGTGTCACGTTACCATTTGACGCTCGAGGAACACCTCGAAGGCCTCGCGCGGCACGGCCGGCGAGAACAGCCAGCCCTGGAGGTAGTCGCACCCGAAGGCCGCCAGGATGTCGCGCTGGGCCGTGGTCTCGACGCCTTCGGCGATCGCCTCGATGCCGAGCCGGTGCGCGAGGTCGACGATGGCCTCGGTCAGCGCCTTGTCGCTGCCGTCCCCGGTCAGGTGGTTGATGAAGGACTTGTCGATCTTCAGGTAGTCGACGTCGAAGTGCTTGAGGTAGGAAAGGGAGGAGAAGCCGGTGCCGAAGTCGTCGATCGAGACCTTGGCGCCGGCTTCGTGCAGGGCGTGCAGGCAGCGCGTGACCTGTTCGGCGTCGGAGACCAGCACCCCCTCGGTGATCTCGATGGTGATGCTGCCCGGCGGCAGGCCGGCGTTCACGACCCGGGTCAGCCAGGGCAGGCCGGAGCGCTGCTCGAACTGGACCGGCGACACGTTCACGCTCAGCTCGACCAGAAAACCGTAGGCGCGCCGCCAGCGCTCGATGCTGGCGATGCTTTCCGCCAGCACCCACTCGCCGATCTCGTGGATCAGGCCCGCTTCCTCGGCCAGCGGAATGAAGCGCGCCGGGCTGATCATGCCGTGCTCGTGGTGCTGCCAGCGCAGCAGGGTCTCGGCCTTGCGGATGCGGCCGGTCGACGTCTCGACGATCGGCTGGTAGTGCACCTGCAGCTGCTTGCGGGCGAGCGCGGCGCGCAGGTCGTTGGTGAGCGCGAGCTTGTCGCGCGCGTGCTGCTGCAGGGCCGGCGTGAAATACTGGAAGCGTCCGCGCCCGGCGCTTTTCGCGAGATACACGGCCTGTTCGGCGTTGCGCACCAGGTCGGCGGCGTCGGCGCCGTCGTCCGGGAAAACGCTGATGCCGACGCTGGCCGACACATAGGCGAGGTTCCCGGGACCCAGTTCGAGCGGTGCGCCGATCGCGCCGATCACGGCGTCGGCGGTCGTCGCGAGGTGGCGCCGGCCGTCGAATTCGCTGACCACCAGCGCAAACATGTTGCTGCCCAGGCGAGCGATGGTCGCGTCGTCCTGTACGCAGCGCGCCAGGCGCCGCGTCGTCTCGACCAGCGCGCTGTCGCCCACGGCATGGCCATAGCTGTCGTTGATCTCCTTGAAGCGGTCGAGGTCGAGCAGCAGCACGCCCAGGCCCTGGCCCGCTCCCTGTGCCTTCTTCAGGTCCTGCTCGAGGCGGTCGAGGAACAGGCGCCGGTTCGGCAGGCCCGTCAGGGCGTCGAAATTGGTCTGGCGCCAGATCAGCTCATCCTTCTGTTTCTGCTCGCTGATGTCGTGGAACTGCAGCACGTGGCGGTGCACCCGGCCGTCGGGATGGCGGATCACGCGGATGTCGGCGTACTTGGCCGAGAACGAGCCGTCCGGGTTGCGGTCGAGGATCTCGCCCTGCCAGTGGTCTTCCGCCAGCAGCGCCTGCCACAGGCGCTCGTAGAAGCCGGCGTCGTGCATGCGCGATTCGAACAGGCGCGGCGTGCTGCCGAGCACCGCGCCCAATGCGTCGCCGGTCTGGCGCGTGAAGGCCGGGTTGGCGTCGACGATCCGGTTGTCCTCTTCGGTGACGACGATCGCCTCCGGGCTGGTCTGGTAGATCAGGTTGGCCATGCGCATCGATTCCTCGAGCTCGCGGCGCTGGGTCACGTCCTGCACGGTGCCGCGCAGTTTCGCGGGACGGCCGCCCTCGAACACGGCGCTGCAGATCGAGCGTACCCACTTGCGCTTGCCGGCGCCGCTGACCATCTCGAGTTCGATCGTGAACGGCCGGCCGTGTTTCGCGGCGGCGTCGAGCGTGCGCCCGATCAATTCCCGGTCTTCCTCGGCGTAGCATGCCGTGCACAGCGCCGGCGTGATGGGCAGGCCCGGCGGGATCTCGTAGATCCGGGCCAGCTCCTCGGTCCAGTGGAAGGCCTCGGTGGCGAGGTCGATCTCCCAGGCGCCGATCTGGGCCAGCGCGCTCATTTCCTTCAGGAGCCGCTCCTGTTCGCGGATCGTGCGCTCGTGCTCGCGCCGCTCGCTGATGTCGCGCGCCACGCCCAGCACGCCGATGAAGGTGCCGTCGGGCCGGATGACCGGAGTCTTGATCGTCTCGAAGACGAGCTCCCGGCCGCGTCCCGTGGGGGCCGTCTCCTCGAAGGTCATCGGCCCGCCGGCGCGCACGGCCGCGGCGTCGTCGCGCGCGAATTGCTCCGCCGTGGCGGGGTCGAACAGTTCGCTGTCGCGCCTGCCGAGGATCTGCTCGCGCGGCCAGCCGAAGATGCTCGCGGTCGGGGTATTGCAGGCCTGGTAGACGCCTTCGCGGTCCTTCAGCCAGACCAGGTCGGGACTGTTCTCGAGCAGGGTCCGCAACTGGGCCCGTTCGCGTTCCAGTTCGCCCGTGCGCACGCGCACCGCGCGCCGCACCGAGGCCAGCCCCACGACCAGCAGCAGCACCAGGCCGCCGAGCGCCACCAGCACCTGGACCAGGCGCCTGGCGTAGCGCTCCGAGACCAGCGGCCGGCCCATCCATTTGTCGTGCAGGGCCTGGCGTTCGCTCGCGCTGATCTGCGCCATGCCGCGCTCGACCAAGGCAAGGGTGGCCATGTCTCCCTTGCGCACCGCGCGCCGCAGCTGGTCGCGGGTGAGGTCGAAGGCCTTGACATAGGTGCGGTGCAGGCCGAGCCGGTACAGCTGGTAGTCGGCCGAGAATTCGTCCAGGCACAGCAGCTTGACGTCCTGGCGCGCGGCCGCGGCCAGCAGCGCCTCGTAAGTGGGAAACACGTGCAGGGTCTTGATGCCGGCGCGGGCGAGCTGCTCGGCGCAGGCGTCGGCCGCCTGCACCCCGACCTCGAAGCCTTTCAGGCTGCGCATGTCGTGCATGCCGCCGATCGAGGCGTGGGCATAGATACTGGTCGAGACCAGGGCGTAGGAGGGCGAGAAATCGAAGCGCTCGACCCGGGCCGGGGTCAGGAAAATCGGATCGATCACGTCCGCCTTGCCTTCTTCGAGCATCGGCAGCGCCTGCGCCCAGTTGGCCGGGATCAGCTCGACCGGCTGTCCGGTCTTTTTCTGCCACAGTCGCCACAGGTCGACCGTATAGCCTTCCAGCTTGCCTTCGGCATTGCGCCAGGTATAGGGCGGGTAGTTCTGGTCCATCACGACGCGTAGCGGCGCCGCCGCCGCCAGCGCAGGCAGGACAAGACAGGCGAACAGCAGCAAGCGCAGGAGGGCCCCCGGCATCGTTTCTCCCCGAATCGCAGTTGGCGCGACGCGACCCGGTTCGAGACCGGCGTGGCACGCGCCCTGCAAGTGTTTTGGCCACGATACCATGAACCCGCTGTCCGGCAGCGCGCCGGCGGTGCGGAAACGACAACGCCCGGCCAAGGGACCGGGCGTCGATTTACGGCACTGGTGCGGGCTTAACCCGGGCTTAGCCCCTGAGCAGCTCCCCATTCTTCACGCGATGCAGCCCCAGCGGATTCGCATCCTGCAGCGCTTCTGGCAGCAGCCAGGCCGGCAGGTCCTGGTAGCTCACCGGACGCAGGAAGCGGTCGATCGCGCTCGCGCCGACCGAGGTCGAGCGGCTGTCCGAGGTCGCCGGGAAGGGCCCGCCATGCACCATCGCATGCGAGACTTCGACGCCGGTCGGATAGCCGTTGATCAGGATCCGTCCTGCCTTGCGCTCCAGGACCGGCAGCAGCGCCTGCGCCGCTTCCTTGTCCGCCTCGACCAGGAACACGGTCGCGGTCAGCTGGCCGTCCAGGTGCTCGGCCACTTCACGGAACTGCTCCAGGCTGGCGCAACGCACGATCAGCGAGGACGCACCGAAGATCTCGTCTTCCAGGGCCGGATTGGCGAGGAAGTTGGCGGCATCGGTCTCGAACAGCGCGGCCTGGCCGGCGCAGGCGGTGGTGCCGCACTGGCCGCGCGCGACCAGGCTGACGCCCGCTTCCTTGCCCAGCTTCTCGACGCCGCTGTTGAAGGCGGCGTGGATGCCGGGCGTGAGCATGGTGGTTCCGACCTTGCCCTGCAGGGCGGTCGATGCGGCCTCGCGGAAGCGGTCGAGCGCCGCGCCTTCCAGCGCGACCACCAGGCCCGGATTGGTGCAGAACTGGCCCGCGCCGAGCACCAGCGAGTCGATGAAGCCGGTGCCGATCTGCGCCGCTTTCTCGTCCATTGCGCCCGGCAGCAGGAACAGCGGATTAATGCTGCTCATTTCGGCGTACACCGGAATCGGCTCTTCGCGCGCAGCGGCGGTGCGCACCAGCGCCAGGCCGCCCTGGCGCGAGCCGGTGAAACCGACTGCCTTGATGGCCGGGTGCGAGACCAGGGCCTGGCCGATGGTGCGGCCGTCGCCGTGCAGCATCGAGAACACGCCTTCCGGCAGGCCGGCGGCCTTGACTGCCGCCTGCACGGCTTTACCGACCAGTTCCGAAGTGCCTGGATGGGCGCCGTGGGCTTTCACGACCACCGGGCAACCGGCTGCCAGCGCCGAGGCGGTATCGCCGCCAGCGACCGAGAAGGCCAGCGGGAAGTTACTGGCGCCGAAGACCGCGACCGGGCCCAGGCCGATCTTGCGCAGGCGCAGGTCGGGGCGGGGCGGGGTGCGTTCCGGCAGGGCCGAATCGAGGGCGGTGGCGAGGAAGTGGCCGTCGCGCACGACCTTCGCGAACAGGCGCAGCTGGCCAACGGTGCGGCCACGTTCGCCTTCCAGGCGGGCTTGCGGCAGGCCGGATTCCTGCATCGCGCGCTCGATCAGCTGCGGGCCGAGGTCGAGGATGTTCTGGGCGGCAAGCTCGAGGAAGGCGGCGCGCGCCTCCAGGCTGGTGTTGCGGTAGGTGTCGAAAGCCTCGCCGGCCAGTTCGCAGGCGCGTTCGACGTCGTCGACGGTGCCGCTGCTGAAAGACGGCTCGAATTGTTCGCCGGTGGCCGGATTGACGGCGCGGAAAGCGGCGGCGCTGCCCTTGACGGCGCTGGCGCCGATCAGCAGGTCGCCGTTGATGGTGATGGTCAAGATGGTTCTCCTTTTCGGATACAAGAAGGCGCGCCGGGGCTCGTTCCAGCCGGGGCGCGCCGCGAATCAGTTCAGTTCAGGTCAGCTCAGTTCGAAGCTCACTGTGGGCCGAGCTTGGCCATCAGGGCGGCCAGCTGCTCGGTTTCCTCGCCGGTCAGGTCGGTCAGCGGTGCGCGCACGGGACCTGCCGAGTGGCCGGCAATCGCCGCGCCGGCCTTGACGATCGACACCGCGTAGCCGGCCTTTTTGGCGCGGATGTCCAGGTAAGGCAGGAAGAAGTCATCGATCAGGCGGCCCTGGGTGGCGAAATCGTCGGTGCGTACGGCTTCGTAGAACTCGATCGCGGTCTTCGGAATGAAGTTGAACACGGCCGACGAGTAGACCGGCACGCCCAGCGCCTTGTAGGCCGCGGCATACACTTCCGCGGTCGGCAGGCCGCCCAGGTAAGTAAAGCGGTCGCCCAGCTTGCGGCGGATGGTGACCATCGATTCGATCTCGCCGATACCGTCCTTGAAGCCGATCAGGTTCGGGCAACGGTCGGCCAGCTTCAGCAGCGAGGCGGCGTTCAGCTTGCAGCGGTCGCGGTTGTAGACGACGACGCCGAACTTCACCGAATTACAGACGGCGGCGACGTGCTCGACCAGGCCGTCCTGGCTCGCTTCGGTCAGGTAGTGCGGCATCAGGAGAATGCCGTGGGCGCCCAGGCGCTCGGCTTCCTGTGCGTAGCGGATCGCCATGCGGGTCGGGCCGCCGGCGCCGGCCAGGATCGGCACCTTGCCGCGGCAGGTCTCGACGGCGACCTTCACGACCTGCGTGTAGTCTTCCGGGGTCAGCGAGAAGAACTCGCCGGTGCCGCCCGCGACGAACAGGGCGGTCGCGCCGTACGGGGCCAGCCACTCCAGACGCTGGGCATAGGTGTCCGGCTTGAAATCGCCATTGGCGTCGAAGTCCGTGATCGGGAAGGACAGCAGGCCGGAAGAGAGGATTTGTTTGACGTCTTGTGGAGTGAACATGCTTGTGTCTTTCAGTTCGGGTTGAAAGGATGGGGCTGTCTCGTGCCTCACCAGTTATCAGTCATCGTACAACTTAAAATAAGGGATTGCAAGCGGCCTGACCAATTTATTTGAATGGACCGTAGGGTGGGCTCTCGAGCCCACGCGGTACCACGGTTGCGTGTCGAAATGACGATTCGACGCGCGAACGCGGCGGAGCATGGGCACAAGTGCCCATCCTACGAGGACAAAGTCGAGTTATGCACCTTCCCACCCACCGTCACATTCGTCAGCTTCAGATTGCGCACGTTGTAGAGATAAAACGGCTGCGCACTATTCACCGGCGTCCCGAAATCGCAATCCGTGATCGTCACGTCACGGATCGACAGGATCTCCGCCCCCTGCGGCCCGTTGTAGTCGTAGGCCACCGGCCCCAGCAGCAGCAGCGCCTGGAAGCACGAGAAGGCCCCATCCTTCGTCTTCACATTCCCGACCTTCACCCCCGAAATGTGCACGTGCTCGACCACCGGCGGCCGGATGCGCACGTTGTCCGCCGTCGGCGCGTAGTCGCAATCGATCGTCACCACGGCCCCGGCCGAGGAGCCGACGGCATTCTTCGGGATCGGCGAACCGGGCAGGGGGTTGTAGTACTGCGGCTTCAGGTTGACGCCGTTCGGGATCGTCACGTTGCGCACGTAGAAGTGGCGCAGGAAACCGCCGCGGTTCATGTTGGTCTTCATGCGGATCGCGGTATTGAGCGGGTCGGTGGCCCAGTGCGTGTTGCGGAACTCGATGTCCTGCGCATACACGTGCTGGATCCCGCCCGACATCTCGCTGCCCAGGGTCACGCCGCCGTGGCCGCTGTTCATGATGCAGTTCTGGATCACGACGTTCTGGGTCGGCCCGAATTGCGTGTCCAGGTTCTTGCCGGCCTTGATGGCGATGCAGTCGTCGCCGCTGTTGAAGGTGCAGCCATCGACCAGCACCGTATCGCAGGCCTCCGGATCGAAGCCGTCGCTGTTCGGACCCATGCTGTCCATGTGGACGCCGCGGATTTCCAGCTTGCTGCAGTTGACCGGATGGTGCTGCCAGAACGGCGACTGGTTCACCTGGTAGCCCTGCAGCAGCACGTCCGTGCAGCCGATGAATTCGATCATGCAGGGACGCAGGTAGTGGCCGCGCCCGAAGACCCGCTTCGCCGCCGGCACGCCCGCTTCCGACAGCGTCGGCAGGTAGGCTTCGTCGGTGCGCCACTTGTCGTCCTTGCCTTCCATGAGCGCGACCTGGTCCGGGCTCAGGCCTGGCGCCACTGCGGTCACCGATGCCGGGTTCAGGGGATTGACGGCGTTCTGCGCCTGGTTCTGGTTCGGCCCCGCCTTGCGCTTGCCCTTCCAGTCCCACCAGGTGTCGCCGCGCATCGGGCCATCCTGGCGCGGCACGCCGCCCTGGCCGTCGAGGATGCTGGTCCAGTCCTCGCCGGTGAGGGCGATGTTGGTCTGGCCGTAGGCGTAGACCAGCGGCGAATAATTCAGGCAGTCGTTGCTCTGCCAGCGCGAGATCACCAGCTTGCCGTTGGCGCCGCAGTCATAGTCGCCGTACTTCGCGAAGTCGTCGGGGTCGGTGCTGAAGTAGACGTGGGCGCCTTTCGCCAGGTGGACGTTGACCTTCGATTTCAGGACGATCGGACCCTTGACCAGCCAGTTCCCGGCCGGGATCAGGACCCGCCCGCCGCCGGCCGTGCTGCAGGCCGCGATGGCCGCTGCGATCGCCGCGTAGCAGTCAGGCGCGCCCGGCACCGGCGTGCTGACCTTGCCGGACTCGTGGTGGGCGACGAAGCCCGTCACCTCGGTTGTCTTGCACGGCGCCGCGCCGTAGGCGGTGATCACGAAATCCTGCTTGCGGAAGACCAGCGGCTTTTTAAAACTGTCGACGATGCTCCGGGCGCGCGCCCAGGCATCACCCGCGGCCGGCGCTGCGCCGCGCCCGGCGCCGGCCGTCGTGCAGCCCCCCACCGTCAGCCCGGCGGCGGACACGGTGGCGGCGCGCAGCAGCGCGCGCCGTTGCGGGTTGATGTGCTTCGAATTCATCCTGTCTCCAATTGCGTATTGCTGTGTGTCGGGCCGGCCGGCGCGACCGGCCCGTGTAAGGCTGAAACCTGAAGCTCAGAACGTGTAGGTCACGCGCAGGTTGTACGAGCGCCCGATCGGATTGGCCGCGCTGCTCAGGTAACCATAGGTGTAGCCGCTGTGGTTCGTGATCGGCGGACGTTCGTCCGTCAGGTTCGTCACGCCGGCGGTGATGCCCACGTGCGGGATGCCGTTGTAGCTGGCCGTCAGGTTCCACACGCGGTACGGTTCGATGCGGCGATGGTACTGGGCGGCCACCAGGTTCTGGTCCTCATACGAGGAATTGTAATTCTGGGTCAGCTGGGCACCCATGTTCCGGTGGTTCCAGGCGAACTTCAGCGTGTGCTTCCAGCGATAGGTGATGATCGGGAAGCTGCTGGTGGTGCCGTTGCTGGCCAGGCCGAAGCGGCCGACGTTCGACTCGAAGGCGCTGTCGCGCTCGAGCTGGTTGTCGAACTGGGTCAGCCAGGTGCCGTCGAGCTCCGTTTTGAAGCTGCCGTATGCAGTCTTCGGGAAGCTGTAGCTGGCCGAGACGTCGATGCCGGCCGCCTTCTGCCCGCCCAGGTTCATCGTGATGTTCTTCACGTAGTTCAGGCTGCCGTCCGGATTGCGCACGAACAGGTCGGCGTACTTGGTCGGGTTCATGAAGATCGCCTGTTCCGGCAGGTTGGCCAGCATGTCGGTCATGCGGATGTTCCAGTAGTCGAGCGAGAGGGTCGCATTCCTGACCGGCTCCATCACCACGCCCAGGGTCCAGCCCTTCGATTTTTCCGGCTGCAGTTCGGGGTTGCTGCCGACCTGTTTCGGCAGCTGGGCATTACACACTTCCGAGGCGACGCGTCCTGGCGCCGCCGTGCCGGAACCGGCCACGCCGGGTTTGCCGCCCGGGCACAGCAACGGATCGTCCCAACGTCCATTGGTGGTGGCGTTGGCGCCCGCGGTACGGTAGCCGTAGCGGTCGAACAGGGTCGGCGCGCGGAAGCCGGTATTCGCCGAACCGCGGAACATCAGGCTCTTGGTCGGCTCGTAGCGGAAGCTGGCTTTCGGATTGAAGGTATTGCCGAAGTCCGAGAAATAGTCGTCGCGGGCGGCGAGGTTGAAGGTCAGCGTTTTGGTAACCGGGATGTCGAGTTCGGCGTACAGCGCCGAGACGTTGCGCGCGCCCTGGCCCTTGGCGGCGGCCGCATTGGCATAGGTGACGCTGTTGACGATCGGGAGTTTTTCGTCTTCGGTGGTGTCGCGGTGCAGGTCGACGCCGACCGCGAGGGCCAGCGAGCCGCCGCCGAGTTCCATCAGGCTGCGGCTGAGCGACGCGTCGACGCCGGCGAAGGTGCTCGTCGAATCGCGGTTCTGCCGGCCGTCGACAGAGATGCTCTCGAGGTAGGCCAGGCCGGCCGCGTCCTGCAGGCCGAAGGGATTGAGCGAGCCGTTGGCCAGGCCCGCATTCAGGCCGGCACCGGTGACATAGCCTTCCTTGTAGTAGTTCTTGCGGGTGCTGAGGCCGTAGACCAGGCCCGCCTTGTAGTCCCAGTTACCGACCCGGCCTTCGTCGCTCACCGCGAGGCGCTGGTTGACCTGCTTGTCCTTGGTGGCAGCCAGGCCGAGGTCGGCCACGCTCCAGGTGACGAACAGCGGCTGGCCGCTCAGGCCCGGCATGGCGGGAACGCCGCCGGCGCCGCCCGGATACCATTTGCTCGACGAGGGCAGGGTCGCGGCGGCGCCGTTCACGGCCACGCTCTGGGTCGGATTGCGGGTGGCGACGATGTATTCCTGGCCGCGCATGTAATCGATGGTCAGTTTATGGTCGTCGCTGAACTGGCGCGTAGCACGTGCATAGAAGGTGATCTGCTCGTTGGCATACAGCGCCATACCGTATTCCTGGTTGTTCAGGATACAGGTGTTCTTGCCGCCCTGGATCGAGTAGGGCGCCAGGCAGCCGCTCGCGTAATACGGGTTGGCCGCGGTCTTGTTGGTGGCGGTGGTGTAGTTGGCCGGCGCGGCGTAGCCGCCGCTGCCGAGTGTCGGCGCGCGGCCGATGCTGGCGAGGATCTCGGGCGTGGACAGCTCGGCGCGGTCGCGCGCGTTCAGGGCGCTGCGGCGATGCGCATCGACCGTGGCATACACGTTCCAGCCGTCGACGGCGAGGCTGCCTTTGCCGGCGGTGAGGGTGATGCGCTGTTCGTCGCCGCCGCCGTGCTTCTCGGGCTGGATGTATTGGGCCGTGACCTGCGCGCCTTCGAAGGTGGACCTGGTTATGAAGTTGACCACGCCGCCGATGGCGTCCGAGCCGTAGATCGAGGAGGCGCCGTCGCGCAGGATCTCGACCCGGGCGATCGCGCTCATCGGGATCACGTCGAGGTTGGCGTAGCCGTCGGCGATCGCCTCGTTGGCCAGGCGCCGGCCGTTGAGCAGGACCAGGGTGCGGTTCACGCCCAGGCCGCGCAGGTTGATGTTGGTGCCGGAGCCGGCGTTCGAGGGCGCCAGCGAGGACGATTGCGGCAGCGCCATCATGAGGTCGGCGAGGGTGGTCATGCCGCGCGCCGTGAGTTCCTGGGCGCTGACGGTGGTGACGGGGAGTGCCGCTTCGGCGGCCAGGCGTTTGATGCTGGAGCCGGTGACTTCGACCCGCTGCATCGGGCCTTCCTGGGCCCAGGCGGGGTTGGTCAGGGCCAGGACGGCCAGGGAAATCGCGGACAAGGCGAGGTTGCGGGCGGACTTGCGGGCGTGGTTCATGAAGCTGTCTCCTGAGATGATTATTGTTTTACTGTTTAAGAAGAGCCGGGCGCGAGCCGCGGCGCTGTCTGGACACCTCGCGTGTCCGGTGCCGGCGCGGCGAGGGCAGATGCCGGGGCCGCGCATGGTCAGTACTTCGGATAAGGCTGTGCTTCCAAACTCGTTCCGCTATCCGCGGGAAAAGGTCCGTGTCACCCGCTCCAGGTGGGCCCGCATCGCAGTCCGTGCGCTGGCCGGGTCGTGGGCGGCAATCGCCGAGAAGATGCGTCGGTGGTCGAGCAGGGTCTCCTGGCGCAGCTCTTCGGTCTGGAAGTGTTCCTTCAGCCGGTGCCACAGGCGCCCGCGCTGCTCCCACAGGTAATCGAAGGTGCCGACCAGGGCGCTGTTGCCGCTGGCGCGCGCGATCGAGAGGTGGAATTCGCGGTCGGCCAGCTCGTTGCTGGCGTAGATGTCGTGGTTGCGCTCCATCGCCTCGACGGCGCGCAGGATGGCGTCGATGGCGCCGTCGGTGGCGACGCGCGCGGCCATGGCGCAGACTTCGGGTTCGATCAGGCGCCGCGCGGCGAGCACTTCGAAGGGGCCGGGCCCGGCTTCGACTGGCTGGACCGGTTGAGGCTCGCAGACATACACGCCGGAGCCGCCGCGCACCTCGATACGCCCGCCGAGCTCCAGCGCGATCAGCGCTTCGCGCAGGGAAGCACGGCTGACGCCCAGGCGGGTGGCCAGTTCGCGCTCGGGCGGCAGGCGGGTGCCGGCCGCGATGTTTTCGCTGCGGACCAGGGCGTCGATGCGGTCGGCGACGACGCGGTAGAGGCGTGTCTCGACGGCCCCGGTCTCCTGTCCTGCATGCTGTCCAGTCGGTACTCTTCTTAGCATCGCTGTCCGATCGTGTTTTGGTCCGGCCATTCTAAATTGGTTTGACCAATTACGCAATGCGGACTAGCCAGATCGTTTTTTTGCTGTCATACTCGTTTCAAAAGAGGGGTGTGGCGGCCCATGTGCGCCACACCGCAACAATCACTTGGGCAGGTTTACTTATGCAAAGCATCCAAATCGTGCGCGCCGGGCAGGACAGCGGCAGCAGCAATCATGTGGGCGACACGCCGCGCTACATCCGCATGCACGCCAACGACAACGTGGCCATCGTCGTCAACGACGGGGGCCTGAAGCCGGGCGCCGTGTTCGCCGACGGCCTGGCGCTGCTGGAAGCCGTGCCGCAGGGGCACAAGGTGGCGCTGGCCGCCATCGGCGCCGGTGAGCCGGTGGTGCGCTACAACGTCACCATCGGCTTCGCCGCGCGCGACATCGCGGCCGGCTGCTGGATCTCGGAAGCGAACCTGCGCATGCCCGAGGCGCTCGAACTGAGCGGCCTGCCGATCGCCACCCGTGCCGCGCCGGTGCTGGAACCGCTCGAGGGCTTCACCTTCGAGGGCTACCGCAATGCCGACGGCTCGGTCGGTACGCGCAACATCCTGGCGATTACCACCACCGTGCAATGCGTCTCCGGCGTGGTCGACTTTGCGGTCAAGCGCATCAAGGACGAACTGCTGCCGCTGTATCCGAACGTCGACGACGTGGTCGGCCTCGAGCACTCGTATGGCTGCGGCGTGGCGATCGAGGCGCCGAACGCCGACGTGCCGATCCGCACCCTGCGCAACATCAGCCAGAACCCGAACTTCGGCGGCCAGGCCATGGTCGTCAGCCTCGGCTGCGAAAAGCTGCAGCCGGCGCGCCTGTTCCCGAAGGGGACGATCCCGATCCTGAACGGCCGCGAGCCGGCCACGGTCTGCCTGCAGGACGCCGGCCACGTCGGCTTCATGTCGATGATCGATTCGATCGTGCGCACGGCCGACGAGCAGCTGAAAGTCCTGAACGCGCGCCGCCGTGAAACCTGCCCGGCATCCGACCTCGTGGTCGGCGTGCAGTGCGGCGGCAGCGACGCCTTTTCCGGCGTGACGGCCAATCCGGCAGTCGGCTACGCCACCGACCTGCTGGTGCGCGCCGGCGCCAGCGTCATGTTCTCGGAAGTGACGGAAGTACGCGACGGCATCGACCAGCTCACCGCCCGCGCATCGAATCCGGAAGTGGCGGCCGCCATGATCCGCGAAATGGAGTGGTACGACGCCTACCTCAAAAGGGGCGGGGTCGACCGCAGCGCCAACACCACGCCCGGCAACAAGGCGGGCGGGCTGTCGAACATCGTCGAAAAGGCCATGGGGTCGATCGTGAAATCGGGATCGTCCGCGATCACGGGCGTGCTGTCGCCGGGCGAGAAGCTGAAGCAAAAAGGCCTGATCTATGCGGCCACGCCGGCGAGCGATTTCGTTTGCGGCACGCTGCAACTGGCGGCCGGCATGAACATCCACGTCTTCACCACCGGCCGCGGCACGCCTTATGGCCTGGCGGCGGTCCCGGTCATCAAGGTTGCGACCCGCGACGACCTGGCGCGCCGCTGGCACGACCTGATGGACGTGAATGCGGGCCGCATCGCCAGCGGCGAAGCGACGATCGAAGACGTGGGCTGGGAGCTGTTCCGCCTGATGCTCGACGTCGCCAGCGGCCGCAAGACCTGGGCCGAGCACTGGAAGCTGCACAATGCGCTGACGCTGTTCAATCCGGCGCCGGTGACCTGAGTTGCCTTGCCCGGCCGTTTGCGAATGGCCGGGCGATCCTTTGTTGTAACTTGTTTGTATATGCCTTACGCGCTGACGGGCGACACCGCAGAAGTGTCCCCGGCAGCCTGGCTCCATAACCATAACGACGAGACATCATGCGAACCGAGACCCGCACCGACACCCTCATGCAGCCGGCCGGAGCCGCCCAGGCCGATTCGGCTAGCGCCGCCGGCAGGATCGGCACCTACCGCTGGACCATCTGCGCACTCCTGTTCTTCGCCACCACGGTCAACTACCTCGACCGCCAGGTGCTGTCCCTGCTGGCGCCGGAACTGACGAAGGAGTTCGGCTGGTCGAACACCGACTATGCCAACATCACCGCCGCCTTCCAGTTCGTGTACGCGATCTCGATGCTGTTTGCCGGGCGCGTGGTCGACCGCCTCGGCACCAAGGCCGCCTTTGGACTGGCGATCGTGGTCTGGTCGATCGGCGCCATCATGCATGCCGGCGCGATCGGCCTGGGCACGAGCGCCAATTCGCTGCTGGCCAGCGTCGGCATCGCCGCGCTGCCGGTCTCGGTGATCGGCTTCATGCTGGCGCGCGCCGTGCTGGCGCTGGGAGAATCCGGCAACTTCCCGGCCGCGATCAAGGCCACCGCCGAATACTTCCCGAAGAAGGACCGCGCCTTCGCGACCGGCATCTTCAACTCCGGCGCCAACGTCGGCGCCGTGCTGGCGCCGATCAGCGTGCCCTTCATCGCCGCCCACTGGGGCTGGCAGTCGGCCTTCGTCATCATCGGCGCCATCGGCTTCATCTGGCTCGGCCTGTGGACCCTGTTCTACGAAAAGCCGGCCGCGCAAAGGCGCATGGGCGCCGCCGAACTGGCCTATATCACGGCCGACGACGCGCCCGCCGCCGTCGACGGCACGGCGACCGGCCGCGCGCTGAGCTGGTGGGAACTGCTCGGCTACCGCCAGACCTGGGCTTTCGCCTTCGGCAAATTCATGACCGACGGCGTCTGGTGGTTCTTCCTGTTCTGGCTGCCGAAATACCTGACCGCCCAGTACGGCATCTCCGGCACCGCGATCCAGGTGCCGCTCGCCATCCTCTACAGCATGACCATGATCGGCAGTATCGGCGGCGGCTGGTTTCCTACTTACTTCATCAACAAGGGCGCCTCGCCCTACGACGGCCGCATGAAGGCCATGCTCGTGATCGCGCTGTTCCCGCTGGCGGTGCTGCTGGCCCAACCCCTGGGCTACATCAGCTTCTGGGTTCCGGTGCTGCTGGTCGGCGTCGGCGCCGCCGCGCACCAGGCCTGGTCGGCCAACCTGTTCACCACGGTCTCGGACATGTTCCCGAAGCGCTCGGTCGGCTCGGTGGTCGGCATCGGCGGCCTGGCGGGCGGCATCGGCGGCGTGCTGGTCACGAAAGTGGGCGGCTGGCTGTTCGACTACTACGGCACGCTGGGCCACATCACGACCGGCTACACCATCATGTTCTCGTTCTGCGCGGTGGCTTACCTGATCGCCTGGGGCGTGATGAAGACGCTGGTGCCGCGCCATACCGAAATCCGCGAGCCGCAGGAGTGAGCATGGGACTGGCGATCGAACGCGTCGGCACGACGCGCAGCCTGGTGGGCGAATGCCCGGTGTGGAACAGCCTCGATGGCGCCTGGTACTGGGTCGACATCCCGGCCAGGACCATCTGGCGGCTCGACGGCGCCGGCCGCCTGCGCAGCTGGGTATGTAATGAAATGGTGGCCTGCATTGCGCCTGCGCGCGACGGCAGCATCCTGGCCGGGATGGAAACGGGGATCTTCCGCTTGACGCTTCAGGATGACGGCAGTGTCGGGGCGACGCGGCTGGCCGCGCCGCAGGGGCTGGAGGAGGGCATGCGTTTCAATGATGGACGCTGCGACCGCCAGGGACGATTCTGGAGCGGCACCATGTTCATGGATATGGCGGCCGAACGCGCCATCGGCGCGCTGTATCGCTACTGCGCGGCAGGCGGCCTGTCGGAGCCCGTGGTGTCAAGCCTGCTGACCCAGAACGGCCTGGCCTTCTCGCCGGACGGGCGCACCATGTACCTGTCCGACTCGCACCCGGCCAGCCAGCAGGTCTGGGCCTTCGACTACGACACCGATGCGGGCCTGCCGTCGAACCGGCGCAGCTTCGTGGACATGCGCGCGCACCCCGGCCGCCCCGACGGCGCCGCGGTGGACGCCGACGGCTGCTACTGGACTTGCGGGAACGACGCGGGCCTGCTCCTGCGCTTTACGCCGGACGGGCGCCTCGACCGCACGATCGCGCTGCCGATGGCGAAACCATCGATGTGCAGCTTCGGCGGCCCCGGGCTCGACACCTTGCTGGTGACCTCGATCGGCGCCGGCCAGGATCCGCACGACCCCTGGGCCGGCGCCACGATCATGCTGCGGCCCGGCGTGCAGGGTCTGGCAGAAACACCGTTCGGCGGCTAAGTCCGCAGGGGCGCCGGCGCCTCCTCAGGCGCCGCTGCGCTCCGCGTCGAGCGCGCCCTTCACCAGGTCGGCCAGCGCAGCCTTCGGGCGCACCAGGCCGCGCAGTCCTTCCACCGTGCCGAGCCGGTCGCGCACCGCCTCGTCCTGGCTCGCCTTGAGCTTGCCTTCGAAGCGTTCGACGGTGATCTCGATACCGACGATGGCGCGCAGCAGCCTGTCGATGTAGTCCGGCGGAGCGTCGGCGACGCGCCAGGGCGCCGGCTGCGCCGCTTCATGCGCGTTCGTCAGGCGGTCCAGCATGTCCATCAGCCAGGCCGGATCGTCGATCGCGCGCGCGACGCCGTGCGCGTGGACGACCGCATAGTCCCAGGTCGGCACCACCTTGCCGTGTTCCGCCTTGCCCGGGTACCAGTTCGGGGTGATGTAGCTTTGCGGACCCTGGAAGATCACGAGCGATGAAGCCTGCCCGTCCAGCATCCGCCACACGGGATTGGCGCGGGCAACGTGACCCACCAGCGTGCCGTGCGGACCCCGGCTGCGGTCGAGCAGGAAGGGCAGGTGGTTGGCGACCAGCCCATCCTTCCCCGCGACCACCCAGGCGCCCAGCGCGTGCTCGTCGATCAGCGAGAACATCGTGTCGACGTCGGTGAGCTGGTGGTCCTGCCTGATATACATGTGAACTCCTCTCGATTGCTTCAAAAAGCGTGCCGCACCAGCATGGCGCAGAGCACGAACATGGTCAAGCCGATCAGCGCGTCGAGCACCTGCCAGGCGCGCGGCCGGGCGAACAGGGGGGCGAGGCGGCGCGAGCCGAAACCGAGCAGCGTGAACCAGGCGATGCTGGCGCTGCTGGCGCCGAGCACGAACCAGCCACGCAGGGCGGCCGGCTGCCGGGCGCCGATGCTGCCGACCAGTAGCACCGTATCGAGGTAGACGTGCGGGTTCAGCAGGGTAAACGCGGCCGCTTGGGCCAGGACGGCGGTGCGCCCCAGCTGTTGGCCCCCTCCCGCTGCCTCGAGCCGGCCGGGGCGGCGCGCGCGTCCGAGTGCACGGTAGCCGTAGACCGCCAGGAACAGGGCGCCGGCGATGGCCAGGGCCCGCGCCAGGAGCGGGCTTTGTCCCAGCGCCTGTCCCATGCCCATGACGCCGGCGCTGATCAGGACCGCGTCGGCCAGCGCGCAGAACAGGACGACGCTGCCGACGTGCTCGCGGCGCAGGCCCTGGCGCAGCACGAAGGCGTTCTGGGCGCCGATGGCGACGATCAGGCCGAGGCCGAGCAGCAGGCCTTGCAGGAAGATGGGAAAGGCAGCAGGGTTCATGCAGCGATCTTGTCAGCCGGCGTGGATGAAGGCAAACTATCTTTCCTTCACACGCTTAAGCGGAACTTACGCCATGCTCGATTACGCCGCCCTCTCGGCCCTTGCCGCGGTCGTGCGCGAGGGCAGCTTCGAACGGGCGGCGCGCGCGCTGCACGTGACGCCCTCGGCCATCTCGCAGCGCATCCGCCAGCTCGAGGAGCGCGTCGGTTGCGCCCTCGTCGTGCGCGACCAGCCCTGCAGGCCGACCGAGACCGGGCGCCGCCTGTGCCAGCACGTCGACCGGGTGCGCCTGCTCGAGCAGGACCTGCAGGGCGCGCTGCCCGGACTCGATTTGCCCGGCCCGGCGCGCGTGGCACTTCCGGTCGCCGTCAACGCCGACAGCCTGGCGACCTGGCTGGCCCCGGCACTCGCCGCCTTCGCCGCGGCCAGTCCGGTGCTGATGGAAGTGGCGGTGGACGACCAGGACCACACCGCCGAATGGCTGCGCAGCGGCGCGGTGGTGGCCGCGGTCACCGGCCTGGCGCGCCCCGCCGCCGGCTGCAACAGCCGTCCGCTCGGGTCGATGCGCTACCTGGCCGCCGCCAGCCCCGCCTTCGTGGCACGCCATTTCGCCGATGGCGTCGGCGCGGGCAGCCTGGCGCAGGCGCCCAGCCTCGTGTTCAACACCAAGGACGAGCTGCAGGCGCGCTGGGCGCGGCGCCTCTGCCACCGTCACGTCGAGCTGCCGCGCCACACGCTGCCCTCGACCGAGGCGTTTGTCGCGGCCGGGCTGGCCGGCATGGGATGGGGCATGCATCCACAGGCGCTGATCGCCCCGCATCTGGCGGAGGGCACACTGGTCGAACTGGTGCCGGATGCGCCGCTCGATGTACCCTTGTACTGGCAGCACGCGCGCGCGGCCTCGACACTGCTCGATGCCTTGAGCGGCGCGATCATGGCGGCGGCAGGTGAAGCATTGCTGGCCCCGTGAGGCGCGGCGGCCGTGGAGGAGTCAGGGGATGTTGAAGACGATACGGGAATTGCTGCAGCCGCCGCCGGGCATGGCCTTCGATTTCAGCCTGCCGCCGGGCGAGCCGGCCCTGGCGCCGCAGGATGGCGTGGCCTGGCGCGTGTTCGCCAATCCGGTCTCGCTGTTCGTCGGCGGGGTGGCGGCGGTGCTGCTCGAGCTGGCCGAGCCCTCGGTACGCTCGGGCGTCTGGAGCCAGGGCGGCTTCCAGCGCGATCCCGGCATGCGCCTGCGCCGCACCGGATTCGCCGCCATGATGACCGTGTACGGCCCGCGCTCGGCGGCGGAAAAACTGATCGCGCAGGTGGTGCGGATGCACGGCCACGTCCAGGGCACGACGCCGGACGGGATCCCGTATCACGCCAACGATCCGCGCCTGCTCGACTGGGTGCAGGCGACCGCCGTGTTCGGGTTCAGCGAGGCCTATCACCGCTACGTGCGGCCGCTGTCGGCGTTCGACAAGGATCTCGCCTTCGTGGAAAGCCAGGCCTCCGCCCGCCTGTATGGCGCGACCGGCCTGCCGCGCTCCTGGGCCGCGTGGGAAGCGCTGCTGGCCGCGACCGCGCCGGGACTGGAAGGCTCAGGCATCCTCGCCGACTTCCTGAACACGATGTCGGAAGCGCCGCTCGTGCCCGCGCCGATGCGGCCGCTGCAGCGGCTGCTGGTGCGCGCCGCCGTCGAGATCAGCCCCGAACCGGTGCGCTCGCTGCCGCAGCTGCGCGGACGCGGTTTGCGCCTCGGCGAGGCTGCCGCCGTGCGTGCGCTGGCGCGCGGGGCGGCGCTGCTGCCGCTGGGCGATACGCCGCCGCGGCAGGCCGCCCGGCGCCTCGCAGCGGCAACGAAATGATCGCGCGCGTCCTCAGCGCGCGCCCAGGCTCACCCTGATCGGACTCTTCGCGCGCGCCGCGGCCTGCGCCACATGGGCCGCCCAGGACTCCTGCGACACGATCAGTCCCGCCCGGTCCCAGGCCGCGCCCGCGTAATAACGCAGCGGCTTGCCCGACTCCACCTTCGCCAGCACCAGGTGGTTCAGTGCGTCCTCGGCGAAGCCGGTGGCACCGGGCAGCACGATGGCGATGCCGATGGACCCATTGCTCTTCTGCCGGACCCACTGCAGCAGCGACGGATCGGCTTCGCTGCGCACGACGGCGATTTGCGGATCCTGCTTCTTGTCCGATGGTGTCTTGTTGAGGCCGATGCCCACGGTCAGCTGCTGTGGACCGGCGAAAGTAAAGGTGCTGTCGATCTGGTCGAGCTGGTGGCCGGCGTCGACCGTGAAGCGCTTCACCTCCGATACCTGCGTGCCGCCGGCATCCCAGGCGTCGTAGCTCAGTTCGAACACGGCGCGCACCGGGCCGTTGGCCAGCACTTTCCAGGACCGGTAATTCGTGCTGGTGAAGAGGGCGCCGCCGTCCCAGACGCCGCTGCCGCCGGCACCGCGCGACTTGCCGACGTTGTACATGTCCATGCCTTCGCCCTCGTCCTTGTGGTAGTGGTCGTGGCCCTTGTTGTACCAGCGGTCGATGATCGGATAATCGACGCGCTTGAACCACAGGTCCAGGCCACTGGTCACCAGCACTTCCTTGCCGCTGCCGGGCGGCGCGGGTGCGGCCAGCGCCGGGCCGTAGGTGCGGTGGCCGATGCGATCGTTTTCCCAGGCGAAGTCGTCGAGCCGTTCCTGCACGTAGCGTCCCCAGGCCTTGTTCGGGAAGACCGGAATCAGGGTGTCGGTTTTCTCGACCGTAAACGTCGCGCTCTTTTCGCCGGCCGCGAAGTCGTGCTGGAAAATCAGTTCGCCGTAGGCCGCACCCACGTTCTTCGGATCCTTCGCCAGCGGCGCCACATTCGTCACCTGGTGCGGCAGCACGCGCCCCTGCGCATCCTTCACCACCAGGCGCTGGATCAGGGCGCCCGGCAGGACGCGGTTCACTTCCGTCCACGGGACCGTGATCGTCTCCGAGGGCCGCGCCAGCGCCAGGTCATGGCTGACGGTCACGGTGAGGGCGTCGGCGGCGCAGGCGAAGCCCGGGACGAGGGCGGGGACGAACATGGCCGCCAGCGAAATGCGTTGCAGGGTCGATTGCATCAGGAGTCTCCAGTGGATCAGTGATGTTCGCGGTAGCTGGTCTGGCCGCCGTCCTTCGGCACGAAGTGGTAAGTACGCACCCGGTGCTCGATGGCGAAGGAGGGGTTCTGCACCAGGCGGATGATTTCGGCGCCGGCCAGCAGCGTTGGGCCGTAGCCGTGCAGGGCCGCGGTGCTGGTCGGACGGTGGTAGTAATAGACCTGGTCGCTGGCGAAGGTGGTGCCGACGCAGGTGCCTTCGACCTGGCCCTTGTCGTTGATCTTCGTGGATACGCCCGCCCAGCCGGCCAGGGCGATCGAACCGTAGGTGGTCGGGCTGATCCAGCCCTCGTTCACGGCGTGCGCGAAGACATAGGTGAAGATGGCGCTGGCCGACGTCTCGAGATAGGAGTCGTTCCGGTCCAGCATCTGATGCCACAGTCCGCTGCCCGACTGCAGCTGGGCGATGCCCTTCAGGGTCCGGCGCAGCTGCTCCAGCACCTTCGGATAGCCGGGATGGTCTTTCGGCAGCACGTCGAGCAGGTCGGACATGGTCAGCACTGCCCAGCCGTTCGCGCGGCCCCAGTAGAACTGCGGAGCGTCCGGGTTGTTGGCGTTCCAGCCGTGCGTATAGATGTTCAGCTGCGGGTTGAACATGTAGCCCGACATCTGCAGCACGTTCTTCACCGCGTCGTCGAAGTAGCTGCGCTGGCCCGTCATGCGGCCCAGTTCCGCCAGCGCCGGCACGCCCATGTACATGTCGTCGGCCCAGAGCGACACGGCTTGCGGACGCTGGCGCGCCAGGGTGCCGTCGGGCAGGCGGAACTGTTGTTTGGCGACCCAGTTGCCGCAGACGGCGATCTGTTGCGAGAGGTCGGGACCGATGCCGGCGGCGCGCGCCCGCATCATCGCCGCGCACATCGCGCCGGCGTCGTCGAGCGAGCGCGGATCGAGGAAGCGCGAGAAGCTGTTCGCGCGCTCCAGCCTGAAGCGTTCTTCCTGGGCGCGGAAATAGGGCAGCTTGTCGGCGATGAAGCCGAGGTGGCGCGCGGTCATCTCGGTAAAGCGCCTGTCGCCGGTGACCTGGGCGGCTTTCAGCATGCCGGCGTGGACCACGCCCATTTCGTAGACCTGCAGGCCGAAGTCGGCGTCGCCCTCGGCCAACACCGCGTCCTTTACCGGGGTCCTGAAATCGGTGACCGGCGCGCCGGTCGACTTGCGCACGACGCGCGTCGGCGTCTGCGCTTCCATGTAGCCGCGGATGCGGTGCAGGGCGGCGGTGATCTCGGCGGGGACCGGTTTCCTGTACGGGACCGGATAGGTGCCTTCGCCGGGATCGTTCGCGCTCTTGTTGTCGGGGTTGCGGTAGGGGCCTTCGGCGGCAGCGGTGCCGAGGACGGCGAGGCTGACGAGGGCGGCAAGCAGCTTGGCGGGCAGGGTCATAGCGTCTCTTGATGTGTTTTTTTGGTCAGGCCATTCTAATGTGGTCCGACCGCATTAGCAAGGCGGACTAGCCGGTTACGGATTGTTCATGGCATACTGGCGGCAGAGACAAGTTTTCGAACCCCAACAGGAAGAACCGGCAATGAACAACACCGTAGCGACGCAGCCAACCAAGCCAATCAAGCCTTTCAAGCGAATTCTGCTCACCGGTGCCGCAGGCGGCCTCGGGCGCGTCCTGCGCGAGCGCATCAAGCCCTGGGCCGAGGTCGTGCGCCTGTCCGACCTGGCCGAGATGGGCGAAGCCGGTCCCGGCGAGGAAGTCGTGCGCTGCGACCTGGCCGACAAGGCGGCCGTGCTGGCCCTGATGGAAGGCGTGGACGCCGTGCTGCATTTCGGCGGGATCTCGACCGAGGCCCCGTTCGAAGACATCATGCAGGCCAACATCCTGGGTGTCGCCAATCTCTACGAGGCGGCCCAGAAGCACGGCGTGCAGCGCATCGTCTTCGCCAGCTCGAACCACGCGGTCGGTTACTACAAGACCACCGACATGCTCGACGCCAGCATGCCGGCGCGTGCCGACAGCATGTACGGCATCAGCAAGTGCTTCGGCGAGACCATGTCGCGCTACTACTACGACCGCTTCGGCCTGGAGACGGTCTGCATCCGCATCGGTTCGAGCTTCCCGGAGCCGGCCAACAAACGCATGATGTCGACCTATTTCAGCTACGACGACCTGACCGAGATGCTGCGCTGCTCGCTGTTCGCCCCGCGCGTCGGCCACACCATCGTGTTTGGCATGTCGGACAACGACAGCGTCTGGTGGGACAACCGCTACGCGCGCCACCTCGGCTACAAGGCCAGGGACAGCTCGGCGCAGTTCGCGCACAAGTTCCCCGACACCGCCGCGTTCCCGGAGAAGGACGACGTCACCACGATCTACCAGGGTGGCAAATTCCTGCTCGACGGGCCGATGTTCAAATAAGGCCCATCATGGAGGCGATCTCGTTGCGCTGCGGCGCTCTCCACGCCGAAGTGCTGCCCGCCGCCGGCGGCGGCCTGGGCCGCCTCGACTGGCAACGCGGCGGCGCGACCCATGCGCTGCTGCGCCCCTGGATACGCACCGATGATGCGCCGCCGACCACGTCACAACTGGCATGCTTTCCGCTCGTGCCCTGGTCGAACCGGATCGACCCTGAGGGCTTCGTGTTCGAAGGCCGGCGCATCGCCCTGGCGCCGAACCGGCCGGGCGAACCCTGTCCGATCCACGGCGACGGCTGGCAGCATCCGTGGAGCGTGGCGGCGCGCTCGGCCACCGGCGTCAGCCTGCTGCTGGACCGGCGCGGCGGCGCGCGTGATGCGTCGCCTTTTGCGTCGCCTTTTTCATCGCCGTTTTCGTATGTTGCGCACCTGCGCTACGCGCTCACCGACTGCGCCCTGCAGGTCACGCTCGATGTCACCAACACCGGCCCCGCGCGCCTGCCTTTCGGCCTCGGCCTGCATCCCTGGCTCGAGCGGCGCGAGGGCGTGACCCTGCGTGCACGCGCGCGCGGCACCTGGACGCGCGATCCCCGCGGCCTGCCGGCGGACGAGATCGACCTGCCGCCAGAATGGGACTTTGCTGCCGGCCGGCCGCTGCCGCCGGCCCCGGTCGACCACGCCTTCTGCGGCTGGGACGGCAGGGCCGAGGTGCACTGGCCGGACACCGGTGTGTCGCTCGCGATCGAGGCCGACATGGACTACTACATCCTGTACGCGCCGGCCGGCCGCGACTTCTTCTGTTTCGAACCGGTCGACCATGCGGTCAACGCCCACAACCTGCCGCGCGGCGCGGCGCGCAACGGCCTGACGACACTCGCGCCCGGCCAGACCCTGAGCCGGCGCGTGGTCTTCCGCGTACGCGGCGAATCCTGAATCGAGGTGTGCATGACATCCCTGCGACCGAAACTGATCGCTGCCACGCTGGCGGGCGCGCTGTCCACCGCCGCGGCCCAGCCCGCGCCCGCGAGCTATACGGCCGAGACCACGTATGACAAGCTCGTCGCCAGCTACCCCTTCATCAGGGTGGCCGCCAGCGCGGTGCCGGCCTCGGTGGAGGCGGTGCGCGACATCACCTACGTCCGCCACGGCGAGCGCGCTTTACAGCTCGACCTCTACCTGCCGAAAGCACGCGCCGCCAAGGCCTTGCCCGGCATCGTGTTCGTCCACGGCGGCGGCTGGCGCAGCGGGGTACGCGCCAACTTCGCGCCGATGGCGATCCGCATGGCCGAACGCGGCTATGCAGCGGCCACGATCAGTTACCGGCTCTCGGGCGAGGCGCCGTACCCGGCTGCCGTCATCGATGCGAAGGCGGCCTTGCGCTGGATGCGCGCCAACGCTTCCCGCTACGGCATCGATCCCGCGCGCATCGCCATCGGCGGCGGCTCGGCCGGCGGACAGATCGCCAGCCTGGCCGGCGTCACCGAGGGCATCCCGCGCTTCGATCCAGGTGCCGGGCCGGGTGCCGTGTCGAGCGGCGCACAGGCGATCGTCAACATCGACGGCCTGTCGGATTTCACTTCGGAGGCAGCGCGCAAGTACGAGGACGATCCGAACAAACAGCCTTCGTCGGCCGGCGCCTGGTTCGGCGGGCGCTATGCGGAGAAGCCGGCGCTCTGGCGCGAAGCGTCGCCGACCTTTTACGTCAACCCGCGCACGCCGCCGATCCTGTTCATCGGCAGCGCGCAGGCGCGCTTTGCCGTCGGGCGCGAGGAGATGATCGTCAAGCTGGATGCGGCCGGGGTGCCGAACCGGGTGGTGCTGTTGCCGGAGACGCCGCACAGTTTCTGGTTGTTCGATCCGTGGCTTGGGCCGACGGTGGAGGCGACCGTGCGGTTTCTGGATGAGCATATGCGTGGGGCCGCGGGCAAGTAGTTGTTGGCGTCCTGCGCGGGTGTGCATGCGGTGAACCGCGTGGGCTCCCGAGCCCACGCGTTCTCGCCGCCCGAATATCGGCGCACTATCCAGGCCCGATTACGGCGCTGGATCCCACCCCTGCCCACCGTTAAACCCCGCAAACACCGCCTTCCTGCTGCCGAAGCGTTCCTTCACCTCGTCCGCACGCATGGTGTAGCCGCCCGCGCGGCGCGAGACATCCAGCGGCTTGCCCGCCAAATCCATCGACCCATACTCGCGCCAGCCCTGGCCGGCACTGGCCGTCGCCGGATTCGGCGCCGGCTCCTTGTTCACGCCCGCGCCCGCCCAGCCGACAGGCGCCACGTGCTCTCCCATCCGGGTATTGATGTAGGCAACGTTGTCCCAGGTCGACGCCGTCCCCGGACTGCGTGCCAGGTAGGTCGTCCCAGGCGGTACGCCATTGCCTTTCGGCCCCGGCCCCTGCGTCAGCACGCTGTTCAGGAACACGAACCCGGGGTCGTCCCGCGACACGGTGCGCGCCTGCACGACATAGCCGCCCGAGGCCGGGTTGCCGCTGTCGCCCACCGAACGCAGCTCGCTGTCCTCGAACAGCGCCGCCCGGTTCGCGCCCCAGATGAAGTCGACGTTGCCCTCGACCAGGGTGCGCCAGAACCAGGCATACCCCTTTACCTGGATCGTGTCCTGCTCGCTGAAGAAGCTGGCGTTGCTGGCCACCAGGCGCCCGCCGTCGCTGTTGAAGTAGACCGTCTCGGCCTGGCCGGAACGGGTATTTCCGCGCTGGGTCGTGTTGCGCAGCGTGAGGTTTTCCAGCGTCAGCATGTCGCTTTCCTCGACCGACAGCAGCGGACGTCCGCCGGAGAAGGAGGGTGAGCCCGCGCCCTGGCTGATGCCGGAACCGGGATTCAGGCCATCGTTGTTCATCTCCTCGATCACGACACCCTCGCGGCTCTCGCCGCGGATGGTCAGCCTGTCTTTGCCGAGGACGAAAAGCAGCTCCGGGTAGCGGCCCTTGCGCACGTCGACCGTCACCGGCGCCGCTCTCGGCCAGGCGCGCATCGCGTGGTTCAGGGCGCCCTGCACGGTGCGGAAGTCGGCCGGGCCGTCGTCGTCGACGGTGATCGTCGCACCCTGCGGCGCACGCGCGGCGGTGCGGAAGGTCCAGCCGGACGCCTTGCCGATCCCCCTGAAAGGCGCACCGCCCAGCGCGGCGTCGCGTACCACGCCGTCGCCGACCAGCACCTCGTATTCCTCGCCATACGCCAGCCTGCCCGCGTGCGGCCGGACCAGCAGCGTGTCGCCTTCGACCGTGATCGGCGTGAAGCGCACGTAGCGTGCGCGGGCCAGGCCGGGATCGCCGATGGCGCGCACTTCCTGGCCGAGGCGGACGATGTCGGCCAGCTTTCCGTCCGCCTTGCGGACGATGCGCACGGAACCGCCGGCGCCGAGCGTCGGGGTAGCGTCGAAACGGATGCGCAGCAGCGTGTCGACCGGCACGTCGCGCGCAGCAGCGGCCGGCGAGAGCGCACCCGCCGGTACGGCGCCGGAGGCGGTCGCGGCGAAGGGCGCGTCGACGGTGGCGTCGATCGTGCTGTGCAGGGCGGGGTCAAGCAGGCTCGCGACGACGATCTGCGCCGTGCCGGGCGCCCTCGGCGTGACCAGGATGCCGCCCGTGCTTAGCGCCACCGACGCCACCGCCGGGTTGCTGGAGCGCGCGCCGTAGGGCAGGCGCGTCACGCCGTCGCTGCCGGTGGCGCTGATGCCAATGAACTGGGGCGGATCCCCGGCCTCGGCGCTGAAGGATTGGCCAGTCAGGGCAGGCGCGATGCGCGCCGGCTGTAGGCCCGGCACCCCGGCGCGCAGGTCGTCGAGTTCGAACACGCCGCCCTGGGCCAGGAGGCCGACGCGCGCCTCGCCTGCCGTAAACGCTGGCTGGGGCGCGGTGGTGATCTTTTCGCCGTCGAGGTAAACGGCCAGCATGGCCGGCGCCATCTCGAGGCGCAGCGTGGCGAAGCGGTGTGGCGCCAGGCGCGCACGCGGCACCGTCTTCAGCGTCGTCAGGGCGCCATCCTGCATCTTCACCAGCTGGATCCGCATCGTGTCGCCGCCTGCCGGCAGGTCGATCCCGGCGCCGACCCAGTTACGGGCGTCGCGGTAGCGGCCGACGAGGAACAGCGAACGGGCCGGTCCGCCGCCCGCGGTGCGTACGCGCCCCTCGACAAACGCTTCCCGGCCTCCGGCGGAGCGCAAGCCCGCATTCCTTGACAGCGCCATTAGTCGACCGCTGCCGCCGATCTGCAGCAGGTGGTTCGCCGCGTCCGCGCGCAGCGCCAGCACGGCCGCGCCGCTGCGCTCCAGTTCCCACTGGCCGGCGCCGCGCTCGAAGCCTTCGCAGGCGAGGAAGTCGCTGGAAGGGCAGCCGGCGACGCCTGGGCGCTGCGCGATCCTGCCTGCGCCGGCCTGCGCCAGCACCCAGGCGGCGACCGTGGCGGCAGGGCGCGGCGTGAACGGGTAGGGCACGACCCAGGCCGGCGTGGCCGCCTGGCCGCAGGGCGCGATCGACGCGCCGTTGAGCAGGGAACCCGTGTCGGTGAAGAGACCGTCGTCGTGGGCCGGGTCCTCGAAAGTCTTGATGGCGTCGCGGCAGGAGCGCGCACCGGCGATCTCGAAAGCGTTCGCGTGCGAGACGATGCGCGCGCCCTTGGCCACGCCGACGCTGTAGTCGTGGCCATAGGCCGGATCGCGCCGGTCGCCGACGTGATAATTGTTGAACAGGTGGACCTGGCCGTAGCGCACCCGCGGCGCACGGCTGGCGACGCGCTCGAACAGGTTGTTGCTGATGCTGATGCGCAGGTGCCCGATGTCGCCCGTGGCCTTGTCGCCGGCGCCGATCAGCATGTTCTTCTGGTGCTGGGCGAAGCGGTTGTAGGAGACGGTGACGAAGTCGGACGCGTCGCGGATGTCGAGCGCGCCGTCGTGGCACTGCTTGTGCTTGCCGTTCTCGACCGGCAGCCGGTCGTCCGTGAACGGCGCATCGGTGAAGCTGTTGTGGTCAATCCAGACATGGGTCGATCCGACGATCGAGATGCCGTCGAATTGCGAATTCCAGTTGCCCTGGGCGCCGTCGTGCGGGTCCCATTCCGGCGTCACGTCGCAGGGGTTGCGCAGGTTCAGGTTACGGATGATGACCTGCGAGACCTTGACCACTTCCAGGTGCGCATTGACGAAACCTGCGTCCGCGCCGAGACCTACCAGGGTCGTATTGCTGGGAAGCGCCACCCGGCCGCGCCTGGCCTGGTCGGCATTGCTGGCATACGGCCGGCCTTCGCTCATGTCGATGGTGCCCGCGACCTGGACGATGCGGCTGCCGGTGTGCTTCGGGTCGAGCGCGCGCCGCAGCCCGGCGGCATCGACCACGGTGACGATGTCGGCCGCATCGGCGCCGCCGCGGGTGCCGCCGTCCTGCGCGGCCCAGCCGTCGAGCGGGGCCTCCTGGCGAGCGAAGAAAGCGGACGGCGCCGCCCAGGCGAGGCTGGTGGCGGCCGCCAGCATCAGGGCAAGGGCAGGTCGCTTCATTGGCTCACCGCCAACTGGTTCTTCAGGTCCGGGAACAGGCGCACCAGCTCGGACGCGACCATGCCTGAGAACAGCGCCGCGCCTTTGCCGCCGACGTGGGTGCGGTCGAATGCGCTCTTCGGCGTGCCTTGCGGCTCGGTGCCCGCCGGCGCCGCCGGTGCGCCGAAATTGGCGGGACGCGGCGCCTGCGCCAGGGTATCGGCCTCGTCCTGGCCCATCTTCTGGACCGCGGCGGCGCTGATCGCGTTCAGGTCGATGAGTGCCGCCTTGCGCTGCGCCGCCACCCGGCGGGTGGCGGCGGCCCAGGGCGCGAGGTCGTCCTTCAGGTAGTCGCCCTTGAAGCTGCGGCGGGTGAGCGGCGTCACCAGGACGGGCACGCCGCCGAGCGCCGCGACCTCGGCCGCGTAGCGTTCCATATTGGCCGGGAACTGCGTGACGAGGTCGGTCGAGCGGCCCGGCTTGCCCGGCTGGTCGTTGTGGCCGAACTGGATCAGGACATAGGTCTGTGCAAATGAAGCGCCATCCTTCAGCAGGCTTTGCACCTCGTCCCAGCGTCCTTCGGCGCGGAAGCTGCCGGAACTGCGCCCGCCGCGCGCCAGGTTGATGCAGCGGACCTGCGGCTTGAAGCGCGCGCACAGCGCATCGCCGTAGCCGGATTTCGTGGCCATGGTGGAGTCGCCGACAAGGATGATGCGGGCAGGCCTGGGTGGCGCGTCGGCGGCGAAGGCCGGTGCGGCGAAGAGGGAGAGGGACAGGAGCGCGGCAAGATGCTTCATTCGGGACCTCGAAAGAAAGGAAGCACGGTGGGCCGATTGGCCGCCCACCGTGCGAAGGACCAGCTTAGAACGTGTAGTCGGCCCGCACCGTGTAGGCACGCCCGATCGGCTTGGCGATATTGCGTGCAAAGACGACGCGCGAGGACAGGCGCTGGTTCGACAGCGGCGGATCGGTGTCGAACAGGTTGTTCACGCCGGCCGAGATCTTCAGGTTGCCATTCACCTTGTAGCTCGTCGTCAGGTTATAGACGCGATAAGGCTCGATCACGTTGTAGAACGGCTGGCCCGGCTTCTGGGTCGCCAGCGCGTTCGTGTCTTCGTAGCTCGACGAATACTGCTGCGTCAGCTGGGCGAAGAACGGGCCGTAGTTCCAGTTCACGCGTGCCGTGTGCTTCCATTTGAAGACATAGGTGTTCGACGAGGTCGAGCCGGTGGCGAGGGCGCCGACGCGGCCGACGAAGTCGATCCACTCGCTGCCTGCTTCGTTCTGGCCCTGGTACTTGTCCGTGTAGGTGCCGTCCAGCGAGGCGCCGAAGCGGCCCCAGTTCGCGGTCGGCAGCAGGTAGCTCATGCCGATGTCGATGCCCTGGGTCTTCAGGCCGCCCATGTTCAGGCGGGTCTTCGTGATGTACTGCAGGGTGCCGTCGGGGTTGCGCACGAACAGGTCCTGGTACTTCGCCGGATCGCGGAAGATGGTCGCTTCGTCGATCTGCGCGATCGTGCCCTTCATGTCGATCTTCCAGAAGTCGACCGTGGCCATGAAGTTCCTGAACGGCTCGACCACGAAACCGACGGTATAGGTCTTCGCCTTTTCCGGCCGCAGGTCCGGATTGGCGCCGGTCAGGGTCGTCAGGCGCGTGTTGCAGATGCGCGAAGGATCGAGGTTCAGGCCGGCGTAGCGCGGATCCGGGCTACCGGTGTTGGGCACGTTCGGCGTCGCGCCCGGGCACAGCAGCGGGTCGTCCCAGAGCGAGGTCGATGGGCTCAGGGTACGCGGCGTGCCATACAGCTCCGGCAGGGTCGGGGCACGGAAGCCGGAGCTCACCGTACCGCGGATCATGAGCTGCTTGAGCGGCTGGTAGCGGAAGCTGGCTTTCGGGTTCCAGGTCGAGCCGAAGTCGCTGAAATGGTCGCCGCGGACGGCGACGTTCAGGTTCAGCTCTTTCGTGACCGGTGCATCGAGTTCGACATACATGCCGGCCACCTTGCGCTGGCCGCTCGGGTTGCGGCCCGGCGTGCCGGTCACGTTGTAGGCGACCTCGTTGCCGAGCATGGTCGAGTTTTCTTCGTAGGTCTCGCGGTGCCAGTCGCCGCCGATCGCCACGCCCAGGGCGCCGCCGCCGAGCTCCATGAAGGTGCGCGAGAGGTTGAAGTCGCCGCCGTAGTAGCGCACGTCGCCTTCGCGGTAGACCTGGCCGTCGGCCGAGATGCTCTCGAGGTAGTCGCGGCCGGCCTGGTCCTGCGGTCCGAACGGGTTCAGGATGCCGTTGGCGACACCGGCGTAGACGCCCGGCGTGCTGACATAGCCGTCGCGGAAGCCGACGTCGCGGTGGCTGTACGCATAGGAAGTACCGACGCGGTAATCCCAGCCCTTGAATTCGCCTTCGTCGGCGACGACGACGCGGTGGTTGGTCTGCACGTCGTGGCCGATCGCGCGGCCCAGTTCGTCCAGGCTCCAGTTCAGCGCCAGGTCCTGTCCGGTCACGCCGGCCACTGCGGGCACGCCGCCGCTGCCGCCCGGGTACCACTTGCTCGACTTCGTCATCATCAGCGGCTTGCGCGAGGCCGTCAGGCGGTCGAAGTCGACGTTGGCGCCGAAGGGTTGCGGCGCGTCGCCCGCGTCGATGAAGGAGCGGGCCAGTTGCAGTTCGACGGTCAGCAGCTTGCCGTCGCCGTGCGCCAGCGAGCCCCTGGTGAACCAGGTCGTCTGCTGCGCTTCCGGCAGCAGTTCCGGGTAGATGGTCGGATCGGTGACGCAGACGCGGCTGCCGACGCCGGAGGCGCGGGTCGACGGGACCGTGGTCTGGGTCGCGAACGGGCTCGCGCAACCGGCGGCGAAGTACGGATTGCCGGTGGTGGCGGTCGCCTTGCCCGCGTTATAGACGGTAAAGTTGGCCGGCGAGGCCGCGCCGACACTCGACGAGTTCGGCACGAAGGCGGTGCCGCCGAGCGCGACGATGGTCGCCGGGTCGGTGATGTTCGGGCGGTCGCGCTGCAGCAGCGAGGCGCGTTTCTGGGTGTCGAAGGCGGTGTACAGGTTCCAGCCGTCGGTGGCGAGGTCGCCCTTGCCGGCGACCAGGCCGAAGCGGCGCTGCTCGCCGCCGCCCTTGTGTTCCGGCTGCACGGCGCTGGCGCTGACCGAGACATCCCTGACCGATTTTTTCGTGATGAAGTTGACGACGCCGGCGATGGCGTCGGTGCCGTACAGGGCCGAGGCGCCGTCGCGCAGTACCTCGACGCGCTCGATGGCCGCCATCGGGATCACGTCGACGTTCACCGAGCTGTCGCCGATGGCTTCGTTGGCCAGGCGGCGGCCGTTGAGCAGGACCAGGGTGCGGTTGGTGTTCAGGCCGCGCATGTTGATCATGGTGCCGCCGCCACCGCCGCCGACCGGCTCGTTGGTCGAGGCGACCGTGAGGGCGGTCGCCACTTCCGACATCGTGGTCAGGCCGCGGTTGACCAGTTCTTCCGACTTGATGGTGGTGAGGGGCAGGGCGTTCTCGCTGGCGAGGCGCTTGATCGAGGAGCCCGTGACTTCGACGCGCTGCATCGGGGCTTCCTGGGCGCCGGCGCTGTTGGCCAGGGTCAGGACCGCGACCGCGACGGCCGACAGGATGAAGCGTGGTTGCGTAATGCCGTTTTGGTGTTGCACTGCGTGTCTCCTGCGTGTGATCGTCAATCGCGTCCGGGTGTACCCCCCGGATCGCTCGAATGGGATACCTCGCGTATCCCTGCCGTTGCGACGAGAGCCAGTCTGGCCGAGGTCACCACCGGTCGATTATTGCGCGCCGTCAGGAATGCCTGCGGCGCAATTGTTGTGCGGGAATTGTACTTTGGTCTGGCCAGTTCTGCAATCTGGCTGTGCCAGTTAATTTTCCGGCCTGAACGCTGTACGTACGTGGTCAGCCAGCGGCGGCAGCAGGCGGGGCGGGCGGGGACGGCAGAGGAGGGGAGGAAGACTGAGGCGGCCGCAGTCGTTCGCGCGGCCGCCTTGCGTGCGGCGTGGATCAGCCGCGCGAGAAGGTGCGCGTGACGCGGTCGAGGTGGGCGCGCATCGCGGTGCGGGCGCCGGCGACGTCGTGCGAGGCGATCGCCGAGAAGATGTTGCGGTGGTCGAGCAGGGTCTGCTGGCGCAGTTCCTCGGTCTGGAAGTGTTCCTTCAGCTTGTGCCAGAGCGAGCCGCGCTGGCTCCACAGGTATTCGATGACGCCGACCATCGCGCTGTTACCGGTGGCGCGCGCGATCGCGAGGTGGAAGTTGCGGTCGGCCGACTCGTTGCCGCTGCGCTCCTCGTGGTGCTGCTCCATCTCGAGCACGGCGACCAGGATGGCATCGATTGCCGAATCGCTGGCGTGCTTGGCGGCCAGGGCCGCGACCTCGACCTCGATCAGGCGGCGCGCGGCCAGCACCTCGAAGGGGCCGGGACCGGCGGTCGGCACCTCGGCCTGCGGCGTGGCCTGCTCGCTGACGTACACGCCCGAGCCGCCGCGCACCTCGACGGTGCCGCCCAGTTCGAGGGCGATCAGCGCTTCGCGCAGCGAGGTGCGCGAGACGCCCAGCTTGGTCGCCAGGTCGCGCTCGGAGGGCAGGCGCTCGCCCGGCTGGATGTTCTCGGCCCGGATCAATTCCTCGATCTTGCTCGACACCACCCGGTACAGTCGCGGCTCGTTGGCACCGGCTTCGTTCGGGGCAGGGATCTTCTTCATTGTGCGGGTTCGTCCTGGAATGGTGGTGTGATCAAAAACTAGTGGATCTTAGTTGGCCGGGCGGGATGTTGCAAGTGGGTCAACGAAAAATGGCAGACGCCACTACACGCCGGCCGCGTCGCTCGCTTCCTGCGCCCGCCGCAACCTTTCGCGGCTGTTACTCAAATGCGTCCGCATCGCCGCCCGCGCGCTTTCCGCGTCGCTGCGCGCGATCGCACTGTAGATGTCCTCGTGCTCGTTGATCACCCGCTCCAGGTACTGCGCCGGATCGTCCTGCGCGATGCGCGCCGAATTCAGGCGCGCGCGCGGGATGATGTTGGTGCCGAGGTGGCTCAGGATGTCGTGGAAGTAGCGGTTGCCCGAGCTCTGCGCGATCAGCAGGTGGAAGGCCATGTCCGGCGCCACCGTCCCGACGCCCTTGCGCGCGCAGTCCTCGAAGCTGTCGAGCGCCGCGCGCAGCTCGCGCAGCTGCTCGTCGCTGCGGCGGCCGGCAGCCAGCCCCGCCGCTTCGGTCTCGAGGCTGATGCGCAGTTCCAGCAAGGCCAGCACGTCGCGCATCGTCACCACCGTCGCCGGGTCGAGCCCCATCGGCGCGGCCGCGGCGGGTTCGAGCACGAAGGTGCCGATGCCGTGGCGGGTCTCGACCAGGCCGGCCGCCTGCAGGTGCGAGATCGCCTCGCGCACGACAGTGCGCGACACGCCCAGGATGCGCATGATTTCGGACTCGGTCGGCAGCTTGTCGCCCGGCTTCAGGCTGCCGCTCTTGATGCTGTCGGTGAGGTGGGCGACGACGCCCTGGGCCAGGTTGCGGTGGCGCTTCAGGGGTGCTGCTGTTGGCGAGGATGTATTCATGATCGGGAAATTGGTCGCGCGCCGCCTGGTCGACGGGCGACGGGATTATACGCCGGGCGTTTGTCTGATGACAGACGATAGCTGCTTTAATAATGACGCCAGACCAGGCGGGCATGCTGCAGCTCGCGTTCAGGCCCTGGATCGACCAGCCAGGCGATCTTCCCCGCCACCACGGTCGCCACCGGAACCCCGTCGCGAAACAGGATGCGGTTGCCGCCGAGCGCCGGCACCTTGTCGCCGGGGAGCAGGGTGCCGCACAGGTTCAGTGGGTCGACGCCGGAGATGAGGACCAAGGCGCCGTCGAGCGGGCGCCGGCGCACTTCACGCAGCAGGGGAATCGCTTCCGGCAGCGCGAACTGTTCGCCCGAGAAGCCGGCGACGAAGCGCCCGCCGCGGATCTCGCCGCGTGCTTCCAGCCGGTGGTAGACCGGCAGCAGCTCGCGCCAGGACGGCATCCAGGCCGCCTCGCGTTCGAGCAGGCGCCAGAACATCACGCCGTAGCGGCGCAGCAGGGTCATGGCGACATGCTCGAGCGTCTCCGGATCGAGCTTGCGCCGGCGCGGCGGCGTGGCGGGGTGCTCGTCAGACGGCTGCGCGCGCCGCACCAGCGCCCAGCGGCCCGCTTCTTCCATCGTCGGGCCGGCGCCACGGCGTTTTTTACGATCATTGCTGGCGCGCTTCGATGCCGGGAGCAGCATCGCGCGCAGGCCGGCAAAGCTGTCGGCGTTTACGAATCCGGTCGCCACCAGTTCGCCCAGGGCGGTTTCCAGTTCCACCGGGAGCATGCGCGCATCGAACTGCAGTTCGTCGAAGAACATGGCGCCGTCGCGCCGCAGCGCCTCCAGCACTTTCGAGGCACGCGGCGAGATCTCGGGCGGCCCGCCCGGCAGCGGCAGCGCATGCCAGAGCGCGACCTGGCGCCGCGGCAGCAGCACGATCGGCGTGCCGCGCACCGGGCCGCCGGCGGCTGCGCGCGGGGCATCGATGCGGGTCCAGACCAGTTTGCCGGAGCGGCACAGGTCGTCCAGCCAGAGCATCGAATAGTCGCGCAGGCGCAGGCCGAGCAGGTCCGCCTCCCAGGCGCCGGCCGCGGCCTCGTAGCCTTCGAGCTGGGCCAGCAGCAGGGGCAGGGCGTCCTGGCCCTGCCATTGGGTGTCCTCGGTCAGGTGCTGCCAGTCGAACAGGAAGCGCATGTAGTCGCGCAGTTCGACCGGCTCGATCTCGCGCCGCAGCCGCTTGATGGTGTAGCGGTGGATGCGCGCCAGCAGGTGCCGTTCGCACCATTCTTCTTCCTCCGCACCCGGGGTGAAGCGGCCACGCATCACATAACCCTGTGCTTCCAGCGCACCAAGCGCGATCGCCGCCGTCGATTCCGGCAGCGCCAGCGCGGCCGCGATGTCCGGCAAGGTCTGCGGCCCGAAGCCGGTCAGGCGCGCACGCATGATCTCGACCAGGGCCTCGTCGCGCGTCCACGGTTCGCCATCGTTGCCGCGGTGGCTGTCCGGGATCCTCAGGGCGGGCGTGCATTCGGCGCCCGGATAGGCAGCCAGCACGCAATCGAGGCGTTCGAGCGCGACCCAGGCCTGCAGCCCGGCGCCGCGCACGCGGGTCGCGCGGCCGGCCTCGGCCAGCTCTTCCAGCCACTGCGGCCAGCCCGCGCGCGCCAGGGCCTCCTGCTGCGTCACGAGGCTCAGGGCCACTAGCGCTTCCTGGACCTCGTCGCTGTTCCTCGTCTGCGGCCAGGCTTCCTCGGCGACGCCGGCGATCGCCTCGAGGTCGAGCGCGCCCATGTCATCCGTTGTCGCCGGGTCGCTCCAGCGCCGGTTGATCACGGCCTGGGTGCGCCGTTCTTCCAGCGGCGCATCGTCGAGGAAGGCGTAGGGACGGGCGTTGAGGATTTCCGCCGCCAGCGGCGAGGGCGCCGGCAGGTCGCGCGCGACCAATGCGATCTCGCCGTTCTCGATCCGGCGCAACAGGGCCAGCCAGCCTTCGCTGTCCATCGCCTCGTGCAGGCAATCGTCCAGGGTCTGCTCGACCAGCGGGTGATCCGGCAGCTCGCGGTCACCGGCGATGTTTTCCAGGCAGGCGGCGCCGTCCGGGAAGATCGAGGCCAGTAAATCGTCGCTCTTCATGCGCTGCAGCTGGGGCGCGACTTTACGGCCGCCGGCGAAGCGCGGCAGGGCCAGCGCCGTGGTCGCGTTCCAGCGCCAGCGCACGTTGAACAAGGGTGCATCGAGCAGGGCCTGGACCAGGATCGGTTCGGCGGTGGCGGACTTCAGGTAGCGCCAGACCTCGTCCAGCGGGAAGCTGTGGCTGGTCGAGAGCGAGAGGATGATCGCGTCCTCGGTGGCCGCGGCCTGCAGCTCGAAGTTGAAGGTACGGCAGAAGCGCTTGCGCAGGGCGAGGCCCCAGGCGCGGTTGATGCGGCTGCCGAAAGGCGTGTGGATCACCAGCTGCATGCCGCCGGACTCGTCGAAGAAGCGCTCCATCACCAGCGTGTCGTGGGTCGGCAGGGCGCCCAGGGCCGCGCGCGAACGGGCCAGGTAGTCGACGATCTGGCGTGCGGCATCCTCATTCAGGCCGAGGTGCTCGAGCAGCCAGTCGACGGCCAGGTCCAGCGCGGCCTCGCCCGAGCTGCTGGCAAGCTGCGCTTCAATCTCGGCGCGCAGGCGTGCCACGCCCATCGACAGTTCATCGCTGCGACCGGGCGCTTCGCCATGCCAGAAGGGGATGTTGGGCGCGGCGCCGCCGGCGTCTTCCACCCGTACCTTGCCGCTTTCGACCTTCATGATCCGGTAGGAGGTATTCCCGAGCTGGAAGACGTCGCCCGCCAGGCTCTCGACGGCGAAGTCCTCGTTCACGGTGCCGACCGAATGGCCCTGCGGTTCGAGCAGCACCGTGTAGTCGGCATTCTCCGGGATCGTCCCGCCCGAGGTGACGGCCGCCAGCTTGCCGCCGCGCCGGCCGCGCAGCGAGCGGGTCGCGGCATCGCGGTGGATGTAGGCGCCGCGCACGCCGTTGCGGGTCGTGTAGCCCTCGGCCAGCATGCGCAGCAGGGCGTCGTACTTGTTCCGTTCCAGTTCCGCATACGGCGCCGCGCCGCGCACCAGTTGGAACAAGTCGTCCTCGCCCCATTCGCGGCTGCCCACTTCGGCCACGATTTGCTGGGCCAGCACGTCGAGCGGCGCGCGCGGGATGCGCAGCAGGTCGAGTTCGCCGCGCCGCACGCAGTCGAGCAGGGCGGTGCATTCGATCAGGTCGTCGCGCGAGGTCGGGAACAGGCGCCCCTTCGGCGTGCCGCCGACCTGGTGGCCCGAGCGGCCCACGCGCTGCAGAAAGGCCGCGATATTCCGGGGCGAGCCGACCTGGCAGACCAGGTCGACGTCGCCGATGTCGATGCCCAGTTCCAGCGAGGCCGTGGCGACCAGCACCTGCAGCTCGCCACGCTTCAGGCGCTGCTCGGCCTCCAGCCGGAATTCCTTGGCCAGGCTGCCGTGGTGGGCGGCCACGTGTTCGCTGCCCAGCCGGTCGCCCAGGTGGCGCGCCACGCGTTCGGCCATGCGCCGGGTGTTCACGAAAATGAGCGTGGTCCGGTGCAGTACCACGAGTTCCATCATGCGGTCGTAGACCCGCTCCCAGACTTCGTTCGGCAGCACCGCCTCCAAGGGAACTGGCGGCAGTTCCAGCCCCAGGTCGCGCGCGCGGACGTGGCCGACGTCGACCACGGCGCAATCGCCGCCGGCGCGCCCGACCAGGAAATCGGCCACCAGCGACAGCGGTTTCTGGGTCGCCGACAGGCCGACCCGCACCGTGCGCCGGCCGCACAGGGCATCGAGCCGCTCCAGGCTGAGCGCCAGGTGGCTCCCGCGCTTGCTGCCGGCCACGGCGTGGATCTCGTCGACGATCACGGTGCGCACCGTCGACAGCATCGCCCGGCCGCTGTCGGAACCCAGCAGCACATACAGCGACTCGGGCGTCGAGACGAGGATATGCGGGGCGCGCTTCCGCATCGCGTTGCGCTCGGCGGTCGTGGTGTCGCCCGTGCGCACGGCGGTGCGGATGCCGTGCGGCGGCAGGCCCATTGCTTCGAGCTGGGCGCCGATGCCGGCCAGCGGCCCCTCCAGGTTGACGCGGATGTCGTTCGACAGTGCCTTCAGGGGCGACACGTAGAGCACCTGGGTCTCGTCGGGCAGAGGGCCGTCTTCGCTCTCGCGCACCAGGTCGTCGATCGCGGCCAGGAAAGCGGTGAGGGTCTTGCCGGAGCCGGTCGGCGCCGCGACCAGGGTGGGGCGGCCGGCCTGGATCAGCGGCCAGGCGCGCAACTGCGCCTCGGTCGCGGCGGGAAAGCTGGCGGCGAACCAGCTGGCCACGGCGGGGTGGAAATCGTGGCGGAGATGTTTCACGGGGGCGCGATCGTTCATCGTCAGCAGATGGGGGCGCAAATGGAGAAGGCAAGATGGCTTGGAGGGCGGAAGCGCAGCCGTACACCGGATCGCGCTGTTCGGTGTTAGTCTGTGAAAGAGCGCCACCTGGGCGAAGGGCAAGCAGGAGGTATCGATGACCGTAAAAGTCTACCGCTACGCGCAATACGCATTCGACCATGACGAAAACTTGTCGCACGGCTACGCGACGATGGGGTATATCGTCCTTAACAAGCTCACAGCGATACCGGACAGCGAAATGGACGTCGATCCGGCGCACGTCGACGAAGAGGGGCGCTACCTGGGACTGAACGGCAGTCGTCCGGCCTGAAAAGCGGCCGGACAAGGTTCGCGGTGACGCGACGATGCTCACCTGCCTGATCACCTGCGTGATCGCCTGCGCGAACGAAGATCCGCCCGGACGCGTGCCACTGCCCGCATCCTGTTACGATGTCCCTTCCACCAGGAGACGCGCCATGGACCGAGTGGGCACCTACCGCGGTTACGATATTGCAGTCAGCCTGCACTCGGACGGGCGACCGAAGACGCCGAAATGGCATTCCTCCATCCAGATCAGTCCTATCGGCAGGGCGGCGACAGAACCATGCTTTACCACCGAGCCATCGTACGGCACGGTGAGCGAAGCGAGGAACCGGGCCATTCGCATCGCCCGGTTTGTCATCGATGAGCGTCCAAATGCCGCGCCGATCGGCGACGACGATTTGTTGGACGAATAGCGCAGCTGAGGGCCGAAGCCGGTCCTTCGCCAGGCGGTGACGACCCTCCAGTCCCCTCAGCCCGCCGCTTCCTCGATCACCCCCGCCTCCACGAACCCATCGATCTCCGCATCGCCGTACCCATACTCGCGCAACAGTTCGCGCGAATGCTCGCCCAGCATCGGCGCCGGCCGGTCGATGCGCGTCGCCGTCTTCGAGAAATGAATGGGGCAGCCGAGCGCGCGGGTCGGTCCGGCCTGCGGGTGCACCAGGTCCACCACCATCTCGCGCGCCAGCGTTTGCGGGTGCGTGAGCGCCTCGGCGATCGTGTGCACCGGGCCCACGGGCACGCCCGCTTCGTCGAGGAGGGCGATCCACTGCGCCCTGGTGCGGGTCGCGACGATCTCGCTCATCATCGAGACCAGCGCTTCGCGGTTTTCCATGCGCTGCGTGTTGGTCGCAAAGCGCGGATCTTCGCGCCATTCCGGGCGCCCCAGCGCGACCGCGATGCGCTCCCAGTTGCCCTGGTTCGCGCCGCCGATGTTGATCCAGCCGTCGCTGGCTTTGAAGGCCTGGTAGGGCGCGGTGAGCAGGTGGGCGGAGCCGGTCGGGCCCGAGGATTCTCCGGTCGCGAAATAGATGGCCGCCTGCCAGTAGGTCTGCTGCAGGGCGGCCTCGATCAGCGAGGTGTCGACGATTTGCCCTTCGCCGGTTTTCAGCTTGTGGACGTAGGCGGCGGTGATGCCGGCCATCGCGAGGATACCGGCGTTGGTATCGGCGATCGAGTTGCCGGTCTTGACCGGCGGTCCGCCCGGCTCGCCCGTGACCGACATCAATCCGGAAAAGCCCTGTGCGATGAGGTCGAAGCCCGGCTTGTCGGCGTCGGGACCGTTGCGGCCGTAGCCGGACACGGCGCAGTAGATCAGGCCCGGGTTCACCTTGCTCAATACGTCGTAGCCGAGTCCCAGTTTTTCGAGGGTGCCGCGGCGGTAGTTCTCCGTCAGGACGTCGGCTTCCTTCACCATGCGCAGCAGGATGTCGCGGCCCTGCTCGAGTTTCAGGTTGAGGGCGATGCCGCGCTTGTTGCGGTTCAGGATCATGAAGGGCGCCGAGACGCCGTTCACGCGCGGCTCGCGGTAGGCGCGGGCGTCGTCGCCGCCCGGCAGCTTCTCGACCTTGATGACGTCGGCGCCCATGTCGGCCAGCATCATGCCGCAGGTCGGCCCCGCCATGATCTGCGCCAGTTCGAGCACGCGCATGCCGGCCAGGGGACCGGTGTGTGTTGGTTTGGTCGTCATGCTCCGGTCCATTGAGGGCGCTGTTTGTCGAGGAAGGCGTTCACGCCGATCTTGAAGTCGCTGCTGCCGTAGGCGGCGCGGATCAGGTCTTCGCCGTCGGGCAGGCCCGCATTGACGAGGCGGCGGATGGCTTCCTTCGACACCCGCATCGTGACCGGCGCATGGCCGGCGAGGCGCTTGCACATGCCGGCAACTTCGGCGTCCAGAGCGTCCGGCTCGGCCACCCTGGTGACGAAACCGCTGGCCTGCGCCTCGGCGGCGCTGATGGTCTCGGCCAGCAGCAGCAGGCGCTTCGCGGTCGGCACGCCCACCGCGGCGACGACCCGCGCCGTGTTCTTCATCGACAGGCAGTTGCCGAGCGTGCGCGCGATCGGCACCCCGAAGGCCGCGCTCGGGGTGGCGATGCGAAAGTCGCAGGCGGCGCTGAGCGCCAGGCCGCCGCCGATCGCCCAGCCTTCGACGATGGCGATGGTCGGCATCGGCAGGCTTTCGACCTGGCCCACGCGCTCGTCGATGGCCTGTTCGTAGGCGATGCCGTCGTCTCCGCCTTTGAAGGTGGAGAACTGTTCGATGTCGGTGCCGGCGACAAAGGCTTCGCCGCCGGCGCCGCGAATCGTCGTTACCCGGATCGACGGGTCGCCCGCGATCCGCGTACAGATGCTCCCCAGTTCTTCGTACATCGCCCAGGTCATTGCGTTGCGCGCCTGCGGGCGGTCGATCAGGATGGCTGCCACGCCGTCCTTGATCGTCAGGTGTACTCTGCCATTCTGCTCGGTCATGATGTCCTTTCAGGTGTAGGGTGGGCACGGGGCGCCCACCCTACGGATTACGCCTTCAATGAGCGCGCGAGCACGCGCGCCACGTGGACGGCTTCGCGCTGGGCGCCGTCGGCGATCTGGTGGCGGCAGCTGGTGCCGTCGGCCACGAGCACGGTGTCGGCGCCGGCGGCGCGCACCGCCGGCAGCAGGGACAGCTCGGCCATCTGCATCGACACGGCGTAGTGTTTCGCTTCATAGCCGAAGCTGCCCGCCATGCCGCAGCAGCTCGATTCGATCAGTTCCACCTTCAGGCCCGGGATCAGTCCCAGCACCGTCTGCACCGGCCGCACGGCGTCGAAGGCCTTCTGGTGGCAGTGGCCATGGAGCAGGGCGCGCGCTTCCGGCAGCGCCTTGAGGTCCAGCTTGAGCTTGCCGGCCGCGTGCTCGCGCGCCAGGAATTCCTCGAACAGCAGTGCCTGCGCGGCCAGTGCTTCGGCATCCGCGCCCAGCCCCATCACCAGGAATTCGTCGCGCAGCGTCAGCAGGCAGGACGGCTCCAGCCCGACCACGGGCACAGCGCGCGCCACGAAGGGGCGCAGCGCCTCGACCACGCGGCGTGCTTCGGCCCTGGCTTCGTCGACCAGTCCGCTGGCCAGGTAAGTGCGCCCGCAGCACAGGGGACGTGCGGGTTCGGCGTCACGGGAAGCCGGCCGCGCCACGTGCACCTTGTAGCCGGCCGCCTGCAGCACCTGCAGCGCGGCCATGGCGTTCTCGCTCTCGAAATAATTATTGAAGGTGTCGGCGAACAGGACGACGTCGGCCTGCTCCGGCGCCAACGCAGGCGCCTGGACGCGGGCCATGAAGGTGTCGCTGCGCCAGGTCGGCAGCGAACGCCTGGCCGAGAAGCCGAACAGCTTCTCGGACAAGCCGGCAGCACCCGGCACCGTATCGCGCAGGTTGGCCAGCCAGGGCAGGCGCGCCGCCCACGGCGCCCAGCGCGGCAGGTTGGCGATCAGCTTGTCCTTGCGCGACAGGCCGTGCTTCTTCTGGTAGTGGTAGAGGAATTCGGTCTTCATGCGCGCCATGTCGACTCCCGTCGGGCAGTCGCGCTTGCAGCCCTTGCAGCTGACGCAGAGGTCGAGCGTCTCGCGCATCGCCTCGGAGGTAAAACCGTCTTCGCCCAGCTGGCCGGACAGGGCCAGGCGCAGGGTGTTGGCGCGCCCGCGCGTCAGGTGCTGCTCGTCTTTCGTCACGCGGTAGCTCGGGCACATGGTGCCGGCGTCGAACTTGCGGCAATGGCCATTGTTGTTGCACATGTCGACCGCCTTGGCGAAGCCGCCGGCCGGGTCGCCGCCGGCGCCGGGCGCCGTGCTTTCTTCCGTCACCGGATCGACCTGCACGTTCCAGGCCGACCAGTCGAGCGCCGTCGTCAAGGCCGCCGGCTGGTAGCCCGGCTTGTAGCGGAACAGGGATTTGTCGTCCATGCGCGTGGTACGGACGATCTTCCCGGGATTCATCAGGCCGGACGGATCGAACAGCTGCTTGATCTCCTCGAACGCGCGCATCAGGCGCGGGCCGAACTGCCAGGCCACCCATTCGCTGCGCACCAGGCCGTCGCCGTGTTCGCCCGAGAAGGCGCCCTTGTACTTGCGCACCAGCGCGCCCGCTTCCTCGGCAATCGCCCGCATCTTTTCGGCGCCGCCGCGGCGCAGGTCCAGGATCGGCCGCACGTGCAGGGTGCCGACCGAGGCGTGGGCGTACCAGGTGCCGCGGGTGCCGTAGCGTGCGAAGACTTCGGTCAGGCTGCTGGTGTACTCGGCCAGGTGCTCGAGCGGCACGGCGCAGTCTTCGATGAAGGAGACCGGCTTGCCGTCGCCGCGCATGCTCATCATGATGTTCAGGCCGGCCTTGCGCACTTCCCACAGCGCCTTCTGGGCGCCGGCGTCGACCATTTCGACCACGCTGCCGGGCAGTCCCAGCTCGGCCATCAGGCTCACCAGCCGGGCCAGGCCGGCGCGTTGTTCGTCCATCGATTCGCCGGCGAATTCCACCAGCAGGATCGCATCGGGCGCGCCGATCAGGGCTTTTTCGATCACCGGGCGGAAGGCCGGGTTGTCGCGCGCCAGCTCGATCATGGTGCGGTCGACCAGCTCCACCGCCACCGGGGCGAGCTTGACGATGTGCTGCGTCATTTCCATCGACTGGTGGAAGGTCGGGAAGTTGACGACGCCGAGCGTTTTATGTTTCGGCAGCGGCTGCACCTTGAGCACGATGCGGCGGGTGGTCGCCAGCGTACCCTCGCTGCCGACCAGCAGGTGGGCCAGGTTGACGCTGCCGTCCTGGGTATAGGGCCGTTCGCTCTGCGGGTGCCAGATGTCGATGTTGTAGCCGCCGACGCGGCGCATCACCTTCGGCACCATGCGCGCGATTTCCTCATGTTCGCGGGCGGCGATGGCGCGCAGGCCGGCCATCAGTTCGCGTACGCGCGGCGGCGCATCGCCCATCGCCCGTTCGTCCTGGAAGCGGGCTTCGGTGCCGTCCGACAGGATGGCATCGATCGCCACCACGTTGTGCACCATGTTGCCGTAGGCGAGGGAGCGCGAGCCGCAGGAATTGTTGCCGGCCATGCCGCCGAGCGTGCACTGGGCCGCCGTGCTGACGTCGACCGGGAACCAGACGCCGTGCGGCTTCAGCCAGGCGTTCAGGTGGTCGAGCACGATCCCCGGCTGCACCGTCACCGTCATCGCGGCCGGGTCGAATTCGAGCACCTGGTTGAGGTATTTGCTGTTATCGATGACCAGCGCTTCGCCCACGGTCTGGCCGCACTGGCTGGTGCCGGCGCCGCGCGGCAGGATGGGCACGCCCATCTCGCGCGCGATGGCGATCGCCAGCTCGACGTCGCGCTCGGTGCGCGGCACGAACACCCCGACCGGATCCACTTGGTAGATCGAGGCGTCGGTGGAGTAGCGGCCGCGCGAGGCGGCGTCGAACAGGACTTCGCCCCCCGTTTCGGCCGCCAGCCGCCTTGCCAGTCCTTGCCCATTCATTCGGGAAGCGAGTTGTTCGCTCAGCTTGATCGGTGCGGCGGCGGGTGCGTTCATGGGGCTAGGCCTTTTGGGTGGCTTCGTATGCGCGCAGGTCGGACACGACCGTGAAGCGCTTGGACTGGAGGTGATGTTCAAGGATGGCGCGCAGGGCAGGGCCGTCGCGCCGCTCGAGGGCGTCGAGCATGATGCCGTGCTCCTTCATCGCCGCATCCCACTTGTCCTGGTTGAAGTTGGAACGGAAGCGCAGGTTCTGGATGCGCGCGTTCAGGTGCAGGTAAGTGGTGGTCAGCACCGCATTGCGGGCCGCGGCGTTGATGCGGTCATGGATTTCGTGGTTGATCTTGTAGTAGGTCGCCAGGTCGCGCCGCGCATGCGCCGCCTGCATCTCGTAATGCAGTGCGCGGATCTCGACGACTTCGGCATCGGTGATGCGTTCGCAGGCCAGTTGGCCGGACAGCGCCTCGAGCGCGCCGAGCACCTCGAAGGTCTGCTCGATGTCGGCCATCGACATTTCGGCCACCTGGGCGCCGCGGTTGGGAAGAAGTTCGATCAGGCCTTCGCCGGCCAGGACCTTGAACGCTTCGCGCAGCGGCGTGCGCGAGACCATCAGCTGTTCGCACAGCACCCGTTCGTTGAGGCGGGTGCCCGGCGCCAGGGTGCCCTCGATGATCATGTCGCGCAGGCGTACCGTGACGGCGGAAGCGAGACCCTGGCGGTCGATGACCGCCGGACGGGCTGGGGGTGGGAGTAGTGGTTCGTGAATCATGAAATATATTGTATACGATTTTTCGAGCGTCAAATGATTCTTTCGACACCGGCCGCCCCGGCTGCCAGGCTCGCCACGCCTTGCGCATCGACTATAGAGTAGCGGAAAAGACTGCGATTGCCGCGCTGCGGCGCAACACGATATTTTCTTGACACTGCCGCGTTTAAGTATATTGTATGCAAAGTTGCTCGTCGCTCGAATATCTCTGACTGCGTTGGCCCTTCTCTAGGAGTTGCAATGTTGAAGCTGAATTCCCACCCGTCCGGACGGCATTTCCTGCAGATCCCCGGCCCGACCAATGTCCCCGACCGCATCCTGCGTGCCATGGACTATCCCACCATCGACCACCGCGGTCCCGAGTTCCAGCAGCTGGGCAAGAAAATCCTGGGCGAGATCGGCCAGATCTTCGGGACGACGCAGCCGGTGGTGATCTATCCGGCCTCCGGCACCGGCGCCTGGGAAGCGGCGCTGGTCAACACGCTCTCGCCAGGCGACACGGTACTGATGTACGAGACCGGTCACTTCGCCACTCTGTGGAAGAAGCTGGCCGAGCGGCTCTCCCTGAAACCCGAATTCATCGGCGACGACTGGCGCCGCGGCGCCGACGCCGCCCGCATCGAAGCGCGCCTGCTGGAAGACACCGCGCACCAGATCAAGGCCGTCTGCGTGGTGCACAACGAAACCTCGACCGGCGTCACCTCCGATATCGCCGCAGTGCGGCGCGCCATCGACAAGGCCGGCCACCCGGCGCTGCTGCTGGTCGACACGATCTCTTCGCTCGGCTCGCTCGACTACCGCCACGACGAATGGGGCGTGGACGTCACCGTGGCCGGCTCGCAGAAGGGCCTGATGCTGCCGCCCGGCCTGTCCTTCAATGCGGTGTCGCAAAAGGCAATTGCCGCTTCGCGGACGGCGAAGCTGCCGCGCGCTTTCTGGGCCTGGGACGAGATCATCGAAGCCAACAAGAACGGCTTCTGGCCCTACACCCCGGCGACCAACCTGCTGTATGGCCTGTCGGAAGCCTGCGACATGCTGCTGGAAGAGGGCATGCAGAACGTGTTCGCGCGCCACCAGCGCCATGCCGAGGCGACCCGCCAGTGCGTGCGTGCCTGGGGCCTGGAGATCCTGTGCCAGAACCCGGCTGAATACAGCGGCGTGCTGACGGCGGTGGTCATGCCGAATGGCGCGAACGGCGAACGCCACAACGCCGACGCGTTGCGCAAGCTGATCCTGACGAATTTCAATATGTCGCTGGGCCAGGGCCTCTCCAAGCTGAGCGGTTGGGTGTTCCGCATCGGACACCTGGGCGATTTCAACGACCTGACGCTGATGGGCACCCTGGCCGGGGTCGAGATGGGCCTGGCGCTGGCCGGCGTGCCGCACCAGGCCGGCGGGGTGGCCGCGGCGATGCGCTCGCTGCGGGAATCGCTGCCTGGCCCGAAGCTGCAGCAGGCGGCATAGCACCCGGCATTCGCGCTGCGGCGCGACTCACCTCTGGAACAACACTAAAAACAAGGGCCACGGCCCGGACAGGAGACGGTTCATGAACAGCCTCACCCCGAATTTTAAGCTCAAGCATGCTCTCGCAATCGCAGCTCTGACGGCCGGCATGGCGCACGGCGCCATGGCCAAGGACTGGGAACCCACCAAGTCGATCGAGTTCATCGTGCCCTTCGGCGCTGGCGGCGCCACCGACAACATGGCGCGCGCCATCCAGGGAATCATCGCCAAGCATAAACTGGTCAGCCAGCCGATCGTGGTGCAGAACAAGGCGGGCGCCGGCGGCGCCGAAGGCCTGCTCGACATCAAGAGCACGCCGGGCGACGCCCACCGGCTCGTCGTGTCGTCCTCCGGTCTGTACACGGTGCCGCTGGCAACCGGCCTCGATTTCAACTGGCGCGATCTGACGCCGGTGGCGATGGTGGCGCAGGACGAATTCGTTTTCTGGGTGAACAGCGAAACCCCCTACAAGACGCCGCTCGAGTACCTGGCGGCGGTGAAAAAGGAACCGTCGAAATTCAAGATGGGCGGCACCAGCTCCAAGCGCGAAGACCACATCATCACCGCCCTGGTCGAGAAGGCGGCGGGCGTCAAGTTCGTGTACATCCCGTACAAGGGCGGCGGCGAGGCGGCCACCCAGCTCTCGGGCAAGCATATCGACTCGAACCCGAACAATCCGTCCGAATCGATCGCGCAATGGCGCGCCGGCCAGCACCGCGCCCTGTGCCTGTTCGCCGACAAGCGCAGCGCCTATACCGAAAAGGTGACCGATACCCAGAGCTGGGCCGACATCCCGACCTGCAAGGAAAAGGGCCTCGACGTGCAGTACCAGATGCTGCGTGTCTTCATGTTGCCGGGCAAGGTCGCGCCGGAGGTGACCAAGTACTACACCGACCTGATGATGAAGGTGGTCGCCACCCCTGAGTGGAAAGAGTACGTGACGAAGAACGCCCTGAAGTCGACCGTCATGGTGGGCGACCAGCTGCGTGCCTACCTGGGCAAGGACGAACAGAACCACCGCCAGATCATGAAGGCGGCCGGTTTCATGGCACCGTAAGGGACGCGTCATGAACTCCCAGGAAGACATCGACGGCAGCGTCGCGCCATCGGCGGCCGTCATCACCAGGCGGACCGCGGAAATCGTGGTCGGCATCGTGGTCGCCGCGTTCGCGCTGCTGGCCATCGTCAGCAACTACAAGCTCGGCGCCGGCTGGGCGGACGACGGCCCGCAGCCCGGCTACTTCCCGATGCGCATGGGGATCGCCATTTTCCTCGCCAGTCTCGTGGTGCTGGTCCAGGCGCTGCGCAAGAACGACCGCTCGGCATTCCTCGAGCAGGCCCAGGCCAAGCTGGTGGCGATCGTGCTGCTGCCGCTGATCGTCTACATCGCGGCGGTCCAGTTCATCGGCATCTACGTGGCCTCGGCGCTGTTCATCGGCATCTTCATGTGCCTCGTCGGCAAGTTCAGCTGGTACCGGTCGACCCTCACGGGTGTGATCGTCAGCCTGATCCTGTTCTGGATTTTTGAAATCATGTTCACGGTGCCGCTGCCCAAGGGCCCGCTCGAACAGTTGTTCGGTTACTGATCGGATATCACATGGATGACTTCAACGCGCTGCTCAACGGTTTTGCGACCGTCCTGTCGTGGCATAACGGCGGGCTGATGATCGTCGGCATCCTGCTCGGGATCGTCGTCGGGGTGCTGCCCGGGCTCGGCGGCCCGAACGGCGTGGCGATCCTGCTGCCGCTGACGTTTACGATGAACCCGACTTCGGCGATCATCCTGCTGTCCTGCATTTACTGGGGCGCGCTCTTCGGCGGCGCCATCACCTCGATCCTGTTCAATATTCCGGGCGAGGCCTGGTCGGTGGCCACCACCTTCGACGGGTATCCGCTGGCGCAGCAGGGCAGGGCGGGCGAAGCGCTGACCAGCGCCTTTACCGGCTCCTTCATCGGGGCGCTCGTCGGCGTGCTGATGATCACCTTCCTGGCGCCGCTGGTGGCGAAATTCGCGCTGCGCTTCGGGCCGCCCGAATTCTTCGCGGTGTATTTCCTCACCTTCGCCAGCTTCATCGGCATGGGCAAGGAATCGAAGGCGAAGATCGTGATCGCCATGTGCATCGGCTTCGTGCTGGCGGCCGTCGGTCTCGATACCATCTCCGGCCAGCTGCGCATGACCTTCGGCGCCCCGCAGCTGCTGCGCGGCTTCGACTTCCTGGTGGCGGTGATCGGCCTGTTCGGCATCAGCGAAATCCTGATCACGATCGAGGAAGGGCTGGCCTTCCGCGGCAAGAACGGCAAGATCGACCTGAAGGTGGTGTTCAAGACCTGGGCCACGATGCCGCGCCACTTCGCCACCCTGCTGCGCTCGTCGGCGATCGGCTGCTGGATGGGCATCACGCCGGGCGGCGCCACGGCGGCCTCGTTCATGGGCTATGGCGTGGCCAAGAAATTTGCCCGCGACCAGGACAGCTTCGGCAAGGGCAATATCGCCGGCGTGCTGGCGCCGGAAACGGCGGCGCACGCTGCCGGCACCAGCGCCTTGCTGCCGATGCTGGCGCTGGGCATCCCGGGCTCGGCCACCGCCGCGGTGCTTCTGGGCGGCCTGATGATCTGGGGCCTGCAGCCGGGTCCGCTGCTCTTCGTCGAGCAGAAGGATTTTGTCTGGGGACTGATTGCCAGCATGTATCTCGGCAACCTGTCGGGCCTGATCATCGTGCTGGCGACGGTGCCGCTGTTCGCCGCGATCCTGCGCATTCCGTTCTCGATCATCGCCCCGGCGATCCTCGTGGTCTGCGCGATCGGCGCCTTCACGGTGCACAACGCCCAGTTCGACATCTGGCTGATGCTGGCCTTCGGCATCGTCGGCTACGTGTTCAAGAAACTCGACTACCCGCTGGCGCCGCTGGTGCTGGCCCTGGTGCTGGGCGACCGCGCCGAGGACGCGTTCCGCCAGAGCATGCTGGCCTCGCGCGGCGGGTTGGGGATTTTCTGGAGCAACGGGCTGGTCGGCACCATCATGACCCTCGCCGTGGCCGGGCTCGGCTGGTCGTTGCTGGGTTCGCTGCGCGAGCGCTTCTTTCCGCGCGCCGCCGTGACTGAATCGACGGGTAGCGGTGCGACCCAGCCGCAGGGCTAATGTAGGGTGGGCTCCGCCCACGCGGTGATACGTAACGGTTCCGATTTCGTGCTCGACGATCTCGCCGTCGTGTATCACCGCGTGGGCCGAGCCCACCCCACGCATTGCTGCTACCAGCTCGTCTCGCGCTCGGCCGTCGCGCTGATCTTGTGGATCGACAGGTCGGCGCCGTTGTACTCCTCTTCCGGATCGAGGCGGATGCCGACGGTCTTCTTCAGCAGCCCGTAAATGATCCAGCCGGACGCGGACGCGATTCCGATGCCCATCAGCGTGCCGAGCAGCTGCGCGAAAAAGGACACGCCGCCCAGGCCGCCGAACGCGTGCTGGCCGAAGATGCCGGCCGCAATGCCGCCCCAGGCGCCGCACAGGCCGTGCAAGGGCCACACGCCGAGCACGTCGTCGATCTTCCACTTGTTCTGTGTGAGCGTGAACATCCAGACAAAGACGCCGCCGGCGATGGCCCCCGTCACCAGCGCGCCCAGCGGATGCATCAGGTCCGAGCCGGCACAGATGGCGACCAGGCCGGCCAGCGGTCCGTTGTAGGCGAAGCCCGGGTCGTTCTTGCCGGCCAGGACGCCGGCCAGGGTGCCGCCCACCATCGCCATCAGTGAATTGAGCGCCACCAGCCCGTTGATCTTGTCCAGCGTCTGCGCGCTCATCACGTTGAAGCCGAACCAGCCTACCGCCAGCACCCAGGCGCCGAGTGCCAGGAAGGGAATGCTCGACGGCGGGTGGGCGGAAATCGCGCCGTTTTTCGAATAACGGCCGCGACGCGCGCCGAGCAGGATCACCGCCGGCAGCGCCACCCAGCCGCCGACCGCATGCACGACCACGGAGCCGGCGAAATCGTGGAACTCCGCGCCCAGCGCTCCCTTCAGCCAGGCCTGGATGCCGTAGTTATGGTTCCACACGATGCCTTCGAAGAAGGGATAAACGAAGCCGACCAGCAGGGCCGTGGCGACGAGCTGCGGGTGGAAGCGGGCGCGCTCGGCGATTCCGCCGGAAATGATGGCCGGGATGGCCGCCGCGAAGGTCAGCAGGAAGAAGAATTTCACGAGCTCGAAGCCGTTGCGCTGGCTGAGCGAGGCGGCGTCCGAAAAGAAGTCGACGCCATAGGCGATGGTGTAGCCGATGAAGAAATAGGCAATCGTCGAGACCGCGAAATCGACCAGGATCTTGACCAGCGCATTGACCTGGTTTTTCTTGCGCACCGTGCCAAGCTCGAGGAATGCGAAGCCGGCGTGCATGGCCAGGATCAGGATTGCGCCGAGGAGAACGAACAGGGTGTCGGCGCCGTGTTTGGGTGCATCCATCCGAAAAACTTTCTAAAAAAGTGCATGGTTGAGACGTAAGCGTGTTTCTAAGCAAGTTCCGGGCCGCCTGCCGCACCATGCCAAGTCCTTGATTTGACAAGGGAGTCGGCCTGGACTGAACATCATGCACTGGAATCGTGCGTTGGCCGCACCATATTGGACAGAAAGCCGCACCAGTTGTCGCACCAATAATGAGCGTACTGCGGCTTTGCAACAGAGACGGGCAAAACACCTTCAACATCGGTTTTGCATGGGCCGCTTGCTCTACAATGTTGAAGTAATGACGCGCGGCAAGCGTCCGCTCACGCAGTCAATCGCCCAGGAAAACGGAACACGATGCTTCATCCGCAAAAAAGTCGGCAGCGCAAGGTATGTGTGGTGGCCAGCCTCATGCTGGCGTTGGCCGCGCCCACGCTCGCGGCCGCATCGGGACCTGCCAGCGTCTATATCGAAGACCTGACTTCGCCCGAGCTGCGCGACCGCATCGCGGCCGGTGCCACCACGGTGCTGGTGCCGATCGGCGGCACCGAACAAAGCGGTCCGCATATCGCCCTCGGCAAGCACAATGTGCGCGCCCGGGTGCTGGCAGGCCGCATCGCCCAGGGTCTCGGCAATACGCTGGTGGCGCCGACCATTGCCTACGTGCCCGAGGGGGCGATCACGCCGCCGGCCGGCCACATGCGCTTTGCCGGCACGATCTCGATACCCGACGCTGCCTTCGAGTCGGTGCTGGAAGCGACGGCGCGCAGCTTCTGCCAGCATGGGGTGCGCGACGTATTCTTCCTCGGCGACCACGGCGGTTACCAGAAAAACGAAGAAAAGGCCGCGGCACGCGTCAACCGCGCGCCATCTTGCCGCGTTCACGCCTTGCTCGACTATTACCGGGCAACGCAGAGCAGTTATGTGGCCGAGCTGAAGCGGCGCGGCCATGGCGATGCCGAAATCGGCATGCACGCCGGGCTGGCCGATACGGCCCTGTCGCTGGCAATCGATCCGGCGCTGGTGCGCCAGGACGCACTCGCGGCCGGCGCAAAGGCAGGCAAGGCAGGCGGCGTCGACGGCGATCCGCGCCGGGCGACGGCCGAACTGGGCCGGCTCGGCGTCGACCGCATCGTGTCCGCTTCGGTCGCCGCCATCCGCGCCAGTCTGCAAGAACACCCAATCCAGAACCCATCCAGGCAACCGTAAAGAACTCCATCGTGCCATCGAAAAAAGTAGTCGTCGCCGCCGTCCTTGCCGCCGCCATCGCCGCCGGCGCCTTCAGTGTCCTCCGTGTGCGGGACGTCGCGCCTCCCGTCGCCGCTGTCAAAAAAACGCCCGTCGTCACGGAGGCGGGCATGCCGCCGGTTGTCGATTCGCTCAACCTGTACAGTGAAATCGGCTCGACCCACCTGAGCGCAGCGGTCAGCAAGGACCTCGAGCGCGTCTACGTGCCGAACCTGCGCTCGAACGATGTCAGCGTGATCGATCCGGCAACGATGAAGGTGGTCGACCGCTTCAAGGTCGGCATCAGTCCCCAGCACGTGATCCCGTCCTGGGACCTGCGCACGCTTTGGGTAGCGAATAACGCCGAGCGCAAGAACACCGGAAGCCTGACGCCGATCGACCCAGCCACCGGCAAGCCGGGTCCCGAGGTGGAGGTCGACGACCCCTACAACATGTACTTCACGCCCGACGGCAAGTCGGCCATCGTGGTCGCCGAGGCGCGCCGCCGGCTCGACTTCCGCAACCCGCACACGATGGCGATGCAGTACGCGATCGACGTGCCCCAGTGCGGCGGCATCAACCACGCTGAATTCTCGATCGACGGCCGCTACGCCATGTTCACCTGCGAATTCGACGGCTCGGTCGCCAAGATCGACCTCCCCAACCGCAAGGTGCTGGGCTACCTGAAGCTCAGCATGCCGGCCACGCGCGTGCGCGAAGGCTTCGATCCGCGCAACCCGGGCGCCAGCGAGATCTGCACGAGCAAGAAGGGCATGCCGCAGGACGTGCGCATCTCGCCCGACGGCAAGCGCTTCTATATCGCCGACATGATGGCCGACGGCGTCCACATCGTCGACGGCGCGAGCTTCACCAAGGTCGGCTTCATCCCGTCCGGTCCCGGCACCCACGGCCTGTATCCCAGCCGCGACGGCAAATTCCTCTACATCACCAACCGCGGCACCCACCGCATCCACGGCAAGCGCAAGGGCCCGGGCAGCGTCGACGTGCTGGAGTTCGCAAGCGAAAAGATCGTGGCCCACTGGGCGATTCCGAACGGCGGCAGTCCCGACATGGGGAACGTCAGCGCCGACGGCAAATGGCTGTGGCTGGCCGGACGCTTCGACGACGTCGTCTACCGCATGGACACCGCCAACGGCGACGTGCGCCAGGTAAAAGTCGGCGGCGAGCCGCACGGGCTGACGGTGTGGCCGCAGCCGGGGCGGTATTCGCTGGGGCATACGGGCAACCTGCGCTAGCGTGCGGGTCGGTCCTTCGGTCGGCGCTCAAATCTCCATCCATAACACGCGAACACCGGGATGAGAGTGCAAAGCGCCGCGCGCTACCAGGGAAAAATCACGTCCTGGAAGGATGAGCAGGGATTCGGGTTCATCACCCCGAACGGTGGCGGGCCGGCGGTGTTCGTCCACATCAAATCGTTCTCCGATCGCGGCCGCCGTCCGGCAGCCGGCAACTTGGTGAGCTATGAGCTGAGCGCAAACGAAAAAGGGCAGCCGCGGGCGAAGAACGTCGCTTTCGTAAGGGCAGGAGCACCGCGTCCGGCGACCGCCCGGACGCGTGGCAAGGCCTTGATCACGGCATGCTGTTTTCTCGTCCTGATGGCCATCGCTGTGATAGCGGGGAAACTGCCTGCTGCCGTGTTGGGTGCGTATCTCTGCGCGAGTGTCCTTACCTTCATCGCTTACGCGCTCGACAAATCCGCCGCGCAGACCAATCGGTGGCGAACCAGGGAAAGTACGCTGCATATGCTCTCATTGTTCGGAGGCTGGCCGGGCGCTCTCGTGGCGCAACAACTGCTCCGGCATAAGTCGAAGAAAGCATCCTTCCGCATGGCGTTCTGGCTGACTGTGCTTGTCAATTGCGGCGCGCTCGGCTGGTTTCTGTCTTCGTCCAGATTCGCGTGGTCGTACGCGGTTTGGTGAAGGCCGCTATCAAATATTCATATCAAACAAGTTTAAATTCGAGTGGGCCGGTTATCCCAACAAGTCGTCCTTGAGGCAAAATGCGCAGATTTTTGTTGATAGGTTGTCTATTCCTTGGTGTGATGCTCTCTGCTAGAGCTGAAAAGCCTCAGCTGTTATGTTTGCAATCAGAAAATACTCTTGACGAGTCGGAGTGCTTGAACCAGGAACTTCGTAAGGAGGACAAGATCCTCAGTGAGTACCTGGCGATTGCAGCGGGAAGAATAAGCAGAGAAAACAGTGGCAAGCCTCAGATCACCGCTTCGCAGGAGGCTTGGCTTAAATATCGTGACGCCCACTGTGGTGATGTGTACGCATACGAAGAGGGTGGAAGCTATCGATATCGTGCCGAACTGGAGTGCCGAATCGAAGCAACTCGTTCGCGAACGCACGCGATTTGGTCTGCATACATAAGGATGTTTGGTACAGACGTACCCGCGCTTCCTGAACCGGACTGGTATCAGAAAAAAACGTCCGGTTAGGGTCGGTTGGAGACATTTGTGACACTCCGCGAGACTTTTCGACTTGGCAAGATGCTATGCTGACCCGATCGTCTGCAATCGGCCAGAAGCGGACGCTTGCAAACGCGTGCTTTAAGCTCAGCTACACGACGGCGAACGACTGTAAGGAAGGGTAGTGATGACCAACGAACCAACACGCCGAATAATGACTTTGGTATAGGAAATTCAGCTTCTATACGTACGGCGACAACGGTATACGAGAGTGTGAATGCAGCAATTGAACAAGAATCCCATAGAGGTTAGAGGCAACTTGACTCAGCATACTGTGCCTGACCTGAATGCTTTTACGCCTGCTCAGCCAATACAGGGCGAGCTTATATAGCAAGATGTTGCAACCATGAAAAAATTAGAAAAGCACATTGTTATGTCCGCAACTCGGCTGGACGAGTTGCTTCTAGAAGCATCAAGGAGCGACGCAAACATTGCAGACTTTTATGAAACACAACTGCGTTCAATATTAATAGATTTAAAAATTGCGCAAAAAAAGCCGCCTAGCGACTTCTTAAATGGATACTGGTACTATTTTTCTCCGGAAGGACCATGGGGGCTATGGGAGAGAATTCCTTTGCTAGCCCAAGTAATGTCGGAACTTTTAAATTTGCTTGGATTGCAAAGCGACGAAGAATTCGAAGCCTATACCACGCGACATGGGCTTTCCTAGAGCAACCTTCGAGCCAGGCCAGCTGCATGATTGAGTCCGATGCGCATGAGCTGAGCCGACGCACCCAAAATTAGAACTCCTGACAAAACGCCTTTAGTTGCTCTCCGGGAATCAGCCGGGTAAACTGAGCCGTGTCAACCGTCCGCAACCGGCCAAGAGCGGTCGTTAACCATTTCAGCTTGAGGATGTTTATGTCGGGAAGTATTGAAGAGATTCGTCCGGTTTTCGAGCAACTGGCACGTCATATGTTCGACGTTGTGAACGGCGTACAGGATTGTAAGGAAATCAGAAGATCCGCTTTCGAACGGACAGAGCAGCTAAGCAAGCAACTAACTGCGCTGCTCAAGGGCCAAGAGCTGCTACCCCGATACATCTTGCTGCAGCTAAGTCAAGCCGCGAACATTCTTCAGAATGAGGCATCGTACATGCCGGCCACTCCAGACAAACAGGAGGCGCTCCGGATGGCAAACGCATTTCAGCTCACGTTGGATTTGATCCTGAGAGGCGAATGTCACGATGATCGCCGCCCTGGAATTCCTCGGATTATCTAAGGCATATCGCCGCGTTGTACGCGTCCGCTTTGGGTCGTAAGCAGACGATACAATAGGTCCGCAATCGGCCAGAAGCAGACGTTGTATTGAACCCAATCTCATGTGGACAGATGATGGCAGGTACGTACATTCGGAACACATTGCTATCACTGCTTTTTGCGTCGATCCTCGCTTGTTCATATGAAACGCGGCACGTTCAGTACACGCTTGCTGTGCGTTCAATGAACGAAGATGAGGCAGCCTTGATGAGGGTTGCAGTCAGAGATTTCGCGAACGCCAACGGCTTCTCGGCGTTGAGTGAGGCGGGCATAGCAGATTATTTGCGAGCAGGCGGAAGCTATGTGTATTCGTTCAAAAGCGCAGATGAATCGTATATATCTGTCATCAGTCTTGTGAACCCTGGCTGCTACGACATTGGCATTCATTCAAATGTGAGCGCGACAGCTGCCCAGGTATTAGGCGAACGCCTGAAGAAAATCTTGCGCTCGACGGTTTCGACTGAAGTTACTGCCGAGTCGACATGTAATACAAAGCACTGACGAATGAGTCTGCCGTGACAGTCAGCTTCGGGTCGTAAGTGGACGCTACAATAGGTCCGCAATCGGCCAGAAGCGGCCCTAAGAAGAACTCTTTAGAACAGTGCCATGGATGAGCCAAGTTTCAAGCCTGAGCAGTTCATACGTCGGTCCGGTACTGCCCAGGTTGATACCGAACTTCGCCGATGGTTGCGTTCGATACCTGTACCGCAGCGCATCGAGTTTATTAAAGAGCTGTATAGCCATAACTACAGATACGCGGTCGCACTTGTACGGTCTTCTCAGCTTCCAACCGACGAAGTCACTCAACTGCTGAAACACTGGCTGGTCTCATCTAGTCACAACGCCAGTCGCCTACTGATTGAAGGGCTTGTGCCTATGATGGGCGAAGCCGGGTTCTGGAAGATCACGGCGCAAGTCGAGGTGGCGCCTGCTATGGCTGAGTTCCTCAACTACTACGGCGCTGGGAAGCTGGACCAGTATCGAGCCGAAATCGCTTCCAAGGATTAGTTTCAGTGGACGACTTCGTGCTCGACAATTTCGAACGGCCGGAATGGGTCGTAAGCGGCCCTGCTGCCTCCACAGCACATTCGGATTATTCGGTTGGAGGCGTCCCGGACGGGCACCGCGACTGCGTGCTGTTCCTGATGGGCGTTCCCTGTCTTGGTGTACCAAGGCCGAAAGCCTGCACACCGAGATCCTGGCCACAGCGCGCCCCTTCACCCCCTCGCGCTTCATCAGACCCATTGATGAGTGCGTGCAAGACAGAAGCACCTAGGCAATTATCGGAGCAAAGCTAGTTACGCTGATTTGCGGCGGCGTGCGTTGAGGAGGCCTACAACCCCCAAGCCAAGTAGGGCTAGCGAACCAGGCTCTGGCACGTCGGTCGCAGCGTCTTTGATATCAATCTTCAGATCATCAAGTGCAATTGCCTGTCGGCTACCAAATGACGCCCAAGTCCATGTCGAGCTCACTCGCAGTTCATCAAAGCCAGTTGTATCTGCAAATTTGATAAGCCCGTTCGTCATTTCGATCTGGCCTCCGTCGATCGTTGCTCCATCCAAGTACGCTTGGAAGCGCAGATAGTTGATGTTTCTTGCCCATCCATTTCCCACAAGAAAACTAACAGCAGAGAAGACTTCTTTATTCGCGCCCTTGATCGTTACGTAAGAATAGGTACCAGAAGCGACGTAATGAAAATCAGAGTTGCGGTTGTCGTATCCGACAAATGGTGTGAAGGCGGCGTAGGAGTAAGACTCCCCATCACCGTTCACGATAATTCCGTCCTCCTGGTAGTTCACTAAGCTAGTCCAGCGCTCCAGATTTGTAAACGTGAGGCTCCTATCGGGATTAGTTACAGCCTCGCCTATGGTGTACATAGGAGAAGCGGTAGCAGACATGCATACGGAGAAGGCGGTCACAGAGATTACCGCCAAAAGTGTCTTTTTCACTGTATTCCTAGTCAAGTGGATTGATGCATCATATATTCTCTATAAGCAATATTCATGCCACTATGCATCTCTCCTATAGGAACTAGCAATTTTTTATCCACTTCATTTTTGGATGTAAGTTTTTCCGACAATAAATACATTGGTACCAAGCAGCTACCCACTAGGATAGCTAGCTAGCTTGCTTTCAGGCATCCTTTCATTTCAGCCCAATAACCCCGTAAGAACTACAACGCCAGCGCCCTGGACCCACGCCGGTTGCTTCCTCACCGACCAAGCGCCTATTGGACGGTACCCTGCACCGTCCGCTTTGGGTCGGAAGCGGACGTTAAAATAGGTCCGTAATCGGCTAGGCGCAGACATTAGCGGTTGATGCGGTTTGCCTCATTAGCTCCCAGGACTTCTTTCTACTACCGGGTATGAGAAAACTATTCATTCGCTTTTTGCTGGCATTTCCACTTATGGCAAGTGCAATCGCGGTTGCCGCCCCTGCGAAATGTCCCGTTGCAGGAGAGGTGGAACAATGGATTGCGGACTTCTGCATGTACTCTGTTGCAACGGACGACCTCGCCAATCCAGGCGTTGTTGCACGCATAAACAAGCAGCCTGAGTCGCGCACAGTCACGGCTTGTTCAGCAAAGACGAAATACAAAGCCAAGATCTGCACCATTGCTGTGCAAGGCGGTTCATATCCCGGAAGCGTCAGGCAGTGCCTGAAGGACAAGTCATTTTCCGGCCCGACAGTACGTGGGGGCGAGTTGTAGCCAAGGTCTCCCTGGGTCGTATACAGCCATAAGCTGAACGTTCGCCCGGCGCGTGCCCGATGGTCAACCGGTTGGCCCGATTTGCTACACTCCCGCCTTTATACGCACGAGAACGACAATGCGAGACTTCCCGGAGCTGCGGGCCGGCGCACTGCGCTGCCTGCTGGAGACCGATCCGCTCACGAAAACGGCCATGGTGGCCGCCCTGGCGCAGGACTTTGCACGGGGTGCCATGACGCTCGACAGCGGCGCCCAGCTGCAAACCGACGGCGCCATCCCCGGCCGTCCCGCGCGCCCCGAGCTGGTATCGCCGCGCCTGGTCGGCCGCCGCTCGATGACGACCGTCGAGGGCCGCGCCATGCTCGCGCACGCGCTGGCCCATATCGAATTCAACGCCGTCAACCTGGCGCTCGACGCCCTGTGGCGCTTCCCCGGCATGCCGGACGCCTATTACGCCGACTGGCTGCAGGTCTCGAAGGAGGAGGCCTACCACTTCACGCTGCTGTCCGACCATTTGAAGACGCTGGGCTACTCCTACGGCGACTTCCCCGGCCACGACAGCCTGTGGGAGATGGTCGACAAGACGAAAGGGGACGTGCTGGCGCGCATGGCGCTGGTGCCGCGCACGCTGGAGGCGCGCGGCCTGGACGCCATTCCGCCGCTGCGCGCGAAACTGGCCCAGGCCGGGGACATGGCGGCGGCGGGGATCCTCGACATCATCCTGCGCGACGAGGTCGGCCACGTGGAAATCGGCAACCGTTGGTACGGCTTCCTGTGCGCCGCGCGCGGCCTGCCGCTGCGCGCCACCTACGACGATCTGGTCGTGCGCTACAAGGCCCCGGTGCTGAAGGGGCCGTTCAACCTGGAGGCGCGGCGGCGCGCCGGTTTCACTGAAGAGGAGCTTGCGCGCTTTGCGTGAGGCGGCGCTCGGCCGCCCACTCGCTCGTCCAGTAGACCAGCGCGGCTGCGGGGAAGGCGAGGCCGGTCAGTAGCGCGGCCTGCCAGCCGTGGCGGGCATACACCCAGGCGCCCAGCGCCGAACCGACCGCGCCGCCGGCGAAGAACAGGGCGAAGAAGATGCCGTTCAGGCGGCTGCGCACTTCGGCGCCGAGCGCGAAAATCGTTCTCTGGCCCAGCACCAGGTTGGCGGCCACCCCCATGTCGAGGATGATCGAGGCCAGTACCAGCAGGCCGAGCGCGACCTCGCGCGAGCCCGGGGCGAACAGCGGCAGGACGAAACTGACGACGCCCAGCAGCAGCGCGGCGGCGGTCGCGAACAGGGTGTGCCCCTTGTCGGCGAGACGTCCCGCGACCGGCGAGGCGACGGCGCCGGCCATGCCGACCAGGGCGAAAATCGCGATCCCGGTCTGCGACAGCCCGAAGCCGGGACCGGCCAGCACCAGCGGGGTGACGGTCCAGAACAGGCTGAAGGAGGCGAACATGGCCGCATGATAGGCGGCGCGCCGGCGCAGCACGGGCGTGGTCGTCAACAGCTGCCACATCGAACCGATCAGGCGGCCGTAGGGCAGGGACGAGCCAGGGGCGCGTTGCGGCAGGCGCGCACGCAGCACGAAGGCCAGCGCCGCGATCGCCAGCGCCGCGCCGCCGTACACGGCATGCCAGCTGAAGTGGTCGGCAATCAGGCTGGCGGCCGGCCGCGCCAGCATGATCCCCAGCAGCAGGCCGCTGACGACCTTGCCGACCGTCTGGCCGCGCGTTTCCTCGCGCGAGAGGTGGGCGGCGAAGGGTACCAGCACCTGCGCGGCGACCGAGCCGAGTCCGATGCCGAGCGAGGCGGCGAGAAACAATGCGGCGCTGCTGCTGAAGGCCGCCGCGGCCAGCATGGCGCTGGTGCCCAGCAGCAGGACGAAGACCAGCTTGCGGTTTTCCAGCAAATCGCCCAGCGGGACGATGAACAGCAGGCCGAGCGCATAGCCGACCTGGGTCAGCGTCACGATGAGTCCGGCCGCATCGAGCGAGAGGCCGGTGGCCGCGCTGATCGGTCCGACCAGGGTCTGGGCGTAATAGAGGCTGGCGACGATCAGGCCGGCGGCGAGGGCGAGCAGGCGGATCATGCCAGGTGAAATATCGTCTGCAGGGGAATGAATCGGTGTCATGGCGGCTCCTCGATAAGTTGCCCCCATTCTAGCGAGGCGCACTGTAAAGATAATTACCCGGTTCATCTCCTATACAATTCGTTTTATATGAACAATCGGGGCAGGCCGTGGACCGGATCAAAGCCATGCAGACCTTCGTGCGCATCGTCGAGGCGAGCAGTTTTTCGCGCGCGGCGGAGACCCTGAACCTGCCGCGCGCCTCGCTGACGGCGACCATGCAGAACCTGGAAGCCTATCTCGGCACCAGGCTGCTGCTGCGCACGACACGTTCGGTGGCGCTCACCACCGACGGCGCCGAATTCTACGCCCGCTGCGTCGAGATCCTGGCCGCCGTCGAGGCGGCCGAGGGACGCTTTCGCAGCAGCGAAGGCGTGCCGCGCGGCCGCCTGCGGATTGAGCTGCCGGGCGCGGTCGGGCGCCGCGTGGTGGTGCCGCGCCTGGCGCAGTTCCACGCGCGCTATCCGGGCATCGAACTGGTGGTGAGCCTGGGCGACCGCCTGGCCGACCTGACCCGCGACGGCATCGACTGCGCGCTGCGGGTGGGAGAGCTCGACGATTCTTCCCTGATCGGGCGCCAGGTCGGCAGCATGCGCTTCGTGACCTGCGCCGCGCCGGCCTACCTGGCCAGCCACGGCGTGCCGGAGACCCTGGAAGATCTCGACGGGCATCGCGGCATCGTGCATTTCTCGGGCCGCACGGGCCGCCCCTTCGACTGGGATTTCAGCGTCGGCGGGCGCATCGAGCGGCGCCGGCTGCCCGGCATGGTCTCGGTCAACGACGCCGACGCCTACGTCTGCTGCGGCCTGCAGGGCCTGGGCATCATCCAGGCCGCGACCTACATGGTCCACGACCACCTGGCGAGCGGCGCGCTGGTCGAGGTGCTGGCAGACTGTCCGAGCGTGCCGATGCCCGTGTCTCTGGTCCATCCGCAAGGCCGGATGGCGAGCCCGAAGCTGCGTGTGTTCGCCGAATGGGTCGAGGACCTGTTCGCCGCCGACCCGCATCTCTGCCGCGCACCGTCCTTACCGTTATCTTCGGAGAATGCATGAACCAACACATCCAGCCGGTCCCCCTCGATAAAGCCTACCGCCTGCTGACCCACGGTCCGACGGTGCTCGTGTCCGGCCACTTCGAGGGCGTCGACAACGTCATGGCCGCTGCCTGGGCCTGCGCCCTCGATTTCGCACCGCCCAAGCTCACCGTGGTGCTCGACAAGGCGACCCGCACGCGCGCGCTGATCGAGGCCAGCGGCCGCTTCGTGATCCAGGTGCCGACCGCCGCGCTGCTCGAGCTGACCAACCGGGTCGGCAACCGCAGCCTCGACCAGCACCCCGGCAAGCTGCGCGAAGCCGGCGTCGCGCTACTGCGCCTTGGCGGCGACACGCTGCCCTTCGTCGCCGGTTGCGCGGCCTGGCTCGAATGCCGCCTGGTGCCCGAGCCGCACATCCAGGCGACGTATGACCTGTTCATCGGCGAAGTGGTCGCCGCCTGGGCCGACGAGCGCGCTTTTCGCGACGGCCACTGGCAGTTCGAGAACGCCGGGCCCGAGTGGCGCAGCATCCACCACGTGGCCGGCGGCCAGTACTACGCCATCGGCGAAGCGCTGCGGGCGCAGGAGGATTGACCCGTTCGAAAATTTCGATGATAGCCGTGCAAACTACTCGCTTTTTGATCCGGCAGGGGGCGCGCATAATTCAATCCATGCACAACACGGCCAGCGTTGAACCGGGAGAGCCCGGGGAGGCAGCGAGATTCGAATCGTTCGAACGGCCGATAACAAAAGGAGCGCATCATGTTGAAAGTACGTAAAAGCGAAGAACGCGGCGTCGCCAATTTCGGCTGGCTCGATTCGAAGCACACCTTCTCGTTCGGCCACTACCACGACCCGGCCCACATGGGCGTCGGCCCGCTGCGCGTGATCAACGAGGACCGTGTCTCCGCCGGCCGCGGTTTCGACGCGCACGGCCACCGCGACATGGAAATCATCTCCTACGTGCTCGACGGCGCGCTGGAACACAAGGACAGCATGGGCAACGGCTCGGTTCTGCGCTATGGCGACGTCCAGCGCATGAGTGCCGGCGACGGCGTGGTGCACAGCGAGTTCAATCATTCGAAGACGGAACCGGTGCACTTCCTGCAGATCTGGATCCAGCCGAACGAAGTCGGCAAGCCGGGCGGCTACGAAGAGAAGCATTTCGACGTCGCCTCGAAAACCGGCCGCCTGCGTCTGGTGGCCTCGCCTGACGGCCGCGAAGGATCGGTCTCGCTGCGCCAGGATGCCTTCCTCTACGCGGCGATCCTGGACGGCAGCGACGACCTCTCGTTCCCGCTGCGGCAGGGCCGGATCGCCTATGTCCACGTGGCGCGCGGTGCGCTCAACGTGAATGGCGTGGCATTGAAAGCTGGCGACGCGGTGCGCATCGACGCCGAGGAGAAGGTGACGCTCGACGGCGCGGTCGACGCCGAAGTGCTGCTGTTCGACCTGCCGCTGTAAGCGATGGACACCTGCGGCACGATGTCCGTAGGGTGGGCATGCCCACCCTACAAGGCGTCAACGCGGCTCGATCAGCCGCGCCGCGCTGCCCGAGGTCCGCAGGCGCTCGCGCCACCAGCGCAGCGCCGCGCCTTCCTCTCCGGTGCGCCAGGCGAGATACAGGGTCTCGTCCGGCTTCGGTTCCTCGACTTCCTTGACAACGAAACGCCCCTGCGCAATGTCCTCGCGCACCCAGGCGGCGGGCAGGAAGCCGAAGCCGAGGCCCGCGCGCTGGAAGTCGTATTTGGTCTGCATGTCGGGCGCCGCCAGCGTGTCCTGGCCGAACAGCAGGCCGACGGTGCGGGCCTGCAGCTGGCGCGCCGAATCGGACACCGAGACCGCGCGATGGGCCGCGAGATCGCTTTTCGAGAGCGGATGGTCGACGCCGGCCAGCGGATGTCCGGGTGCGACCACGAACACGAAGGCGATCGTGGCGATCGGCTCGGCCGTGTAGCCGCCGCCCGGCGGACCCATGCCGGCCGCACCCACCAGCAGGTCGGCGCGGCGCTCGAGCAGGGCTTCCCAGGTGCCTGAGAGTGCTTCCTTCATCAGGCGCAGGCGGGTCTGGTCGGCGATGCCGTAGAAGGCCGTGATGTCGTCCATCAGCGCGCAAGGCGAGAGCATCGAATCGATCGCGATCGTGAACTCGGTCTCCCAGCCGGAGGCCACGCGCCGCACGCGCCGTTCCAGGTCGCCGGCGGCTTTCAGCAGGTAGCGGCCTTCCTTGAGCAGCTCGGCGCCGGCGGCGGTCAGTTCGACGCGCGGGCCGAAGCGCTCGAACAGCTGCACGCCGAGGTCTTCCTCGAGCCTGGAGACGGTGTAGGAAATCGTGGACGGCACCCGGAACAGCTCCTTGGCGGCGGCGGCAAAGGAGCCGCGGCGGGCGATGGTGTCGACGGTGAGCAGTGCGTCGAGGCTGAGTTTGAGCATGCGGTTCCAGGTCCCTCAAAAATGAAAAACCACGATCGCTCGTGGTTTTCGGTTGTGCGTCCCGAGGCGGCCTCAGAAATAGACGTTCACGAACAGGCCGACGTGGTCGCCCTTGACCGGGATGCGGCTGATTTTTTCCTTGAACTTGTCGTTCGCGTAGCGCAGCCTGAAGCCGACGCGCGGCGAGTAGGCGTATTCGATTTCCGCCACCGCACCGGTGCTGTCGGTGAAGTCGTAATCGCCGACGTCGGACGCGCCGCCGCTGCTGAACGCGACCTTGGTGACGTAACGCAGGCCGCCGCCGACGCGCACTTTCTCGCCCACATGATAGAAGCCCAGCAGCTCGAGCGGGATGCGGTCGAAGCGCATGTGGCCATTGCGCGCGTTCAGCTGGTCGACGTGGTAGCCGATCGTGCCCTGCATCGAGAACCGGGGGTTGAAGCGGTAGTCGATGCCCAACTGCAGGGCGATCGAGTCGCCGGCCTTGATGTTCAGTTCGCTGTCGTCTTCGTAGAAGGCGGTCGCGATCTTGTCGCCGCCAAGGGTCAGGCCGGCGCCGAACACGAAGCGCAGCGGCCTGGCGGCGAGGTCCTCGACCGGAACGAAGGTCTGGGCCTGGGCCGCGCCGAGCGAAGCGAGGGCAAATGCAAGTGCAATTTTTTTCATGTCGTTATCGTTGATTTTATCGTTCGGCACGACGCAGGCATGCGTGGTCCGTGGATCGACATGATAAAGAGACAATTGTCTAGATGCAATCAATCGCTGACTGGTTGTTGTCTCAATGGAACATTGACGGTATTGCCGGGCGAGGGAAGCGGCCTGCCGCTTCCCTCACCGGCGCGATCGAAACGATCAGAACACGCGCTGGATCCAGCCGTGCTTGTCTTCGGCGCGGCCGTTCTGGATGTCGAGCAGCGCAGTCTTGAGACGCGTGGTGACGGGACCTGCTTCGCCGTTGCCGATGGCCGCTTCGAAGCCCTTGCCCTTGACCTTGCCGATCGGGGTGACGACGGCGGCCGTGCCGCAGGCGAAGGCCTCGGTCAGGCGGCCGCTGGCGGCGTCCGCTTTCCACTGGTCGATCGAATACGGCTCTTCGCGCACCGTCAGGCCCATGTCGCGCGCCAGCACGATCAGCGAATCGCGGGTGATGCCCGGCAGGATGGTGCCGGTCAGCGGCGGGGTCTGGATCGAGCCGTCTTCGAACACGAAGAAGATGTTCATGCCGCCCAGTTCTTCGACCCATTTGCGCTCGACGGCGTCGAGGAACACGACCTGGTCGCAGCCTTCGCGCGTGGCTTCGGCCTGGGCCGCCAGGCTGGCGGCATAATTGCCGCCGCACTTGGCGTCGCCGGTGCCGCCGGGCGCGGCGCGGATGTAGTGCTCGGAAACCCACAGGGTCACGCCGGCGGCGCCGCCCTTGAAGTAGTTACCGGCCGGCGAAGCGAACACGCAGAACAGGTATTCGGCGGCCGGACGCACGCCCAGCGCGACTTCGGTGGCGATCATGAACGGACGCAGGTAAAGCGCGGCGCCTTCCAGTTTCGGGATCCAGTCGCGGTCGGTGCTGACGATCGCGTGCACGGCTTCCAGGAACAGTTCTTCCGGCAGCGGCGCCATCGCCAGGCGGGTGGCGGAGTTGCGGAAGCGGCGCGCGTTGGCGTCCGGGCGGAACAGGGCGGCGCCGCCGTCCGGCTGCGGATAGGCCTTCAGGCCTTCGAAGATTTCCTGCGCATAGTGCAGCACCATCGTCGACGGATCGAGGGGCAGCAGGCCGCGCGCCTCGACCTTGCCGTCGTGCCAGCCGCGGCCCTCGGTATAGCGGATCGTGACCATGTGGTCGCTGAACGCGCGGCCGAAGCCCGGGTTCTCGAGCAGCGCGGTGCGCTCGGGGGTGGGAAGGGGCATCAGGCTTTGCTGGATCGACAGGGTCGATGGACCAAGTTTGTTCATACAGTCTCCGAGAAACAAAAATGCGCGACAGTGCGGTAGTGCGTCGTCAGGCTGTATTATCGACCAATCACAGCATTTTGGCAGCGCCGAGTTGATCCCGGCCGGGTAAACATTGCGCTTTGACCGTCAATTGAGGGAGAAAACGTGCTTCGATCGATCGACGCCGGCACCGCGCCGGCCCTGCCGTCCATGGGACCCGGCCTTGTGCTGCGGGTGTTGTCGAAACGTCCCCGGCCGGCGGCTGGCGCTCCCGGTCCGTTGACCTCGGAATTCGTCCTTCCCCGCCTCGACCTCGATCACGTCGCGCGCTATGCCAGGGCGCTCGGCTTCGCTCCCGGCGCCATCCCGCTCACGTACTGGTACCTGCCGGTACAGCGCGCCCACATGGCGACCCTGCTGTCGGATGCCTTTCCCTACCGGCTGGCGGGCATCGTCCACGTCGAGAACGAACTGGTGGCGCACGCCGACGTGGCGCCCGGGGTTCCGATCCGGATCGCGACCCGGATCGACATCCTGCCGCCGACGCAGTCGGGCGCCGTCTACTGCACGCTCGAAACCGTCGGCTCCGCACACGGCGAGCCGGTCTTCACCAGCACCAGCAAATACCTTGCCGTGCGCGGGCAGGGTGGCCGCGCAGAATCGGCGGTAAAGCGGGCCGCGAAGCCGGCCGTGCAGCCGGGTGCGACGATCGACAGCTGGAGCGTGGGGCCAGCCAGCGGCCGTGCCTATGCACGCCTGTCGGGCGACTGGAATCCGATCCACCTGACGCGCTGGAGCGCCCGGCTGATGGGGCTGCCGGCGCCGATCATCCACGGCATGCAGTCGCTCGCCAAAACCTGCGCGGCGCTGGAGAAGTCGGCCGGGCGGCGCGTGGCGCGCATCTCGGTGCGCTTCACGGCGCCGGTCCCGCTCGGCTCGACGGCCGAGCTGACGGCGGGCAGCGAGCCCGGCCGCTACCTGCTGTTCTGCGGCGGTGTGCGCGCAGCCGAGGGCGCGTATACCCACGGCTGAAATTGCAGGATTGAAAGTAACGACGGGAAAACCGCCGTACAATGGTGCAGCGCACAAGCGCGCCTTTATCCATTGCCAAGCGAGAACGACATGAACGACCACCAAGGCAGACCCATCCACGAGCTGACGATGACGGTCCTGATGACCCCCGACATGGCCAATTTTTCCGGCAACGTGCACGGCGGCACCATCCTGAAATTCCTCGACAGCGTCGCCTATGCCTGCGCCAGCCGCTATTCCGGCTCGTACGTCGTGACGCTCTCGGTCGACCAGGTGATGTTCCTGCAGCCGATCCACGTCGGCGAACTGGTGACCTTCCTCGCTTCGGTCAACTACACGGGCAGGAGTTCGATGGAAATCGGCATCCGCGTCGTCACCGAAAACATCCAGCAGCGCACCCAGCGCCATGCCAACAGCTGCTATTTCACGATGGTGGCCGTGGACGCGCAGCGCAAGCCGCAGGCGGTGCCGCCGCTGGAGCCCGAGACCGAGGAGCAGAAACGCCGCTTCGACAAGGCGGAAGAGCGGAAGCGCTCGCGCCAGGCGCTGCACGGCAGGAAGGGCTGAAGGGGTCGCGCGCGCGGTCCGCGCGTTTGCAATTTAGTTCCCCTGCTGGGTTAGAGCGGGCTCAGGGCGGAGTCCGGCGCGGAATCTACAGTTGACGCTGTGGTTCCCCAACTCCCTGACCGAGGCTCCCCATGACATTCATGCTCAGCAACAAAGCCCGCCTGCGCTGGGCCGGCGTGTTCGTACCCGCCGTCACGGCCCTGTGCGCCACTGCGGCTCCCACCGGAACGCCAGCCGAAGCGGCGCAGGCGGCAATATCCGCGCGCCCGGCCGGGTACAGCGTCGTCAACCTCGGTCCGGACGCATCGAAGGCGATGCTGAACGAGCGTGGCCAGGCTGCCTTCGTGGTCTCGACCGGCGACGAGTGGCTCAACTGGTTCTTCGACGGCAGCCGCCTGCATGCCCTCGGTTCCCTGGGACGCTCCTTCGCCTACCTGAGGGGCCTGAACAATCGCGGCGTCGTCGTTGGAACGGCGCAGAATCCATTCGCTCGCAGCGAGGCCTTTTCCTGGAGCCTTGCGGGAGGCATGCGCCTGTTGCCGGGTTCTAGCTCGGCGGACGCGTTTGCCATCAACGACTGCAACCAGGTGGCGGGCACGGTGGAGATGCCCGGTTCGGCCCTCATGATGCGCGCCAGCCGCTGGAATGTCGACGGCAGCATGACTGCCCTCGGACCGCCGCCGGCAACCTTCTCGGCCGCCTGGGCCATCAACGAAAGCGGCGTCACGGCCGGCGCCGCCGATGACGAGAGGCGCTTCCTGCGCGCTACCGTATGGGACGCGGCGGGCAGGGCCACGGACCTGGGGGCCCTCGGCGGATCTTCATCGGCCGCCTCGCACGTGAACGCAAGCGGCCAGGTGCTGGGCACCGCCTACCGGGAGTTCGGCGGCGTCGGTTTCCTGTGGAGCCGCCAGACCGGTATCGTGCAGATCGGCCCGGACGCGGGCAACCGCGATGTCACCGCGCTCAACGACAACGGCGACGTTGCGGGCAACAACCAGGTCGAGGACGACGTCCCCGGGGTGAATCACAGGCCCTTCATCTGGTCGATGCGGGGCGGCCTGCGTCCCTTGCCGCTGGCCGGCGCACCCTACGGCAGGGCCGAGGCCCTGAACAACCGCCGCGAGATGGTCGGCTACGTCCAGGACACGCCCATGGATGCGCTCAGCCGGCGCGCGGTCTACTGGAACGATGTGTCCACGCCAGTCGACCTGAACACCCGGCTCTACCGTGCGCCCGCCGGGCTGGTGCTGTATTCGGCACGGGCGATCAACGGCAGCGGCAGCATCCTCGCCGATTCGAACGCCGGGCTGGTCCTGCTGCGCCCGGGACGGGAAGGGACGGCCGCACCGGTGCTCGGCCCCATCGCCGGCGTCGCGGAAGACGTCGGGGTGAGGTCGGGCGACACGGTCGACCTCACGCTCAGCTTCACCGACAGCGCCGTGGGCGAGTCGCACCTGGCCTCGGCCAGCGTCGACGACGGCTGCCCGCAGGCCGCCCCCAGCCTGCGCGAGCGGCGCGGGGTGGGCGACGTCAGCCTGCGCCACACCTTTTGCCGCCCCGGCTTTGCCACGGTCAAGATCACGGTGACGGACCGCGCCGGGAATGCCACGCAGGTGCAGCGCAGGCTGTTCGTCATCGACCGGTCGGTGGCAACGCTGGCCGGAGAGGGCGTGCTGGCGCCGGCGGCGCGGGCTGGGGCGCGCTCCGGCAAGGCGCCGCTGCGGTTCGCCGTGTGGGCGCCGCTGGACGCCAATCCTGCCGCCGGTACGCGTGCTGCCGCAGCTGCGGTCGTCACGCTGACTGGTTCTTTCCACTTCCGTGCCGACGCCGTCGGCAAGCCCGAGCGGAACGGGCAATCGGTGCGGCTGGCCGGCACCGGGCGCCTCGACGGACGCCCGGGCTATCGTTTCAGCATCGAGGCCAGCCCGGGAGACGCGCAGCGCGGAATTGCGGACCGCCTGCGGGTACGTATCAGCCATACCGATGCGGCAACCAGGGCCGAGCTTGTCGACTATGACAACGGGCCAGGCACTGCGTCGATGGCGTCGCTGGCCGCGGCGCGGGCACCTGTCGATGCGGCGGACGGAACCCTGGTCGACCGCGGCAGTCTGCGTATCGCTGACTAAGTCTCGCCCGGCAGGAAACGGAGGCGCGCAAGCGCCCGCATCAGGCAGCGCATCTTGCCTCCAAAAAACATCCGATTCCTGCCGAGTCTGTTTTCGTTCACACAATGAAGGAGTCGTTGCCGAGCCCGTCTTTTGCCAATACACTGAGTCGATCACATCCATTCGCATGTGAGCGGAGACAACCGCAATCCCGCAGCCGCGTCGCGGGCGACATCATAAGTATTCACACGGAGAAGACTCATGGCAAGCAACGACACCCGCGCAACGACACCCTTCAGCATTTGCCTGGCCGCACTCCTGGCCGCCGGCGTATTCGGCAGCGCGCAGGCCGCCGCACCCGACACCACGCGCGTCATCGTGGCCTTCAAGCCCGGCGCATCCGCCCATGTCAAATCGGCCGTCAGCGCAGCGAAAGGCGCCGTCAAGCACGAGATCTTCGGCATGAACGCAATGGCCATCGAAGTGCCGATCGTCGCCCTGAAAGGCCTGGAAAACAACCCGAACGTGGAATACATCGAAGAAGACGTGATCCGCAAGCCCTTCGCCCTGACCACGCCTTCGACCGGCACGCCCTACACCAGCGGCCAGTTGGTCCCCTACGGCATCAAGCTGGTCCAGGCCGACCAGCTGAGCGACTCGCTTGCCAGCAACCGCAAGGTCTGCATCATCGACTCCGGCGTCAACCGCGACCACGAAGACCTGTCCGGCAATAACTTCACCGGCGAATACGACAGCGGCACCGGCTGGTGGTACACCGACGAAAACCACCATGGCACCCACGTGGCCGGAACCATCGCCGCAATCAACAACAGCGGCGTCGGCGTCGTCGGCGTGAACCCGAACAAGCAGCTGAAACTGCATATCGTGAAGGTGTTCGGCGCCGACGGCTGGGCCTATTCGTCGACCCTGGCCAGCGCCGCCAACAAATGCGGTGCGGCCGGCGCCAACGTCATTTCGATGTCGCTCGGCGGCGGGGCGAAGAGCAGGACCGAAGAGAACGCCTTCAATACCTTGTACACGACAAAGAACGTGTTGAGCGTGGCGGCGGCGGGCAACGACGGCAACCGCGTCGTCTCCTATCCTGCCGGTTACGCCAGCGTCGTGATGGTCGGCGCGCTCGACGAGAACAAGCAGTGGGCGAGCTTCTCGCAGTACAACAGCAAGGTCGAGCTGTCCGGCCCCGGCGTCAGCGTGCTGTCGACCGTGCCGACCGGCGCCGGCATCGACGCCGCCCTGGCCGTCGGCGGCACGAACTATGCCGCCGGTGCGATGGAAGGCTCGCCCCTGAAAACGGCAACCGCGCCGCTGGCCGACTTCGGCATCGGCGATGCCATCAACACTGCTGTCTCGGGCAAGGTCTGCCTGATCGCCCGCGGCACGGTCGACTTCGCAACCAAGGTCTCGAACTGCCAGAACAGCGGCGGCGTCGGCGCCGTCGTCTACAACAATGTAGCCGGCGCCTTTGGCGGCACACTGGGCACCACCGTCACCAGCATCCCGTCCGTGACCGCGACCGATACCGATGGCGCGGCCATGAGGGCGAAGCTGGGCCAGAGCGCCACCGTCGCCGTCAAGGCCAGCAACTACGCCTATTACGACGGTACCTCGATGGCGACCCCGCACGTCTCGGCCGTCGCCGCCCTGGTGTGGAGCTACTTCCCGACCTGTACCGCGGCGCAGATCCGCACCTCGCTCGACAACAGCGCGCTGGACCTGGGCGCGGTCGGGCGCGACGTCAAGTACGGCTACGGGCTGGTGCAGGCGAAGGCGGCGTATGACCGCATCAAGTCGGCAGGCTGCGGCAAGTAATCGCTGCCGCAGGCTGTAAGGGAGAGGACGCCATATCGGCGTCCTTTTTTCGTTGGCCCTCGCGTCGGGCTGTTCCGTGCTCGAATCCGCATGCTATAAACACGCTCTCGAGTTCAAGACACCAGGAGGCGTACCCGATGATCACCCTGTACCACTGCATCGCGGCGCGCTCGTTCCGGCCGCTCTGGGCGCTGGAAGAACTGGGGCTCCCGTACGAACTCAAGATGCTGCCGTTTCCGCCGCGCGCGCACGAGCGCAGTTTCCTCGCCGTGAATCCGCTCGGCACGGTGCCCGCCATGTTCGACGGCGAGCTGCGGATGACGGAATCGTCGGCAATCTGCCAGTACCTGGGCGCCCGCTATGGCGATGGCAGGCTCGATGTCGCGGTGTCCGATCCGGACTTCGGTGCCTACCTGAACTGGCTGCACTTCGGCGAAGCCACGCTGACCTTTCCGCAGACGCTGATCCTGCGCTACGAGCGCTTCGAACCGCCCGAACGCCAGTCGCCCCAGGTCGCACACGACTACAAGCGCTGGTTCCTGGGCCGGCTGCGCACCCTGGAACCGGTGCTCGATGGCCGCTCCGCCATCTGCGCCGGCCGCTTCACCATGGCCGACATCTCGGTCGGCTATGCCTTGCTGCTCGCGGAGTACCTGGGGCTGGCCGGCGAGTTCCCGCCGGCGGTCGCGCGTTATCTTGAAAGCCTGAAGGAACGCCCCGCGTTCAGGAGGGCGCAGGAAGCGGAGGCCGCCGCGGCGGGCGAGCAGGGCGTGAGTACCGTGCCGGCGCCCTTGACCTTGCCCTAGCACGCTTAATCGAGATCCTCGTGGTGGTCGGTCACGCCACGCTTCCAGTAAGCCGAGACCCGCATCGCCTCCTTCGGCAAGGCCTTTTCGGCGGCCAGCACTTCGCGCAGGGCACGCATGGCTGCCGCTTCGCCGCCTGCCCAGGCAAAGCCTGCGCCGGGCGGCAGCGCGAGCGCGCGCACGGCGCCGGCCAGCGCAGCCGCGTCCTCTACCCAGTGCACCTCGGAGAGGGACGCGCCCGCGAACGGGATCCGGTCTGCTTCGCCGGCGGCGGCCACGACGATCACGCGCGCAGCGGCCGGCAGTTCCTCCAGACGCCGGCGCATCGCCGGCAGCGCGCTGGCATCGCCGGCCAGCAGGTGCCAGTCGACATCGGGCGGGATGATCATCGAGCCGCGCGGCCCGCCGATGACGGCGGCGTCGCCCGGCCGCGCACAGCGTGCCCAGTTCGAGGCGGCCCCCTCGCCGTGCAGCGCGAATTCGATCGTCAGCTCGCGCGCTTGTGCGTCGAAGCGGCGCGGCGTATAGTCGCGCCGCACCTGTTCGCCGTCCGCTCCCTCGAACATGAACTTGACGTGGTCGTCGAAGGACAGCGAGACGAAACCGGCCAGCGAATCGGCGCGAAAGGTGATCGCGACAAAGTGGGCGCCGAGCGGCTCGACCCGCGTGACCACGACCTCGCGCCGGTGAAGTTCGTGGCGCACGCGCTGGACGCTCCTGCGATTATCCTGTTCCATCATCGGACCCTCAATTTAGTTGATAATGTCTCCCATTATGAAAAAACACGTTGATAAAGTCAACCAAAATTCCCCTGCCTCGGGTCAGGCCGTGTTCGAGGCCATCCATTCGATCATGCATCTCTACCGCGCGCGCCAGATGCGCGCGGCAGGCGCCGGCGTGCCGGAACTGACCCATATGGAAGGCAAGGTGCTGGGCTTTTTTGCGCGCCGGCCGGGGGCGACGCTGAGCGACCTGGTGGCGCATTCGGGGCGCGACAAGGCCCAGCTGACCCGCCTGATCCGCGCCCTGCGCGAGCGTGGACTGCTCGATGCGCAGGCCGACGAACAGGATCGCCGCAGCACGCGCCTGCGCCTGAGCGGCAGCGGCGAAGCGATCCACGCGGGTTGGCACCGCCAGGGCGCCGCGGCGGCCGAGGAGGCCTTTAAGGGAGTGCCGGAAGCCGAGCGGGCCGCCTTGCTGGCGCTGCTCGAGCGCGTGCGCGCCAACCTCGACGCGCAGGACGGGAACTAGCGCTGCGGGGGAACCGGCGGCGCGGCCGGGATGCTGCGCAGGTAGCCCAGCAGGTCGCCGACCTGCTGCGGATCGCTCATGCCCCAGAAACGCATTTTGGTGCCGGGGACGAGGTCGCCCGGCGAATCGAGGAAGGCGGCGAGCGTCTTGTCGTTCCAGACGATGCTTGACTTCAGCATCGCCGGCGAATAGCGGAAGTCGGGCGTGCTGCCGGCGCGCCGGCCCATGACGCCGTTCAGCTGCGGGCCGAAGCCGGCGCGTGCCGACGGACCTACCGCGTGGCAGGATGCGCAGCGCGAGGCGAACAGGCGCTGGCCCTTGGCCAGGTCGGCGGCGCCGGCGGCAAGCGGAAAGCAGGCGACGAGGAGCAGGGACAGTCTGTTCATGAGGCGTCGGTGGCGACCGGCAGGGCAGGGGCCCAGGCGCGCAGGAAGGCCGCCAGGGCGAATTCGATTTCCTCTTCGACCTGGCCGGGGCCCGGTCCGCTGCCGTAATCGAAGAGCACCCGGTCGAACCAGGACGCCTCGAGCAGCGCCCTGAATTGCTGGGCGCTGCCGCGCGCATCGCCGCCGCGCAGGGCGCCGGCTTCCATCTGCGCGCGCAGGTAGCCCGCCAGCGCGGCGTCGATGCGCGCCGCACCGAGGTCGCGGCAGCGCAGGTCCAGTTCGGAGCGGCCGGCGCCGGCGGCGAGCACGCGCCGCAGGCTGCAGACCGATGGCGACAGCGCATACGACAGGTAGCGTCCGGCAAAGCGTTCGAGCGTGACGGCCAGGTCCGGGCCGGCGCCGGCCAGCACCTCGAGCATCGCCGCGACCCCGTTTTCGGTCGCCTCGTCGACGAGGGCGGCGAGCAGGGCCTCCTTGGCGCCGAAATAGCCGTACAGCGTGGTCTTCGAAAAGCCGGTGCGCAGGCCGATGTCGGACATCGATGCGCGCTCGTAGCCCTTGTCGCGAAACTCCTCGGCAGCGGCATCCAGGATCGCCTGCCGCTTTTCAGGCGTGCGTTTCATGGCGTCCGGCGCCGCTCAGTCGACCCGGCGCACCTTGGCCGACTGGTTCGTGCCTTCGACGCTCAGGAACATGGTGCCGAACATGTTGCGCGCGATGCGCACCTTCGTGCCGCTGCGCCGCGGCAGCACGGCCGAGCTGTCGTCGACGATGCGCCAGACCTGGCCGTTCGCCAGCTTGATGCGCGAGTTCGGGCCCCAGCCTTCGAACTCGCCGGCGACCGTGCTCTCCATTGCGGCCGGCAGTTCGTCCGGCTTTTTCTTGATGGTCTCGCTGCCGAAACCGGCGGCCGGCGCGGCACCAAGCGGCATCGCGTCGTAGCAGGCGAGCCGGCTCGCCGCCTCCGGCAGGGCGCGGCACTTCAGGACGGCGTCGTCGTCCGCCAGCGCGGCACTCGATACGAACAACAGCAGGGTCAGGCTTTTTTTCATGAACGGTTCCGGAAAAAGCGCCGCAAGGTGCGGGCGCGGCAGCGCCGATTATAAAGGCAAGCGCGCCAGCCGCGCCCGGCCGTGTCAGGCCGCCAGGGCCGGCGCACCCTCCGCCGCGCTTCCCATGTGGCGGTTCACGGCCGACAGCACCGCCTTGAACGAGGCCGTGACGATATTGCTGTCGATGCCGGCGCCGAACAGGGTCGGGCCGTTGCCCACCCTCAGTTCGACATAGCAGGCCGCGCGCGCATTCGCGCCCGAGCCGATCGCGTGCTCGTGGTAGTCCATCAGGCGCACGTCGAGGCCGAGCGCATTCACGAAGGCGTCGATCGGACCGTTGCCGGCGCCGCGCAGTGCCCGCTGCACCTGCTCATGGCCCGCCGTCACTTCGACCTGCACCTGCTCGCCGGCGGCCGTGTTCTCGCTCATGCGGTGCGAGATGTAGCGGTAAGGCGCTTCCTGTTCGAGGTATTCGCGCACGAACAGGGCGTGGATGTCGCTTGCGGCGATTTCGCGCCCGCTGCTGTCAGCCAGGCGCTGCACCACGCGCGAGAACTCGATCTGGAGGCGGCGCGGCAGGGCGAGGCCATATTCCTGCTCGAGCAAATAGGCTATGCCGCCCTTGCCGGACTGGCTGTTCACGCGGATCACGGCGTCGTAGCTGCGTCCGAGGTCGGCCGGGTCGATCGGCAGGTAGGGCACTTCCCAGACCGCGTCCTTCGGCTGCACCGCAAAGCCCTTCTTGATCGCGTCCTGGTGCGAGCCGGAGAAGGCCGTGAACACCAGGTCGCCCGCATACGGATGGCGCGGGTGCACCGGGAGCTGGTTGCACTCCTCGACCAGCTGGCGCACGCTGTCGATGTCCGAAAAATCGAGGCCCGGATGGACGCCCTGGGTGTAGAGGTTCAGGGCCAGGGTCACCAGGTCGACGTTGCCGGTGCGTTCGCCATTCCCGAACAGGCAGCCTTCGACACGGTCGGCGCCGGCCAGCACCGCCAGTTCGGCCGCCGCCACGGCGGTGCCGCGGTCGTTGTGCGGATGCACGCTGATGACCAGCGCTTCGCGGCGTTCGAGGTGGCGGCACATCCATTCGATCTGGTCGGCATACACATTCGGCGTGCTCGCTTCCACGGTCGAGGGCAGGTTGACGATCATCCGATTGTCCGGGGTCGGCTGCCATTCGGCGCTGACGGCGTCGACGATGCGCTTCGAGAATTCCAGCTCCGTGGTGGAGAAGGATTCCGGCGAATATTCCAGGCCCCACTGCGTCTGCGGGTGCTGCGCCACGAGTTCCTTGATCAGGCGGGTGCCGTTGACGGCGATCTGGACGATCTCGTCCTGGGTCATGCCGAACACGACACGGCGGAACACGGGGGCGACCGAGTTGTAGACGTGGACGACGGCGCGCCTGGCGCCGGCCGCCGATTCCACGGTGCGGCGAATGAGTTCGTCACGGGCCTGGGTCAGGACGATGATGGTGACGTCGTCCGGGATGCGGTTTTCCTCGACCAGCATGCGCACGAAATCGAAGTCGGTCTGCGAGGCGGAGGGGAAACCGACTTCGATTTCCTTGACGCCGATTTTGACCAGCATCTCGAAGAAACGGAGCTTCTTTTCTGGGCTCATCGGCTCGATCAGGGCCTGGTTACCGTCGCGCAGGTCGGTGCTCATCCAGATCGGCGGACGGGTGATGGTGTTACCCGGCCATTGGCGGTCGGCGATCGCGACGGCGGGGAAAGGACGGTATTTCGAAGATGGGTTGGTCAACATGTTCAGTACTCCTGCTAAAAACGAAGGGTGCCGGGTTCGGCGCGGGAGTGGCGAAGGGCTGCCGGACGGGCCACGAGAACGCTAGGCCCGGCAACCGATCGGTAGTTTTAGCAGTAGACGAAGCGAGGCCCGTGCGCCGAGTGGCAGCGTGAGGACAAAACTGATGGAGTGCGGAGAAACGTACATCGTTGCAACCTTCCTGTAACTACTTTGAACACCGGCGGGGGCCGGAACGCGTGAGAATCAGGCGCGTAGTAGCAGCGCCGGCGCTAGCAGGCCGGTCAGCGGTAGAAGGTTCGACAGATGCAGTTGGGTAGTCATTGACTTGACTCTAAGCGGGATGCCGGCGCCCTGTCAAGCATAAATTTGTGCAGCGCAAAATGGCCGCATGCCTCAAGGCTGCTGCGGCTGGGTCAGGAAGATCCAGGCGACGGTAATGACGACGGTGCCGGTGGCCGTAATGCAGGTCCAGGTGAAGAACCAGGCCGACAGCAGGGTGGCCTGCAGCGCGCGTTCGACCAGGCAGCCGAGCGCGAAATCGAGGACGGTGAGGAAGGACCAGCGGCGCAGGTAGACCGGCAGGTATTTGCTCATGCGCCGGTTGTGCTGGGTCGCGGCATGGCGCTCGATCGGCGTGCGCGCGCCGCCGACGTCCTGGAACAGCCAGTCGAAAAAGATGAAGCGGTAGAGCAAGGTGCGAAAGCGCAGGTGCTCGCTGGTCATGCGCACTCCCTGGTGGGTGGTTCGCCTCAGTATGCCGCAAGCGGGGCAGGCGCCGGCGCGCGGATCGCACCTGGCATGCTCATCCTTGATATCATCGCTTCTTTCGGCGCCGCCCGCTCCGGCCGCGTCCACATCGTCAAGAGGAATGCATGAAGAAGACCCTGATCACGGCCGCGCTGCTGGCCGCCGGCCTGGCCAACGCCCAGGAAGTCGTCAAGATCGGCCACTCGGCCGCCGTGACCGGCCCGGTTGCGTATTTTGGCAAGGACACCGAGAACGGCGCCCGCATGGCGATCGAGGCCCTGAACGCGCGCGGCGTCAGCGTCGGCGGCAAGAAGGTGCGCTTCGAGCTGGTCGCCGAGGACGACGGCGGCGACCCGAAGCAGGCGACCAGCGTCGCCCAGAAACTGGTCGATGCCCGCGTCAACGGCGTGGTCGGCCATGAAACCTCGGGCACCACGATCCCGGCTTCCAAGATCTACCACCAGGCCGGCATCCCGCAGATTTCTCCCTCGAGCACCAGCCCGAAATACACCCAGCAGGGTTTCAATACCGCCTTCCGCGTCGTCGCCAACGACATCCAGCTCGGCCAGGCGCTGGGCCACTATGCGGTCAGGAACATGGGCGCAAAACGCGTGGCCGTGATCGACGACCGCACTGCCTACGGCCAGGGCCTGGCCGTCGAATTCGCCAAAGGCCTGCAGCAGCAGGGCGCCCAGGTGGTGGCGCGCGAATTCACGCACGACAAGGCAACCGATTTCAACGCCATCCTCACCAAGATCCGCGCCAGCAAGCCGGACCTGGTCTTCTTCGGCGGCATGAGCGCCGTGGCCGGCCCGATGTTGCGCCAGATGAAGCAGCTCGGCCTGAACGTCAAGATGATGGGCGGCGACGGCATCTGCTCGGACGAGATCCACAAGCTGTCCGGCGGCGCCATGCTTGATAACCAGGTCTTCTGCGCCGAAGCGGGCGGGGTCGATGCCGCCGGGCGCGCAGGCCTGGACAAATTCCGTGCCGACTACAAAAAGCGTTTCGGCATCGACGTCCAGATCAATGCGCCCTACGCCTACGACGCCGTGATGACGATGGCCGAGGCCATGACGAAGGCCGGCTCGACCGCGCCGGCCAGCTACCTGCCGGTGCTGGCGAAAATCCAGCACAAGGGCGTCACCGGCCCGATCGCCTTCGACGCGCGCGGCGATATCCGCGACGGCACCATCACCCTTTACACCTTCAAGGGCGGACGCCGTACGGTGCTGGCCGTGACCAAGTAACATTGCCCCGGCCAGCCAGGCCGTGAGCGATGGCAATCTTTCCGCTGTGGCGGCTTTGCAGCTTTTTGGCTCCGACGCCCACGGATGTGCCGAAAGTCGGGGCAAGGGCGCTACACTGGCGACTGCGCATGCCCGCCGTACAGGGCGCGCGCACCGGTCCCGCAGCACGACGCCGTACACGCCAGGGAGGACAGGCAGGATGAAGATACCGAAGCAGGCTGAGGCTGCCGATGCGGCGGCCGGCGCGCAGGCTGTCGGCCCCGACCAGCTGCAAAGCCTGTGGACGCTGGTCGACAATCTCGACGTCCTGTTCTACGTGAAGGACCTCGACGGCCGCTACCTGTTCGTCAACCAGGCGCTCGCCGCGGTGTTCGGCTCCGATCCGGCCAGCATCGTCGGCCGCACCGACGAGGGCTTCGTCGACGTCGCGGCCTCGGGCATCGCCGCGACCGACCGCCAGGCCCTGGGCAGCGAGAAGGTCGACACCGACGAAGTGGTCTGCCTCAAGAACGGCGACTGCCGCATCTTCCGCACCGTCAAGGTGCCGCTGTTCGATGCGCAGCGCCGCGTGACCGGCCTGTGCGGCATCTCGACCGACATCACCGAGCAGCGCCGCGCCATCGAAGAACTCGTCCAGCGCAACGAACTCCTGAACACCATCCTCGCGAATGTCGACGCGGCGATCTACCTGAAGGACCAGCAGGGGCGCTACCTGTACGCCAACGGCCCGGTGCTGGCCCTGTATGGGCGCGAGTTGAGCGACCTGATCGGCCGCACCGACCGCGAGCTGATGCCGCCCGAGATCGCCGCGCGCGTCGCCGAATACGACGCCGAGGTGTTCGCCGGCGAGGGCGGCGAGATGCGCGAGGAAACCATCATCGGCGCGGACGGCTGCAAGCACCATTTCAGGTCGCGCAAGGTGGCGCTGCGGCTGCCGGGCCAGCCGGTCTGCCTGATCGGCTTTTCGAGCGAGATCACCGAACTGCGCGGCCTGCGCACGCGGCTGGAGCAGGAACGCATCACCGATTCGCTGACCGGGCTGGCCAATCGCGTCATGTTCGAGTCGGCGCTCGAGGAACAGCTGGTGATGGCGGCGCTGCACGGCGCCCGGCTGGCCGTCGTCATCATCGACCTCGACGGGTTCAAGTACATCAACAATACCTTCGGACAGGGCATCGGCGACCAGCTGATCCAGCTGGTCGGCCAGCGCATCCAGCAGTGCAATGTCGCGCTGGGCAGCCTGGCGCGCCTGTCGGGCGACGAATTCGCCTTCACCCTGCCGCGCGCCGCCACCAGCGAGGAGGTGGCGCGCCAGCTCGACCAGGTCCGTGCCTTCCTGGCGCAACCCTATGCGGTGCTGCGCCAGCCGCTCCACCTTACCTTCAGCGCCGGCATCGCCATTTCGAGCGACGGCAAATACGGCGCGGCGGAGCTGCTCGGGCGCGCCGAGGCGGCCATGTACTCGGCCAAGGACAACGGACGCGACCAGTACCGCTTCTATTCGCCCGAGCTGGGTTCCACTGTCGCACGGCGCGTCGAACTCGAGCGCGACCTGCGGGCGGCCGTCGGCAGCACCGAGTTCGCGCTGTTCTACCAGCCGAAGATGCGGCGCGACGGCAGCATCGCCGGCTTCGAAGCGCTGATCCGCTGGAACCGCCCGGGCGTCGGCATGGTCGCGCCGGATAACTTCATTCCGCTGGCCGAGCAGCTGGGTTTGCTGTTGCACCTGGGGCGCTGGGTGATCGAGCAGGCCTGCCGCCAGATCGCAGCCTGGCGCGACGCCGGCCTCGGGACGATTCCGATCGCGGTCAACCTCTCGACCAGCCAGCTGACCAGCGCCGCGCTGCCGGACTACGTGTTCGACCTGATGCGCGAGCACCGCATCGAAGCCGGATGCCTGGAAATGGAACTGACCGAATCGATGATGATGTCCGACCCCGATCTTGCGATCGCCATCCTGCATCGCCTGCGCGGCGGCGGCGTGGCGCTCTCGATCGACGATTTCGGGACCGGCTTTTCCTCGATGTCCTACCTGCGACAGCTGCCGGTGAACTACCTGAAGCTGGACCGCTCCTTCGTGCAGAACTGCGCGGTCGACCCGAAGGACGCCGACCTCTGCGCTGGCATCATGGCCCTGGCCCACAAGCTCGACATGCACGTGGTGGCCGAGGGCGTGGAGACGGCGGAGCAGCACCGGACCCTGACCGACTGCGATTGCGACCTGTTCCAGGGCTTTTTGTTCAGCCGGCCGATGTCGGCCCGGGCGGCGACGGAATTCCTGCAGGGCCGGGACTGAGGCGCGGCTTCAGCCGCGGTCGAGGATCCTGTTGAGGAAGTCGACCGCCTCGACGGCGCCCATTCTGGCCGCCGCCTCGCGGATCGGGATGCCGGCCGCATCGGACAGATGCGGGTCGGCGCCGCGTTCGATCAGCATGCGCATCATCTCGACCCGGTTGAACATGGCCGCGATCATCAGGGCCGTCTTGCCGTTCGGACCGGCGGCATCGACCTGCGCGCCGCGTTCGAGCAGCAGCGCGACCACGGCGGCGTCGCCCTTGAAGGCGGCCCCGGCGAGCGGGGTCTGGCCGGCATCGTTCAGCAGTTCCGGGTCGGCGCCATGTTCGAGCAGGACGCGCGCCGTTTCCAGGTGGCCGTGGTAGCAGGCCAGCATCAACAGGCTGTCGCCCCGCTCGTTGCGCAGGTTCGGCGGCAGGCCCTGGCCGAGCAGCGCACCTAGTTCTTCTGTTTGGCCAGTTCGCGCGAACTGAAAAACGCGCCTGGCGAATTCAAGGGTTTCTTCGTCCATCTGGCTCCTTTCGATCTCGTGTTGCTCTCAGCGTAACGTAGGGTGGGCACCGCCCACGCGTTCGTGCTCATGCGTGGGCATACCGCCCCCGACAGCCGTCAGCATCGGATACGGATTGATCGCCCCCGCCGCCCCATAAATCCCATAATGCAAATGCGGCGGCGTCCCCGCCGCATTCCCCGTGGTCCCCACATACCCGAGAACGGTCCCGGCCCGCACCCGCTGCCCGTTCTCGATGTCCGCATAGCGGTCCAGGTGCGCATAATAATGCCGCTGCCCGCCCGGCCCCAGTACCCAGACGACTTGCCCGCCCAGCCGGTTGGTGCCCACGCGCAGCACGACGCCTTCGGTGCTGGACGTCACCGCCGTGCCGCGCCTGGCGAAGATGTCGATCCCCTCATGCTTGCGCCCCTCGCTGCGAGCCCCATGCCAGGTATCGCGCAGGCCGCGCGGCGCAATGCCGCGCACCGGCACCGGCAAAGCGGCCGGCGGCGCCATCGCGGCCAGCCGCATCGCATACAGCATGTTCTTCAGCCAGGGGCCGAGCAGCGCGAAGCCGCCCAGCAGAAGAAAAAGGAGCAGGGCGCTGCGCAACAGGTTTCGCATCGGGTCTCCTCGGCGCGGTTTGGCAAGATGGCGGGCGCGACGACGCGAACGCCGGGCCGGGAGCGGGGCGTTCGCCGATGTCGATGGCGCCGCAAACGGGCGCCGTGAGATGGGATATGGTCGCGGCTTATTGCTCCTTGCCCATCACGTCCTGGTCCAGGCTGTGGCCGAGGCCGCCTTGGGCGCTCTGGCCTTTCTGTCCGCTCTGCTGGCTGCCGCCGCCTTGGCTCCCCTTGTTGCCCTGGCTGCCCTGTCGTTGCTGGCTGGCGTTCGAGCGGGCGCCCCTGCCGAGGGCAGGCGTGGTGTCGCCGTCGTCCAGGTCGGCCGACTGGCGGTTGCCCGCACGGTTGCCGCTGTCGCCGGCCGAAGGCATGCCGATGCCGCCGTCGCGGGTGCCGGTATTCAGGTTGCCGGTGGTGCCGGTGATGCCCGCACTGCTCGTACCCACGCCCGTCAGTTCGTCGTAGTTGCGGCCTTTCGTGCCCCTGCCTTTGTTCTCTGCCATTGCTGCCTCCTACTGTGGGTGATCGGTTCCCCGATGGTAACGCCAGCCTGAGGACGGACAATAGGCGCATGGGAGAGAGCCTTGTAGGAGCAGTCGCACGCGGTCTCATCCGTACTATTCCGTCGGCAATCAGCTCAAGCATTGGTCCAGGCTTTACTCGACCACCGACCCGTTGCATACTGCTTGCTCTTGTGTCTACATTCCTCGAGGGGACAGTCGATGTCGTACATGTTGCTGATACACGAGGCCGTCGGCCAGCGCGCCACGCGCACCGAGGCCGAAGGGCGCGCAGTCTATGAGCGCATGCTGCGCTTCGGCGACGCGCTGCGCGAGGAGGGCGTCCTGCTGGGCGCGCAGTCGCTGGCGCCCCTGAGTCGCGCCACCCGGGTGCGTGTGGAAGGCGGCAAGGCCAGCGCCGTCGACGGCCCCTTTGCCGAGGCCAAGGAAATGATCGGCGGCTTTTACCTGGTCGACGTGGCCACCCATGCCGAAGCCGTGGCGCTGGCGGCGCGCTGCCCGGCTGCCGAATGGGCGACGGTCGAAGTGCGGGCGCTGGCGCCCTGTTACGAAAGCTGAGATTTTTTTCGCACGGCGTGTCGATTCGCGGTGCGCCCGTTCGTCGTGTCAATGGAAACGGATACAGCGCGGCAGGGGCCGTGCGCCGGCCATCACACCGACAGGAGAACAGCATGCGTTACATGATCATCGTCAAGGCCACCCCCGAGTCCGAAGCCGGCGTCATGCCCGGCGAAGAACTGCTGGGCGCCATGGCCGACTTCCACGGCGAACTGGCCCGCGCCGGCGTCCTGCTCGACGCCAACGGCCTGCATCCGAGCAGCCGCGGCTGGCGCATCCGCTACCGGGGCAAGGAGCGCAGCGTGATCGACGGCCCGTTCACGGAATCGAAGGAAATGATCGCGGGCTATTCCATGATCAGCGTGCGCACGCCCGAGGAAGCTTTGGCGTGGGCGCGCCGCTTCCCGAACCCGCGCGGCGAGGGGCTGGACGCCGAGATCGAGGTGCGCCGGGTGTTCGAGCTCGACGACTTCCCGCAGACCGGAACCCTGGAGCGGTTCCGCGAACTCGAAAACGGCCAGCCTCCGCCGCAAGCCTGAAGGAACACCGATGTTGACTTTATTCCTGCTCGCCGCCGCCGTGCTGGCGATTGCCCTGCTGGCCGCCAGCCGCAGGCCCGACGCCTTTCGCGTCGAGCGGCGCATCCACATCGAAGCGCCCGTTGCGCAGGTCGAACCGCTGGTCGGCGACATGCGCCGCTTCATGACCTGGAATCCGTTTGCGAAGGACAAGCCGCTGGCGCTGGATTTCAGCGGTCCCGCCGGCGGGACGGGCGCCACCTGCGACTTCGCCGGTTCCGGCGCGGCCGGCCGCGGCAGGCTGGAAGTGATCGACTCCCGGCCCGGCAAGATCACGATGCGCCTGACGATGGCCGCCCCGGTCCGCTGCGAAAACACCATCGAATTCCTGCTGGTGCCCGGCGCGGCGGGAACCGACGTCAGCTGGGCCATGCATGGACGCAGCCCCCTCATCGCCAAATTCATGGGCCTGCTGTTCGATACCGACAACATGGTCGGGCGCGAGCTCGAAAGCGGACTGGCGGACCTCAAGGCCCTGGCCGAGGCGGCCGGCGCCATCAAAGCGGCCTGATGCCGCGAAACGGAAAGGACACGGTATGCACAAGCAAATCTTCGTCAACCTGCCGGTCAAGGACCTGGCGCGCAGCCGCGCCTTCTTCTCCAGCCTCGGTTTCGATTTCAATCCCCAGTTCAGCAACGACGACGGGGCCTGCATGATCATCGGCGAGAACATCTACGCGATGCTGCTGGTCGAGCGCTTCTTCCAGGGTTTCACCAGCAAGCCGATCGCCGACGCCAGGGTGAGCACCGAGGTGCTGACCTGCCTGTCCTGCGAGAGCAGGGAGGAGGTCGACGCACTGGTCGCGAAAGCCGTCGCAGCCGGCGGGCGCGTGCCCAACCCGAAGCAGGACCATGGCTTCATGTACGGCCACGGCTTCGAGGACCTGGACGGGCACGTATGGGAACTGTCGTGGATGGACATGAACGCCTTGCCGCCGCGACCTTGATGAGAGGAGCCGTCGACGCGGCGATCGCCGCCGTCTGGCGCATCGAGTCGGCAAAGATCGTCGCCGGCGTGGCGCGCCTGGTGCGCGACATCGGCCTGGCCGAAGAGCTGGCCGGCGACGCGCTGGTGGCCGCGCTCGAGCACTGGCCGGAGGCAGGCATTCCGGACAATCCGGGCGCCTGGCTGATGCGCACGGCGAAGAACGCCGCGCTCGACCACCTGCGGCGCGACAAGTCTTACCGGGAAAAATGCGCCCAGATCGGCCACGACCTGGAAGCGATGGAGGCCCATATTGTGCCGGATTTTGTCGACGATCTCGACGCTGCGCGGGACGCAGCTGACAACGGCCTTGTCCACGACGACCTGCTGCGGCTGATGTTCACCGCCTGCCATCCGGTGCTGTCGACCGAAGCGCGGGTCGCGCTGACGCTCAAGCTGCTGGGCGGCCTCTCCACCCACGAGATCGCGCGCGCCTTCCTGGTGCCCGAACCGACGATTGCCCAGCGGATCGTGCGTGCCAAGCGCAGCCTCGGCCAGGCGCGCGTTCCCTTCGAATTGCCGCCGCCGGCCGAGCTGGCCGAACGGCTCGCATCGGTGCTGGAGGTGGTCTACCTGGTCTTCAACGAAGGCTACACCGCCACCAGCGGCAGCGACTGGATGCGCCCCGCGCTGCAGGACGAAGCCCTGCGCCTGGGGCGCATGCTGGCCGAACTTGCGCCGCGCGAACCGGAGGCCCAGGGACTGGTCGCCCTGATGGAGCTGCAGGCCTCGCGCGCCGCCGCCCGGGTCGACCGCGAAGGCCGGCCGGTGCTGCTGCTGGAACAGGACCGCCTGCGCTGGGACGGCATCCTGATCCGGCGCGGCCTGGCCGCGCTGGCCCGCGCCGAGCTGCTGGGGCCGCCCGGCCCGTACACGCTGCAAGCCGCGATCGCCGCCTGCCACGCGCGGGCGCGCACGGCGGCGGAGACCGACTGGAAGCGCATTGCCGCGCTGTACGGTGAGCTGGCGCGCGTCAACCCCTCACCGGTGGTCGAGCTGAACCGGGCGGTCGCGGTCGGCATGGCCGAGGGGCCGGCGGCCGGGCTGGCGCTGGTGGACGAACTGGCAGGGCAAGGCAGGCTGGCGCGCTACCAGTGGCTGCCGGCGGTGCGCGGGGATTTGCTGGAGAAGCTGGGACGAGGTGCGGAGGCGAGTGCCGAGTTCACGCGGGCCGCGCAGATGGCGACGAATGCGCGGGAAAAGGCGCTGCTGGAGGAGCGGGCGCGGACGAATGCCGGCACGTAGGGTGGGCATGCCCACGCGGACATATGCGTCTCGTCTGCGCATCCTTCCGCGTGGGCGCCCGTCAAACCCGTCGTTACAAATCAATGCCCGTGCTGCTTCTCGTACTCGTCCGCTTCGGCCTTGTTCGCATGCACGATGCCGTCCGGGTGCTCGGGCGGGGTGTACAGCGTGTACAGGCGCATCGGTTCGGTCTTCGAGGTGTTGATGACGTTGTGCTCGGTCCCGGCCGGAATCACGACGGCCACGCCGTCTTCCAGCTTGTGCTCTTCGCCGTCCAGGATGGCGACGCCTTCGCCGGCTTCGACGCGGATGAACTGGTCATGGCCTTCGTGGTGCTCCATGCCGATTTCCTCGCCCGCCTGCAGGGTCATGATCACCAGCTGGCTGCGCTTCGTCGTGTACAGGACCTCGCGGAAGTTGTTGCCCGCAAGCGTTTTTTGTTCGATGTTGATGCTATAGCCCGACATGTTCTCTCCCATTCAAGTTCGGCGCCGCTCGCATCGGGCGCCAGGTGACTTGATTGTATAGCACGTGCGCGCGGGCTGCCGGAGACGGTTCAGCGCCTCCTTCAGCGTCTCCAGCCGCGCTCGCGCGCCGCGCGCTCGGCGGCGGCGTTCATCGTCGTTCCCGCAATGCGCTCGTCGATGGCGTCGAGCACCGCCTCCGGCGCCGTGCTGGCCGCCTGCCGGTAGGCGCCGCCGCTCGCCGCCTTGTCGCTCAGGACGGGTATGCGCCAGGTCTCGCCCTCGCGGCAGGCCAGGCCGGCGCTGGCGCCCACGCTGAAGCTGCGGCAATAGCCGCCGTCGCGGGTGGCGAAGCTGACGCCGATGCGCACCGGGCTGTTCGGCGCCGGATCGCTCGCCAGCTGGCGCGAGAGGGCGCCGGCCAGCTGGCCGCGCGCCACCAGGCGTCCGCCGCCGTCGGCACCGACGAAGCCGCCGCCGTCGTCCTTGAACCACAGGCTGCCGGCCAGCACGCCCAGCACCAGGGTCGCGGCCAGCGCGCCCCAGCGCGGCCAGACCGGCTGGCGGACGGGCGCCGCCGCGGGCGCGGGCGTGGCTGCGGCGCGGGTGCGGGCGTTGCGCGCGGCGTCGAGGGACAGCACCTTGCTGGCGGCAGCCGCGTCGAGGCGCGCCGGCACCGGTTCCTCCAGCACGCCGGCAAAGGCATCGAAGACCCGCGCGCGCAAGGCGCGGTGGCGTTCGACGATGGCGGCCAGCTCTGGATCCGCGCGCACGGCGGCGTCGACCTGGCTGCGCTGCGGTTCGGCCAGCTCGCCGTCGGCATAGGCCATCAGGATATCGTCGGAAAATGTCATGTCAGGGCTCTTTCATCGGACAACAGCTTTTGTAATGCCTCGCGGGCACGCGCCAGGCGGCTGGTGAGGGTGCCCATCGGAATATCGAGGACGGCCGCGGCTTCCTTGTAGGGCAGGCCGTCGACCAGCACCAGCGCGACCACGATCCGGTGTTCCTCGCTCAAGAGGCTCATCGCCTTCTGCACGGCCATGCGCTGTACCTGGGCTTCGGCGCCGTCGTGCCCGACGTGTTCGCCTTCTTCCTCGGGGGCGAAGACGGCATCGCGCCGGACCCGGCTGCGCACCTCGTCGATCCAGGCATTGCGGATGATGCGGAACAGCCAGCTGTCGAGCCGGGTGCCGTCGGTATATTGTTCACTGCGGCCGAGCGCGCGCTCCATCGCGACCTGGACCAGGTCGTCGGCGTCCTCCCGGTGGAAGGTGATGGAACGCGCGAAGCGTCGCATCCGGGGCAGCAGGGCGGCAAGTTCGTTGGCAAGCATGGGGCGATTGGGGTTCACATGAATAAAACGTTGGCGGCATGGATTTTATTCCATCTGACCATCGTTTTATATTTCATGACGCCAACCATCCCTTATGATCGCGACCATGAGACTCTTTTCTTCCTTCGCAAAAGGCCTGGCCTGGGCGCTGCTGCTGTGCTCGACCGGCGCCGCCCATGCCCAGTTGCGCCTGCCCGGTTTGCACCTGCCCCAGCCCCTTGGCGGGCTGGACAGTCTGGCGCGTCCGGCCGAACGCCTGCTCGAGCGCAGCGTGCCGGGCGACCTGCGCGGCTTGCGCCTCGATGCCGTCGAGACGCTGCTGCGGCGCCACCGCACCGAGCTGGAAGCCGATCCGCGCGGCGAGCCGGTGGTGCGGGGCGAGATCCTGGCCACGTCGCCGGCCGCCGCGGCCCTGGAGGCGGCGGCGGGCCTCGAATTTGCGGTGCTGCGCGCGGACCGCTTCGAGGAACTGGGCGAGTCGCTGGTGGTCCTGCGCGTGCCGCCGAACCTGTCGACGCAGGAGGCGCTGGCACGGCTGCGGGCGCTCGACCCGGCCGGTTCCTACGATTTCAACCATGTATATACGGGCAGCTCGGCCTTGCCGCTCGGTGGCGGGGGCGGGGCCGAAGCGGCGCGCGGCGGGACTGCGGCGGGCGCCGTCGGCCTGGTCGACAGCGGCGTCGACCTCGGTCACCCGGTGTTCGAGGGTGCCGCCGTCGAATCCTTCGGCTGCGACGGCAAACCGCATCCGGCGCCGCACGGCACGGCGGTCGCGGCCCTGATGGTCGGACGCGCCGAACGCTTCGCGGGCGCCGCGCCCGGCACCCGGCTGTTCGCGGCCGACATCTATTGCGACAGCCCGACCGGCGGTTCGGCCGACAAGATCGCCGGCGCCCTCGGCTGGATGGCACGCGCGCGCGTCGGCGTGGTCAACATCAGCCTGGTCGGGCCGCCGAACGCGCTCCTGGAGCGGGTGGTGGCCGCGATGGTCGCGCGCGGACACCTGCTGGTGGCGGCCGTCGGCAACGACGGGCCGGCTGCGCCGCCCCTGTATCCGGCCAGCTATCCCGGCGTGGTCGGCGTGACCGGCGTCGACCGCCAGGGCCGTCCGCTGCCCGAAGCCGCGCGCGGCCCGCAGGTGATGTTCGCCGCGCCCGGCAGCCAGATGGTCAGCGCCGCGCCCGGAACGCCGCCTTACCGGCAGGTGCGCGGCACCTCGTTCGCCGCCCCGATCGTCGCCGCCTTGCTGTCGAAAGCGCTGCCGCAGCCGGACCGTGCCGCCGCTGCCCGGGCCGTGTCGACGCTGGCTGCGCAGGCCGTACGGGAGAACGATGCACCGGCGGACGCGCTCGGGCGTGGCGTGGTGGGCGCCGCCTTGCGCGTCGACCCGAACCGGTTTCGCTAAAAATTTAAAAATATTTTTTGGATGGATGGAATAAACGGCCGAGTCCGCTCGTTTTCCTGATAACGGCGCGCAATCGAGCGCCTCTAACAGGAGAAACCACCATGCAAACCAAAAATATCGTCCGCCAGCTCGCCATCGTTTTCGCCCTGTCCGCCGCCGCGTCGGCGCAGGCCCAGTTGCTCGGCGGAGGAGGCGGCCTCGGCGGCTCGGTCGGCGGCATGATCGGCGGCGGCCTCGGCGGCGGCATGCGCCCGATGGCGCCGATGCAGGACATGCGCCGCGTCGAGCGGGCCGCTCCGGTCGAACGCAGTGTTTCCGGCCGCGGCGCGGCAGGCGGCGAGGGCAGCGCCCGCGCTGCGGCACTCCCGGGCGTGGGAGGCTTGCCGCTCGCTTCGCGCGGCGCGGCTGACGCCACGGGCAGCGGAAACGGCAGCCTGGCCGGCAGCGGCGCGCAAGCCGGGCGCGATGTGCAGGCCGGCGGCAACGGTACGGGCGGCCTGACGGGCGGGCTGGCCACGGGCCTGGGCGGCGGGCAAGGCGCCGCCAGTGCAAGCGGTAACGGCGAGGCCGGCGTGGCCGGCAGCGTCCGGCGCGGCGCGGCCGACCTGGGCGGCGGTACGACGGCCGGCGGCACATCGGCGGGCGCTGGCGGCACGGCCGCTCCGGCGTACCCGATGGCCGGCGGCGCCAACGGCAGCGCCTCGACCGGAGGCGGCGCAAGCGCATCGGCCGGCATCGCGCCGGGCGCAACGCTGGGCGGCGCCCGTGAACTGGCCGGCAGCGCCGCCGGCGGCGCACGTTCGGCAGCGTCGCCGGTTGCAGGGGCTGCGCGCAGCCAGGTCGCCAGCACCCGCGACTATGCCGCCGGTACGGCCGCCAACGCCCGCGGCGCGGCGCAAGCGGCCGGCAGCGCCGCCGGCGGCAGCGCGCGCGGAATCGCGAACAAGGCTGCGTCGACCCAAATGCCGGTGTCGGGTTCCGTGAACGGCTCGGTGGGTGGCTCCGCTTCGGGCAGCGCCAACGGCAGCGGCAAGGCCGGCGGCAACTAACTCCCCGCCTGTAGTAAGGCAGGGTGGGCATTCATGCTCACGCGGTGCTACGTAGCAGCGAGATCGCCGTGCACGATCACGAAGCCCGTACGTATCACCGCGTGGGCGGAGCACGGTGAAACCGTGGGCGAGGCCATTGGCCTCGCCCACCCCGACGAAAAAGGCGCACCGCCGCCGGCCGGCGGTGCGCCTTTATGCCGAATGAACATGTCCTTATAGGAATTCAGTCCTTCATCCGGTCATTCACATGGCGTATACTCTCGGGTTCGTCTATTCATGCCCCTTGGAGTCTCATGGCCACCCGCCGCACACTACTTGCCTGCGCGATCGCGCTTTCCGCCCAGCTCGCCCTTGCCGGCGGCGCCCATGCCGACCAGCTGGCCGACATCAGGAAGAAGGGCGAGATCGTCTTCGGCGTGCTCGGCACCGACGAGCCGAACAGTTTCATCGACCCGAAAACGCGTGAACTGGTCGGCTACGAGGTGGACCTGGCCAAGGCCGTGGCAAAGAAGATCGGCGTCAAGCCGGTCTTCAGGCAGATGTCGGTCGCGGCCCGCATTCCCGAGCTGCAGCAGGGCCACGTCGACGTGCTGGCGGCCACGCTCACCCACAACAAGGAACGCGAATCCCAGGTCGATTTCGCGCTGACCCACTTCGTGACCGGCTCCAAGGTCATGGTGCGCGCCGCCGGCGGCGTCACCGCCTTGCCCCAGCTGGCCGGCAAGAAGGTCGTCACCGTCCGCGGCGGTACCCAGGAAACGAACATCCGCGCCGCCGTCCCGACCGCGACCATCGTCACCTTCGAAAACACCCAGCAAGCCTTCCAGGCCCTGCAGCAGGGCAAGGGCATCGCATATGTCAACGACGAGTCCTCGCTGCTGGCGGACTACGGCAAACTCGGTCCCGGCGCGAAGAATTTCACGATCCTGCCGAACAGCATCGGCGTCGAGTCGATTGCGCTCGGCCTGCGCAAGGGCGAGAAGAGCCTGAAGGCGGTCGTCGACGCGACCCTGCGCGAACTCGAGACCAGCGGCGCGGCCAATGCCCTGTTCAACAAGTGGTACGGCCCGGGCACGCGCCCGAACATGACCAAGCGCACGTTTTCGATCCACACCGACAAGATCTGAGTTTTTGTTTTGACGTTTTTCGATGCAAGCCTGCTCCGGTCCGGCGAATACCACGACTGGCTGGTGCAGGGTTTTACCACTTCGCTCCAGCTCCTCGCCGCCAGCTTCGTGATCGCCTTGCCCCTGGGCGTGGCGATCGCGCTGATGCGCACTTCGCACGGCCGCGCCCTGCGCGGCCTCGGCGCCACCCTGGTCGAGGGCATCCGCAACGTGCCGCTGCTGGCGCACCTGCTGTTCTGGTACTTCGCCTTTCCCGAGCTGCTGCCGGAACCCGTGAAACTCGCGCTCTACGACAGCAATCCCGAATTCATCTGCGCCGTGATCGCGCTGTCCCTGTACGCGGGCGTGCACATGGCCGAGGATATCCGCAGCGGCATCCGCGCCGTCCCGGGCGCCCAGATGGAAGCGGCGCGCTCGCTCGGCCTGGGCCGCCTCGCCAGTCTGCGCCTCGTGCTGCTGCCGCAGGCCATCCGCATCGCCGTGCCGCCGCTGCTGTCGCAGACCGTCAACCTGTGGAAGGACACCAGCGTCGCCACCGTCATCGGCGCGGCCGAGATGATGTACCAGGCCGCGCGCGTCGAGACGGCGACCTTCCGCAGCGTCGAAGCGTTTACGTTCGCGACCCTGGCCTACCTGACGGTCTCGCTGGCGATTTCGCTGGCCGCGCAGCTGTATGCGCGCCGTTTCCCGGTGCGGACCTGAGGCCGGCATGATTGAACTGATCCACGACTACTGGCTGTACTTCCTCGTCGGCCAATACCCGAACGGACCGCTCGGCGGCCTGACGCTGACCATCCTGTTATCAAGCGCCGCCCTGGTGCTGGCAATGCCGCTCGGGCTCCTGCTCGGCGTCGCACGCGTCAGTCCCTGGCGCGCGGTGCGCTGGCCGACCGCGGTGCTGGTGCAGATCGTGCGCGCGGTGCCGCTGCTGCTGGTGGTGTTCTGGGCCTACTTCTTCCTGCCGGCCGTGACCGGCGTGAAGACGGGCCAGGCGACCACGATGCTGATGACCCTCGTGCTGTTCGACGCCGTCTATCTCGCCGAAATCGTCGCCGCCGGCATCCGCTCGCTGCCGAAAGGGCAGCTCGAAGGTGCGCGTTCGCTCGGCCTCTCCTACGGCCAGGCGCTGCGGCTGGTGATCCTGCCGCAGGCGCTGCGCCATGTCCTGCCGTCGCTGGTGAGCCAGCTGGTGGCGACCATCAAGGCCACCTCGCTCGGCTATATCATCGGCCTGTCCGAAGTCTCCTTCATCGCCACCCAGGTCAACACCCTGGTGTTCACCAGGGCGGTCGAGGTCTACATCGTGCTGGCCCTGACCTATTTCATGTTGTGCTTCGGCCTCTCGCGCCTGGCCTTCCTGCTCGAGCGCCGCATGAACCGGCGCCCGGTATCTGCTTTCGCAACAAAGGTGACACCATGATCGTCCTCGACCAGGTCAACAAGTGGTACGGCCAGTATCACGCACTCGCCGACGTCTCCGAGCGCGTCGCGAAGAACGAAGTCGTGGTTGTCTGCGGCCCCTCGGGTTCCGGCAAGTCGACCCTGATCCGCACCCTGAACCGGCTCGAGGAAATCGACGGCGGCAGCATCGCCATCGACGGGCGCGACATCCATGCGCGCGGCCTCGACGTGAACGCGCTGCGCGCCGGGATCGGCTTCGTGTTCCAGCACTTTAATCTGTTCCCGCACCTGACAGCGCTCGAGAACTGCATGCTGGCGCCGGTGAACCTGAAGCGCGCGACGAAAACCGAGGCGCGCGCCTATGCCCTGGAGCTGCTCGACGGCGTCGGCCTCGCGCACAAGGCCGACGCCTTTCCGCACGAACTGTCCGGCGGCCAGCAGCAGCGCGTGGCGATCGCCCGCGCGCTGGCGATGCGCCCGCCGATCATGCTGTTCGACGAGCCGACCAGCGCGCTCGACCCGGAAATGGTGGGCGAAGTGCTGGGCGTGATGCGCAAGCTGGCGGGCGAGGGCATGACCATGGTCTGCGTCACCCACGAGATGGGATTCGCGCGCGACGTGGCCGACCGCATCTGGTTCATGAGCGAAGGCCGCATCCTCGAAAAAGCCAGGCCTGAAGACTTCTTCACCCATCCCGCGCATCCACGCGCGCAGCAGTTCCTGGCCGACCGCAGCGGCCGCTGATCAGACCTTGTTGACCTTGCTGGCGGCCTTTCTGGTCGCCAGCGCTTCCATGTCCAGCTCGATCCAGGTCGGCACGTGGTCGCTGGGCTTGTCGCGTCCGCGAATCTCGTGGTCGGTGCCGGCTGCGCGCAGGGCAGGCGCCAGCGAAGGGCTGAGCAGCAGGTGGTCGATGCGCAGGCCCGCGTTGCGGCCGTAGGCATTCCGGAAGTAGTCGTAGAAGGTGTAGATGACCTCGTCCGGGTGCATGGCGCGTAGCGAATCGGTCCAGCCCTGGTTCACGAGGCGATGGAAGGCCTCGCGCGACTCGGGCCGGAACAGGGCGTCGGTCAGCCAGCGCTCCGGCTTATAGACGTCGAGCTCGGTCGGCATGACGTTGTAGTCGCCGGCGATCACCACCGGCGCGCCGGTCTCGAGCAGTTGTTGGGCGCGCGTGATCAGGCGCTCGAACCAGGCCAGCTTGTAGTCGAATTTCGGCCCCGGCGCCGGGTTCCCGTTCGGAAGGTAGAGGCAGGCGACGACCAGGTCGCCGATGACGGCTTCCAGATAGCGGCTCTGTTCGTCGCTGTCGTCGCCCGGCAGGCCGCGCGTGACTTCGACCGGATCGGTTCCGCGCGCGAGGACGGCGACGCCGTTCCAGCTTTTCTGTCCCTGCCAGATCGCCCCGTAGCCGGCGGCATTGATCTCGGCCAGTGGGAAGCGCTCCTGCGGCGCCTTCAGTTCCTGCAAACAGGCCACGTCCGGCTTCTTTTCCTCGAGCCATTCGAGCAGGGCCGGGAGGCGGCTGCCGATGCCATTGATGTTGAAGGTGGCGACGCGCATGTTTTCTCCATGTTGTTGATAGCGATGTTGTAACTCAGCCGGGCTGGAGCAGGCGCACGACAGGCTGTCAACGTTTCCAAAAAGACATGTATCTTGAGAACCACAGACACTGCTGAGCGTGCGCGGTTTTTTTTGCAAAATATATATGATTGAATCTTACTTACTTAACTCCGGAGAAACACATGTTCACTTCCATCCTGCGCACCATCGCCCGTCCAGCCGCCGTTACTCTTTTGCTGGCGGCGTCGGCCACTGCGTCCGCAGGGAGCTGGGTCGTCAAGCCGATCACGATCGAAGGCGCGCTGGTCGAGGCTGTGGGTCCGGCCGATCGCTGCCTGTCGAAATTCGGCGGCACCATCAGCGGTCATGGCACTAGCGACCTCATGGGCGGCAAGGTCGTGTTCATCGCAACCGACTGCATCACCCCGGTCGGACCGCTGTTCAACTTCAGCAACGGCAAATTCGTCGTGATGACGACCTCGGGTGACCAGATCTTCGCCAACTACAGCGGCCAGTTCGTGCCGACCGGCGAAGGCGCGAAATACGTGTTCTCCGGCGCGAGCTTCCAGGTCACCGGTGGCACCGGCAAATTTGCCAAGGTGACCGGCGGCGGCACCCTGACCGGCGGCGAAGACATGATCACCGGCACCGGCAACATCAAGCTGGAAGGCAAGGTCCTGTACTTCCAGAACTGATCCGCCAGGCACGGACGGAAGCGGCGCCAGCGATGGCGCCGCTTTTATTTTGGCGCTGTTCGCGTTAAGTGTGGAATCTTCTTGAACGGCTAAGGTCCAACCTGGACTTCACCCCTGAGACCGCCGCCTGCGCGGCCGGCTGCAGCCGTTTCGCGGGGTTGACAGCCGTTACCTCGGCAACTATCTCGGCTGGCGCTGGGCGCTCGACGGCGCCCGCGTCAAGACGCCGGAGGCTTTGCTGCGAGCGGCAATCGGCATATTCCACACTTAACGCGAACAGCGCCTTTTATTTTGTCCTGTGCGCCGGTGGTTTTCGCACGCTGGCATCCTGTGACGTCTCGATACCAACCAACAGGAGCACAGCATGTCGACATACGACGACAAGAACAACGCGAAAGGCCGGTCCTGGGACCAGATCACGAAGAACGGCACCGGCAGCGCCGCCAGCGTGGGCGTGGGCGGCACCGGCGACAGCGGCAAGCTCACCGGCGACGGCAGCCGCCAGTCGGCGGGGCGCACCGACGACCTGCTCGACGACGGCTCGTCGCAGGAGGAAACCAAGGGTTTTTCGAGCAGCGGCGGCAAGGTCGATACCGGCCTGGAAGGCATGGGCAAGCAGGGCGGCTCCCAGGGGAATCGCCAGTCGGGAGAGCTGGGCAAGACGGGCGACAGCGAGCCGCGCAAGCGCTAGCGCTTCGCCCGCAGCGTGATCCGGACGATCTCGCCCGGCTGCCACAGGCGCATCCGCGGCCCCCAGCTGCCGGCGCCGCGGCTGATTACCAGCTGCATGCCGTGCGCCGCGTGCTGCCCGACCACGTGCGGAAAGCGCCGCTGCACGAGGTAGTTGAACGGCCAGATCTGGCCGCCATGCGTATGCCCCGAGAGCATGAGGCCGACGCCGCGCGCGGCCGCCATGTCGATGACCGGCGCGGCCGGCGTGTGCGAGAGCAGGATGGTCGCCTCGTTCGTGGACGCCGGCAGCACGCGCTCGAGAGCGGTGGTGAGGGACGCGCCGCCGTGCATTGCGCGGCCGACGTCCTCGATCCCGGCCAGCACCAGGCCGGGCGCCAGCTCGACCCGGGCATTGCGCAGCCAGCGCACGCCGCCGGCTTCGAACTCGGCCACCGTGGTCTCGGCGTCGCCGTAGAACTCGTGGTTGCCGGTCACGGCCCAGACCCCGCGCGGGGCCTGCACACCGCGCAGGATGGCCGCCAGGCGCGGGTCGCCGATCGGGTTGTCCTCGACCTGGTCGCCCACCATCAGCACGGCCGCCGGGTGCAGGGCATTGATCTGGGCGACCCGTTCTTCCATCCAGGCGGCGCGGCGCTGGGCGCCCAGGTGCAGGTCGGTGACCATCACCAGCACGGTACCGTCCAGCGCGGGCGGCAGGTTTTTCATGGCCACCTCGTACTCGACCACGACCGGCGCGCGCACACCCTGGTAGACGGCGAAGGCGCCGAGCAGCACGCCGGCGATGGCCGCGATGCCCAACAGGCGCGGCGCGCGCGCACGCCACCATAAGCCAAAGCCGGTCGAGAAGTCCGCCACCAGCAGGCACAGCGTCATCACCAGCATGATCCCGAGCCAGTTCAGCGCGAACTGCTCCGGCCACCAGCGCCAGTCGGTCGCGTCGTCGCCCATGTGCACGCCGGCCAGGTAGACGAGCCAGACGAGCAGGGCGCCGGGCCACCAGCCGCGCGCAGGCACGCGTGCACGGATCCCCTCGATCCGGTACAGGCGGTGGGCCACGTAGAAGTGGAACAGGGTACCGACGATGTTCAGTACGACTGAAAACATGGAGGGCCTAGTCCGCCACCGCTCCTTGCGCCACGTCCTGCAGGGCCAGGCGTGCCAGCGCCCGGATGCCCTCGTAGGATTTGGCCGCAGCGATGAAGCGTCCGTTATGGCAGAAGCTTGCATCCGGCACGCCGGTCACCCGGGCGAGATCGGCGTCGCGCAGGCCGGCCCAGGCTTCGGGCAGGTCGGCGCGCGCATCGAAACTGTCGGCGCTGACCGGCACCGTGTGGATCATGTAGCGCTGTTCTGCGATGCTGTGGCTGATGACGAACAGGACTTTCGGCATCTCCTTGCGCACCACGGCGGTCCAGGGCAGGGCGCCGTTGTTCAGGAAGAGCAGCCTGCCGCCTTCGAGCACCTCGGCGCCGCGCACCTGTTCCAGCGCCAGCAGGGCGCCGACCCGGTACTTGACCGAGTTGACCATGATGTCGGTGAGCAGGGCCATCGCTTTCCGGAACTGGCTCAGGCGGTAGGCGTCAGCCGCTTCGCCGTAGCCGAGGCGCTGCTCGTCCATCCAGTTCGGATTGAAGCCGGAGACCACGGCCGACAGGCCATAGCCGCCGGGCGCGTTCCTGGCCGCGCCCACGTCCGACAAATCCAGGTACTGGACGACGTCGGCATCGATCGCGTAGGCCATCTGCTGGCAGGCATCCGCGCTCAGCGTCTGGCCCGTGTGTTCGAGGGCCAGCGCCGCGACGCAGCGGGCGCCGTATTCGCGCCAGACCAGGCCGGCGCTGGCGTAGGGCACGCCGGTCGGGCGCGCGGTGTCGAAACCTTTCTGGTGGTGGTCGAAGCGGCCGCTGGCCGGGTCGTGGATGCCGCCGACGTCGATCGCGAAGTCGGCCGCCTCGATCGTGGCCGTGTCGCGCGTGCGCACCAGTTGACTGTCCGGGAACAGGATGAAGAGGACGGCGCATGCCCATGCATCGTCCGCGTGAAACTTGCCGCTATGCGTTACCACTACCATACCTGCTCCGATCTGAAATCAGCGAACTGGCCGCGGGCTTGAAACGCCCGCCGGCCCTGAGTCCAGATGATACCGGTTCAGGCGAAGCGGCGTGCGCCGATGCGGACGGGGCTCAGGAAGCGATGTGCGCCGGCGCCGCCGTGCGCGCGCACTGTTCGACGAATTCGGCGACCAGCTGCGGCTGGGTCACCGGCAGCATGTGGCCGCCGTCAACCAGCTGCAGCCGCGCGCCCGCCACCTTGTCGGCCAGCGCCTGGCCGTTCTGTTGCCAGTCGAGGATGGCGTCCTCGCGGCCGTACAGGACCCCGGTCGGCACCGACAGTTCGCGATAGCGCGCCTGCACCCGCGGCATGTGGCCGGGCAGGGCCTGCATGTCGGCGGACGAGGCCAGGAACTGGCGCGGACGCAGGCTCAGCATGCCGCCGCCCTTGACGGGGAAATCGCGCGGCGCGCTTTCCGGCGCGAAGACCGCGGCCAGCACCTTCTTGCCGCCCGCGATCGAGCCCGGCGTGGCCAGGGTCCAGGCGAACAGCTTGCGCAGCCAGGGCGATTCGATCGCGAGCGCCTTGAAGACTTCGGGCGCCGCGTCCTGTAGATGGGTCAGCGGCGCGATCAGGGCCAGGGCGCCGACCTTGCCGGGATGTTCGAGCGCCAGCGTCAGCGCGATGGCGCCGCCCAGCGAATGGCCGGCCACGGTCGGGCGCTCCAGGCCGAGCCGGTCGATCAGGGCGGCCAGGCTCGCGGCCTGGCTCGAAACGTCGGCCGGCGTCGCGGCATCGCGGGTCGAATGGCCCGAGCCTGGGCGGTCGACCACGACCACGCGGTGGTTCCTGGCGAGGTAGTCGGCCACGCCGTAATCGAAGTGGGCGCCCTGGCCGCCGAGTCCGTGGATCAGCAGAACGGCCGGGCCGCTTCCGGATTCGCGCACATGCAGGCGCGCGCCCGGCACGTCGACGAAGCGCCCCTTCGGCGGCAGGAAGGCCTCGATGCGGCCCGCGGTGCGGTGCGTGAACCAGGCCAGGCCGAGCAGCACCAGCAGCACCAGGGCCAGGAGGACGAACAGGATAGTCATCGGGCAGTCGCTTTCTTGAGGATGCGCCAGTAATTCACCGGCGACAGGCGTTCGAGGAGGGATACGAATCGGGCGTCGTTGCCGACCAGGATGCGCGCCTGGCGTCGTTCGATGCCGCGCGCGATGATTTCGCCCGCGGTCTCGGGCTCCATGCGCAGCAGCTTTTCGGACAGCTTGCGCCCGCGCGCGATTTCCTCGGCCGGAGCGTCGCGCGGCACGCGGGCATTCTTCGCGATCGCGGTGGCGACGCCGCCCGGATGCACCACGCTCACCGCCACCGTGCTGCCGTCGAGTTCATGGCGCAGCGCGTTGGAAAAGCCCCGCACCGCGAACTTGCTGGCCGAGTAGGCGGCCTGGCCGGGCGGCGAGACGAGACCGTAGATGCTGGAGACGTTGACGATGCGCGCTTCGTCGCTGGCGCGCAGGAGCGGCAAGAAAGCCCGCGTCATGCCCACGACGCCGTTGAAATTGATGTCCATCAGCCAGTCGAAATCGTCTTCGTCGACCTGCTCGAAGCTGCCGCCCAAGGCCACGCCGGCATTGTTGACGAGCAGGTCGACCCGCTTGTGGGCGTCCATCACCGCCGCCGGCAAGGCGCGTACGGCCGCGCGGTCGGCCACGTCGAGGAGATGGGTGGTGACGCGCACCCTGAGGCTCGACAGCATCCAGGCGGTCTCCTTCAGGCCGGCGGGGTCGATGTCGGCCAGCGCCAGGTGGCAGCAGCGCCTGGCCAGCGCCAGCGCAGTGGCGCGGCCTATGCCGCTGCCAGCGCCGGTGACGACGGCGACCCGGTTCGAAACGTTCATGGCATTCTTCCTTTCGGCCCGAAACGCATCACGCCGTCGGCGATGCGTCCGAAGCGGATCGTAAACATATCCTGGAAATAGTTCTGGTAGACCTGCCAGGGACGGCGGCTGCCCTGTTTCGGCAGCAGCGCGGCGGCACGCTGGACGTAACCCGAGCTGAAGCCGAGGAAGGGTTCCGCCATCACGCCCGCTTGCTGGCGCACGACGGCGATCGCCTGGCTCTTGCGGTCCATGTAGGTCAGCAGGCGGCATACCCAGGCCGCCGTCAGGTCCGCCTTCAGCGTCCACGAGGCATTCGTGTAGCCGAAGGTCATGACGCTGTTGGGCATCCCGCTCAGCATCATGCCCTTGTAGGCCATGGCTTCGCTGGGCACCCAGGGCTTGCCGTCGACCGAGACCTGCGCGCCGCCCAGCACCGACAGCGACAGGCCGGTGGCCATGACGACGACGTCGGCGTCCAGCACGCGGCCGGACGCGAGCACGATGCCGCTTTCGGTGAAACGCGCGATATGGTCGGTGACGACTTCCGCCTGGCCGTGCTTCAGGGCCTTGAACAGGTCGCCGTCGGGCACGACGCAGACGCGCTGGTCCCAGGGCTTGTAGTCGGGCGTGAAATGGGCGATGTCGACGCCCGGGCCGAGCTGGTGCTGCGCCATCTGCACGATCTTCCGTTTCGCCAGTTCCGGCTTGCCGCGCGCGATGCGGTACAGGAGCATGGACTCGAGGATCACGCGCCAGCGCGTGGCCCAGTAGGCGAGGTTCGGCGGCAGGCGGCGCTGCAGGCGCCGGGCGAACCCGTATTCCGACGGGCGCGACACCACATAGCTGGGCGAGCGCTGCAGCATCGTCACGTGGGCGGCGGTCGCGGCCATCGCCGGCACCAGGGTCACGGCGGTGGCACCGCTGCCGATCACGACCACGCGCTTGCCGGCGTAATCGAGGTCCTCGGGCCAGAACTGGGGCTGGACGATGCGTCCCCTGAAGGCTTCTTCGCCCTCGAAACGCGGGCGGTAGGCCTGCTCGTAATCGTAGTAGCCGCTGCACATGTGGAGGAAACGCGTGCGGATCGTGCGGGTTTCACCCGCTTCGCCAGCCTGCGCCTCGACCGTCCACAGGGCGTCCGCGCTCGACCAGGCCGCGCTTACCACCTTGTGCCGGAAGCGGATGTGCTGCTCGATGCCGTGGCTGCGCGCGGTCTCGCGGATGTAGTCGCGGATCGCGGGACCGTCGGCGATCGCCCTGGCGTCGCGCCAGGGCCTGAAGCCGTAGCCGAGCGTGTACATGTCGGAGTCGGAGCGGATGCCCGGATAGCGGAACAGGTCCCAGGTGCCGCCGATCGCCGCGCGTGCTTCCAGGATGGCGTAGCGCTTGCCCGGGCAGCGTTCCTGCAGCATGGCGGCGGCCCCGATGCCCGACAGGCCGGCGCCGACGATCAGGACGTCCAGGGGCGCGTCCTCGTGCCGCGAAGGTGGGGTGTGCATGGCGTCTCTGCTTGTATTTTTGTATAGTTGACACTCTACATTGTCAGATTATTTGTGACAAGCAAGTGTGTCAAAATAGCGGGATGACTTTCGAACCGACCGCACCCCGCGCCTACCGCGGCGTCTCGCCCGAACAGCGCCGCGCCGAGCGGCGGGCCAGGCTGATCGCCGCCGCGATTGCCGTATATGGCGAGCGCGGCTACCGCCAGGCCACCGTCAAGGCGGTATGCGAGGCGGCCGGGCTGACCGAGCGCTATTTTTACGAATCCTTCGAGAACAGCGAAGACCTGCTGGTGACCTCCTTCAATGCCGTCACCTATGCCGTGTTCGACGAGCTCACGGCCGCCGCCCGCGCCGCCGGACGCGGCCGGGGCGCGCGCGCACGCGCCATGCTCGACGCCTATTTCAGCGCGCTGCAGCGCTCGCCGGCCTCGGCGCGGGTCTACCTGGTCGAGATCCGGGGCGTCAGCCGCGAAGTCGACAAGGCCTTCGATGCGGCCCTGCACGCGATCGGCGCCGAGGTGGCGCGCCAGATCGCGCCGGCCGGGGCCGAGCCCGACCCGCTGCTCGAAGCGGGAATCGTCGGCGGCGTGATGCACATCGCGCTACGGTGGATCGATGCCGGCTACCAGCCGCCGCTGGAAGTGGTGACCGACACCGCGCTGCGGCTCGGGATGGTACTTGCGCGGCCTCGGCGCAGCCCCGGCCGCGGCCAGCCGGCCCGGAGCTAGTCGCCTACCTTGCGATCGAGGACCGCGGACAGCGACTCGAGCTTGACCGGTTTCACGAAGTGGTGGTCGAAGCCGGCGCTGCGCGCCAGCACCTTGTCGTGCGCCTGGCCGTAGCCGGTCAGGGCGACGTAGCGGGCCGGACGCGCGCCCTGCAGGGCGCGCAGGCGCCGTACCAGTTCGTAGCCGTCGATGTCGGGCAGGCCGATGTCGAGGATGAACACCTCGGGCCAGTCGGCAGCGGCGATGGCGAGCGCCGCGCCCGGGCTGTCGGCGGTCGACACCGTGTGGCCGAGGGCGCCCAGCACGTCGGCCAGCGATTGCGCGGCGTCGATGTTGTCGTCGACGACCAGCACGCGCCGGCCCGGCGAGCCCGGACATCCGGCTTCGCTACCCACCGCGCCGGCCCGCTCGCGCGCACCCGGCGTGCGCTCCGGACCGGCCGTGGCGGCGATGTCGAACGCCACGCGGAAGGTGCTGCCCTGCCCGAGTCCCTCGCTGTGCGCCTCGACCCGGCCGCCGTGCAGCTGCACCAGGCTTTTCACCAGCGCCAGGCCCAGGCCCAGCCCGCCCTGCGAGCGGTCGGGCGTGCGTTCGGCCTGCGAGAACAGGTCGAATACCTGCGGCAGCATGGCGGCGCCGATGCCGATGCCGTTGTCGCGCACGCTGATCGTGACGCAGCCGGCGCGGGTCGAGACGGCCAGTCCGATGCGCCCGCCCTGGGGCGTGTACTTGGCGGCGTTGTTGAGCAGGTTGGCCACGACCTGCACCAGGCGCGTGCGGTCGCCGAGGACGCGCACCCCGGCGCAGCCGGGGTCCGGTCCGAGGTCGAGCTCGAAGCGGTGCGCGCGCGCCTCGATCAGCGGGCGCGCCTGTTCGACGGCGCCGGTGACGACCGCGTTGATGTCGACCAGCTCGCGCTCGAGCGCCACCAGGCCGCGCGTGACGCGCGAGACGTCGAGCAGGTCGTCCACCAGCGCCGTCATGTGGCGCACCTGGCGGGTGATCACTTCGCTCGACTGGCGGATGCGCTGTGCGTTCGAGCCGGCCATGGTCAGCAGCTGGGCCGCATTGCTGATCGGCGCCAGCGGGTTGCGCAATTCGTGCGCCAGCATCGCCAGGAACTCGTCCTTGCGGCGGGCGGCGGCGCGCAGTTCGTCGGCGCCGGCCTTCTGGTCGTGGATGTCGGTCAGGGTGCCGACCCAGTGGGTGGCGCGGCCGTTCTCGTCGAAGCTTGGCATGGCGCGGTTGAGCACCCAGCGGTAGCCGCCCGCGTGGTGCACCATCCGGTGCTCGGCCTCGAACAGCACGTTGGCGGCGAAGCTCTTTTTCCAGGCCGCCAGCAGCGGGCCCTGGTCGTCTGGATGGACCACCTGGCGCCAGATGCGGTAGGAAGCCGCGGCCGGCACGATGCCGGTGTATTCGTGCCAGCGCTCGTTGACATAATGCTCGCTGCCTTCGACATTGCTGGACCAGACCATCTGCGGGATCACGTTGGCGATGCTGCGGAACTTCTGCTCGCTTTCCTTGAGCGCGCGCTCGGCCTGGACCTGGGCCGAGATGTCCATCGTCGCGGCCACCGCGCCGACCAGGGCGCCGCCGGCGTCGCGCATGGCCTGGGCGCGCACCAGGACGGTCTTTCTCGTACCGGGCGCGCCGAAGGGTTCGATCTCGATCACCGCTTCGTGGCTGTCGCCGCCATCGAGCACGCGCGCGATCGGCCAGTCGGATGGCGCCATGCAGGAGTCCGGGGTGGCGCCATCGGCCGCGAGCCATCCCTTCCAGGCGTCGTAGCCGGCGATGCCGTTGTCGGGCAGGTAGTCGCCCCAGATGGCCCGGTTCGCGGCATTCGTCACCAGCAGGCGACCGTTGGTGTCGGCATAGGCGATGCCGACCGGCGCCGCCTCCAGCAGGGCGTCGAGGCGGCGCCGGCTGTCTTCGGCGCGCAGCGAGGCCGCGGCGGCCCGTGCTTCGCTGGCGATACGCGCATCCTCGGCCATCTTGCGCGCCGTGATGTCGACCGCGATTCTGGCAAAGCGGCGCTTGCCGCTGGCCGGATCGGTGAACACCTTGCCGCGCGCATTGACCCAGACCTCGCATCCCGAGCGCTGGGGAATCCGGTAGTCGATGTCGTAGCGGGTGTCGAGGTGCGCCGGGGCCAGGATCACGGCCTCGATTGCGGCCACCACGCGCGGCCGGTCTTCGGGATGGATCATGTCGGTGAAGCGTTCCAGTTCGGTGCCGGAGCGCGCCAGCGCCGCGTCGACCTGGAACAGGCGCGCGAAGCGCTCGTCGACATGGGTCGCGCCGTCGTCGAGGTCATACGACCAGGTGCCGATATTGCCGGATGCCTCGAGCGAGAGCGCCAGGCGTTCCTCGGCCTCCTTGTGGCGGGCAAGGGCCCGCACCTTGTCGGTGACTTCGACGCAGGTGCAGATCAGGCCGCGCACGCTGCCGCCGGCGTCGCGCAGCGGGTTGTACGAAAAGGTGAACCAGGCCTGTTCGGGGTAGCCGTGGCGCTCGAGCGTGGTTTCGTAGTTCTCGAAAAAGAAGGATTCGCCCGCCATCACGCGGCGGATATACGGGCCGAGGCTGTCCCAGACTTCGTGCCAGACCGCCGGGTAGGGCGAACCGAGGCTGTGCGCCTTCTGGCCCAGCATCGGCTCGTAGGGGTCGTTGAAGAACAGGGTCAGGTCCTCGCCCCAGACCAGGAAGGTCGGGAAGGAGGAGCTGAGCACGATGCCGAGGCTGGTGCGGAGCGTGGCATCCCAGGCCTCGATCGGGCCGAGCGGATGCTTCGACCAGTCGAGGCTGCGGATGCGCCGGCCTGTCCTGCCGCCGTTATCGAGGAATTCTGCCTGGTTTGCTTGCTGGTTCACGGTCGTCCGAGGCGGCTAAATTTTGTATTCTACACAGTTCCTCGTCCGCAAATCCGGCATTGTCGATCCGCCAGCGGGCGGCCCGCCGCGAAGCCGGCGCCCTTGGCGCTCAGTTCCGTCATTTTTTTCGCCGGCTTCGGCCCGCGGCGGACGCAGGCTCAGTCCCAGCCTTTTTCCGATTCCTTTTCGTAGCTCTTGAGGTCGCGCGCGAACATCTCGTTGAGTTCGTCGCGCGCACGCTTGGCCATCGAGACGTACTGCTCGCGGTCCTTGTAGAAGGGATAGACGGCCTCGACGCTCGCCTTGTTGTGCTCGCGGAATTTCAGGGTCGCCTCGCGTGCGCGGTAGGCGCCGTAGCCGAGCTGGCCGAGCACGCGCCGTCCGAGCTGCAGGGCCGACTCGAAGGTCTCGCGCTCGATCACGGTCACGCCGCGGTCCATCAGCTGGTACAGGTGGGTGACGTTGCGCGCCCGCGCGAGGATGGGCAGGTCCGGGAAATGCTCGCGCACGGCGTCGGCCAGGGCCAGGCTGTCTTCGATGTCGTCGATCGCCAGCACCAGCGCGCGCGCCTTGCCTGCGCCGGCCGCATGCAGCAGGTCGACCCGGGTGGCGTCGCCGTAGAAGACCTTGAAGCCGAAGCGGCGCAGCAGTTCGATCTGGTCCGGATCGTGGTCGAGCACCGTCAGGCGGATGCGGTTCGCGTTCAGCAGGCGCCCGACGATCTGGCCGAAGCGTCCGAAGCCGGCGATGATCACGTGGCCCTCGTTGTCGTCGATGGCATCCGGCTCGCGCAGGTTCTGCCCGTGGTAGCGCGGTTCGAGTGCCTTGTCGTGCAGGAGCAGCAGCAGCGGCGTGGTCACCATCGACAGCGCCACGGTCGCGACCAGGATCGAGCCGACTTCGGGCGTGAACACGCGCGCCGCGCCCGCCGCGCCGAACACGACGAAGGCGAACTCGCCGCCTTGCGAGAGGAGAAAGGCGAACAGCCAGCGCTGGCCGCGCGCGATGCCGAAGCGGTGGGACAGTGCAAACAGCACGGCCAGTTTCAGCGCCAGGAAAGCGAGCACCAGCCCGAGTATCAGCAGCGGCTTCGACAGGAAGACGCCGAAGTCGACCGACATGCCGACCGCGATGAAGAACAGCCCGAGCAGCAGGCCCTTGAACGGTTCGAGGTCGGTCTCCAACGCATGGCGGTATTCGGAGTCGGCCAGCAGCACGCCGGCCATGAAGGCGCCGAGCGCCATCGACATGCCGACCCACTGCATCAGCAGCGAGATGGCGATCACCAGCAGCAGGGCAAACGCGGTGAAGATCTCGCGCATGTCCGACTTGGCGATGATGCGCAGCGCCGGACGCACGAGGTAGCGGCCGGCGACGATCACGCCGAGGATCACGCCGGCCAGGCGCGCGGCGCCGAGCCAGCCGCCGCCGCTGCTGTCGCCTGCCGCCACCCCCAGCAGGGGGATCAGCGCGATCATCGGGATCGCCGCGATGTCCTGGAACAGCAGGATGGCGAAGCCGGCCTGGCCGGCGGGCGTGCCCATCAGGTTGCGCTCGCCCAGGGTCGCCAGGGCGATCGCGGTCGAGGACAGGGACAGGCCGAGCGCGCCGACCAGGGCCACCTGCCAGGAAATGCCCGCCAACAGGGCCGCGCCGCACAGGACCCCGGCCACGCCCAGTACCTGCGCGGTGCCCCAGCCGAAGATCGGGCGCCGCATCGACCACAGGCGCGCCGGCTCGAGTTCGAGGCCGATCAGGAACAGCAGCAGCACCACGCCGAACTCGGAAAAGTGCAGGACGGTCTCCGCCTGCGTGATCAGCTTCAGTCCCCAGGGCCCGATCGCCATCCCGGCCAGCAGGTAGCCGAGCACGGCACCGAGGCCGAGGCGTTTGGCCAGCGGCACCGCCAGCACGGCGGCGGCGAGGTAGACGACGGCATTGGCGAGGAGCTCATTTTCCATTTGCGGTTCCATCGGCGTGTCGTTTAGGCGGGGTGAGCAGGAAGGCCTCGAGGCGGGCGCGGAAGGCCGCGACGTGCGCCTCGATCGCGGCCTGGTCGGCGCCGTTCGCGCCATGCAGGATGTGGGGCGGCCACCAATGCATGCCGCACAGGAGGGCGGTCTGTTCGAAGGGCGGCAGGTAGGCCTCGAACGGGCGCCCGTGGCGCTCGCCCGCCTGGTACGCGTCCTCCGGGCTGCCGGTGGTCACCGCCAGCCAATAGCCCTTGCCGCGCAGCGCGGTGGCGCCGGGACCGTAGGCCCAGCCGGGTTCCAGCACGCTGTCGGTCCACTCCTTCATCAGGGAAGGCATGCTGTACCAGCGGATCGGATGCAGGAACACGACCAGCTCGGCCTGTTCCAGCAGCGCCTGCTCGCGCGGCACGTCGATGTAGAAATCGGGATAGGTCTCGTACAGGTCGTGCACCAGCACGCCATCCAGGGCCCGCGCGGCCTCGGCCAGCCTGCGGTTGATGCGCGAGCGGTGCGGCGCGGGGTGGGCGTAGAGGACGAGGACGCGGTGATTCGGCATAGGCATGTACGTGATTGTCTTGCACGATTGTACATGCCGGGCGGCCAGGCGCAGCGCCGCTTGCCTCTTCTGCCGGTGCCGATGCCGGGCGCTAGATCCCGGGTGCCGCGCCGGGCAGCGGCGCATCGGCCGGCAGCAGGCCTTCGCCGACGAGCGCCTCCCAGAATGCGCGCGGTATCGTCATCCCCATCAGGGCCGCGTTGCGGCGCAGGTGCTCGGGGCTGCTGGCGCCCGGAATGGTCGCCGCCACCACCGGGTGGGCGGCGCCGAACTGGAGGGCGGCCGCCGCCAGGTCGACCCCGTGGCGCGCCGCGACCTGGCGCAGGCGCTCGCGCCGGGCGTGCTTGTCCGGGCCGGCCGGCCTGTAGTCGTAATGCTCGCCGCCGGCGAGAAAGCCGGAATTGTAGGGCCCGCCCAGCACGACCGATGCGCCGCGCCCGGCGCACAGCGGAAACAGCTCGGCCAGGGGCGTCGTCTCCATCAGCGTATAGCGTCCGGCCAGCAGGAAAATATCGGGATCGGACGCCTGCAGCGCGCGCAGGCAGGGCTCGACCGTGTTCACGCCCATGCCCCAGCCCTCGATGAGGCCTTCCTCGCGCATCCGGACCAGGCCCTCGAAGGCGCCGCCCGGACCTGAGGCGATGGCAAACCAGTGTTCGAATTCGGCCCGGCTGAACTGGTCGGGCGAAAGGTCGTGCACATAGACGATGTCGATGTGGCCGAGCGCCAGACGCTGCAGGCTGTCCTCGACCGCCCGCCGGGCGCCGTCGGCGCTGTAGTCGATCACGCGCCGGAACGGCAGCGCGGAAACGAAAGGGCTGGCGATCTCGCCCACGGGACCGGGCACCAGCAGGCGTCCGACCTTGGTCGACAGCGTGTAGTGGTCGCGCGGGCGGCACCGCAAAGCCTGGCCGAAACGGTGTTCGGACAGGCCGGCGCCGTAGTGCGGGGCGGTGTCGAAATAGCGGATGCCGGCTTCCCACGCGGCGTCGACGGTCGTGCGGGCGGCCTCGTCGCTCGTCGTATGGTACATGTCGCCCAGGCCGGTGCCGCCCAGGCCCAGGTGCGTGATCGGTCGATAGCGCTGGTTCACGTCGGCTCCCTTGTCGTCGCTGGTCAGGAAAGACATCATGCCCGCTGCGTCACGCCGGCCGCGCACGGTTGACGACAAAAAACCCGGGCAGCTTGCGCTGTCCCGGGCTCTTGTCGCCAGCGCCGGTACGAGCCGGCTGCCACGCCTATCAGAAGTGGAAGGCGACGCCGGCGGTGACCTTGGTCATCTCGCTGATCGGCTTCGACACTTCCAGGCGGCCGCTGATGGCTGGCGAGAAAGCGTAACCCAGGCCGACGCCGTAGACGACGCCGTCGTCCAGCTTTTCGGAAGCCGACACGCCCATGTACGAGCCCTTGACCTTGATCTCGTTGTAGCCGAGGCGGCCGAACAGGTTGAAGCCGCTCGACAGCGGCAGGGTGCCGATGACCGAGATGCTGGTCTGGTTGAACTTGACGTTGACGTTGTGGCCGTCGACATCGACGTCGCCATCGGCCAGGCGGTTGTAACCGGCTTCGATCGCCACGGTCTGGTTGAATTTGTAGCCGACGAAGCCGCCGAAGCCGCCTTCGCGACCTGCGCCATCCAGCTTGGTCGAGCTGGCTTCAGCGCCAACGTAGAATTGTGGGGCTTGCTGGGCGAATGCCGACGACGAAGCGATGACCAGGGTTGCTGCGGCTGCGATTTTCTTGAACATGTCTATGGACCTTTTATGCGATTGTTATTGATGCGGGATAATATTTCCACACAGAACTATTATCGCATGCTTTACTCGAATTTACAATTCGACGAAGGAAAATCTGTGAAACTTTTGGTAGCGATATCGAAGGAAGTGCAATAATTCAAGGACTTGGATTCTCACGCTTTCTCACAGATGGTTAGATTCCGTCGTGCAATTGTTAACTGATAGGTCAGCCCTGCGGGCAAGAAAAAGCCCGGCTGCTTACGCAAGCCGGGCCGGACTGCGTGCCTTGGGGCGCGGCTCAGAACCTGAAAGCGACGCCGGCCAGGATCCTGGTTGCGTCGCTGGACGGCTTCTGCACCTCCAGGCGCGCGTGGATCACCGTGGTGAAGGCGTAGCCCAGGCCGACGCCGTACAGCACGTTATTGTCGTGTTCCCTGGCGCTGAAACCGGCAACCTCGGCGTCGGCCGTCAGGCGGTTGTAGCCGAGGCGGCCGTAGACGTCGAAGCCCGCACTCAGGGGCAGGCTGCCGATCACCGCCAGGTCGAGCTGGTCGAGCGTCACCTCGGCACGCAGCGGCCCGGTACGGTATTCGGTATCGGCCAGGCGGTGGTAGCCGCCTTCGACGGCGAAGCTTTCGTTGAACCTGTAGCCGAGGAAGGCGCCGTAGCCGCCGTCGCGGTCGTAGTTGTGGACCTTGGTCGACGAGACGTCGACGCCGGCGTACAGCGAGGGCGGTTCGGCGGCGAAGGCGCCAGATGCGGCGGCGAGAAGGGCGGTGGCGGCGGCAAATTTCTTGAGCATGGTGTGGGTCTCTTGTCTGGTCAATGAAAGAGGCCGAAAGCGGCGCTTCGGCCAGGCGCGGGTTTGTCGTACGCACCAAGGTGACGCACCAAGGTGACGCACCGAGGTGGCGCACTAAGGTGACGCACGATTGCCAGCCAGCGATTGTTGCGCGCGTCGGGGTGGGTAGGTATTGATCGATCCCAGACAGCGGCCGCGGGTGTGCGCGATTACAACGATTGGAGCGCGCGCAATGCAGGAATCACATCTTGCAGGCGCGTCGCTTCGCAGCTGGGGACCGCCTCCGAGTTGTTGGCCTGGCCGCCGGAATTGAACCAGCAGCTGTCGATGCCGAACCGGTTGGCGCCGAGGATGTCGGCGTCGAGGCGGTCGCCGACGATGACCGTCTCCTGGTGCGAGAAGGCGCGCGCCATGTTGACGGCATAGTTGAAGAAGCGGGCGTCCGGCTTGGCGTGGCCGCAGGCCTCGGAGGTGGCCACGAAGGAAAGGTGCGCATGCAGCCCCGAGGCGCGGATGCGCCGGTGCTGGATGTGCTCGACCCCGTTCGTGATGATGCCCACTTCGCCGATGCCGGCCAGCGTTTCGCACAGTTGCTGCGCGCCGTCGACCAGGACGACGGTGTTCGGCAGCGACTCGAGATACAGGTCGCTGGCCGCTTGCGGATCCAGGTCCAGGCCCGCGCCATACTCGGCGAAGGTTCGGCGGAACCGTTCCACCTTCAGGAAGTCCTTCGACACCGCGCCAAGCTCGAACGCCCTCCAAAGTGCCAGGTTGATGGCCTGGTAGCGAACGAACAGCCCGTCGGGAACCGCTTGCAGGCCCAATTCGCGCATGGTGCGTTCGAAAGAGAGCCGTTCCGAGGCCTTAAAGTCGAGCAAGGTGTCGTCGAGGTCGAACAGGAAGAGTCGGTGTTTCATCGGGGGAGCGTGGCCGTAAAACCCCATGATACAAGGCCCGGTGTGCACGCGCCGGATGCGAAGAAGGCCTGCCCGCGCAGGCCTTCCGGTTGCCACCCGGCCTGCGTTCAGATATGCAGCGCGTGCCCCAGCGCCCGCAGCGCCGCTTCCTGTACCGCTTCGCCCAGGGTCGGGTGCGCGTGGATGGTGCCGCCCACGTCTTCCAGGGTGGCCCCCAGCTCGATCGAGTGGCTGAAGGCCGTACTCAGTTCCGACACCCCGCGCCCGACCGCCTGCCAGCCGAGGATCAGGTGGTTGTCGCGCCGTGCCACGACGCGCACAAACCCGTCGGTCGACTCGATCGTCATCGCCCGGCCGTTCGCCGAGAAGGGGAAGTTGGCGCTGATCGCGTCGATCCCCGCGGCCTCCGCTTCGCCCGGCACCATGCCGACCACGACCACTTCCGGATCGGTGAAGCAGACCGCCGGCATGGCGTTCGGCTGGAAGTGGCGGCGCTTGCCGGCGATGATCTCGGCCACCATTTCGCCTTGCGCCATTGCGCGGTGCGCGAGCATCGGCTCGCCCGCGAGGTCGCCGATCGCCCAGACATTGCGCATCGAGGTACGGCACTGGTCGTCGATTTTCACGGCGCGGCCGTTCATGTCGAGCTGCAGCGATTCGAGGCCCCAGCCGCCGGCGCGCGGACGGCGGCCGACGGCCACCAGCACGCGGTCGGCGGACAGGACGATTTCCTCGCCCATGGCCGTCTTGACCCGCACGCCGTCGCCGGCCGCGTTCAGGCCCAGCACCGAGGAACCCAGGCGCAAATCGATGCCCAGCTTTTTCAGACTGGCCGCGACCGGCTTGGTCAGCTCCGCGTCATAGGCCGGCAGGATACGCTCGGCCGCTTCGACGACGGTGACTTCCGCGCCCAGCTTGCGGTAGGCCGTGCCCAGCTCCAGGCCGATGTAGCCGGCGCCGACGACCACCAGCTGCTGCGGAATCGTTGCGGGCGAAAGCGCCTCGGTCGAGGAGACGACGTTCCCGCCAAAAGGCATGAAGGGCAGTTCGACCGGCTCCGAGCCGCTGGCCAGCAGCAGGTGTTCGCAGCGCACGCGCTGCAGTTCGCCGTCCGCCGTTTTCACCTCGACCGTCTTGCCGTCGAGGATGCGGGCGAAGCCGCGGATCACCTGCACGTCGTTCTTCTTCAGCAGCGCGCCGACGCCGCCGGTCAGGCGCTTGACGATGCCGTCCTTCCAGGCGACGGTGCGCGTGACATCGATCGAGGGCGCGGCGGCCGAGATACCGAGCGGCGAATCGCCGGCATAGTGGCCCGCCTTCTCGAATTCCTCGGCCGCGTGGATCAGGGCTTTCGAGGGGATGCAGCCGATGTTCAGGCAGGTGCCGCCCAGTTGGCCGGCGTCGACCAGGATGGTCGGGATGCCGAGCTGGCCCGCCTTGATGCCGGCGACATAGCCGCCGGGACCGCCGCCGATGATGAGCAGGGTCGTGACAAGTTGATTCATCTCCTTACTCCACGAACAGGGTTGCCGGGCACTCGAGGTAGCCGCGGATGGTCTGGATGAATTCCGCCGCCACCATGCCGTCGATCACCCGGTGGTCGAAGGAAGACGACAGGTTCATGGTCTTGCGCGCCACCATCGCGCCGTTCAGGATCACGGGTTTGTCGATGATGCGGTTCACGCCCACGATGGCCACCTCCGGACGGTTGATCACCGGCGTGGTGACGATGCCGCCCAGCGCACCGAGGCTGGTGATGGTGATGGTCGAACCGCTGAGTTCCTCGCGTAGCGCCTTGCCGCTGCGGGCGGCGTCGGCCAGGCGCGCCACTTCGGCGGCTGCCGACCATGGATCGCGCGCTTCGGCATTGCGCACCACGGGCACCATCAGGCCGGCGTCGGTCTGCGCGGCGATGCCGAGGTGGACGGCGTTATACGTGGTGAGGATGTTGGCGTCGTCGTCGAAGCGGGCGTTCACCGATGGGTACTTGCGGATCGCCAGCACCACGGCGCGCATGATCAGCGGCAGCAGGGTCAGTTTCGGGCGCTGGCCCGCATAGCGCGCGTTGAGCTGGACGCGCAGGGCTTCCAGTTCGGTGACGTCGATTTCCTCGACATAGGTGAAGTGCGGGATGCGGCGCTTCGCTTCGGCCATCTTCTCGGCGATCTTGCGGCGCATGCCGATCAGCGGCATCGCCTGTTCGCCTTCCAGCACGGCGTAGCGGCGGTCGCCTTCGGCGGCCTTGCGCTGGCCGCGCGCGACGTGGGCGTCGAGGTCGGCGTGGCTGATGCGGCCGGCCGGACCGGAGCCGGTCACGTACTGCAGCTCGATGCCCATGTCCCAGGCACGCTGGCGCACGGCGGGAGCGGCCAACGGTTTTTCGCCGGCGGCGCGGCCGTGGTGGGCCGGCGCCTGCGATCCGCCCGCGCCTTGCGTGTAGGCCGGCGCCGGCGCGGGGCGCGCAGGTGCGGCCTGTGCCGGCGCTGCGTCTTCCGCGCTGGTCACGGTGGTGACGACGGTTTCCGGCTGCGCTACCGTGATCGGTGGGAACTCCTCGGCGGTGCCGGCGCTGGAGCCGGCCGGCGCCGCCTTGGCGGCAGGGGTCTGCTGGCGCGCTGCAGTCGTCTCACCGGAGTGATTGCCCGCGCCTTCGACCTCGAGCCGGATCAGTTCCGCGCCCACGGCCATCGCTTCGCCCAGCTTGCCGCCCAGGGAGGTGACGGTGCCGTGCACCGGCGACGGGATCTCGACGGTTGCCTTGTCGGTCATGACATCGGCCAGCACCTGGTCTTCCTTGACCGTGTCGCCCGGCTTGACGTGCCAGGCCACGACCTCGACTTCGGCAATGCCTTCGCCCAGGTCGGGCATTTTAATGACGTGAATACCCATTTATTTCGCCTCCATCGCACGTTTGAACGCGGCGCCGACACGGTCGGGGCCGGGGAAGTACGCCCATTCCTGCGCGTGCGGATAAGGAGTGTCCCATCCGGTGACGCGCTCGATCGGCGCTTCCAGGTGATAGAAGCAGTGTTCCTGCACGAGCGCCGTCAGTTCCGCACCGAAGCCGCTGGTGCGGGTCGCTTCGTGCACGACGACGCAGCGGCCGGTCTTCCTCACCGATTCGACGATGGTGTCGAGGTCCAGCGGCCACAGGGTACGCAGGTCGATGATCTCGCAGTCGATGCCGGTCTCCATCGCCGCCGCTTCCGAGACCCAGACCATGGTGCCGTAGGTGATCACGGTGAGATCCGCGCCGGGACGGAAGATCGCCGCCTTGTCCAGCGGGACCGTGTAGTAGCCCTCGGGGACTTCGCCCATCGGGTGCTTGCCCCAGGAGACCACCGGACGGTCGTGGTGGCCGTCGAAGGGACCGTTGTACAGGCGCTTGGGCTCGAGGAAGATGACCGGGTCGTCGTTCTCGATCGAGGCGATCAGCAGGCCTTTCGCATCGTAGGGATTCGAGGGCATCACGGTGCGCAGGCCGCAGACGTGGGTGAACATCGCTTCCGGGCTCTGGCTGTGGGTCTGGCCGCCGTAGATGCCGCCGCCGCAGGGCATGCGGATCGTCAGCGGGGCCGTGAAGTCGCCGGCCGAGCGGTAGCGCAGGCGCGCCGCTTCGGAGACGATCTGGTCGGAGGCCGGATAGAAGTAGTCGGCAAACTGGATCTCGATCACCGGGCGCAGGCCGTAGGCGCCCATGCCGACCGCGGTGCCGACGATGCCGCCTTCGGAAATCGGCGCGTCGAACACGCGCTGCTTCCCGTATTTGGCCTGCAGACCGTCGGTGGCGCGGAACACGCCGCCGAAATAGCCGACGTCCTGGCCATACACGACCACGTTGTCGTCGCGGCCCAGCATCACGTCCATGGCCGAGCGCAGGGCCTGGATCATGGTCATCTGCGTCATGACCGGATCTTTATCACTATCACGCACCATCATCACACCCCCAGTTGTTGACGTTGGCGGCGCAGGTGCTCGGGCATGTCCTTGTAGACATCCTCGAACATCGACGCCGCGCTCGGGACGCGGCCATCGGCCAGCGTGCCGTATTGTTCTGCTTCCTTCTGCGCGGCGATGACCTCGGCCTCGAGTTCGGCCTGGACCCGCTCGTGCTCCTCGTCGGACCAGGCGCCCAGTTTTGTGAGGTGCTGGCGCAGGCGCGCGATCGGGTCGCCCAGCGGGAAGCGGCTCCAGTCGTCGGACGGGCGGTAGCGCGACGGATCGTCGGAAGTGGAATGGGGGCCCGCGCGGTAGGTCACCCATTCGATCAGGGTCGGTCCGAGGTTGCGGCGGGCACGCTGGGCGGCCCAGCAGGACGCGGCATACACGGCGAGGAAATCGTTGCCGTCCACGCGCAGGGACGCGATGCCCGAGCCGACGCCGCGCGCGGCGAAGGTCACGCTCTCGCCGCCGGCAATCGCCTGGAAGGTCGAGATCGCCCACTGGTTGTTGACGACGTTGATGATGCACGGCGCCCGGTAGACGTGGGCGAAGGTGAGGGCGGTATTGAAGTCGGATTCGGCGGTGGCGCCGTCGCCGATCCAGGCCGAGGCGATTTTCGTGTCGCCCTTGATCGCCGAGGCCATGGCCCAGCCGACCGCCTGCGGCACCTGGGTGGCCAGGTTGCCGGAGATCGAGAAGAAGCCCTTGTCCTTGACCGAGTACATGACCGGCAGCTGGCGGCCCTTCATCGGGTCGCGCTCGTTCGAGAGCAGCTGGCAGATCATGTCGACCATCGGATATTCGCGCGCCATCAGGAGGCTTTGCTGGCGGTAGGTCGGGAAGCACATGTCGCCGTCCTTCAGGGCCAGCGCGTGCGCGGTGCCGATGGCTTCCTCGCCGAGCGAGGTCATGTAGAAGGACATCTTCTTCTGGCGCTGGCCGATGACCATGCGCGCGTCGAAGATGCGGGTCTTCATCATCGTGCGCAGGCCGAAGCGCAGCTGTTCGGTGTCGATCTGCGGCGCCCACGGGCCGACGGCATTGCCTTCGTCGTCGAGCACGCGGATCAGGACAGTCACGAGGTCGGCGGTGTCGCCGAACTGGACGTCCACCTCGGGCCGGCGGACGGCGCCGGCGGGACTCATTTGTAAGTACGAAAAATCGGTCTTGCAACCCGGGCGGCCGGTTGGCTCCGGGACATGCAGCGACAGAGGGTTACCCTGGCTCATAATGCGCGTTTCCTTTGTGAGGTGATGTGCGGCAAGCTGAGATCATAAATCGTGCGATGGCGCGCACGGTCATTGCAGAGAAGTATTTTCGTGGTGCTTTGCAGCATAGATCGCGGGTGTCGGAAGTGTTTCGACAGCGCACATGTCACGTATCACCGCGTGGGCACAAGTGCCCACCCTACGGTACGCAACGACCGTAGGGTGGGCTCTCGAGCCCACGCGGTGATACGCGTCCTCGGAAAACTCGCGACCGCGCCGCCACCCACACGTGGCAAAACCTAGCATGTGGCCGACCGCCGAAGCCTGAACCAGACCAAACCAACCTGATGTTGGATTGCTCCAAGACACCTACCGCGCCATCCATCCACCGCCCAGCGCCCGGTACAGCCCGATCAGGTTCTCGACCTGTGTGCGCCGCAACGTAACCAGGCTCAGCTCGACCTGGTACAAATTGCGCTGCGCATCCAATTCCTCGAGATAAGAGGCGTAGCCTGCCTGGTAGCGGTCGTGCGCGTAGCCGAGCGAACGGGTCAGGATATCGCGCCGCTGCGTCGCATGGTCGACCTGCTCGGCCAGGCGCGGCACCCCGGCCAGCGCATTTTCGACCTCCGAGAACGCCGTCAGGACGCTGCGCCGGTAGGCGAACGCCGCCTGGTCGCGCTGGGAGGCGGCGGCCTCGTACTGGGCGCTCAGGCGCCCGCCCGTGAACAGGGGCGCGAGCACGCTGCCGCCCAGGCTCCAGACGGTCACCGGATCGTAGTCGAGGGCGTTCACGAACAGGCTCCCGAGCTGGGCGCTCAGTGAGACTTGCGGCAGGAAGGCCTGGCGCCGCAGCGCGAGGTTGACGTCGCTGGCGGCCAGCAGCAGTTCGCGCTGGGCGATGTCGGGCCGGCGCGCCAGCAGCTGCGAGGGCAGCACGGCGGGCACCGGCGGCAGGCGCAGGGCCGCGAAGCCGCCTCTCCCATCGGTACTGCGCTCGACGTCTCCGGGCAGTTCGCCCGCCAGCAGGCGCAGCGCGTTTTCCTGGCGCCGTACCGCCAGTTCCAGCTCCGGGATCGCGCCCAGCACCGACTGGTATTCGGACTGGGCCTGGGTCAGCTGCAGCTGCGAGATGTAGCCGACCCGGGCCTGGTCCTGGGCCAGGCGCAGCGCCTCGTTGCGCGAGGCGACCGTCTCGCGCGTGATGCTCAGCTGTGCATCGAGAGCAAGCAGGGCGACATAGTTCTGGACCGTGCCTGCCGCCACCGCCAGCGCGGCCGCATCGCGTTCGGCCTGCGTCGCCCGGTATTGCAGGCCGGCCGCGCGGACCTGGTTGCGGATGCGGCCGAACAGGTCGGGTTCCCAGCTGGCCTGCAAAGTCGGCTGGATCGAGCGGCTGGTGCTGATGCCGGTTGCCGTCAGCGCGCGGCCCGCCTGCACGCCGAGCGCGCCGTTCAGGGCCGGCAGGCGCGCGGCTTCCGCGAGTTCGGCCTGGGCGCGGGCTTCGTCGACGCGCGCCACCGCGATCAGCACGTCGCTGTTGCGCGTCAGCGCCGCCTCGACCAGGCGAGAGAGGGCCGGATCGCCGAAGCTGCTCCACCAGCCCGGATCGACGGCGGCGCTGCCGGCAAGCTGTTCGCGCCAGTTCTCGGGCGCCGTCACGCGGGCGGCGTCCGGCATCGCGCGATAAGTTGGCAGGCAGCCGGCAAGAGTGCCCGCACCGAGCAAGGCCAGCGCCGTGTTGAAGCTGCGCCGCCTCATCGGGCGTTCCCGGCTGCGCGCGCGTTATCGGCCTCGCGCGGCGCCGCGCCGGTATCGACTTCGGCCGTCACCGACATGCCGGGACGCAGGCGCTTTGCCAGCGGCTGGTCCGGGTCGATCGCGATCCGGACCGGCAGGCGCTGCACCACCTTCGTGAAATTGCCGGACGCGTTATCCGGACGCAGCACCGAGAATTCCGAACCCGTGGCCGGCGCGATCTGCTCGACGTGGCCGGTGAGTACCTCGCCCTCGAAGGCATCGACCTTGAAGCTGGCCTGCTGGCCGACCCGCATGCGCCAGGTCTGGCCTTCCTTGAAGTTGGCCACCACCCACAGGGTATCGGGCACGAGGAACAGCAACTGCGAGCCGGCCGTCACGTACTGGCCGCGGCGCACCGTCGCCTCGCTCACCTGGCCGGCGCGCGGCGCGACGATCACGGTGTTGGCCAGGTCGATCTTGGCCAGCTCGAGCTGGGCCTGCGCCATGCTGACCTGGGCTTCCAGGCCGCCGCGCGAGACCGTCGTCCCTTTCACGCGCTGCTGCGCGATCTCGATCTCGGCCTGCGCCTTGAGCACATTCGCCGCCGCCAGACGGGCCGAGGTGCGCACCCGATCGCGCTCGCTGAGCGAGACCGAGCCGCGTTCTGCCAGTTCGTCGACCCGGGCCTGCTCGGCGCGCGCGCGGGCCTGCTCGGCCTGGGCCGCCACCAGGTTGGCGCGCGCCGAGCCGACGGTGGCGGTGTTCTGGGCCTGCGTCTGTTCGGCGTTGTTCAGGGCGGCCGTCGCATTCGCGACCTGGCCCTCGGCCGCGCGCACCCGTTCGCGGTAGATGCGGTCGTCGATGCGCAGCAGTTCCTGGCCACCCTTGACGTACTGGTAGTCCTTGACCAGCACCTCGGTCACATAGCCGTTGACCTGCGGCGCCAGCACGGTGATGGCGCCGCGCACATAGGCGTTGTCGGTGCTGACGCGGGTACTGTTGAAGGGGCCCAGGTGCCAGGCCCACATGATCAGGCCGATGCCGACCGCCGCGACCACCGCCATGATGCCGATCGAGGCCGGGGTGGCCTTGATTTTTTTCGGCGGCGCCGCGGTGTCGGCGGCGCCTGCGGCCGCGGCGGTCCCTGGCGCGGCGACGCGCGCGCTGTCGTCGGCGTCGGTGGGGACCGGCGGGTTGGCCTTGGCGGCTTCGATTTCGTCGCGGGTGGGAGGTGTCGGACTATTCATGTATACCAGGTTCAGGAGGGGTTGTTGGCAAGGGCGGCACGGCGCTCGCGGATGGCCACGCGCACCGCCACGTACAGGGACCAGAACAGGAACAGCAGGGCCAGCACGCCGCTCAGTGCGAAGACATCGTTGTAGGCCCTGACGTTCGCCTCGCGGCGCGTGATCTGGGCCAGCAGGGCGGCGCCTTGCGCGGCGCGCAGGACCGGGTCGGCGATCGTGCCGCGGTAGATCCCGCCCTGCAGCTGCAGGCGCTGGGCGACCTGGGGATCGGCGGGATTGAGTTGCGCCGTGAGGTCGCTCGAATACACCTGCTCGCGGTGCAGCTGGTAGGTGCTGAGCAGCGCGGAGCCGGTGAGGCCGCCAAGCGTCTGCGTCATCGACAGCACGACGGTGAAGGTGATCACGTAGTTCGGCCCGAACTTCAGGGCCTGGGTGATCCCGAGCAGGACCAGCGGCCCGAGGAACATGCCGCTGCCCACGGCCACCAGGAACTGGCTGAAGAAGAAGTCCTGCGGCCGGTCCAGGCTGGTGCGCCCGTAGTCGAGGGCCGCCGCCGTGCCGAACAGGACGATGGCGACGATGATCTGCGCGATCAGGGTCTTGGGGCTGAAGGTGAGCGAGCTGGCGGCGATGCCGCAGATGGTGCCGATCAAAATCACGCCGAACAGCGGCTGCATCTGGTCCGGCCCCATGCCCAGCACGCGCAGCAGGCCGACCGCGCCCACGGTCTGCTCGGTGGTGAGAAAGCGGATCAGGAAGGCGCCGACGATGAAGCGCAGGATGCTGGGCGTGACCAGCCAGCGCGTCTGGATCAGCGGGTTCGCGCGATGATGCTCGATGTAGAAGGCGGCGCTGATCAGGACCAGTGCGCCCATCAGGAGCCAGGCCAGCCAGGGCTCGTCGAACCACCACTGCGAATAGCCCTGTGCCAGTACCGCCACCAGCATGGCGGCGCCGGGCGCCATCAGGGCGAAGGTGAGGAAGTCGAGCTTTTCGAAGACCTTGATGTGCATGCCCGGCGGGAGCTTCAGCACCACCACGGCCGCCCACGAACACAGGGCCAGGCCGGCCTCGAACAGATACAGGTTGTGCCACTGGCCGAACACCAGCAGGGTCGGCGAGAGCAGCCAGGCGAGGGGCGTCGCCAGTTGCGGGATGCCGACCCCGATCACGACCATCTTGCCGGTGTAGGCGCGCGGCGCGGCCTGCAGCATATAGAGCATCGAGAGCGTGGTGGCCGCGGCGCCGGCGAAACCGCTGACGGCGCGCACCGCGACGGCCATCGTGAAGCCGCCGACCATCAGGTGCAGGCAGGTGACGGCCGCGTACATCGCCAGGCCGATCTCCGCGAACAGGCGCAGGCCGTATTGCTGGCGGAACTTGAAGACCAGCAGGTTCACGGTCACGTTGACCATCGCGTAGGCGGCCGGGAGCCAGGTGGCCTCGGAAGGCGTCAGGCCGAGCTGGCCTCCTATCGTCGGCAGGTTGGCCGAGACCAGGGCGTTCCCCAGCCCGCCGGTAATGCCGACCAGCAGGGCGACCAGCGCATAGGCCAGCCGCACCATCGGCGTATGGTAGGGCATCGAGGCGGAGCCGGGCAGGGTCGGCTTTTCGTGTTCCTCCCAGTTGGGCGTCGGTCTGAGCAGCTGCGCCATCAGCGTCCTCGCGGGGCCGGCGCGGGGGGCGACAGCGCGCCGCCCGTCAATTCGAGCGCGCGCCGCACCAGGCTGCGGCGCCTGGCCAGGGTACCTCCGCGCAGCGCCGCGCCCAGCATGCCGCAGAGCAGAACCAGGTCGGCCGGGCGCAGGTCGGGGCGGCAGGCCTTGCTCTTCAGGGCCGCGGCCAGCGGCGAGCGGAACAGCCGCGCCAGGCGCTCGCGCGCGGCTTTCGCGGCCGGGTGGCCGGGTTCCAGCGCGCGCCAGTAGTCGGCGATGGCAGGTGCTGCGACCAGATTCATTCCCACCTGCTCGACCAGGGCGAACAGGTCGTGGCCGCGCGCTTCGGCTTCCAGGCCGCTCATGGCGCGTTCGAACAGGGCCTCGACGAGGGCCGCGCGGTCGGGGAAGTTGCGGTACAGGGTCGCGCGCCCGACGCCGGCGCGCGTGACGACCAGGTCGAGCGGCGCCGTGATGCCACGCTCGGAGAAGACCGCGTCGGCGGCATCGAGGATCTGGTCGCGCCGCAGCGCGGCGTCGGAGCGCAGTAGGGTCATGGTTGTGGACACCCTTGTCCGGTTGGAGGTTGTCGGATTGTTACCAGAATACTGCGATGCGCCGCGGGCGAGCGCACGGGTGGCGGCGGCGGGTGCACGGAGACGTGCGTACCGCGTGGGCATGAATGCTTACCCTGCGTAGAGTGGCTTCCCATAGGGTGGGCATTCATGCCCACGCGGATCTAAAGGACCGAGACAGCAACACGCGACAGCACCACGAACTCACATTGCGCCGCCCCACATCCGCTCGAATTCTTCCATCGCCACCGGCTTCCCGAACAGGTAGCCCTGCAGCACCCCGCACCCGTGCGCCACGAGGAAATCGCGTTGCGCCTCGGTCTCGACCCCTTCGGCCACCACCTGCAGCTTGAGCGTGCGCGCCAGCCCCAGGATGGCGTCGACGATCGCCCCCGCATTCGCGTCCCCGGGCAGGTCCTTGACGAAACTGCGGTCGATCTTGAGCTCGGCCAGCGGGAAGCGCTTCAGGTAGCTGAGCGAGGAGTAGCCGGTACCGAAGTCGTCCAGCGAAAAGCTGACCGCGTGCGCGCGCAGGGCGTGCATCTTGCCGATCACGTCCTCGACGTCCTCGGCGAAGACGCTCTCGGTCAGTTCGAGGCAGAGGCGGTGCGGTGCGGCACCGGTCTCGACCAGGGTCGCCAGCACGCGCTCGACGAAGTCGGCCTGGCGCAGCTGCTGGGCGCTGACGTTGACGGCGAGCGTGAGGCCGGCCAGCTTCGGGTCGCGCGCCCAGCGCGCCAGGACGCGGCAGGTCTCCTGCAGCACCATCGCGCCCAGCGGGACGATCAGGCCGCTCGATTCGGCCAGGCCGATGAATTCGGCCGGGCCGACCAGCTCCAGCCCCGCATGGCGCGAACGCAGCAGCACTTCGCCGCCGACCAGGCGCCCGCCGACGCCGAACTGGGGCTGGCAGTGCAGCTCGAAGCGCTGGCGCCGGATGCCGTCGCGCAGGTCGTGTTCGAGTTCGATCTGGCGGTCGGCCGCCGCCTGCATGCTGGGGTCGAAGAAGCGCACCGTGTTGCGGCCCTCGGCCTTGGCCCGGTACATCGCGAGGTCGGCCTGGCGCAGCAGGGCGTCGACGCTGGCCGGCAGCGCGCCGAACATGGCCACGCCGATGCTCGGCGTGCTGACGCTGGGACGGTCCGCCAGCTGGTAGGGCTGGGCCAGGGCGTGCAGCAGCTTGGCGCCGATCGTGCCCGCTTCGTGCACGGCCGCATCGGCGGTCTCGCCCAGGTTCTCGAGCACGACGACGAATTCGTCGCCGCCCAGGCGCGACAGGTGGTCGCTCTCGCGCACCGTGTGGCGCAGGCGCTCGGCCACTTCGCGCAGCAGCTGGTCGCCGACGTCGTGGCCGAGGGTGTCGTTGAGCAGCTTGAAGTTATCGAGATCGATGAACAGCAGGGCGCCGAACTGGCGCGTGCGCTCGCTGCGCGGCAGGATTTTCGCGAGCTGCTCGATCAGCAGGCGCCGGTTCGGCAGCCCGGTCAGGTAATCGAAATAGGCCAGCTCGTAGATGTGGCGCTCGGCCAGCTTGGCCTCGGTGAGGTCGGTATTCGTGCCCGACATGCGCAGTGCCCGGTCGTGTTCGTCGCGCAGCACGAAGCCGCGCGAGAGCACCGGCACGTAATGGCCGTCGCGGTGCCGGAGCCTGAATTCGACGCTGTAGCTGCGGTCCTGGCCGCGCAGCAGGCTGCGCACGAAGTGGATCGCCCGCTCGCGGTCTTCGGGATGCAGCATGGCGGTCCACGTTTCGGGCCGCTCGGGCAGTTCGCCCGGCCGGTAGCCGACCATCTCCCAGTAGCGCTCCGAATAATAGAGCTGGTCGCTGACCAGGTCCCAGTCCCAGGGTGCATCGGTCGAGCCCTGCAGCACCAGGCGCAGGCGCTCCTCGGACTTGAACAGCGACTGTTCGACTTCCTTGAGCTGGGTGCAGTCGGTGAAGCAGACGATCACCTCGTTGACGCTGCCGTCCCTGGCGTGGACCGGAAAGGCGTTGCAGATCAGCCAGCGCAGCGTTTCGCCGCAGCGCAGGCCGATGATGAAATTGCTGAGCATGGTCCCGTGGCGCAGCACCGAGGCGACCGGGTAGTCGTCGGGCGCGAGGACCGTGCCGTCGGCGCGCAGCAGGATCCAGTCGCTGGCGGCCAGCGGGGCGCGGCGCATGGCGTCGAGGGCCGAGCCGAGCAGGCGCAGCGCATGGCAGTTGGCGTAGACCGCGCGCTCGTCGCTGGCGTGGACGACGACGCCGGCCGGAATATGGTCGAGCAGCTCGTCGAAGCCGCGCGGCCGGCTGGCCGGCGCCGCGGCATGCGTGGGCAAGCCGCTGCCCTCGCGCAGGGTGGCGGTGTAATGGGTGGCCGCGCCGCCGGCGCCCTGCACCGGGACGATGTCGAGTTCCGCCGGCTGGACCAGCGCGTGATTGTGCGCCAGCGCGACGGCCAGTTCGGCCAGGGTACGTCCGACGACGTCGGGGTTCGCCAGGCGGGTACGTTCAAAAAAGGTCTTGCTCGCGGCCAGCACCCGTTGTTCGGCGTCCGCCACCAGCACGCCCGGGTCGGCCGGGTGCGCCGGAGCCGCGCCTGCCGGCCCGGGAAGGGCAGCGGCGCCGCTACCGCGAGCGAAACGCTGTGCAAAGGTTTCCATGTCGTGGCCACCATAGGTAACGGGACCATGGTAGCCGCTTTGTCCAGGCCGCGGCGCGAGCCTCGCTCAGGCCAGCGCGGCGCGGGCGCGGCGCTGGCGCACCACGTAGCCGATGCACAGCACCAGCAGCCATACCGGGATCAGGTAGACCGAGATGCGCATGCCGGGGATCAGGTACATCACCACCGTGATCCCGGCCAGGAAGGCCAGGCACAGGTAGTTCGCGAGCGGGTAGAAGGGGCTCGGGAAGCCGGTGCGGGACCCCGCCTTTGCAGCGCGGAAGCGCAAATGCACGAGCGAGATCGTGGCCCAGTTGATGATCAGGCCCGCCGTCGCCAGTCCCATCATCATCCCGAAGGCTTCGGCCGGCAGGAAGTAGTTCACCAGGATGCAGGCGCCGGTGGCGAGCGCCGAGACCCCGAGCGCGGCCAGCGGCACGCCGCTGCGGGTGAGCTTGAGCAGCGCACGCGGCGCATTGCCCTGGGCCGCGAGGCCATACAGCATGCGCGTGTTGGCGTACACGCCGCTGTTGTAGACCGACAGCGCGGCCGTCAGCACGACGACATTGAGGACGGTGGCGACGGCATTGCTGTTCAGGGCGGCGAAGATCAGGACGAAGGGGCTGCCGCCGCTGGCGACCTTCTGCCACGGGAACAGCGACAGCAGGATGAACAGCGAGCCGATATAGAAGATCAGCACGCGGTACAGGGCCTGGTTGGTCGCGCGCGGGATCGAGCGGGCAGGATCGTCCGCTTCGGCGGCGGTGATGCCGATCAGTTCCAGCCCGCCGAAGGAGAACATGATGACGGCCATCGCCATCACCAGGCCCTGCACGCCGTTCGGGAAGAAGCCGCCATGGCGCCACAGGTTGGCCACGCCCGCCTCGGGGCCGGCCGTGTGCGACACCAGCAGCCAGCCGCCGAACAGGATCATGCCGATCACGGCGACGACCTTGATCACGGCGAACCAGAATTCGAGCTCGCCGAAGGCCTTCACGTTGAGCAGGCTGAAGGAATTGATGATGGCGAAGAAGACGAGGGCCGACACCCAGGTCGGCACCTCCGGGAACCAGAACTGGACATAGATGCCGACCGCCGACAGCTCGGCCATGCTGACGAGGATGTACATCACCCAGTAGTTCCAGCCCGAGATGAAGCCGGCCATGTGGCCGCCGTATTTGTCGGCGAAATAGCTGACGGAACCGGCAACCGGTTCCTCGACCACGAGCTCGGCCAGCTGGCGCATGATCAGGAAGGCGACCAGGCCGGCGACGCCGTAGCCGAGCAGGACCGAGGGTCCGGCCATCTGGATCGTCTGGGCGATGCCGAGGAAGAGGCCGGTGCCGATCGCGCCGCCGAGGGCGATCAGCTGGATGTGGCGGCTTTTGAGGCCGCGTTTGAGTTCTTGTTTTGGGTCTGCCATTGCCGCCTGCGCCGGTATGCAAAAGTCAATGATTCTAATGCATATGGGCATCGGCGGGGATGGAATGGCGGGTCAGACGGTGTGCACCAACCCCAGCCGCCGGTTCGCCGCCAGCGCCACGTCGATCATCTTCGGCTGCGGCAGGTCGAGCGCCGCCATCAGGGCGATGAAATCGTCGCGGCTGCGCCCGGCGAGGCGCGCGTTGTTGCGCTTCTCCCAGCCGATGGTCGAGACGCTCTGGCCGCGGTAATCGTGCCCCGGCCAGACCCGGGTCTCGTCCGGCAGGGCGAACAGTTTATCCCGGACGCTGTCGTACAGGTCGCCCGCGCTGCCGCCCTGGAAGTCGGTGCGGCCGCAGCCGTCGATCAGCAGGGTGTCGCCCGTGAACAGGTTGGCGCGCCACAGGAAGCTGACGCTGCCCGCGGTATGGCCGGGCGTGTGCAGCACACGGACCTCCTCGCCGCCGAAGTGGACCACGTCGCCATCCTCGAGCTGGACTTCGGCCGGCGCGATGCCGCAGCCGCTCGGGGCGCAGGCGCGCGCGCCGGTCAGTTCGCGCAGTCTGCCGCTCGAGGTGACGTGGTCGGCATGGGCATGGGTTTCCAGCGCGTAGGCGAGCCGCAGGCCGAGCCGGCGCAGGTGCGCGAGATCGCGCTCGCAATGGCGGTCGACCGGGTCGATGATGGCCGCCTCGCCGTTGGCGGCCGCCAGGATGTAAGTATAGGTCGACGACTCGGCGTCGAACAGCTGGATCGGGTTCATGGCGTTCTCCTCGCCGCGCATTCTACGGCAGCGGAGGCGGACTCAGGCCATTTTCGGGCCGCGTGCCCGCAGCCATTCGACCAGCTCGAACAAGGCCATGCCGGCGACCATCGCGAGGACGAACAGGAGCGGCTCGCCGCGCCCGGTGCCGAGCGAGGCCAGGGCCGGCCCCGGACAGAAGCCCGCCAGGCCCCAGCCGGCGCCGAAGACGAGGCTGCCGATCACCAGGCGGCGGTCGATGGCGGTGCTTGTAGGCAGCCTGATCGGCGCCCCGGACAGCGTCCGCCCGCGCCGCCGCGCCAGGGCGAAACCGATGGCCGCGACCAGGGTCGCGCCGCCCATCACGAACAGCAGCGACGGGTCCCAGTTCCCAGCGAGATCGAGGAAACCGAGCACCTTGCCGGGGTCGGTCATGCCGGAGACGATCAGGCCGATGCCGAACAGGAGGCCGATGGCGAAAACGAATACGAGTTGCATGGGGTATTCCTCAGGCGAGGGCGTGGCGTACCAGGTACACGGTGGCGAAGCCGGCGCCGACGAACAGGCCGGTTGCGGCGAGCGAACGGGGCGAGCGGCGCGCCACCCCGCACACGCCGTGGCCGCTGGTGCAGCCGGAACCGTAGCGGGTGCCGATGCCGACCAGCAGTCCGGCGCCGAGCAGCATGCCGCTGCCGGCGTCGACGTGCAGTTCGGGCAGCTGATTGAAGAGCGCGTAGAGGACCGGCGCGAGCACCAGGCCGAGCAGGAAGAGGGCGCGCCAGGCGGTGTCGCCATGGCTCGGGCGCAGCAGGCCGCCGAGGATGCCGCTGATGCCGGCGATGCGGCCATTCAGCAGGATCAGGAGCGCCGCGGCCAGGCCGATCAGCATGCCGCCGATGAGCGAGGTCCAGGGCGTGAAGTGGATCCAGTCGACTGTCATGTTCATTCTCCCCTGGATTTGGTCAAGCTGGATCGTACAAGGTGTGCCATCCGGCCAGCGCCCGGGTGAATGATGGCATGTCAGGGCGCCTTGCGCAGCCCGCTCAATTGCTCGTCCAGCGCCGCGCGCGACACCTCGCCCATGTGGCGCCCGGCCAGCATGCCGCGGCGGTCGTAGAACAGCGTGGTCGGATAGCCGGCCGCGCCCACGGCCGGGGCCAGCGCGCGCGGACCGTCCAGCAGCACGTTCGGCAGGGACAGGCCTTGCGCCGCGAGATAGCGCCGTACCGTATCGGGCTCCTCGCCGGCGTTGACGAAGACAAAGGCGACGTCAGGACTGGCCGCCTGCGCCGCCGCCATGGCTGGCATCTCGCGCCGGCAGGGCGGACACCAGGTGGCCCACAGGTTGAGCACGACAGGCTTGCCCTTGAACTCGGCGAGGCGCACCGCGCTGCCGTCGAGGCGCCGGAAGGCGAGCTCGGGCAGTGGGCTGCTGGCCGGCTGGCTGGCCTGGATGGCCAGTCCGGTGCCGGCCCAGACCAGGATGCCCGCCAGCGCCGCCCCGAGCAGCGGCCGGCGCAGCGCGGGTTGGCGGCGCAGCTGCTCGAAACCGGCCGCACAGGCGGCCAGCAGGCCGGCAAAGGCGACAAAGCCGCCGTCGCGGATGTCGAGCATCGACAAAGGCGCGGCGAGGTAGGTATCGAAGTGCTTGAAGACGAAGGCGGCACGGGCTGCGACGAAGCCCCAGACCGTCATGCGCCACAGGGCGGGGCCGGCATCGATGCCGTGCCGGCGCTGCCAGGCCCAGGCGGCAAGGTTGGCGACGGCGAGTGCTGTGAGGGGACTCACGACCCGCAGCGGCAGGACCAGTGGTCCCAGGTGGATGGCATCCAGGGTGCGCTCCTTGATTCGTAGAACGGACGTTCAGGAGCACATATTAACTGGACAGTATTAACGGAAAATTAAGGCGCTGTTCGCGTTAAGTGTGGAATATGTCCGGGTTGGACCTCAGCCGTTCAGAATTCCACACTTAACGCGAACAGCGCCAAATTGATTGGCACACAGGAGCACGGCGCCTGAAGCCCCGGCCTGCGCGAAAAAAAAGGCGCCGCGTCCGGTGCTGCCGGGACGTGGCGCCTGCGCCGGGATGCCCCGGCTTATCGACCCTTGGCCTTGCTGCGACGGCGCAGCGCGCCAATGGCCAGCGCGCCCGCGCCGAGCAGTGCGACCGAGCCCGGTTCGGGCACTTCGCCGCCGCCGGGACCGCCCGTACCGCCGCGCTCAAATGCGCCGACATACAGGGTTTCCGGTGTTGCCTCGGTGCTGCCAAGCGCGAACTGGATGCCGCCGCCGACCACGCATTGCGACAGTACCGGGCAGGCCAGCATGGCCGCCGCGGCCTGGGCGTCGTCCAGCAGGAACAGGTTCAGGCCGGATTGCCCGATGCCGCCACTGTCGCCGAGCACCAGGTCCGGTCCCGTGTACGAGTAAAAGGTCCGGGTACTGGTCGCCGTATTGAAGAGGCTCAGATAAAGGTCCGTGAGCGTGGCCGTGTTGCCGGGAGCGCCTTCGCTGATGTTCACCGTAAAGCCCAGCTGGCCGGCGCTGGTGAGGCCGGCGATATCGCTGAGGAAATACGTATTGTTGCCGGCGTTGCCGGCCGTGTTGTCGCCGCCGAGCAGCCCCTGGTCGCAGGTCTGGGCGGGCGTTCCCGGGTTGCCGCTGGTGAAGGTCACGCATCCGGACTGGATGCCGTTGACGTTGGGCGGGTTCCCGTTACCCTGGCCATTGTCCTGCACGGTCACGACCGTCGAGACGGCTCCGAGTCCGGTTCCGGTCGTCTGGGTGCCGTTCGTGTAGACGAGGTCGGCGAAAGCCGGCGCGGCACCGGTGAGGCAGGCCGCGCTCACCGCAAGTTTGAGGATTGCTGATTTCATGACGTTCCCTTTGTAACAGTTTTCACATCTGTAACTACCGAACACAACACCGTAAGCGAAGCAATTTGCGAACCAGCGTGAATACAACGAATGAAATCATACGTTTAGGCGTGTATAGCTCAGCAGCAAGAACGTGACATGTAAAATCTTCCGAAAGACTTGGTTTACCTCGATGTCACGTTTCAATCAGGCGCGCTATCGAGGCCCAGGGGCTTGAAAATGGAAATTCCCTGCCGAGCACTGTATTCGGGAAGAGAACGCCGATGTGGAGCGATTGCCGCATGAATCCGACCAAGGAACGTGGCGGAGACGTAAAGAATATCCAGCCCGCATACATGGTGGCGGTTTTCAAGTTGCACCGGCCGCGAACCGTGGAAAAAGGCGAAGGCAGGGCAGCTTGTCGAAATAATTTACAGCAGCGCCTGGGCCGTCGTGTGCGGGCGCCGTGGACGCCCTCCACGGAATCAGCTGGTTTCAGGCGTCGTACCTGCGTGGCGCGCTGTGGCCTGCGGAGCGGGAACATGGCTGACCAGCAGCCGGTCGATCCGGTTGCCGTCCATGTCGACGACTTCGAAGCGGTAGTCTCCCCACTGCGCCGTGTCGGCCGCGCGCGGGATGACGCCGAGCTGGTAGAGCATGAAGCCGGCCAGCGTGTGGTAGGTGCCGCCTTCTTCGCCCGGGAAGCGCACGTCGGTGCCCATCAGGTCGCGGAAGCGGTCGAGCGCGACGCCGCCGTCGAGCAGCCAGCTGCCGTCCTCGCGCTGGACCGCGTCGGGTTCGCCCTGTTCGCCGATGACGGTGACCTCGCCCACCAGCGCGCTCATCACGTCGGTAAGGGTCACCATGCCCTGGATGTCGCCGTATTCGTCGACGATCAGCGCGATCTCCGCATTGTTTTTCTTGAACAGTTCGAGCAGGGCCATTGCGCTGACCGTTTCCGGCACGTACAGGATCTCCTGCACCGCCGCCTCGATATCGATCGCGTCGAGCGAGCCGGCCCGCACCGCCTGGGCCAGCAGCTCGCGGGTGTGCACGAAACCGATGATCTGCGAGCGGTCGCCGCGGCAGACCGGCATGCGGCTGTAGTGGCTGGCGGCCACGCGCGCCAGGTTCTCGCTGCGCGGCTGGTCCAGGTCGACCAGGGTCAGGTCGACACGGGGCGTCATCAGCGCCTTCAGGTGGCGGTCGTCGAGGCGCAGGGCGCGCGAGACGATATCGTATTCGGTTTTCTCGAACACGCCGGCGTCGGTGCTTTCCTTGATCATGCCGGTGATGTCTTCCTCGGTCGGCGCCTCTTCCTTGTGGCGTCCGATGCCGATCAGGCGGACGATGGCCTCGGTGGCGAGCGCCAGCATCTTCACGAAGGGCGACATGATCGTCGACAGCATCCGTAGCGACGGCGCAATCAGCGTGGCCATCGCTTCCGGATAGGCCATCGCGATCCGCTTCGGGACCAGTTCGCCGAGGATGATCGAGGCAATCGTGATGCACACCACCACCAGGCCGAGCGAGGCCTGGTAGGCGTAGGGCGCGAGCATCGGCATTTCCTTGAACTGGGGTGTCATGTGCGCCACCAGCGAGGCCTCGCCGAAGGCGCCGTTGAAGATGCTGATCAGGGTGATGCCGACCTGCACCGTGGAGAGGAAATGGCTAGGCTCGTCGGCGAGCCCGAGCGCCGTGCGCGCGCCGCGGCTGCCTTCACCCGCCGATTTCTCCAGCCGCATGCGCCTGGCCGAGACCAGCGCCAGTTCCGACATCGCAAATACGCCATTCAGGAGGATCAGGAAAAGGATGATCAGTATGTCGGTCATCATGGCGTGTGCGTTGGTCTCCAGCGGCATGGCGGGCCGCATCCGGGGGCGCCGGCGGCGCGCGATCATTCGCCGGCATCATCGCACGCGGCCTGGCGCGGCCCGCGCACCGCACGCAGGGCCGCGCCCGGGCCTGCGCAGGCGGGCCATGACGGTTCATCCGCGGGCGCACGCGCTTCGGCCATCGGTTTCGACCGGCCGTCGCGGCGGCCGGGCAGGGCGGCGGCGGCGGTGCTAATGTGCGGCCACCAGACCAAGGGAGACAAGCATGCGAAACCGACTGTTCAAGCTGGCCGCGCTGGCGGCCGCGCTGGTGTGCGGCGCCGCCGCCGCCCAGCCGACGCCCGCCGGCGACTACCACCAGCACGTCTTCAGCGACGAGATCCTTGCACTGCTGGGACCGGACGCGGGCTTGAGGCCGGTGCAGGCGAAAGAAGTGATCGGGCTGCTCGACGCGGCCGGCATCCGCAAGGCGGTGCTGCTGTCGACCGCGTATATGTATGGCAGCCCGCGCCGCGCGGTCGAGGACGAATACGCGCAGGTCAGGCGCGAGAACGACTGGACGGCGGCGCAGGCGGCGCAGTTTCCGGACCGCCTGATCGCGTTTTGCGGCGTCAATCCCCTGAAGGATTACGCAATCGACGAGATCAGGCGTTGCGCCGGCAAGCCCGGGCTGAAGCGCGGCCTCAAGCTGCATCTCGGGAATTCCGACGTGCAGCTCGACCAGGAGGCGCACCTGAAGCGCCTGGCCGAGGTGTTCGCGGCTGCGAACCGCGCGGGCATGGCCATCGTGGTGCACATGCGCGCCAGCATCCGCAACAAGCGGCCCTACGGCGCGGCGCAAGCGCAGGCCTTCCTCGACAAGGTATTGCCGGCCGCGCCCGACGTGCCGGTGCAGGTCGCGCACCTGGGCGGGAGCGGGCCGGGCTTCGAGGATCCGCCGGCGCGCGAGGTGCTTGCCACCCTGGCCGCGGCCGCCGAAAGCGGCAGCCGCAGCACGCGCAACCTGTGGTTCGACGTCGCCTCGATCGCCGACCGCGACATCAGCGCGGAGGCGGCCGCACTGCTGGCAAAGCGCCTGCGCCAGGTCGGCATGGGGCGCATGCTCTACGGGACCGACTCGGCACAGGGGAATAACCTGCGTCCGCGCGAGGCCTGGGCGGCGTTCCGGCGCCTGCCCCTGACCGAGGCCGAGTTCGCGCAGATCGCCGCCAACCTGCCGCCGTATTTCCGCTAGCTGTGGCAATTCGGCCACGACGCTGCGATGACATTGTGACATCAGGACTCATCAATATTTTGCATTGCTGAGTAAACGAGGTATCCTGCCGCCAAGATTTTGAACTTGCAACCGCCATATTCTTTAGCAGAAATACGACAGAGATCACGCGCATGCGTGTTTAGGTTGCCTTACGGAAATTCCAGGGCTACACTCTGCTCAGTAACTGAAAAGGGCAAACACCGCGAAAGCGGTGGACGCAAAGTCAACGGTCTACCGAGCCATGCATGGCTCCATGACGGCAGGACTGCCAGGCATCGACATTCCGTGTTGCGAGCTTTCGTTCGCCCGGATGCATACGGCCAGCATTCCTGTGATTTCTACCTAACAGGATTCGCTTGCCATGATCAATGCTTCCAACCTCTTCTCCCTGCGTCAAACCGCCGCCGCACTGGCAGTCGCCAGTCTCGTCCTCTCGTTCGGCGCCAGCGCCCAGGCCGCACAGCCTGGCGAATTCGCGCGCGGCCGCATCCTGATCGAAGCGCGCGCCGGCCTCTCCGACGCCGAGCTCGACGACCTGGTCAAGGCCCACGGCGGCAAGCGCCGCAAGGTCGGCCAGAGCCGCATGCAGATCGTCGACCTGCCGCCCGGCCTGTCGGAAGAGGACGTGGTCGCCAAGCTGGCGCGCCGCCCGGAACTCAAGTTTGCGGAGCTCGACCGTAAAGTCACGGTCGCGATGGCCGTCAACGATCCTTACATCGGCAGCGCCTGGCACATCGGCAAGATCGGCGCCCCGACCGCCTGGGACAGCACCCAGGGCAGCGGCATCACGATCGCCGTGCTCGATACCGGCGTCAACGTCGCCCACCCGGACCTGAAGGACCGCATCGTTCCCGGCTTCAACGTCCAGGACAACAATACCGACACCAGCGACCTGTGCGGCCATGGCACGGCGGTGGCCGGCACGGCCGCGGCCAGCACCAACAATGCGCTGGGCGTGGCCGGTATCGCCGGCGCCGCGAAGATCATGCCGATCCGTATCGTGTTCAAGGATGCGGCCGGCGCCTGCCAGGCCTATTTCAGCACCATCGCCAGCGGCATCACCTACGCCGCCGACCACGGCGCGCGCGTCGCCAACGTCAGTTTTGTCGGCATCGCGGGCAGCTCGGCCGTGAAAAGCGCCTCGAACTACATGAAGAGCAAGGGCGGCCTGGTCTTCATCTCGGCCGGCAACAACAACGTCGACGAAAACGTGGTGCCCGACACCTCCTTCATCATCGTCTCCTCGACCGACAGCGCGGACGCCAAATCGAGCTTCTCCAGCTGGGGCAGCTTTGTCTCGCTGGCGGCGCCCGGCACCGGCATCTGGACCACCAACAACGCGCTCGGCTATTCGGCCTGGAACGGCACCTCGTTCGCCAGCCCTGTCGCCGCAGGCGTGGCCGGCCTGATGATGGCATCGCGTCCCGACCTGAGCTCGGCGCAGGTCGAGTCGCTGCTGTTCAAGACCGCGGTCGACCTGGGCGCGGCCGGCCGCGATCCGGTGTTCGGCTATGGCCGCGTGAACGCCGCGGCCGCCGTCAGCGCCGCCCGCGCCTTCGTCAGCACGGTCGACACCACCGCGCCGACGGCCTCGATCGCCGCGCCGCTGGGCAGCAGCACGGTGTCGGGTTCGGTGCCGGTCAGCGTGAATGCGCTTGACAACGTCGGCGTGGCCCGCGTCGAGCTGAAGGTGAACGGCACCGTGGTCGCCACCGACAGCGCCGCGCCGTACAGCTTCAGCTGGAACTCGGCCGGTTCGCCGAACGGCATGGCCGCGTTGGTCGCGGTCGCGTATGACGCCGCCGGCAATGCGGGCGCCTCGAGCACGGTGTCGGTGAACGTCGCCAACGTCACCACCTCGGTGCCGAGCGACACGATCGCGCCAAGCGTCAACATCACCAACCCGGTCGCCGGCGCGGTCAACGGTACGGTGGCGGTGAGCGTCAGCGCCACCGACAACGCGGGCGCCGCCGGCATCCGCACCAGCCTGTCGATCGACGGCGTGCTGAAGGCCAGCGGCAGCGGCGGTTCGCTGTCGTACAGCTGGAACACCAAAAAGGAGCGCGCCGGCACCCATACGGTTTCGGTCACCGCGCGCGACGCGGCCGGCAACGCCAGCACGAAATCGGTTGCCGTCACGGTCAATTAAAACCGTCCGACGCAATGGAAAATGGCGCCCTGCGGGGCGCCATTTTTTTCGCCTGATCGCAGGATCGAAGGCTTATTGACGGCTGCGGCGGCGCAGGGCCATGCCGGCCAGGCCCGCGCCCAGCAGGGCAAGCGAAGCCGGTTCCGGCACTTCGCCAGGATTGCCGCCAGGACCGCCGGTGCCGTCGTCGCCCGGCACGTAGGTGATGTGGCTCAGGCGGCCGATGTTGCAGTTGTTGTCGTTGTTGTTGTCGGAGCAATTACCGCCGCTGAGGAAGTTCACCTGGGCGCTGCTCCAGACGAGCTGGGTCAGGTCGCCGATGTTCTTGAAGACATAGGTGTCGATCTTGGTATTGCTGCCGCCGGTGCCGAACTTCAGCAGGAAATAACCTGGTCCTGGTGCGGCAACATTGATCACGAACAAACCGGTCGCCGCGTCGAACGTCGCGCCGTTGGTACCGTCGATCTTGGTCAGGTCGTTTTGGTTGTAATCGTTGCCGGTTGCATCTTCGAAAAAGCTCAGTTCGGTTCCGGCGCCCGAGCTGGCGCTGTCGTACGATTTCAGGAACTCGTCCATCGTTGGTCCTGCCATGGCGCTGCCTGCTGCCAGGCCGGTTGCTGCGATTGCTGCAATCAGGATGCTCTTCATCTTCGTTGCGTACATGGTCAACCCTCTTTTTAGTTGTGAGCTCATCTATATGCAAAGGGCGTGCCAGCGTGCGTAAGTGCTTGATTAGTTTATGAACAGCATTTATTCGAGGTGTGGAAAACACAATAGTAGTTGACCACTGTAAATTATTTCGACAGCGCAGTCCGGGGTGCGGGGCGATTCAGCCGATAACCGTGACCACCACCGTGCGCCGGTGCGGCCTGGTCCGATGCTCCCACAGGAAGATGCCCTGCCAGGTACCGAGCAGCAGCCGGCCGCCGCCGACCGGGACCGTGATACCCGTATCGGTCAGCACGTTGCGCGCGTGCGCCGCCATGTCGTCGGGGCCTTCGTCATTGTGGCGGTAGGCCGGGTCGCCGTCCGGCGCCAGGCGTCCCAGCACAGTGTCGAGGTCGCGCCGCACGTCGGGGTCGGCGTTCTCCGTGATCGTCAGCGAGCAGCTGGTGTGCTGGACGAAGACCTGCGCCAGCCCGCAAGCGATGCCCGACGCCGCGACGACTTGCGCCACCTCGTGCGTGATGTCGCGGGTGCCGCGGCCGCGGGTCTCGACATGCAGGATGTGCTGGTGCGCCATCGGCCCGCTCCCTTACGGCGTCGGCCGGAAGTTTTTCCGGATGCCGGCCCAGCAGTCGTGATACCCGGCCTGCAGCTGCGGGGAAGCGAGGGCGTGCGCGGTCGGGCAGAGCACGTTGCGGGTTTCGAACATGAAGGCCATGGTGTCACCGACCTTCGCCGGCTTGCCCGTATCGGCCGTGCTGGCCTTGTCGAAGGTCGCCGCATCCGGTCCGTGCCCGCTCATGCAATTGTGCAGGCTGGCGCCGCCCGGCACGAAGCCCTCGGCCTTGGCGTCGTAGGCGCCATGCACCAGGCCCATGAATTCGCTGGCGACATTCCGGTGGAACCAGGGCGGGCGGAAGGTGTCTTCGCCGACCAGCCAGCGCGGGGGGAAGATCACGAAGTCGAGGGTGTCGACGCCCGGGGTGTCGGAAGGGGCCTGCAAGACCAGGAAGATCGACGGGTCCGGATGGTCGTAGCTGATCGAGCCGATGGTGTTGAAGTGGCGCAGGTCATATTTATAGGGCACGTAGTTGCCGTGCCAGGCGACGACGTCGAGCGGGGAGTGCCCGATCCTGGCGCTCCACAGGTTGCCGCAGAATTTCGCCACCAGCTGGAAATCGCCTTCGCGTTCTTCATAGCGGGCCACGGGCGTCAGGAAGTCGCGCGGGTTGGCCAGGCCGTTCGAGCCGATCGGCCCCAGGTCGGGCAGGCGCAACAGGGCGCCGAAGTTCTCGCAGATGTAGCCGCGCGCGGCGCCGTCCGGCAGGCGCACCTGGAAGCGGATGCCGCGCGGGACGACGGCGATTTCCTGCGGTTCCAGCGCGATCGTACCGAGCTCGGTGGCGATCTCGAGACGGCCCTGCTGGGGCACGATGAGCAGTTCGCCGTCGGCCGAGTAAAAGAAACGGTCCGTCATCGAGCGGTTCGCCGCGTACAGGTGGATCGCGCAACCGTTCATGCTTTCCGGCGAGCCGTTGCCGGCCATGGTGACCCAGCCGTCGACGAAATCGGTGGGCGCATCGGGCAGCGGCAGCGGACTCCAGCGCATCTGGTTCGGCGGCGGGGCGACGTCGGTAAAACTGCCGACGATGCGGCCCTTGTCGATTTGTTCGAACGGCCCGTGCATGGCCGCCGGCCGGATGCGGTACAGCCAGGAGCGGCGGTTATGCGCGCGCGGGGCCGTGAAGGCCGTGCCGGAAAGCTGCTCGGCGTACAAACCATAGGCGACCTGCTGGGGCGAATTGCGGTGCTTCGGCAAGGCGCCGGGCAGGGCTTCGGTGGCGAATTCGTTGCCGAATCCAGACAAATAAGCTGATTGGTAAGCGGATTCGGTACCGATGTGCTGGGTCATGCGGATCTCCTTGCAGTATTTCCGTGCACTCTAAGTCAGGCGTTGGCATTTTACGACGTGAATAGATGAATGTAGACTATTCATCTGCTAAATACTGGAGTCCCTTGTGATCGAGCCGCACGATATCGACCTGAACCTGTTGGCCGTGTTCCAGGAAGTCTACCGCGAACGCCAGATTTCGAACGCGGCGCGCCGCCTGAACCTCAGCCAGTCGGCCGTCAGCAATGCGCTGGCGCGCCTGCGCCGCCTGTTCGGCGACGCGCTGTTCGTGCGCACGGGGCAGGGCATGCAGCCCACGCCCTTCGCGCAAAGCCTGGCGGAACCGGTCGGCGCCGCCCTGGCCCAGGTCGCGCTGGCCCTGAACCAGCGCAGCGCCTTCGAAGCCGCCACCAGCACGCGCCGCTTCACGATCGCCATGACCGACGTCGGCGAGCTGCATTTCATGCCGGCCCTGATCGAACGCTGCCGCCTGGCGGCGCCCCATCTGCAGATCAGCTCGCGCCGCGCGGGCAGTATCGCCCTCAAGGAAGAAATGGAGAGCGGGCGGGTCGACCTGGCGATCGGTCCCTTCGAGGACATTTCCGAAGCCTTGTATCAGCGCCTGCTGTTTCGCCAGCCCTATGTGAGCATGGTCAGGCGCGGCCATCCGCTCACCGAAGGCAAAGTCGACCTGGCCCGCTTCGCCGCCGCCGAGCACCTGTTCGTCGACTCCAGCGAGAGTCCTTACGACCGCATCAACCAGCTGCTGGAAAAGGCCGGGATCGGCGCCTCGACGCGCTTCCGGGTGCCGCATTTCACGGCCGTGCCCTACATCGTCCAGGCCAGCGACCTGGTGGTGACGGTGCCGCAGAAGCTGGCCGAGCGGGCCGGGCCGCCCTTCGGGCTGGCCTGGATCACGCCGCCCCTGAAGCTGCCGCCGCTGCAGACCAATATGTTCTGGCACCGGCGCTACAACCAGGACCCGGGCAACCAGTGGCTGCGCGGGCTGGTCGCCGGTACCTTCGCCCAATAGGGCGGACGGCCATGCTCCAGCTCGTTCAATCCGCTCGCTTTGATCTAACGCAAACTCTAAACCTTGCGGACAGCGATCCTGACGGCTTGTCCTGAGAGGAGATCAACATGCAACTGCATCGACTCACCCGCGCGGCCGCGCCGCTTGCGCTGACTGCGCTCATGTTCGGCTTCACCGTCCCGCAGGCCTTCGCGGACGAGACCTGCAACTCCCCCTACCTGTCCAGCCTGGTCAAGGGGCAGGAAGACTACCTGTACGTGTGGACCCTGGGCGTGAAGGGCATGGGCGACGGCTCGGACAAGCTGGTCACCCTCGACGTGAATCCGAAATCGCCCAGGTTCGGCCAGGTGATCACGCAAGTCTCCGTGGGCGGGCGCGGCGAGGCCCACCATGCCGGTTTCACCGACGACCGCCGCTTCCTCTGGGCCGGCGGCCTCGACGACAGCAAGATCTATGTATTCGACATCCACACCGATCCCGCGAAGCCGCGGCTGGTGAACACGATAGCCGATTTCGCCAAACGCTCCGGGCTGGTGGGCCCGCACACCTTCTATGCCTTGCCCGGCAGGATGCTGGTCGGGGCGCTGTCGAACAACAGGGACGGCGGCGGCACCACCGGCATGGCCCTGTATAACAACAAGGGCGAGTTCATCCGGACCTACGACATGCCGGCCGCGCCTGCAATGAAAGGCGGCGACGGCTACGGCTACGACCTGGCGATCAATCCGGCCAGGAACGCGATGCTGAGCTCCAGCTTCACCGGCAAGAAGAACTACATGACGCCGCTCGGCACCCTGATCAAGGACCAGGGCGCGATGAAGCAGTTCGGCAATACGATGGTGCTGTGGAACCTGAAGGCCATGCAGCCCGAACACGTGTTCCAGGTGCCCGGCGCACCGCTCGAAATCCGCTGGTCGCTGAACCCGGGCGACGACTGGGCGATCACGGCGACCGCGCTCACCTCGAAGCTGTGGCTGGTGAAGAAGGACGCCAAGGGCCAATGGCAGGCGAAGGACGTCGCCACCATCGGCGACCCGGCCAGGACGCCGCTGCCGGTCGACATCTCGATGCGGGCCGACGGCAAGGGCCTGTGGGTGAATACCTTCATGGACGGCACCACCCGCTACTTCGACATCAGCAATCCGGAGGCGCCGCGCCAGACCTATGCGAAGAAGACCGGATCCCAGGTCAACATGATTTCGCAGAGCTGGGACGGCAAGCGGGTCTATGTGAGCTCCTCGCTGCTGGCCAACTGGGACAAGGGCGGCGCGGACGACGAGCAATTCGTGAAACTGTTCGGCTGGGACGGCAAGGAGCTGAGCGAACAATGGAAAGTGGATTTCTACAAGCTCAAATTGGGGCGCCCGCATCACATGAAGTTCGGCGCGAAAGCGGGGCAGCTTGCGGCCTATCCGGCGGCAGCTACGCCGGCCGCGGTCTCGATCGCGAACCGGTGAGGGCGGGCGCGCTGCCGCGTGCCGCCTTGCTGGCGCTCGCCCTGTGGGCGGGCGCCGCCACGGCGGCGCAGGACCCCGGCCCCTCCACCGTCCCGGTGCTCGGCTTCATTCCGCCCGCGCCGGGCAGCTACCGGCTCGAGCGCATCATGAAGGCGCCGGACGGGATCGTGCTGGAGAGCGACGGCAGCCTGCGCCGCCTGTCGGAATTCACGACCGGCAAGGTCACGCTGTTCTCCTTCATCTATACCTATTGCACCGACGCGAAGGGCTGTCCGCTGGCCTATGCCACCCTGCACAGCCTGAAGGGGACGATCGAGCGCTCGCCCTCCCTGCGCGGCAAGGTGCGTTTCGTCAGCATGAGCTTCGATCCGGAATTCGACACCCCGGTGGCGATGCGCAGCTATGGCGGCAGCGAGGCCCGCGATCGGCGCGGCCTGGACTGGCACTTCCTCACCACCCGTAACGGCAGGGAACTGGCGCCGCTGCTCGACGGCTTCGGCCAGGATGTCTCGGTCGCTGCCGAGGGCCGGCCCGGCCGGCGTCCTCCTGTACTGAGCCACATGCTGAAGGTCTACCTGCTCGACCCCGGCGGCGAAGTGCGCGAGATCTATTCGACCTCCTACCTGCACCCCGTCGTACTCCTCAACGATGTCAAGACCCTGTTGCAGGAGCGGCCCGGTCCTCGCCCGCGCTGAAAAAAAACCGGTTTTCGAACGGGGCGGGGACGGGTATGCTCCGCCCCGAGCATGCCGATCCGACATGAGTGTCCGGAGCAGCTTGAGGAAGGGCGCCCCGACTGGCGTATCATTCCGCTCGCACGGTTCCGCCAGGTAGCGCGCTCACGAGGCGCGCGCCGGCTGGAGGAGATCATTTGTACCAGTAGGAAGATAAGGGAAAACAAGATGGCTGACCTGTTTGAGAATCCAATGGGCCTGATGGGCTTCGAATTCGTCGAGTTCGCGTCCCCGACGCCGGGCGTGCTCGAGCCGATCTTCGAGAAGCTGGGCTTTACCAAGGTCGCGGTACACCGCTCGAAGAACGTGAGCCTGTACCGCCAGGGCGAGATCAATTTCATCATCAACAACGAGCCGAAAAGCTACGCCGCGTATTTCGCCGCCGAGCACGGCCCGTCGGCCTGCGGCATGGCCTTCCGCGTCAAGGATTCCCATCAAGCCTACAAGCGCGCCCTGGAACTCGGCGCCCAGGCGGTCGAGATCCCGACCGGCCCGATGGAGCTGCGCCTGCCGGCCATCAAGGGCATCGGCGGGGCGCCGCTCTACCTGATCGACCGTTTCGAAGACGGCAAGTCGATCTATGACATCGATTTCGAGTTCCTGCCCGGTGTCGAGCGCCGCCCGCCCGGCCACGGCCTCAAGATCATCGACCACCTGACCCACAACGTCTACCGCGGCCGCATGGCCTTCTGGGCCGGCTTCTACGAGAAACTGTTCAACTTCCGCGAAATCCGCTACTTCGACATCAAGGGCGAGTACACCGGCCTGACCTCGAAGGCGATGACCGCGCCCGACGGCAAGATCCGGATTCCGCTGAACGAAGAAGGGAAGGCGGGCGGCGGCCAGATCGAGGAATTCCTGATGCAGTTCAACGGCGAGGGCATCCAGCACATCGCCCTGCTGACCGACGACCTGGTCACGACCGTGGACGCCCTGCGCGCCGCCGGCGTGCCGCTGATGAGCGCGCCACCGGCCACCTATTACGAGATGCTCGACGGCCGCATCCCGGGCCACGGCGAAAATCCGGCCGAGCTGCAGGCGCGTGGCCTGCTGCTGGACGGCAGCGTCGTCGACGGCAAGCCGCGCCTGCTGCTGCAGATCTTCGGCGAAGCCCAGCTCGGTCCCGTCTTCTTCGAATTCATCCAGCGCAAGGGCGACGACGGCTTCGGCGAAGGCAACTTCAAGGCCCTGTTCGAGTCGATCGAGCGCGACCAGGTGAGGCGCGGGGCGATCGGGCAGGCGGCAGAGGCCGCGTAATATAATACGATGCGCCGGACAAACCGGCGCCATTCGGAGAACCTCGCCTTTCGGAGAACCTGTTTGCTGCCCGCATTCGCCCTGCTGCTCCTCTTCCAGTGCCTCGGCGAAGGCCTCGTCTTCCTGCTCGGCCTGCCCGTGCCCGGCCCGGTGGCCGGGATGATCCTGCTGTTCGTCACGCTGGTGCTGCGGCCGGCGCTGCAAACGCGTATCGAAACCGCCGCAAACGCACTCCTGGGCCACCTGTCGCTGCTGTTCGTCCCGGCCGGCGTCGGCATCGTTGCGGCCGCCGGCAGCGGCAGCGGGCACTGGCTGGCGATCGTCGCTTCCCTGGTTGCCAGCACGGTGCTGACGCTGGCGGTCACCGGGCTGGTCCTGCGCGGAATGAAACCGGAAGGAGAGGGCGATGCCTGATTTCGCCCAGCTCAGTCCGCATCTGAACCAGTTCTGGGTGTATTTGTCCGCCTCGCCGCTGCTGGGCCTGACGATGACGCTGTGCGCCTACGTGCTGGCGCAGGAAGTCTACAGGCGCTGCAAGTATTCTCCGCTGGCCAATCCGGTGGCGATCGCGATCGCCCTGGTCAGCATCGCACTGCTCGTGAGTGGCATGTCCTACCAGCGCTATTTCGCCGGCGCCCAGTTCGTCCACTTCCTGCTGGGACCGGCCACCGTGGCGCTGGCCGTGCCGCTGGCGCGCCAGGTACCGCGCATCCGGCGCGCCTTCCTGCCCCTGGCCTGCGCCTTGCTGGCGGGCTGTGTCACCGCCATCGTGTCGGCGGTGGGCGTGGTGCTGGTGCTGGGTGGGTCGGGCGTACTGGCGCGCACGGTGGGGCCCAAGTCGGCCACCTCGCCGATTGCCATGGCGATTTCGGAACGCCTGGGCGGCGTGCCCGCGCTCACGGCCGTGCTGGTGATCGGCACCGGCATTTTCGGCGCCGCGATCGCACGCTCCCTGTTCAATGCCATGAAGATCGAATCCCATGCGGCGCGCGGTTTTGCGCTGGGCCTGGCCGCCCATGGCATCGGCACGGCGCGCGCCTTCCAGGTGAGTGCCGAGATGGGTGCGTTCGCCGGTCTCGGCATGGGATTGAACGGCGTGATGACGGCCGTGCTGGCGCCCTGGCTGGTACCCCTGGTCATGCGCCTGCTGGGCTAGCCGGCAGGCGTTCCGGCTCCAGATTCAGCCCCGAGCTGTCAGCTTGCGTGCCGCGTCGAGCTGGCGTTGGACCAGGTACGGGTGTCGTCCGGCTTGCCACCCGGTTTCTTGACCAGGCTGCGCAGCGCGAGCAGGGCACTGATGCCGCCCACGACCATCGCGGTCGTGCTGCCGGAGAAGCCGACGGCGTGGCTCTTGGCCAGCTGCCCGGCTTTCGGCGCAACCAGTTCCATGCGGCGCTTGTTCATCTGGGCGCCGAGTTCCGACAGGCGCGCCTTGCTCATCAGGGTTTCCGCCTGCGGCAGCAGCGTCGTTTCCTCGTCGGCCACGTGGTGGATCACGTCGCGCATCAGTTCGAGCAGGATCTTGTCGTGGCGCGGGTCGGAACCGCTGGTACGGCGCAGTTCCGCGATCAGGCGGCGCATGTCGTCGTGCTCGGGCTCGGCCTTGTGGACGAAGGGCTCTCCCTTGTCGATCTGGCGCATCACGGGATAAAACACTTCCTCTTCCAGCGTGGCGTGGATCTCGAGCGCAGTGCAGATGGTATCGGCCAGCGCTTTCTTGACGCTCGGCGACTTGTCCTTCGTGTACTGGTGAAACGTGACCATCACATGCGAGTGATCGAAACGGATCATGTCGGTGATAGTCGGGCTCAGCTGGTTCATGGAAAACATGGTGTGTCCCTCCGGATTGACGAATGAATAAGATCCTAGTCCGGGCCGGTGCTGCACGGCGTAGGAGTGCGACGCATCGGTTTGTCGGCAAACGGCGCGCTGATGCGAAAATAGTTGAGTAACTGAAAGTAATAGCTACGGACGCAATCTGACCGGAAACAGGTGTTTTTCCTTGTGATAGTTTGTCACCGATGTCCTACACGGGAACGGCCAGGCTGCTGATTACTCGTCGAAATTTGTCCTGCCAAGATGAAGCCATGTTCGACTGACGGTTGACACCGTGCAGCCGTGTTGAGAGGGCGAGGCACGCTGTCGCGTGGACGCTTAGTTTTCATCTATCGGAGGAGTCGGAATGTTTGCACATAACAAACGCCTGCAGTACACGGTTCGCGTTTCCGGACCGAATCCAGGCCTGGCCAACCTGATGCTCGAGCAGTTCGGCGGGCCCCAGGGCGAGCTGGCTGCCGCCATGCGTTACTTTACCCAGGCCGTATCGGAAGACGATCCGGGCCGCAAGGACATGCTGTTCGACATCGCAACCGAAGAGCTGAGCCACCTCGAGGTGATCGGCAATATCGTCGCCATGCTGAACAAGAGCGCCAAGGGCGAGCTGGCGGAAGCGGTCGATACCGAAGCCGAGATGTACCGCAAGATCACCGGCGCCGGCAACGACTCCCACATCACCCAGGTGCTGTACGGCGGCGGCACACCGCTGGTCAATTCGGCCGGCGTGCCCTGGACTGCGGCCTATATCGACTCGATCACTGAGCCGACCGCCGACCTGCGTTCGAATATCGCCGCCGAGGCGCGCGCAAAAATCGTCTACGAGCGCCTGATCGCGCTCACCGACGACCCCGGCGTGAAGGAAGCGCTGGGCTTCCTGATGACGCGCGAGGTGGCGCACCAGAAATCCTTCGAAAAAGCCCTGTATTCGATGGAGTCGAATTTCCCTCCGGGCAAAATGCCGGTCGATCCGCGCTTCTCCAGCGTCTATTTCAACATGTCGCAGGGTCCCGGCGAAATGCGCGGCCCATGGAACCAGGGTCCGCAGTGGGACTTCGTCACCGACCGCGAAAAGCAGATGGCGGTCGACGGCGGCTCCGGCGAAGCCGAGGTCAAACTGCCCGCGGCCGACATCGAGGTGCTCAAGCAGATGCAGGCGCGCACCCTGTCCGATCCGTCCAAGGATCCGCAGACCGGCGCCGAACTGGGCCTCGACCCATCGACGCCGAAAGGCGCTTCGGCTGTCAGCAAGCCGTAATCACGCAGCGAAGGGCGCGCGCCCTCGTTTTCGGACCGCTTCTCGGTCCGATCCAGGCGCGCGCCGTGGCCGCTCGGGTGTTTGCTACCCTGTTTTCAAGCCGGGTAGTGCGCCCCGGGCGGACGGAAGGAATCGTGGATGGACTCCGAAACAAGCAAACTGGGCTGGACTGGCGCGTATCTGCGCCCCCTTGTTCGTGCCTTGACCGTGCGGCGCATCATCGGCCTGCTGATTTTCTCGGCCGGCTGCGTCCTCATGCTCGGCAGCCTGGCCGACCAGCTCATGACCAATCCCAAAATGCCCGCGGCCTTGCTGGGCGGCGCGACGGCCGCCGCGGCCACGGCCCTGGGCACCCTGCCGGTCCTGTTTTCACAGAATTTTTCGAAACGTACCTATGACGGTTTCCTCGGCTTCGGCGCCGGCGTGATGCTGGGTGCGACCGCATTCTCGCTGGTCATCCCGGCCCTCGCTGCCGCGCGCTCCTCGGGCGCCGGCCCCTGGGAAGCCAGCCTGCTGGCGGGTGTCGGCATCATGGGCGGCGCCGGCGCCATCCTCCTGATGAGCCGCGCCACCGAGCCGGCCCAGGTGCTGGCGAGCGACGTGCACGGCAGCTCGCTGCGCCGCGCCTGGCTGTTCGTCACCGCCGTCGCCCTGCACAACATGCCCGAAGGCCTGGCGATCGGCGTGGCCTATGCCGGCATCGACATTGAAAAAGCCCATTCGCTGATGACCGGCGTCTCGATCCAGGACGTGCCGGAAGGGCTGGTGGTGGCCCTCGCGCTGCGCACGGTCGGCTACAGCCGCCTGGTGTCGGTCGGCCTCGGCGTCCTGTCGGGCGTGATTGAGCCGATCGCCGCGGCGTTCGGCGTGGCCCTGATCGGGGTCGCGGGCGGGATGCTGCCGGTGGCGCTGGCGGCGGCCGGCGGCGCGATGCTGTTCGTGATCGTCAACGACGTGATTCCCGAGATGCGCGAAAACGGAAATGGGACCTCGGCGACGATTGCCCTGATTTTCGGGTTCATCCTGATGACGGTGCTGGATACGGCGCTGGCCTGATTTCTCGACCGGTGCGCCTTCAAGGCTCGAAATGCCGCACGAACCAGCTGCAAGCCAGGTCCGCCACCTGTTCCAGCGCGCCCGGCTCCTCGAACAGGTGGGTTGCACCCGGCACGATCTCGAGCGCCTTCTCGCAGCCCAGCGCCTCGTACGCTTCCCGATTCAGGTCGACCACCTGCCCATCCTCGCCGCCCACGATCAACAGGGTCGGCGCGATCACGTGGGCCAGGGCCGTCCCGGCCAGGTCAGGCCGCCCGCCGCGCGAAACCACGGCCGCGATCCCGGTGCCGCTGTCGGCCGCCACCCGCAGGGCCGCCGCGGCGCCCGTGCTGGCGCCGAACAGGCCCAGGGGCAAGGGCGCCGTCAACGGTTCGGTACCGAGCCAGCTTGCCGCTGCGTGCAGGCGCGCAGCCAGTACGTCGATGTCGAAGCGGTTCCGGTAAGCGGCGTCTTCCTCGGGGGTGAGCAGGTCCAGCAGCAGGGTGGCGATGCCGCCATCGCGCAGCTCGGCCGCCACCTGGTTGTTGCGCGGGCTGAAGCGGCTGCTGCCGCTGCCGTGGGCGAACAGCACGACCCCGATCGGCGTGGCCGGCAGTTCGAGCATGCCTTCGAGAAGCGCGCCGCCCGCAGGAATGCTGATCAATAGCTTGCGTGTCATGGCTCCCTCCAGCGCCTTACAACATCGCCATGGCAGCGTTGCACCGCCTTGCCCTGACGATGTTGTCAGGCGCACTAAATCAGCTTAGACCTCGGCACAAAAAGAAAAATCCGGCAGGACACGCGGTCCGGCCGGATCGTGGAGGTCGGCGCCGGCACGGGCCGGCACCTACTCAGTATAAGAAGCTTAGTCGCGGATTTCCAGCTTGCGGTTCAGGCTCAGCGCCGCCAGCGAGCCAACCGCGCCCGACAGCAGGTAGAGGCTGACATAGCCGAGGCCGAAGTTGGCCGACAGGCCGAGCGCGACCAGCGGGGCGAAGGCGGCGCCGACCAGCCAGGCCAGGTCGCTCGTCAATGCCGCGCCGGTGTAGCGGAAGCGCGACTCGAAGTTCGAGGTCACGGCGCCGGCCGCCTGGCCGTAGGACAGGCCGAGCAGGCCGAAACCGATCAGGATAAAGGCGTTCTGGCCGGCTTCACCGCCGTCGATCAGCATCGGGACGAAGGCCGAGAAGATGGCGATCAGGGCGGCGAGGGTGCCGAGCGTGGTGCGGCGGCCGACCTTGTCGGCGATCAGGCCGGAAATCAGGATGCAGACGGCGGCCACCGCGGCGCCCCACATCTGGACATACAGGAAGCCGCTGATCGGACGGGTGTCGTAGAGCTGCATCCAGGACAGCGGGAACACCGTCACCAGGTGGAACAGGGCGTAGCTGGCGAGGGCGGCGAGGGCGCCGATGACGACGTTGGCGCCCTGCGTGCGGACCAGTTCGCCAACCGGTGCCGGATCGAGTTCGTGGGCGTCGAGCAGGCGCGAATATTCCGAGGTCGAGACCAGGCGCAGGCGGGCGAACAGGGCGACGACGTTGATCGCGAAGGCGACGAAGAAGGGGAAGCGCCAGCCCCAGACCAGGAAATCGTCGGTCGACAGGTTGTCCAGCATGTAGGCAAACAAGCCGGCGGCGATCAGGAATCCTAACGGTGCGCTCAATTGTCCCAGCATCGCGTACCATCCGCGCTTGTGCTCGGGGGCGTTCAGTGCCAGCAGCGACGGCAGGCCGTCCCAGGAGCCGCCCTGCGCCACGCCCTGGGCGATGCGCATCAGCGACAGCAGGACGATCGAGGTGGTCCCGATCTGCGAATAGGTCGGCAGGAAGGAAATGACGACGGTTGCCGTGCCGAGCAGGAAGAGGGCGATGGTCAGCTTGACTTCCCGGCTGAAGCGCTTCTGGATCCCCATGAACAGGATGGTGCCGATCGGGCGCGCGATGAAAGCGAAGGCGAAGATGGTGAAGGCGTACAGGGTGCCCTCGAGCCGGTCGGCGAAGGGAAAGAACACCGCGGGAAACACGAGCACCGAAGCGATCGCATAGACGAAGAAGTCGAAGTATTCGGAGGCGCGGCCGATGACCACACCGACTGCAATTTCGCTCGGGGAGATATGGCCGTCCCGGGCATTGATGTTGCGGGCGCCGCTATGGGGGGCGGTTACTGGCGCAGCTCCTGCGCCGCCGTACGTATTCGTGCTTTGCATATTCTTCGTCTCCAGTCAGGTCGGCGGCCTTCAGAAATCCCCCTGGCCTGGGCAAGGGTGGGACAAAACGTCCAATGTTCAGCGAAGGCCGATGGCATTACAGTAGCATGTTCTCATTCCCATGTAACGTTAGATACCTAGCATGATTCCTAAAATTGTCCGACCCGGGCTTTCACTTCTCCTGCTTGCAGCGCTGTCCGGCTGCAATACGGTGACGATGAATGCGGCCGGTGATATCGCAAGGCAGCAGGCCGACCTGATCAAGGTCTCGGTGTGGCTGATGTTAATCATCATCATTCCGGTGATGATCCTGACCGTCGTTTTTGCGTGGAAGTACAGAAAGAACGCAAACGCCCGGTACGAGCCGGACTGGGATCACTCGACCAAGCTCGAGCTGGTCATCTGGGGCGCGCCCCTCCTGATCATCATCGCGCTGGGCCTGATCACCTGGATCAGCACCCACAAGCTCGACCCTTACCGTCCGCTGGACCGCCTGGACGCGCAGCGCGCGGTGCCGGCCAACACCAAGGTCCTCGAGGTGCAGGTCGTCTCGCTCGACTGGAAATGGCTGTTCATCTATCCGGAGCAGGGCATCGCCACCGTCAATGAACTGGTGACCCCGGTCGACACCCCGATCCGCTTCAAGCTGACCTCGTCGACCGTGATGAACGCGTTCTACATCCCGACCCTGGCCGGCATGATCTACACGATGCCGGGCATGGAGACGACCCTGAACGCGGTGGTCAACAAGGCCGGCGCCTACAAGGGCCAGTCGTCCAACTTCTCGGGCGACGGTTTCTCGCACATGAAGTTCGCCTACCACGGCACCAGCCAGGCCGAGTTCGACGCCTGGGTTGCCAAGGCCAAGGCCAGCGGCAACGCCCTCGGCCGCGCCGACTACCTGGCGCTGGAAAAGCCGTCGGAAAAAGAGCCGGTGCGCCTGTATGGCAGCGTCGAGCCGAACCTGTTCCTGTCGATCGTGAACCGCTGCGTGGCCGAAGGCGCCGCCTGCATGAATCACCAGATGGCCCAGGACATGCAGCGCGTGCGCAACGACATCGCCCTCAAGCAGTTGCCGCAGGATGGCAAGCGCGTGGCCGATGCCAGCGGCGAAGTCTGCGAAACCCCTATTAATTCTGTGAAGAAGTAACCATGCAAGACTCATTTGACTTGACGAAGCTTATCTTCGGACGGCTCAGCTGGGACGCGATTCCGTTCCATGAGCCGATCCTGCTCGCTACCTTCGCGGGTGTGCTGGTAGGCGGTGCGGCCCTCGTCGGCCTCATTTCCTACTTCCGCCTGTGGGGCACCTTGTGGCGCGACTGGATTACCAGTATCGACCACAAGAAAATCGGCATCATGTACATGATCCTCGGCCTCGTGATGTTCCTGCGCGGCTTTGCCGACGCGCTCATGATGCGCGCCCAGCAGGCCATTTCCTTCGGCGACAACGCCGGCTTCCTGCCGCCGCACCACTACGACCAGGTCTTCACCGCCCACGGCGTGATCATGATCTTCTTCGTGGCGATGCCCTTCGTGACCGGCCTGATGAACTACGTCGTGCCGCTCCAGATCGGCGCGCGCGACGTGGCGTTCCCGTTCCTGAACAACTTCTCGTTCTGGATGACGACCATGGGCGCCGTGCTGGTCATGGCCTCGCTGTTCGTCGGCGAATTCGCGCGTACCGGCTGGCTGGCCTTCCCGCCGCTGTCGGGCATCCTGGCAAGTCCGGGTGTCGGCGTCGACTATTACATATGGTCATTGCAGATTGCGGGCGTAGGAACATTGCTGTCCGGGGTCAACCTGATCGTCACCATCGTCAAGATGCGCGCGCCGGGCATGGACCTGATGAAGATGCCTGTCTTCACCTGGACCTCGCTCTGCACCAACATCCTGATCGTCATGTCCTTCCCGATCCTGACCGCCACCCTGGCGATGCTGGGCATGGACCGCCTGTTCGACACCAACTTCTTCACGGCCGACAAGGGTGGTAACGCCATGCTGTACGTGAACCTGATCTGGATCTGGGGCCACCCGGAGGTGTACATCCTGATCCTGCCGGCCTTCGGCATCTTCTCCGAAGTCGTCTCGACCTTCTGCGGCAAGCGCCTGTTCGGCTATACCTCGATGGTGTACGCCACTGTCGTGATCATGATCCTGTCCTACCTGGTCTGGCTGCACCACTTCTTCACCATGGGTTCCGGCGCGAGCGTCAACTCGTTCTTCGGCATCACCACGATGATCATCTCGATCCCGACCGGCGCGAAGATCTTCAACTGGCTGTTCACGATGTACCGCGGCCGCATCCGCTTCGAACTGCCGATGATGTGGACCGTGTCGTTCATGCTGACCTTCACCATCGGCGGCATGACCGGCGTGATGCTGGCCATCCCGGCGGCCGACTTCGTATTGCACAACTCGCTGTTCCTGATTGCGCACTTCCACAACGTCATCATCGGCGGCGTGCTGTTCGGCCTGTTCGCTGGCTTCAACTACTGGTTCCCGAAGATGTTCGGCTTCAAGCTGAACCGTTTCTGGGGCCTGGTCTCGTTCTGGCTGTGGTCGATCGGTTTCTGGGTTGCCTTCCTGCCGGGTTATATCCTGGGCTTCATGGGCGTCACCCGCCGCTCGAGCCACTTCGAAGATCCTGAAATGCAGTGGCTGTTCGTCATCTCCTTCATCGGCACGCTGATGATCGCCGGCGGTATCGCCGCCCTGCTGATGCAGATCTTCGTCTCCTGGCGCGACCGCAAGAAGAACGTCGACGTCACCGGCGACCCATGGGATGGCCGTACGCTGGAGTGGGCGACCTCGTCGCCACCGCCGGACTACAACTTCGCCTTCACGCCGGTCGTGTACGACAACGACACCTACGCCGACATGAAGAAGAACGGCTGGAAGCGTCCATTGACCGATTACGTCGCGATCCACATGCCGAAGAACACCTGGGCCGGCTTCGTGATCTCGGCGCTGTCGATGGTGCTCGGTTTCGCGATCATCTGGCACATGTGGCTGCTGACCGGCCTCGCGTTCTTCGCGATGATGGTGGCAACCATTGCCCACACGTTCAACTACAAGCGTGACTATTACATTCCGGCGGAGGAAGTGACCCGTACCGAGAATGCACGCACTAAATTGCTGGAAGCCCATGTCTGAAATTAACGCAACCCTCAGTGCGCAAAACGGCGGCGTGACCGGCGCCGACGCCGGCTCGCGCTACCACGTGCGCGAGCACCATCCGGAACACGGCACCATGCTCGGTTTCTGGATCTACCTGATGAGCGACTGCCTCATCTTCGCCAGCCTGTTCGCGACCTATGCTGTCCTGGGCCGTAACTACGCCGGCGGGCCATCGGGCGCGGAACTGTTCAACCTGCCGCTGGTGGGCCTGAACACGGCCTTCCTGCTGGTGTCGTCGATCACCTTCGGCTTCGCCATGATCTCGGCGCAGTCGAAGAACCTCGGCCGGGCCCAGCTCTGGCTGGCCGTGACCGGCATTCTCGGCGCCTGCTTCCTGGGCCTGGAAATGTACGAATTCGTCGAGCTGATCCACGAAGGCGCCGGCCCGTCGCGCAGCAGCTTCCTGACCGCGTTCTTCTCGCTGGTCGGCACCCACGGCCTGCACGTGCTGTTCGGTATCGTCTGGCTCGTGACGCTGATGTTCCAGCTGGCCAGGCATGGCCTGTCGGTCGAGAACCTGCGCCGCATGGCTTGCCTGTCGCTGTTCTGGCACTTCCTGGACGTCGTCTGGATCTTCGTATTCACCTTTGTTTACCTGATGGGGACGCTGCCATGAGCGAACATCACAACCACGGTCACGACGACCACGGCCACGGCCACCATGACGCGCACGCAGTGCACTACAGCCTGAAGGACTACTCGATCGGCTTCGCGCTGGCCGTGATCCTGACGGTGATCCCGTTCTGGCTCGTCATGGGCAACATCCTCGATCCTTCGATGACGCGCTTCGTCATCATGGGCTTCGCCGGGGTCCAGGTCGTCGTCCACATGATCTATTTCCTGCACATGAACTCGAAGTCCGAGGGCGGCTGGAACATGATGGCGCTGATCCTGACCATCGTCCTGCTAGGCATCGTCCTGTCGGGTTCGATCTGGGTCATGTACCACATGAACGCCAACATGATGCCCGGCATGGGCGACGCAGCGGCCGTCACCGGCCACGGCACCCACGACATGCCATGACGGACCGGCACGGTCCGGGAGAGGGCGCCCCGGCAACAGGGCGCAATTCAAGCGTCGCCAGGCTGGTCCTGGCGGTAATCGGACTCTTCCTGATCGTGCTGTTTGCGGGGCTGGGGACCTGGCAGGTGCAACGCCTGTCCTGGAAACTGGCCCTGATCGAACGCGTGGAGACACGCGTCGGCGCACCGGCGGCGGCTCTGCCGCCGGCAACGCGCTGGTCTTCCATTTCAAAAGAGTCCGACGAATACCGGCACGTAGCGCTCGCCGGGCACTTCCTCTACGAATACTCGACGCCGGTGCAGGCGGTCTCCGAACTGGGAGCCGGCTTCTGGCTCGTCACGCCGCTGTGCACGCCTGACGGCAGCATCGTGCTCGTGAACCGGGGCTTCATTACCGCCGACCAGGCGCGCGGCCGCTATCCGGCGCGCAGCGCGGGCGGCAATCCCTGTGCCGCCGCCGCCGGCCCGGCGCACCGCCTCACCGGCCTGTTGCGCATCACCGAACCCGGCGGCGGCTTCCTGCGCGATAACGATGCCGCCGGCAATCGCTGGTTCTCACGCGACGTCAAGGCCATCGCCACCGCGCGCGGCCTGAGCAATGTCGCCCCGTTCTTTGTCGATGCGGCGCGGGCGCAGGACCCCGCCGACGCCCCTGAACATCCAGTCGGCGGCCTGACGGTCATTTCCTTCCAAAACAATCACCTCGTGTATGCGATCACTTGGTATGCTCTTGCTTTGATGGTCGCCGGTGCGTTGTGGTACGTCGCGCGCACGGGCGGCAGGGAAACCCGCAAGGCAAGGAACGATGGCAGTAAAGCTTGATCTGTTAACAAAAATAACGCCTTCGATCGCATCCGCGCTCGAGGCGAACGTCGAATACGCCGCCGGCCACAAGAACATGCTGCAGCTCATCGAGCTGCGCTGGATCGCCGTCATCGGCCAGATCACGACGATTGCCGCCGCGATCCTGATCTTCGACGTCAACCTGCCGCTGGTGCACATGCTGCAGGTGCTGGCCTGCCTGATCGCCTTCAACATCGCCAGCCATCTGCGCTGGCACGAACGGCGGCCGGTCGCCAACAGCGAGCTGTTCATGGCCCTGCTGGTCGACGTCGCCACGCTCACCGTCCAGCTCTACCTGTCCGGCGGCACCACCAATCCCTTCGCTTTCCTGTACCTGCTGCAGATCATCATCTCGGCCGTGCTGCTGGAAGCCTGGTCGACCTGGTCGATCGTGTTCGTCACCTTGCTGTGCCTGGCCCTGCTGGCCATCTTCGCCCAGCCGCTCGCGCTGCCCTTCGACCATGCGCGCGGAATCGCCAGCCTGTATGTGCAGGGCATGCTGCTGTGCTTTGCGATCAACGCGGCGCTGCTGGTGATTTTCATCACCCGTATCAGCGGGACCCTGCGCGCCAAGGCGGCCGACCTGGCCGACCTGCGCCAGCGCGCCGCCGAGGAAGACCATATCGTGCGCATGGGCCTGCTCGCTTCCGGCGCGGCCCACGAACTGGGCACGCCGCTGGCCACCCTGTCGGTGATCCTGGGCGACTGGAAGCGCATGCCCGAGTTCCGCGACAACCCCGACCTGCGCGAGGAAATCGCCGAGATGCAGACGCAACTGAAACGCTGCAAGTCGATCGTCAGCGGGATCCTGCTCTCTGCGGGCAGCGCGCGCGGCGAATCGGCGGTGCGCACCACCATCCACACCTTCCTCGACGGCCTGGCCGAAGAATGGGAAGAGCGGCGCCAGGTCGCCGTGTTCGAGTACGAGAACCGGATCGCCGAGGACATTCCGGTCGCCTTCGATTCGGCCCTGAAGCAGACCATCGACAACCTGCTCGACAACGCCTTCGAGGCCTCGCCCGACTGGGTGCGGCTGGAAGCGAGCGTCGAGGACGACACCCTGCACCTCGTCGTGCTCGACAAAGGACCGGGTTTTGCACCGGCCATGCTGAGCCAGTTCGGCAAGCCTTACCAGTCGACCAAGAGCCGCCCCGGCGCCGGCGTCGGCCTGTTTTTGGTGGTGAACGTGGCGCGCACGCTGGGCGGCGGTGTGGCGGCGCGCAACCGCGACGGCGGCGGAGCGGAGGTCAGGCTGACGATTCCCCTCGCGGCGATCGTGCTGAGCGGGGAGGGCGAGCATGTCTGAGCTGTCGCCTGAAACGCCGGTCCTGCTCATCGTCGAGGACGACGAAGCCTTCGCCCGCACCCTGGGGCGTTCCTTCGAGCGGCGCGGCTACCGCGTACTGCACGCGCCCGGTTACGAGGAAGCGGCGAAGGTGCTGGACGAGCACGACCCCGGCTACGCGGTGGTCGACCTCAAGCTGAAGGGCAATTCCTCGGGCCTGAACTGCGTGCAGCTACTGCATGCGCACGACCCGGAGATGCTGATCGTCGTCCTGACCGGCTTCGCCAGCATCGGCACCGCGGTCGAGGCGATCAAGCTGGGTGCCTGCCAGTACCTGGCGAAACCCTCGAACACGGACGACATCGAGGCCGCATTCGGCCACGTGGCGGGCAATGCCGACATCGAAGTCACCAACCGCTCGACCTCGATCAAGACGCTGGAATGGGAGCATATCCACGCGGTGCTGGCCGAGACCGATTTCAATATCTCGGAAGCGGCGCGCCGCCTGGGGATGCACCGGCGCACGCTGGCGCGGAAGCTCGAGAAGCAGCGGGTGAAGTAAGCCCCGCGGGTGTCAGGCGGGGGTCTTGGCTGCGGGAGCCTGGACGGGAGCCGGTGCCGCTTCCGGCGCACCGGGTACCGGACCGCAAATCGCGACCAGGATTGCAGCGGGGGTAGGTTTCGCGCGCGACTGGAAACGGACCGTGCGAATGCCGGCCTGTTCGAGCCGGGAATCGCGCAACTGGTCTTTCGCCGCCGAATGGCTGCGGTCGTCCAGCTCGACGACGGCGACCACGTCGCCGTTCTTCGCGCACACGACGTAATCGGCGCGCTGCTGGGCGATTTTCAACCGGTCGCTGTGGGCGGTTTTCTTGTCGCCGCTGGCGGCTTCGATCAGCGCCGACAGGGCAACCTGCGGAAAAATGTAATGCTCGGGCAGCGCCGCGACGAGCCTGCCGAAAAACTCCAGCTCGTTATCGGTCATCAGTTTCCGGCGACGGTAGGATCCTGTTCGACCTGTTCCTTTCTTGCCTTTCAGCTGAAGGGCAACGACGGCTGCGGCGACAACGAGGAGCAGGAGGGCAAGCAATAGCGTTTTCATGTGCGGACAATCCCATTCTGGCTGACGGTTTTTATCGGAAGCGATATGCCGTCGCGTTAATATGTTTCCCTAAGGAATCACATTATTGCCAAGTCCTGTCGTTTTGTCATCCTTCTTTTGCAGGCAAAAAGCAGCCGGTAAAGCGAACGAGAATCAGCAGACCGCAGTCATGGTCGCCTGCTCCGCCGTCTTCAGCTGTTTCGAAATCAGCTCCGCGAACAGGCGCATGGTCGTCACCGTGGTTTTATTGCTCAGCGATGCAGGGTAAGGATCGAGGCCGCAGAGCGTCCCGAAATACGTGCCGCAGGGGCGGAACAGCGGTACCGAAAAATAGCTCTTGAAGCCATACATGAGCGGCGTCGGATGGTCTTTGTAGACCGGGGAATCGTCGACACTGTCGATGACGATCGCCAGGCCGGTGTCGCGCACGTCTTCGCAGAGCGTGGTCGTCACGTCCAGCGGATCGCCGGGTTGCAGGCCGAAGTCGAGCTGGTCCAGGATGGCGCATGCGGTCCAGGTCGCATCGGTCACGTGGGCGATGCAGATGAAGCGCAGGCCGGTCAATTCGGCCAGTGTGCGCATGATATCGGGAACGGCACTGATGGCCTGCACTTCGGCTACACAATGCTGCAAGGCTTTGTCCAACGGGTGCTCCTGGAATAAAACGGTGAGGATGACATCCTAGCATCCAGCCGGCGCCTGTCCCCGATTAATCGCTCCCTGCCTACTGCTCAGAGCCCCGCCAGCAGCTTGCGCACCGCCTGGTGCGCTTCCAGCCAGCCGCTTTCGATCAGCTTCGGCCGGCACTCGGCGCATTCCTCGAACGGGTTGCAGGCGTGCTGCAGCTCGACATACTTCGATCCGACCACCGGTTTGGCGCCGTGGGCGTCGCGCGAGGAGGGGGCTTTCGGACTGCTGTCGGCGCTGTCGCCGGAGGCGCCGCCGGCGATCCAGCGTGCGAAGGGCTCGCTATCCTTGCCGTCCGGGACGTACCAGCATTTGCGCGTCGGGTTCCAGCGCGCGCCCAGGGACTTGGCTTCGTCTTTTTCGGCGTAGGGGACCTTCAGGAGAATCATGGGTGTGCTTTCGACTGAGCCGCGGTGGTGCGGCGGTCGGTATTGTACGGGGAAGTGGCGCGATGGGGGAGTCCACCCTGGGCTACGCAAGCGGCCGCGGCGCGGATGCCTGCTGCGTTCCGATGCATGCCTGAAGCGGACGGAAATTGTTCAAAAACTTGTTCGAATACGATAATATTATCTTTTAACAACATTTTCGGGAGCGCGTTTGGAACACGAAAGCCACCACCATCATCATGCGCCCAAGACCGGCGTGCGCTGGCTGGACCTCGGCCTGGGCCTGTCGGCCGGGGTCGTCTCGCTGGTCTCGCTCTGGCTCGGCCTGCACTCGGCGCATTCGATGGAAAAGCTCGTCGCCGCGAACAGCTACCCCTACCTGGAACTGATGCGTTCGAACATCTCGACGGTGCGCATGCCCGATTCCGATCGCATGCGCCAGACGGTGACCTATTTCTTCGAGAATAACGGCATCGGTCCCGCGCGCATCGAGTGGGTACAGTTCAACTTCAAAGGCAAGCCGATGCGGGACATGAACGACCTGATCGAAGCCTGCTGTTCGATGGCTGGGTCCGATCTCAGGGCGATCGATACGCGGGGCAATGTAGTAAATGCACTCGTGCGTCCGGGCACCAGCGTCCCGATGTTTACCTGGAACGAGCCGTCGACCCCGAACCCGGCGTTTTATGCGCTGCTCAAGCAGATGAACGACATCACCTTCTCGGCATGCTATTGCTCGGTCTTCGATGAATGCTATGTGCGCAGCGACGACGACCGGAAGCCCCAAGCGGTCGAGCAGTGCACCCCGCCCGCCGTCACCTTCCGCCCAGGCTTCCACCCCAAGGGTGCCTGAACGAGGGATTTCCCTCAGCCGCCCATCTTGCTGAGCGCGAACGCCGCCAGGAAACCCATCACCGTGATCAGGCCCGCGAAATCGTGGGCCTCGTCGAAGGCTTCGGGAATCATGGTATCGGCCAGCATCGCCAGGATGGCCCCGGCCGCGACCGCCGTGGTCGCGGCCACCATTCCCGGCGACACACCTTCGAACAAGGTAAAACCGGCCAGCGCCGACAGGCCCGAGGCCAGCGCGATGCCGCCCCAGATGCCGAAGATGTAGCGCGCGCTGCGGCCGGCCTTCTTCATCCCGGCAGCGCTCGACAGCCCCTCGGGCACGTTCGACAGGAAAATCGCCCACACCGCCACCATGCTGACCTTGCCGCCGCCCAGCATCGACAGGCCGATCACGATCGATTCGGGAATGCCGTCGAGCAGGGCGCCGACCGCGATCGCGGTGCCGCTGCCTCCGTGTTCCCCTTCGGTCGGCTGGCAGCCGGAGCGCTTGCGGTGGCGTGCGCCGCGATGGGCCAGCCACCAGTTCGCCAGGGTATAGACCAGGGCGCCGCCGAGGAAACCGAGCGCCGTCGCCGGGAAGCCGCCCTTGTGGAAGGCCTCGTCCATCAGCTCGAAGGAGAGGGCGGAGATCAGCACGCCGGAACCGAAGGCCATGATGCCCGCCACCATCCGGATCGGCACCTTGAAGCGGTAGCCGACGCCCGCCCCCACCAGCAAGGCGGCTCCTGCCACCAGCCCCCAGAATCCCGCCTGCAGCCACATCGGTATATGTTCCATCGGTTCTCCTTTGTTTTGTCAAAATGTTACGCCGAAGCGCGAAACCGCCGCGTTCGCGAGCCCCGGGCATGCCATGGAACCGTCATAGGGCTGTGGTACATTCGGCACTTTTGCACGGAGCGTAACGCATGACCTCGTCCCCCTTTATCCGGCCGCGTATCAGGATCACAGCGCGGCTGACTGCGCTCGCGCCGGCGCTGCTGCTGGCGGCCTGCGCCGGCCTGGTGAGCGATCCCGGCCCGGACGATGCCGCCTTCGTCGTGATCGGCGAAGACGGCGCCGCCACCGCGCGCCTGGTAACGAGCGCGGCGACCTGTCCGCCGCTGCTGGTCGACAACCGCGCCATGCCGATGCGGGTGCGGGTGCCGAAGTCGAGCATCCCTGCGCGGCCGGGCCAGCCGCACACGCCGCCCTCCAGCGCGATGCTGGCCTGCGAGGCGCCGATCGCGGCCGGTGCAGTCACCGCCAGCGTGGCCGGGCACGATTTACCGGTACCGAAATCGGCGCCGCAGCGGATCGTCGTCATCGGCGACACCGGCTGCCGCCTGAAGGGCAAGGACTTCCAAGACTGTAACGATCCGGCCGCCTTTCCCTTCGCGCGCGTGGCCGCCAGCGCCGCCGCCTTCAAGCCCGACCTCGTGATCCACGTCGGCGACTACCATTATCGCGAAGATCCATGCCCGGCCGGGCGCGCCGGCTGCGCCGGCAGTCCTTACGGCTATGGCTACGACGCCTGGGCCTCCGATTTCTTCACGCCCGCGCGCAAACTCCTCGCGGCCGCCCCCTGGGTGCTGGCGCGCGGCAACCACGAAAACTGCAGGCGCGCCGGCCAGGGCTGGTGGCGCTGGCTCGATCCGCGTCCTTTCCAGGCGGGGCGCGACTGCGATTCGCCGGCCAACGACGCCGTCGGCGAATACAGCGATCCGTATGCCGTGCCGCTGGGCGGCGGCGTCCAGCTGATCGTGTTCGACAGCGCCAACACGAGTTACAAGGGCTTGCCGCCGGGCGACCCGCGGCGCGCGGCCTACGCGGCCCTTTACCGCAAGATCGAGGTGCTCGCGCGCGGCGCGCGCTCCAGCATCGGGGTCAACCATCATCCGGTGTTCGGCGTCGGCGCCCTGCGCGACGAACAGACCGGGGCGGTGAACCTGTTCGGGGGCGATGCCGGCCTGCTGGACGCCTTCGGCGACGTCGATCCCGGCTACCTGCCGTCCAGCGTGGCGATGCTGCTCTCCGGTCACGTGCACCTGTGGGAGCAGGTCAGTTTTGCCAGCAGCCACCCGACCCAGTTCGTGTCCGGCTTCTCGGGTACCTCGGAAGACATCGTGCCGCTGCCGGCCATGCCGCCGCCGGGCATGGCGCCGGCGCCCGGCGCCATCGTCGAGCACATGAGTTCCTGGATCGACGGTTTCGGCTTCATGACGATGGAGAGAACCGGACCCGATGGGTGGCTGGTCCGTGTCCATGACCGCGACGGACTGGAGCGCAATCGCTGCAAGGTAGAGGGCAAAAAGTCGCGCTGCGCGCTGGCGCAGGTGCATTGACCGTCCATACGTTCGCACAAATGTAGTTGCCAAGAATATATATTTGAGGCAATATGGCTGGGTTCGGGGCGCACCGCCAAGGTGGGCTCTCGATCAGCGATGAGACGCGCTTGCGTTTCTTTTGCGCCCCCGGGCCTTCCGGGGGCGGTTTTTTCAGGACCTGCCCAGGTTCTCAATGGGAGGCGCACCGCCCGGTGCACAGCGAGCCTCCCGCCCATCGAGGAGGATGTCCATGCCCGATTACGCCGATCTCGGCCTGCAACTTGCCTGGCCGCTGGCCATCGCGCTGTCCTGGATGGCAGGCGAACTGATTTTCCGCTGGACCGCGCTGCCGCGCATCGCCGTGTATGGCCTCGCCGGCTTCGTGTTCGGCAATCTCGCCGCCGGCTACCTGCCGCCCTCGGAATCGAAGAACTTCATGCTGCTGGCGAACCTCGGCTTCGGCCTGATTCTGTTCGAACTGGGCTACCGCATCAATTTGCGCTGGCTGCGCCACAATCCCTGGATCGTCGCCACCTCGCTGCTGGAAGCGGTGCTGACCTTCGCGGCCGTCTACCTGGTGGTCGGCGCCTGCGGGATGGACATGCTGCCGGCCGCGCTGACGGCCTCGCTGGCGATGTCGAGTTCCCCAGCCGGCCTGTTGCGGGTGCTGAACGAGCAGGGCGCCGCCGGCCAGGTGACCGAGCGCGCCATGCACCTGACCGCTCTGAACTGCGTGATGGCCGTGTTCACCTTCAACGTCGTGGTCGGGATCGGCGTGTTCCAGACCTCGGGCGACCTGGCCCACGCGGCCGGCAGCAGCCTGCTGGTGCTGGGCGCGTCGAGCGTGCTGGGCGCGCTGTTCGGCGCTCTGGTTCCCCTCTGGCTGCGGATGATCAACGCTGCGCGCGACGCCACGCTCGCCTTTGCGCTGGCGGTGGTGCTGCTGGTCGCGGTCACCTATGTGCTGCAGTTCTCGCCGGTACTCGCGGCCCTGACCTTTGGCCTGGTAGCGCGCCACCGCCGCATCGCCCTCAGCCCGGCCCAGCGTAATTTCGGCGTGCTGGGCGACCTGCTGGCGGTGCTGATGTTCTTCTTTGTCGCCACCAGGGTCGAGGTCGAGCACCTGGGCGGCGGCATCGCGCTCGGCCTGCTGCTGGTCCTGGTGCGCGGCCTGGTGAAGGTCGGCGTGTGCACGGCTTTCGCGCGGGTGTCCGGCATCTCGGCGAAAAAGGGCGCCTTGTCCGGCCTGGCGCTCACGCCGATGGCGGTGTTCGCGATCCTGCTGATGGAGCAGACGCGCTGGATCGGCGTCGACCTGTTCGACAGCCTGGCGCCGCTGGCGGCCGTGATGCTGCTGCTCGACGTGCTCGGCCCCGTGCTGACCCAGCGCGCCGTCGTCTGGGCCAACGAAACCCGTCACATCAAGGAGGCGTGAGTATGGCACTCCCACCATTCGCCCAATCGCAATCGCTCACCATGGGCGTCGAGCTCGAACTGCAGCTGGTCAGCCTGTCCGACTTCGACCTGGTCGCGGCTTCGCCCGACATGCTGGAACTGCTGGGACGCGCGCCGTTCCCCGGCAACGTCACACCCGAGATCACCGAGAGCATGATCGAGATTAATTCGAGCGTGCACACCCGGCATGGCGAACTGCTGGCGGAACTGCGCGAGATCCGCGACACCCTGCTGCGCGCCGGCGACCGCCTGAACGTCGGCGTCTGCGGCGGCGGCACGCACCCGTTCCAGCAGTGGTCGCAGCGTAAAATCTTTTCCAAGCCGCGCTTTCGCGAAGTGTCGGCGCTGTACGGCTACCTGGCCAAGCAGTTCACGGTCTTCGGCCAGCACGTCCACATCGGCTGCAAGTCGGGCGACGAGGCTTTGTACCTGCTGCATGCGCTGAACCGCTACATCCCGCATTTCATCGCGCTCTCGGGTTCCTCGCCCTTCCTGCAGGGCAGCGACACCCAGTTCAATTCGGCCCGCCTGAACAGCGTGTTTGCCTTCCCGCTGTCGGGCCGCGCGCCCTTCATCCTCGAGTGGGACGCCTTCCGGCGCGATTATTTCGCGCGCATGGAAAACACCGGCATCGTGCGCAGCATGAAGGATTTCTACTGGGACCTGCGTCCCAAGCCCGAATACGGCACCATCGAGCTGCGCGTCTGCGATACGCCGCTGACGGTGGAGCGGGCGGCGGCGCTGGCCTGCTACCTGCAGGCGCTGTGCCGCTATCTGCTGGAAGGGAACGAGCCGCCGCCGCTGGAAGACGACTACCTGGTCTATAACTACAACCGCTTCCAGGCCTGCCGCTTCGGCCTGGACGGCACGCTGGTGCATCCGCAAAGCCACGAGACGATCTCGCTGCGCGAAGACATCCTCACCACCCTGCGCCGGCTCGCGCCGCATGCGCAGGCGCTGGGCAGCGAGGCGGCGCTGGAGCACATCTACAACGAAACCCATACCGGCAGCGATGCCCACCTGCTGCGCGAAGCGCATCTGGAGGCGGGCAGTACCGAGGGCATTGTGGATGCGGCGCTGCGGCGTTTCCGCGCGGATTGCGACTGAGCGTGGCTGGACAAAGGGTGCTGGTGGAAGGGTGATGCGGTGGAGGCGGACGACGGATCCGGAAAAAGGGGCGTTCACGGCGAATGCCCCTCCATCCCTGCGCAACTTTACCTCGGCTTGACGCTGATGCTGCCGCCCCCAATGACAGTGCCTTCAAGGTTGCTCCCATCGGTGCTGGAATCGAGCTGGTTATCGTAATCCGTCACGTCGGTATCGGTAGCGTCATCGTGGTGCCAGATCTTGATGCGGAAACGGTCGGCTGTCCCCTTGGCGATCCGGTCGCCGTCGACTGCCGTCAGCATGAACTTGTAGCTGCCTGTGCCGTTGATGGTCCCTGTTCCCTTGTATTGGGCGCGCGCACCACCGACGACCAGCCAGTCGTAATCGCTGCTATGGAAGTTCAGTTTGGCAGCCTGGAACTGGAATTCCGTCTCGCCGGAAGGCTTATTGGCGCCGGAAACATACTTCGAGACAAAGCCAAAGCTCGCACGGCCGGTCACCGAAGCATCCTTTCTGTAGGCGCCAGCCGGCGACATGATCCAGCCTCCACCAGTGACAAAGCCGGCGGAGGGGTCATACACGACGACCTGGCGGCTGACCTGGCTCTTCAGGCCGCCGCTATCTGCGAGTTCGATCGTCACATTGTAGATGCCGGCCGCCGTAAACACCCGGGACCCGGTGACGGTGCCGGGAACCGTGCCGTTCTGCTCGGTCACGGTTCCGGTAGTCGTTCCATTGCCTTCCCAGCTCCAGACGGCGCTGTGGGTATCGCTCGTGTTCACGTCGGCAAACCTGACGCTGACGCTGACCGGCGTGCCGACGGCTACAGGGTCGTTTGCAGTGATCGGACTCAAGGTTGCGGCGGTGGGCCCGGGGACATTCACCGCCGGCTTGAGCAATACCCAGCCGGTGTTGCCGTATGCCACGATCAAGCCGGTGTCGGAAATCGCAACTGCATAGTAGAGCTCGACTCCCGGGGCATTGCCCAGACGTGTGTTCAGGTCGATCATCTGGCTGTCTCCGGGGGAGCGGATAAAGGCGCGCGCGCCTCCCTGGCCATATGCATAACCGACCACCTGTCCGGCAGCATTGATGGCACGGGCAGTGGAACGTTCGTACGCACTACCAATCGCGCCCAGGTCGCTCATGGTCGTGCCATCGGACAGGAACGCACGCGAAACCGTTCCATTGAATGAGTCACCCACGACCTGGCCGCTCGCATTGATGGCCACGCCGACCGAATAGGAGCTTGGGCCGCCGAGTGCCCCCAGATCGGTCATGGTTGTGCCATCGGATCGAAACGCGTGGTAGGTGCTGCCGATGGACGAATAACCCGTTACCTGTCCATTGGCGTTGATGGCCTGCGCGTAGGAATAGTTGCCCGGGTTTCCGAGCGCCCCCAGGTCGATCATGGTTGTGCCGTCGGAACGGAAGGCGTGGGAGACGCCGCCGATGTACGAATAACCCGTTACCTGCCCGTTGGCATTGATACCCGTCGCATAGGAATAGGAATAGGAGTAGGCCTGTCCGTCGAGTGCCCCCAGGTCGCTCATGCTTGTGCCATCGGAGCGGAAGGCGTGGTAGTGGACACCATTGTATGAATAGCCCGCTACCTGACCGTTCGCGTTGATATCCGCGGCATACGAATAAGAGGATCCGCCGTCGAGTGCCCCGAGGTCGGTCATGCCTGTCCCATCGGACCGGAACGCATGCACGGTATTCCCGTTATGGGAGTAACCGGTGACAACCCCACTGGCATTGATGGCAACGCCGTAAGAAGGATCGCTTCCGCTGCCGAGGGTGCCCAGGTCGGTCATGGTCGCGCTGTCGGCATCGTAGCGGAACGCGCGCGTGGTATTGGCGGCGCCACTCCAGTCCATGAGGGCGACCTGTCCCCGGTCGTTCAAGACCCGGTTGTCCCAGTAGAGCACCGAGCCGGTCGACGTGATATTGGCGACGGTATAGGTGGCCGGCGTCGCGACAGTGGCAGCGACTGCCGTCGTGGTCGCCGCCAGGCGAGTCCCGCCGGAGGCGGCAGGGTCTCCTGTGCCGCCTCCGCAACCGGCCAGCACGATGCTCAGCACAAGCGCGCCGCTTCGGCTGGCGGGGCATTTACGAATAGAATGGATCAACATGATTGGCTCCCTGGTTCTGGTATCGACACGCCCGGAAAACGGCGTGCATTATCCGGCCCCGGCCCGCCGGACGGGTGACAGTAGTCGCATGACGATTTGCGCCGGCGAGTATTTCGAATGGACTGCGCTGCGCTATCGAACCGACGTCGTCATGGCGATTCCGGTGCCTGTCATGCCATGTTCAGAGCTTGCGGGAAAGCGCACAACCCTCATTTGCGGGGGGAGGCCACATGCCGGTATGCGATTTTCCGGCCCTGTCGACTATGCCCACGTTGGTCCGGCGCGGAGATGCACCTTGATCGTTTGACGTACGCGGCTTGTTTCGGGCAAGCGGCCGGCGGGGGAAATAATATCGGCATCGCCCCGTCTAACGCGGAAGGCCATGGGTCAGCACACTCCATACATGCTGGAGTGCGGCCTGGCCATGGCAGCCGGTTTTTTCGTAAACAGATTTCAGATACGAGCGGGCTGTTTCGTAGGTAATGTTGAGGGTGGCAGCTGCGTGCCGCACCGACGGGGCCTGTTGAATCGCTTCGATAAAACGGGCTTCGGCATCCGTGACCGCGAAAACAGAGCGGAATATCAGGCAGGCGTTGGCGTCTTGCCGCTTGGCCGTCCGCACCACCACGAGACCGACCGGCTCGCTGAACTGCGCGGCGATACGATGCGATTCGGGCAAGGCCAGACCAATAAAATAGGTCGCGTCGGCATCGAGGCTGCGCACCGCGCAGCAGGGAACCGGGGATTTGCGGCAAATCCGGTCCGCGAGCCGCGCCATCGCAGTGCGTGAATGCTCGCACTGCACGGCGCGCTGTTGCCCCAGCAGTTGCGCACTGGCGCGCAGCCAGCACGCCCCCGCGGCGTTGGCAAACAGGATGTCGGCTTTCCTGTTCAGGACCAGGATCGGTTCCGGAAGGCTGTCGAGGATGGCTTGCCCGAGCGAAGCCGAAGCTGCCAGCTCCCTGAATTGCATACGCATGGACGATGCCTGTATCAGATGGGGCATGATTGGCCGAATACGGGCCAGATGCTGTTCAGTGAACCCCTCGCCGCCAAGCACACCCTGAAACGCAAGACCAGTCAGGTAGCGGTCATTATTCGCGAGCAGGCTGCACATGACCGTATCGAGGCTATATCTGCGCAAGAAGCATTGATAAAACTCGTTATGTTCGAGCGTCTGCCGCCCGATGTGTTTCCTGTCTAAAAACCATTCGCCGACACCCAGGCTTGCGACGACCGGCCGGACGGGATCGATCTGAAAGAAATGGCTTTCGTAATCCTGCGAAAATTGAGAATCCTCGACCGCCTGTTCACTTACCAGGGTCCTGTCCAGTGTTTTGTCGTGGACGAGATACGTTCCCTGGCCGCAGTCCAATAAATCGCGCAACATGACAATGGCGCGGTTCCACCCTTCGTGCGATGTCACCGCGCCATACAGATGACGAATCAGAATATCGTACCCTTGCGTATTCATCGCTCCACCGTCGATCGTCTTCGATGGATATACAAAACCGGATCCTGGTGCCGGTTTAAACAACGCCCGGGGAAAGCCCGCGGAATGACTGCTGCCGTAATCCTTCCTTTGCTTATCCCCGGCTTTGCAATGAAAAGAACCGGTGCGGCGAGCACAGCCACCCAGAAAGTATATTAGCGCCCGCCGCCAGTTTCAATGTGGGATTCAAGCGACAGGTCGACATCAAATAATTTGCGTAATGGAGCGGAACGTCCGATGCCGGGCCAGCAGCGCCTCAGTAGGTTTCCTTCAGGTTGGAGGCCTTTGCGACTTCCTTCCACAGCGTCAGTTCGGACGCCAGCTTCACGCCGAATGCGGCCGGCGTTCCCGTGAAGGACGCGGCCCCTTCGCTGGCAAGGCGCGCTTTCATCGACTCCGACGCGCCCAGTTCGTTGATCACCTTGTTCAGTTTCGCGACGATCGGGGCGGGCGTATTGGCGGGGGCGAGAACGCCCCACCAGGTGGTGATGCTGTAGTTGGGCACGCCGGATTCGGCAATCGTCGGCACGTTGGGGAACAAGGACGAGCGCTCGCTGCCGGTGACGGCGAGCAGGTCCACCGCGCCGGTCTTGACGTGCTGCGCCATCGCGGGAATCGTCGTGAAGAAAATTTGTGTACGTCCCGCCAGCAGGTCCGCCGTTGCCGGGCCGCTGCCCTTGTACGCAACGTGCGTCATGTTGGCCCCGGTGCGCTGCTTGAACAGTTCTCCGGCGAGATGCAGGACGGTGCCGGGCCCTGACGAGGCAAAGTTGATTCCACCCGGGCTTTTTTTGGAAGCCGCAATCAGCTGCGGAACCGTCTTCGCACCGACGCTTTTGTGCGACACGAGGATCAATGGGGCGGTGCCGATCATGGCGATCGGAGCAAAGTCCTTTGCCACGTCGTACGAAGGCTTCTCTTCGGTAGCGACGTGGGTGACGAACGACGAGCTGACGAACAGCAGGGTGTAGCCGTCCGGATCGGCCTTGGCCACGAGCTTGGACCCGATGACGCCGCCCCCGCCGCCGCGATTGTCGACCACGACGGGCTGGCCCAGCTTCTCGGACATGCCTTTCGCCAGGCCGCGGGCGACGTTGTCGGTGCCGCCGCCGGCCGCGTAGGGCACGACCAGGGTAATGGCCCGGGTCGGGTAGTTCTGCGCCATGGCGGCAACCGGCATTGCCAGCAGCGCGGCGGCAATCGGGGCGAGCAGGCGAGGGAAGGTCGTCGATGTCATGTGGGTCTCCGCTTTGTTTTAAGATCAATTTATGGGATCGATTTCGAAGCCCGGTTTTTCAGGACCGGTTGCGTGCACAATCGAAGTTTCCCGGATCGGGATTGATATGTAAATTGCAAAATATTGTTCTATTAATGCTTCAAGCGCATTAGTTAGTGCCGGATCTCAGTTGGGGGACCACAGCTCGCCCGTCGCCCTGGCTGCACGCACGACGGCCTTCCATTTTTCCAGCTCGGCCTTCACCAGATCGCGCAGTTCTGCCGGCGTGCTGGCGTGTACTTCTGCGCCATCGCGCTCGATGCGCTCGACGAGCTCGGGGTCGGCGAGGACTTTCCCGAGGCTGGCATTGAGCCGCTCGACAACCGGCCCGGGCGTGCCCGCCGGTGCGAACAGCGCATACCACTGGGTCACGTCCACGCCGTCGACGCCGGCTTCGGCCAGGGTCGGCACGTCCGGCAGGATCGGCGTGCGCTTCGGCCCGGCGACGGCCAGCGCGTGCAGCTTGCCGCTCTTGATCAGGCGCGCAGCGGTGAACAGGCTGGGGAACATGAGCTGCGCCTGTCCAGCCATCGTCGCATCGACTGCATGGGCCGCGCCGTTGCAGGCCCGGTGCTGCAACTCGGTACCTGAATTCGAGGCGAACATGGCGCCGGCGAAGTGCGGCGCCGTGCCGATGCCGGCGGATGCGTAGCGGTACTTGCCTGGTTCCTTCCTCAGGCGTGCGACCAGGTCGCCGACAGTGCCGACCGCGAGCTCCGGGGACGCCACCAGCACGGTCGGCGAATAGCCCACCAGCCCGACCGGCTCGAAGTCTGCGACCGGGTCGTAGCGCAAGGTCTGCAGGGCCGGGTTCATGGCGTGGGTGGCGATATAGCCGAACATCAGGGTGTGGCCGTCCGGGGCGCTGGCGGCGACGTATTCGGCGGCGATCGTGCCGTCGGCGCCGGCCCGGTTGTCGATCACCACCGCTTGCCCCAGCACCTGTCCGAGTTTGTGGGCGATAGCGCGCGCCATCGTGTCGTTGCCGCCGCCGGCCACCGTGGGCACCACGATCCTGATCGGTTGCGCAGCCGCGTCCGCGGCGGGGCGCGCCGTGCGTTCCTGCGTCGCTTCCGGCGCGGCGGGCCGCGACAGCACGTAGTCCGGAATGTGCAGTTCGCCGCTCAGGATCTTGCGGGCGGTGCGCAGCAGCGAAGCACGCTTGACCTGCGCCGCTGCCCCGACCCCTTCGACGGCAACTTCGATGTCGATGCGCCCGGAAGGATGGAGCACCGAGACCTTGCCGAGGCATGCGCCCGGCTCGGCGCGGCTGGCCACCGTCCCCGGCAGGGCAAAGGCGCTCGCCACGCCGATGGCGCCGGTAACGGCATGCGACGCATGGCAGCGGCGCGGGGTGAAATAGCGCGAGGTGATGCTGTCGGCGCCGTCGCCCTGGCTGACGAGGACCGGTTTCGGTATCACGCTGTTCGAGACGTCTCCCAGGCCCATCATCCCGCCCGCCACCCGCCGCAGCGCTTCGAGGCGGTCGAGCAAGGCCCCGTTCGAATCGAGTTCGACCGGGCTCTCGCCGCCGTGCAGGCCGAGATCGGCGGCGCGCACGATCATCAGGGGCATGGCCGCATCGATGCAGGTGACCTCGATGCCGTCGATGGTGTCGATCCGTCGGCCGGTCGGGAACACCTTGCCCGTGACGGCGCCCCAGGCGTCGAGGAAGTTCAGGAGGATCGGCGCGGCGGTCCCGGCGACGCCGTCGATACGCGCGTCGCCGTCGTAGGTGATGCGCCGTCCCGGGGTCTGGACCGTCACCTCGATGCGCGACCCGGTGTTCACGTTGAACACCCGCGCAGTCGTACTGCCTTCGGTCGCCTCGATCAGGCCTTGCTCGAGCGCGAAGGGCACCACGCCCGACAGCATGTTGCCGCAATTCGGGCGCGTATCGACCGAGCGTTGTCCGACCCCGACCTGGGCAAACAGGTAGTCGAGGTCGCAGTCCGGCCGGGTCGAGCGCGACACGATCGCCACCTTGCTGTTGAGGGTGCTGCCGCCGCCCACGCCGTCCAGTTGCAGCGGGTCCGATGCGCCGATGGCGCCGATCAGGACCTGGTCGCGTGTTTCGTCGTCCTCGGGCAGCCACTCGCGGAGAAAAAAGGGACCGCGCGAGGTGCCCGCGCGCATCAGTACACAGGGTAGGACTTTGCTCATGGTGTCGAATGCTTCAGAAGTTGTGGCGCAGGCCGAGATTGAATGCCCTGTCGCCGGTGCCGGTGTCGGTGGCGTTGCCGACCCTGAAGGCGGCGCCGTTACGGTTGTCGATCACGGCGTAGGCGATATAGATGTCGGTCCGCTTGGACAGGAAGTAGTCGTAGGCGACACCCCATTGGCGCGCATCGTTGTTCGCCGCCGTGTCGTCGTTGTGGCGGACGTGGGAGAACAGCAGCTTGTTGGCGCCGAAGGGAATCGACACGCCCGCCAGCATGTCCTTGCTGTCGGCGGCTGCGGGCCCCTTGTTGACTGCATAGGACGCGTAGACGGTCACCGGCTTGAACGCATAATTCGCGGACACCAGGGTATTTCGGGTGCGGTCGGTCGCGGTGGGGTTTTCGATGCGGTGATGCGCCAGCTGGATGGTCAGGGGCCCGGCGGCATAGCCGACCGATCCGCCCAGCTGCCGGCTCCTTGCGCTGTCGCCCGCCACTTCGCCGGGCGCCCAGGCCAGGTCGGCACGCAGCCCGGCAAACACGGGACTCACGTACTCGACCATATTGTTGGCGCGCGTATTGGTGGCGAACAAATTGCCGGAGCGCCCGGCCATGCTGACCGCGCCGAACGGATCGCCGATGTCGCGCAGGGTCTTGTAATAGGGCGTGTACTGGCGTCCCAGCGTGACGGCGCCGAACTTGCCGTTCAGGCCCACGAAGGCCTGGCGCCCGAACAGCACGCCGCCCTGGCCCGACGCGCCGGTGTCGGCATTGAAGCCGGCCTCGAGCCCGAATACCGCCGACAAGCCGCCACCCAGGTCTTCCTTGCCCTTGAAGCCCAGGCGCGATCCGGACGCGATGCCGCTGCTGATGTTGGTCACGGCGCCGTCCGGACCGCCGCTCTCGCGCACCAGGCCGGCGTCGACGATGCCGTAGATGCTGACGCTGCTCTGCGCCATGGCGCTGGTCGAACATGCGGCCAGCAGCGCGAGGCCGATCGTGGATTTGTTCATGACTGTCTCCTTTTTTCGTTTGTTTTCAAGACCGGAACGTCCCTGGCTGCCCGCTGCGAACGTCGCGAGAACGGTCCAGGCAAGCTATGGGACACCGCGCCCGGACTGAAGTTTCTACTCCTGGACGGGGTGTCCGCGCCCGGCCCGGCTGCGCAGGACGCGGTCTACCATCTCGCCCGACAGGCCCAGGTAATTCCCGGGATCGCAGAGCGCGGCCAGTGCCGCCCGGTCCAGGTGCTGGGAGATTTCCTTGTTCTCGACCAGCAGCTCGAGCAGCGGCCGATTGTCCCTGATCGCGACGCGGCAGATGTCGTACACGAGGTCGTGCGCATACTCGCGCCCGAGATAGGGGCCGAGTCCCATCATCACGGCTTCCGACACGACCAGGCCATTGGTCAAATCGAGATTGGCTCGCATCCGGCCCTCGTCCACTTCCAGGCCTTCGAGGACGAAGCGCGACTGGGCCAGTGCCCCTGCGGCCAGGCAGAACATCTCGGGCAGGACGATCCATTCGATCTCCCATGGCCCGGTCGAACGCTCGTGGTCGGCCACGTTCGCGTCGAGCAGGGCCGCCACGTGCTGGCGCACGACGCTGATGCAGGCGTGGATATAGCACGAGGAAATGGGGTTGCGCTTCTGGGGCATCGTGCTGCTCGAGCCGCGGCCATGCGCGAAGGGCTCGTACACTTCGCCGACTTCGGTCTGCATCATCAGCTTGACGTCGGTCGAGAACTTGCCGAGGGTGCCGGTGACTAGGCCGAGGAAGCAGCCGACTTCGGCGATGTTGTCGCGGATCGTGTGCCAGGCGATGTCGGGCTGGCCCAGTCCCAGCTCCTGCATCAGGCCCGCCTGGGTTTCGAGGCCGCCTTCGGAGAGCGAGGCGAGGGTGCCCGAGGCGCCCGCGAATTCGCCGACCAGCACGCGCGGGCGCAGCTGCGCCAGCCGTTCGCGATGGCGTTCGATGGCGCTCAGGAGACCCGCGACCTTGTAGCCGAAGGTGATCGGTACCGCCTGCTGCAGGTTGCTGCGCCCGATCATCGGGGTGTCGCGGTGGCGCGCCGCCAGGCCGGCCATCGCGGCCGAGATCGCGGCCAGTTCGGCATCGACCAGTTCGAGCGCTTCGCGTATCTGCAGCACGGTGGCGGTGTCGGTGATGTCCTGGGTGGTGGCGCCCCAGTGGCAGTACTCGCCCAGCTTGTCGCGGCACAGGGCGTTGATCTGCGAGACCACGCCGAGGATCGGGTAGCCGATGCGCTGGGTCTGCTCGGCGAGCTTCGCCATGTCGATCTTCTCGAGCACGCAGTTACGGACGATTTCGTCCGCGGCTTCCTGGGGAATGATGCCCAGGCGCCCCTGGACGCGGGCCAGCGCCGCTTCGATTTCCAGGTATTTGCGGGTGCGGTTTTCGTCCGACCAGACCTGGCGCATCGCCGCGGTGCTGAAGATGTTTCCGAAGATCGTTGAGTCGACAATTGTTGCGGCCATGATGAGTCTCCTGAATTGTAGGTAAATTCGCGTGGGTAAGTTCAGCCTGCGGTGGATGCGGGCGGGTAGTCGAGGATGGCGCCGGCGCGCAGCAGGACAGGGCGGTCGACCATTTTTCCGTCGACCTGCACCGCCCCCGTGCCGGCCTGTGCCGCGGCGAGCACGCGCGCGGCCCAGTCGCGTTGTTCCGGCGTGGGCGCCAGCATGGCGTGCAGGGCCTCGACCTGGCGCGGGTGGATGCACATCTTGGCGCCGAAACCGCAGGCCCGCGCCAGCCCGACATCGTCCCGCAGCGCGGCCTCGTCGTTGATTGCGGCCGTCACGCCGGCAATCGGCGCCGGCAGCCCGGCGGCGCGCGAGGCCAGCGCGATCCGGCTGGCCGGGTAGAGCAGGCCGCGCGGATCGTCAGTCAGCCCGAGGTCCAGGGCATAGTCGAGGGTGCCGAAGGCCAGCCGCTCAACGGCCGGGGTGGCGGCAATGGCGTCGACCTCGAGCAGGCCCCTGGCCGACTCGATCAGGGCGATCACGCGGGTGCCGGGCACCAGGGCGGCGGCGACGCGGTCGATCTGGCTCGCCGATTCGGCCTTGGGCAGCATGACCGTGCAGGGACCGAGCGTTCGCAGCGCGGCCAGGTCGGCGTCGAACCAGGCGCTGGCGTCGTCGTTGATGCGTACGACCAGCTGCGCGGGGTGATCGCGTCCTTCGGCGCTCCAGGCGGCGAGCGCTTCGCGTGCCGCTTCCTTCTGGTCCGGCGCCACCGCATCTTCGAGATCGACGATGACGGCGTCCGCGCCGCTGCCGAAGGCCCTGGCGAAGCGATCGGGGCGGTTGCCCGGGACGAACAGGTAGCTGCGCGGCGTGCGCGCGGTGGCGGCGCTCATATCGCCTCCTCGCTGCGCAGTGCGGCGATGCGTTCGGCCGCGTAGCCGAGTTCGGCGAGGATCGCATCGGTGTGCTGGCCCAGCGCCGGCACGGCATCCATGCGCGGCGCCCCTTCCTCCCAGGAGCCGGGCGGCAGCAGCGCAGGGATGGCGCCGACCGGGGACCCGACCTCGGTCCAGCGGCCGCGCGCCTGCAATTGCGGATGCGCCCACACCTCGGCCATCGTGTTGACGTTGGCGTTGGCGATTTGCGCCTCGTCGAGACGGGCCACGACCTCGGCCGCGGTCAGGGAAGAAAAAACGGCGACGATCAGTGCGCGCAGTTCATCGCGGGCTGCGCTGCGTTTCGGATTGCTCGTGAAGCGTGGATCGGCCGCGAGTTCCGGCATCCGCAGGACCTTGCTGCAGAACAGGGCCCACTCGCGTTCGTTCTGCAGGCCGAGCATGACGGTCTTGCCGTCGCCCGCCGGAAAGGGGCCATACGGATAGATGGTCGCGTGGCTGGCGCCCGTGCGCGGCGGCGGCGGGGCGCCGTCGAAAGCGTAATACAGCGGATAGCTGGTCCACTCGACCAGCGACTCGAGCATCGAGATGTCGATGTGCTGGCCGCGTCTGGTCCTGGCGCGCTGGAGGAGGGCGGCCAGGATGTTCGTGTACGCGTACATGCCCGCCGAAATGTCGGCGATCGACGGCCCCGCTTTGGCCGGTTCGTCGGCGCTGCCGGTGACCGAGACGAAGCCGGCCTCGCTCTGGATCAGCAGGTCGTAGGCCTTCTTGTCGCGGTAGGGGCCGTCGCTGCCGTAGCCGGAAATGTCGCACACGATCAGTTCCGGCTTTTCCCGGGACAGGACCTCGTACGACAGGCCGAGCCGCGCGGCGGCGCCGGGCGCCAGGTTCTGCACGACGACGTCGGCCTGTTCCATGATCAGCCGGCGCAGGATGGATTGGGCCTCCGGGTGCTTGACGTCCAGCGTCAGGCTCTCCTTGGAACGGTTGGTCCAGACGAAGTGCGAGGCCATGCCGCGTACCCGCTCGTCATAGCCGCGCGCGAAGTCGCCGACGCCGGGGCGCTCGATCTTGATGACGCGGGCGCCGAGGTCGGCCAGCTGGCGCGTGGCGAAGGGCGCGGCGATCGCATGCTCGAGCGTGACGACGGTCATTCCTTCGAGCGGCCTCATGCTGCACCTCCGTCCACGGCCTGCAGGGTGGCGCGGGCATCCATCGTCAGCCAGCCCTCGTGATCCTTCGCCCACAGGTGGATGCTGCCGTCGGCTTCCCGCTGTCCGCAGACGTAGAAGTGGTGGATGTCGAACACGGGGCGCAGGGCGCGGAATTCGAAGCGCGCCACCTGCGCCTCCGGCAGGTGCTCGCGCAGCAGGTCGAGCAGCAGGGTGGCGACCAGGGGACCGTGCACCACCAGGCCCGGATAGCCTTCGACCTCGGTCACGTAACGCCGGTCGTAGTGGATCCGGTGGCCGTTGAAGGTGAGGGCGGAATAGCGGAACAGCAGCACGTCGTCGGGGACGACCTTGCGTTCCCAGTCGGCGTCGGCCGCGGCCTGCTTGGGCGGCGGTTCCGCCGCGCCGGGCTGGACTGCCTCGCGGTAGACGATGTCGTGGAATTCGGTGAGCGCCACGGCCTGCTCGCCGCTGCGGCGCAGTTCGTGCTTCACCGTGACGAACACCAGCTTGCCGGTGCGGCCTTCCTTCTCGAGGATGTTGGCGATCGTGGAAGTGCGGGTGACCTCGTCGCCGATCCGCAGCGGTGAATGAAAGCTGAATTGGCTGCCCGCCCACATCCGGCGCGGCAGCGCCACCGGCGGCAGGAAGCGGCCGCGCTTCGCGTGGCCGTCGGCGCCGACTTCGGACTGGCGGTACAGGGGCAGGAAGTACAGCCAGTGCCACAGCGGCGGCAAGGCGGTGCCCGGCTGCGGCCGCTCAGCCGGGTGGTCCAGCGTTGCCGCCAGCGCGGCATACGGCGTCGCGGTGAAGGTGTCGGTGACCGTTTCGGTCCTTCCGATCCATTCTGTCAGATTCATGCCTGTCTCCTCTGCGGTGTAGTCGTCCGCTTGCAATGGATACAGTTTCGCGCTAGCGTATTGATTTGTATATTGCAAATTTTATTGGGATTGATGCGTCATGAACATGAATTTCGACCTGGCCGACTTGCGCGCCTTTGTCGCCGTCGCGGAACTCAACAGCTTCCGGGCCGCGGCCGATTCGATCCACCTGTCGCAACCGGCCTTGAGCCGCCGCGTCGAAAAGCTCGAGCTGGCGCTGGGCGTGCGGCTGTTCGAACGGACCACGCGCAGCGTCAGCCTGACGGCCGTCGGCAGGGACTTCTCGCGCAAGGCGCGCAGCCTGCTCGACGACCTGGAGCGCTCCCTGCTGAGCATGCAGGCGGTGGCGGCCTCGCAGCAGGGTGAAGTGGTGATCGCCTGCGTGCCCTCGGCCGTGTATTACTTCCTGCCGAAGGTGCTGCGCACCTTCCACGAGCAATACCCGCGGATCCGGGTGCGCATCATCGACGACGGCGCGAACGCCGTGCTCGAGAGCGTGGCGAAGGGAGATGCCGACTTCGGGATCAATATCATCGGCACGCAGGAGCCGGAGATCGCCTTCCAGGCCATCCTGAAGGAACCCTTCGTCGTGGCCTGCCACCGCGACCATCCGCTCGCCGGCCGGCGCCAGGTGAGCTGGGCCGAGCTGGCCAACTATGATTTCATGACCGTGGACAAAAGCAGCGGCAACCGGCTGCTGGTGGACCTGGCGCTGGCCAACTCCGACGTGCGCCCCAGCTGGTGCTTCGAGGCCAGGCACGTGTCGACCCTGCTGGGGCTGGTGGAGGCGGGGTTGGGCATCGCGGTCGTGCCGCGCCTGTCGATGCCGCAGGGCGAACACGCGACCCTGGCGCAGGTGGCATTGGTCGAGCCGACGATCGACCGGAATGTGGGACTGATCCGCCGCAACGGGCGGGAGCTGTCTCCGTCTGCGCGCAAACTCTACGAGCTGATCGAGTCGACCTGGCCGCTCGGCGGCGGCCAGGCCGCGCGGGTCGATACTGCTTCAGGCGGGTGAGGGCAAGCCCTCGGAGAGACCGGCAGACTCGTCGAGCGAAGGGGCGGCAACGAATCCGCCGTCCAGTTCGCGCTTCAGCGTGTCGCGGTCGCATGCGCCTTCCCAGATCGATACCACGACGCTGGCGACCGCATTGCTGATCAGGCTGGTCAAGGCGCGGGCCTCGGACATGAAGCGGTCGATGCCGACGATCAGGGCCACGCCCGCCACCGGGATTTCCGGCATGACGGTCAGGGTCGCCACCAGGGCCACGAAGCCGCTGCCGGTCACGCCCGCCGCGCCTTTCGAACTGAGCAGCATGACGCCCAGCATGGTCAGGATCTGGCCGAGCGACAGGTGGACATTGCAGGCTTGTGCGATGAACACGCTGGCCAGGGTCAGGTAGATGGCCGTGCCGTCCAGGTTGAAGGAATAGCCCATCGGGAGCACCAGGCCGGAGACGCTCTTCCTGCAGCCCAGCTTTTCCAGCTTGAGGAGCATGCGCGGCAGGACCGGTTCGGTCGACGAGGTCCCGAGCACGACGATCAGTTCGTCCTTGAAATAGCGCAGCACCTTGAGCAGGCTGAAGCGGTGCAGGCGGGCCAGGGTGCCGAGCACGACGAACACGAAGAACAGGCAGGCGAGGTAGAAGCTACCCATCAAGGTGCCGAGGGAGCTGATCGACTTGATGCCGTACTTACCGACCGTAAATGCCATGGCGCCGAAGGCTGCCAGCGGCGCCAGCTTCATCAGGAAGCCGAAGACCGCAAACAGCACATGCGAAAAGGCATCGATCGCCTCATGTACGGGCCTGGCCGCCGCGCCGACGCGGGACAGTCCAAAGCCGGTCAGCACCGCCAGCAGCAGCACCGGCAGCACCTCGCCCTCGGCGAAGGCGCCGAAGAAAGTGTTCGGGATGATGTGCATCACGAAGGGGACGAAACCGGTCGGCGCTCCGGTCTTGGCATACTTGGCGGCCACGCCGTGGTCGAGCAGGGCTGGGTCGATATTCATGCCCACGCCCGGATGGATCAGGTAGACCGCCGCCAGGCCGGTCATGAGCGCAATGAAGGTCAGCACGTAGAACAGGCCCATCGCCTTGCCCATGGTCCTGGCCACGCCCTTCATGTCGCTCATGTTGGCGATGCCGAGGGCAATGGTGCAGAACACGATCGGCGCGATCATCATCTTGATCAGCTTGACGAAGCCGTCGCCTAGCGGCTTGAGCGAGGCCCCGAATTCCGGCCAGATATAGCCTACTGTAATGCCGAGCGCGACCGCCATCAGCACCTGAATGTAGAGCGCGCGATAGAACCGCGGTGCCTTAGTCATCTCAATCTCCTTTAGTGAACTTGCCTGGGTTCGAATGCCCATTGCGGTGGAGATGTCAGTGTCGCCAGCTTTCAGTTATTTGTGAAATGCAAATTTCGACCCCAATTGATGCGGAAGACGGATCAATGGACGAAAAAAAGGGCTTCCGCAGGAAGCCCTTCTTGTGCATGCCGGCGACGGTCAGATCTGCACGGAATCCGCCACCTCGCGGAACTGCGGGATCTGGTCGAAGTTCATGTAGCGGTAGATGTCACCCGCATTCTTGTCGAGCACGCCGATGTTGGCCATGTATTCTTCTTTGGTCGGAATACGGCCCAGGATCGAGCACACCGACGCCAGCTCGGCCGAGCCGAGATAGACCTGGGTTTCCAGACCCAGCCGGTTCGGGAAGTTGCGGGTCGAGGTCGACATGACCGTGGCGCCTTTCCTGATCTGCGCCTGGTTGCCCATGCACAGCGAGCAGCCCGGCATTTCCATGCGCGCGCCCGTGCGGCCCAGGGTACCGTAATGGCCTTCGGCGGTCAGTACCTGCTGGTCCATCTTGGTCGGCGGCGCCATCCACAGGCGGACCGGGATGTCGGACTTGCCTTCCAACAGTTTGGACGCTGCGCGGAAGTGGCCGATGTTGGTCATGCAGGAGCCGACGAACACTTCGTCGATCTTCGCGCCGGCAACCGCGGAGAGCGTCTTGACGTCGTCCGGGTCGTTCGGGCAGGCCAGGACCGGCTCATGGATGTCGGCCAGGTCGATCTCGATCACGGCGGCGTAATCGGCATCGGCGTCCGGCGCCAGCAGCTCGGGTTTGGCGAGCCAGGCTTCCATCGCCTCGATGCGGCGCTCCAGCGTGCGGCGGTCGAGGTAGCCGCTGGCGATCATCCACTTCATCAGTGTGATGTTAGAGGTCATGTACTCGATGATCGGTTCCTTGTCCAGGTGGACCGTGCAGCCGGCGGCGGAGCGCTCGGCCGAGGCATCGGACAGTTCGAAGGCCTGTTCGACCTTCAGCTTCGGCAAGCCCTCGATCTCCAGGATGCGGCCGGAGAAGATGTTCTTCTTGTTCATCTTGTCGACGGTCAGCAAGCCTTGCTGGATCGCGTACAGCGGGATCGCGTTGACCAGGTCGCGCAGGGTCACGCCCGGCTGCAGCTCGCCCTTGAACCTGACCAGCACCGATTCCGGCATGTCGAGCGGCATCACGCCCGTCGCGGCGGCAAATGCCACCAGGCCGGAGCCGGCCGGGAAGGAGATACCGATCGGGAAGCGCGTGTGCGAGTCGCCGCCGGTGCCGACGGTGTCCGGCAGCAGCAGGCGGTTCAGCCAGGAGTGGATGACGCCGTCGCCCGGGCGCAGCGCGACGCCGCCGCGGTTCTCGATGAAGGGCGGCAGCTCGTGGTGCACCTTGACGTCCACCAGTTTCGGGTAGGCCGCGGTATGGCAGAACGACTGCATCACGAGGTCGGCCGAGAAGCCCAGGCAGGCCAGGTCCTTCAGTTCGTCGCGGGTCATCGGCCCGGTCGTGTCCTGGGAACCGACCGTGGTCATGCGCGGTTCGCAATAGGTACCGGGGCGGATGCCCTGGCCTTCCGGCAGGCCGCAGGCGCGGCCGACCATCTTCTGCGCCAGCGAGAAGCCGCGGCCGGAATCGGCCGGGTCGCGCGGCAGGCGGAACAGGGGCGACGGGCCCAGGCCCAGCGCTTCGCGCGCCTTGGCGGTCAGGCCGCGTCCGATAATCAGCGGAATCCGGCCGCCGGCGCGCACTTCGTCGAACAGCACGTCCGATTTCACCGTGAACTCGGCGATCACCACGCCATCCTTGAGGGCCTTGCCTTCGTACGGGCGCAGTTCGATCACGTCGCCCATGTCCATTTTCGACACGTCGAGCTCGATCGGCAGGGCGCCGGCGTCTTCCATCGTGTTGTAGAAGATCGGGGCAATCTTGCTGCCCAGGCAGACGCCGCCGAAGCGCTTGTTCGGCACGAAGGGAATGTCCTTGCCGGTGTACCACAGCACCGAGTTGGTCGCGGACTTGCGCGAGGAGCCGGTGCCGACCACGTCGCCCACATAGGCGACCAGGTTGCCCTTGGCCGTCAAGGCTTCGATCTGCGCGATCGGGCCGATCTTGCCCGGTTCGTCCGGATGGATGCCGGGACGGGCATTCTTCAGCATGGCCAGCGCATGCAGCGGGATGTCGGGACGCGTGGTCGCATCGGGCGCGGGCGAGAGGTCATCGGTATTGGTTTCGCCCGACACCTTGAATACGGTGAGGACCAGGCTGTGCGGCACTTCCGGGCGCGAGGTGAACCACTCGGCATCGGCCCAGGATTGCAGCACGCCCTGGGCGTTGGCGCTGCCCTTGTCGGCCAGTTCCTTGACGTCGTGGAAGTAATCGAACATCAGCAGCGTCTTCTTCAGGCCTTCGGCCGCCACCGCGCCGACGACCGGGTCGTCGAGCAGGTCGATCATCGGCTTGATGTTGAAGCCGCCCAGCATCGTGCCCAGCAGGCGGGTCGCCAGTTCGCGCGAGATCAGCGGACTGGTTTGCGTGCCCCTGGCGACCGTGTTCAGGAAGGCGCTCTTGACCTTGGCTGCGTCGTCCACGCCTGCGGGAACGCGGTGGGTGATCAGGTCGAGCAGGAACTGTTCGTCCCCCGCCGGAGGGTTCTTCAGGAGTTCGACCAGTTCCGTGGTCTGCGCCGCGGAAAGGGGAAGGGGAGGAATGCCGAGGGACGCGCGTTCGGCGACGTGGTTGCGGTATGCGGATAGCATGTGAAGCTCTTTTAGTCAGGTCAACAAGTCAAGGAGGCGATCGCCCCTTGTTCCGCCCCGGATTATACCTCAAAGAGTCTTCTATAAGACATAAGACATAAAACAAAAAGGACAGGCCGCCGCCGTAGCGGCGGCGCGGGTTGCAGCGCCTTAGAGCTGCGCCAGCGGCACCTGGGCGCCGGCTTCGTCGGCGGCGAGCAGGGCGATCAGGCTGGCCAGGTCCGCTTCCAGGCGCTCGAGGGTGGCCGCGTCGAGGCTGGACAAGGCGTCCGGCAGCACACCCGCGAAGGGTAGCGGCGCGCTTTTCAGCAGGGCGTCGGCCGCCGGCAGGGCGCGCAGGGCGACCCCGCGCCGGTCGAAACCGTCGCGCGCGGTCGAGACCAGGCCGCGGCTAGTGAGCGTGCGCACCAGGTTGCTGGCGGTGGACTGGTGGATGTCGAGCGAGCGCGCCAGTTCCGTCACGCCGATCCCGGGTGACTGTGCGATCACGGACAGCGCCCACAGCTGCGCGCCGCCGAGGCCGGCTTCGCGCTCGACCTGGCGGAAATGGGTTTTCACGGAATTGAACACGATCCGGAACTGGCGCAGGACGCGCGTCGCAGGTTCCGGCTGGGCTGCGTCGGGTGTGTCGGGTGAGATAGATTGTAAAGACATTGTGACATCATAACGGAAAGCGTCAGGCCTCGCGAGGGCTGACGCGGAGACTGTGGCATGGACTGTGGCACGTACGCCGCACGGCGTCGGCTATACTGCGCGCAAGAGAATCAATTTAGCAAGGAAAACAGTGGATCAGGACGAGAAGACCGAGAGCGGCATCCGCCAGCAGGCCAGGGATTTGTTCGGCAGCGCCGGCGGCAGGGCCAGGGCGGGGGTAAGGCAGGCGCATGGCATTCTCGCCGGCCGTCCGCGCCACCAGCAGGTGCTGCTGATCGGTTTGTGGTCCTTCGCGGCGCTGCTCATCGCGCTCATCATTTACCTGCTGATCCTGATTCCGCTTACGCCCGGCATCGCCGACCTGAAACAGGTCAGCAGCGCGCGCCCGACCGTCATCATGTCGTCCGACGGCAAGGAGCTCGGCACCTTCGAACAGGGCCTGCAGGAGCGCGTCAAGCTGTCGCAGGTCTCGCCGCATGTGGTGACGGCCCTGATCGCGACCGAAGACCACCGCTTCTACGAACACCATGGCGTCGACTTCACGCGCATCGGCGGCGCCATGCTGGCCAGCCTGAAGGGCGACGCCCAGGGCGGTTCGACGATCACCCAGCAGCTCGCCCGCAACATGTTCCCGGAAGAGATCGGGCGTGCGCGCAGCATCAACCGCAAGCTGAAAGAGCTGATCACCGCGATCAAGATCGAGAACAACTACAGCAAGACCGAAATCCTCGAAGCCTACCTGAACACGGTGCCCTTCCTGTACAACGCGCGCGGCATCGAGATGGCGGCGCGCACCTATTTCTCCAAGCCGGCATCGAAGCTGGACGTGCTGGAGGCGGCAACCCTGGTCGGCATGCTGAAGGGGACGTATTACTACAATCCCGTCACCAATTCGCAGCGCTCGCTCGCGCGCCGCAATGTGGTGCTCGGCCAGATGTACAAGCACGGCGCCTTCAACGAGGCGCGCTACAAGGCGCTGGTGAAGCGTCCGCTGCGCCTGGACTTCGAGCGCCAGGTCGAGCGCAGCGGCCGCGACAACCATTTCACGGCCTATGTCCGTAAATGGCTGCTCGAATGGGCCAACGAAAACGATTACGACCTCGAACTCGACGGACTGGTGGTGCAGACCACGCTCGACGCCGGCCTGCAGGAAGCGGCGCTGCGCGCGGTCGAGAAGCAGGCCAGCGCGCTGCAGGCGGTGGCCGACGTCGAGTGGGCCAATCCGAATCCGCCCGGTTCGACCTCGATCGGCACCTACACCTCGATGCGCACGAGCGTCGCGCCCTTCGACTACTACTGGCTCACGCACCGCGCGCAACTGGACGCGTTTGTCCGCGAAAGCGGCGACTACAAGCGCGCGGTCGAGGGCGGCGAGGCGCCGGCCGCGGCGCTCAAACGCATCAAGGCGGACCGCGACTTCATGCGCAAGCTGCGCGAAGCGAAGACGCGCCTGGAAGCCGGCTTCGTCGCGATCGACCCGGCCACCGGCGAAGTCAAGGCCTGGGTCGGCAGCCGCGATTTCGCGCGCGACCAGTTCGACCACGTGGCCCAGGCCGCGCGCCAGCCGGGATCGACCTTCAAGCCCTTCGTGTATGGCGCCGCCCTGGAAAAGGGCATCCCGCCCGAGCAGCCTTATGTCGACGCCGTGATGGACATCAAGGCCGCCGACGGCACCATCTGGCGCCCGACCGACATGACCGGCACCACCGGGCGCCAGATGACGATGCGCGACGGCCTGGTGTACTCGAAGAACACGATCACCGCCCAGGTCGGGCGCGACGTCGGCCTGGGGCCGGTGATCAAGCTGGCCCAGAACCTCGGCATCCGCCAGAGCAAACTGTCGCAGGTGCCCTCGCTGGCCCTGGGCACCAGCCCCGTGACCCTGCTCGAGATGGTCAGCGGTTACGCCAGCATCGCGGCCCAGGGCGAGTACCGCAAACCGGTCTTCGTGCGCCGCATCAGCGACCGCGACGGCAACGTGATCGCCGACTTCGCCACCGTGAAGCCGGAGCGCGCGATGTCGCAGGCGTCCTCGGTGACCCTGATCGACATGCTGCGCGGCGTCGTCAACCGCGGCACCGGCACCGCCGTGCGTTCGCGCTTCGGCATCAACGGCGACGTCGCCGGCAAGACCGGCACCACCCAGAACAATGCCGACGGCTGGTTCATCCTGATGCACCCGAACCTGGTGGCCGGCGCCTGGGTCGGCTTCAACGACAACCGCGTGACGATGCGCTCGGCCTATTGGGGGCAGGGCGGCCACAACGCCATCCTGCTGGTAGGCGACTTCTTCAAGACGGCGCTCGACGCCGGCAAGATCGACCGCGAGGCGCTGTTCCCGGGCGGGCGTCCGCAGGCGCCGGCGCGGGTCGAGCGCGAGCAGCCGGAAGAGGAATTCATCGACCCGCGTGAGTTGTCCGAGGGCGTGCCGGCGGATGCGGCGCACCCGCTGCAGCAGGAAGAGCCGGCCGAGGACGAGGCCGAGGAAGCCCAGGACGCGCCGATGGAAGGGGTGCCGCCCCCTCCGCCGCCGCCGACGCCGGTACCGTCGCCCCTGTATTAACCCGAAAGGCCCGGAACCGCTCGTCAGGCCGGGCCGGGCTGAACTGCCGTAGGGTGGGCTCCCCGAGCCCACGCGGTGATACGTGCCGGCTCCGATGCCGCATTCGACGATCTTGAGGGCAGGTATCACCGCGTGGGCATGTCCACCCTACGCTAAGGTCGCGCCGCGCCTTCTCATTTGGTCGTGAAGTTGGTCAGCCACTGCAGGTTCGGGTCCTTCGCCCAGCTCGCGGCGCCGGTGTTCCAGTTGCTGTCGACGCTGTTCTGGCTGCCGAAGCAGTCGCCGGAGGGGCGCGTGGACCCAGCCGCTGCTGTTCGCATTCAGGCACCAGTACAAGCCCGCCGCGCAGGTCAGCCCGGCCGGCGAAATTATCGCGTTCGCCGTTGACCGCCCGCGAGCGGGGCCCGGCAGGGCCGGATGGCCGGCGAGTGCGTCAATACTATCTTCAGATGAGCTCGTTTGCGCGCACGGGCTTACAGAATTGGCGTGCCGCCCGTGACGGCGATGCGAGCGCCGGAGATATAGCTCGCCTGGTCCGACGCCAGCAGCACGTAGACCGGCGCCACCTCGGCCGGCTGGCCCGGCCGCTTCATCGGCACCTGCTGGCCGAAACTCTCCACCTGGTCGGGTGGCATCGTCGCCGGGATCAGCGGCGTCCAGATCGGCCCCGGCGCGACCGAGTTCACGCGAATCCCCTTGTCCGCCAGCAGCTGGGCCAGGCCGGCCGTGAAGTTGGCGATCGCGCCCTTGGTCGCGGCATAGGCGAGCAGGGTCGGCTTCGGGTTGTCGGAGTTGATCGAGGTGGTGTTGATGATCGCGGAACCCGGCGCCATGTGTTTTACCGCGGCCTTGCAGATGTGGAACATGGCCGTGATGTTGACCTGGAAGGTGTAATCCCATTCCTCGTCCGGAATCTCCTCGATCGAATCGTGACTCATCTGGAAGGCGGCGTTGTTCACCAGTACGTCGATGCGGCCGAATTCCTGCACCGCGCGCTCGACGATGGCGCGGCAGTGCTTCGGGTCGGCCAGTTCGCCCGGCATCAGCACGGCGCGCCGCCCGGCCGCCTCGACCAGGCGCGCCGTTTCCTGCGCATCCTCGTGTTCGTTCAGGTAGGCGATCAGGACGTCCGCCCCTTCGCGTGCAAAGGCGAGGGCGACGGCGCGGCCGATGCCGCTGTCGCCGCCGGTGATCACGGTTGCCTTGCCCACCAGCTTGTCCGAGCCCTTGTAGCTCGTTTCGCCGTGGTCGGCCGGCGGATCGAGTGCGGATTCGTGACCGGGTGGCTGTTGCTGCTGTTTCGGCTGGTTCATCGCATGCTCCTCAGTGAATGCGACGGACGCTCAGCTGCCCTTCGGCAGGCTGCGCAGGGTCGCGGGAAAGCGTGGGCCTCCGGGCAGTTCGGTGGCTGGCGGTTCGACCGCGTCCTGCAGCAGCAGTTGCTGCGCGCGCGGGGCGGTCGAGATGCCGAGGTCGGCGAACATCTGCATCGAGGCCAGGATCACCGCCTGCTGGGTATTCATGAACAGGTCGTAGTCGGCGTCGAGGACCGTGTAGACGATCTCCCACTCGATGTAGTCCTGAGTGTACTTCGCCAGGTGGGCTCGGTCGAAGCGTACCTTCTCGCGCTTGCCGATGAATTCGGCCACCGCGGTCGGCACCTTCGCCGCCAGCGCCGCCGGCGTGTCCGGATGGGCGCGCAGGTTGAAGACGATGCGGCGCGTGACCATGCGCTTGAAGTTCGACACCGTGGCCTTCAGCAGTTCGGCGTTCGAGACGATGATCTGCTCGCCGCTCGATGCGCGCAGGCGGGTAGTCTTCAGGCCGACCTTCTCGACCGTGCCCGAGGTGTTCGAGGTCGAAATGAAATCGCCCACCTCGAAGGGCTTGTCGATCGCGATCGCGAGCGAGGCGAACAGGTCGCCGAGCACGTTCTGCACCGCCAGCGCGATGGCGATGCCGCCGATCCCGAGGCTGGCGACAAAGGTCGTGATGTTGATGCCGAGATTGGCCAGCAGGGCCAGTGCGAAAATCACCCAGACGCTGGTCTGCAGCACCCAGATGATCAGGGTATGGGCCACGGTCACCTGAGCGTCGGTCGTCGCGTGCTCGTGGTTGCGGAAATAGCGGCGCGCGGTGACCTTGATTGCGCTGTGCAGGTAGATCGCCAGCTGCAGGCCCAGGGTCAGGAACCAGAGGTGGCTCACGCGCGCGTTCCAGGGCGGCGGCAGGTCGAGCGCGGACAGGCCGATCAGGAGGCTGGTGGCGATCACGACGAGATTGCTGGTGCGCGCCAGGGTCTTGCGCAGCACTTCGGCGACCGGGCGGTGTGCGTGCTCGTCGCCCAGCTGGTCGAGGCGGCGCCGGAACAGCATCAGCGCGCCGTGGATGGCGACGAAGCTGGCCACGGCCAGGGCCAGTGCGAACAGGGCGTTCGGGAGCGTGATGTCGAGGGATGCAACGAAGGCGCGGATATCCACTTTGGGCTCCTTTTTTTATGGAAGAGGGGGCGCAAGGGCGCGCAAAACGTCCGGCGGCACGAAGGGCGCCGGAGGGTGAAGCGGAATTGGCACTGCAGTGCGCTGCCGCGGCGCGGGGCCGCGACAACGGGCGGACGCTCAGGGCGTCCGCGGAGGCGAACTACTTATTTGCGCTTCAGGTGCTGGCGTACCGCTTCGGCCGACACGCCGACCTCGGATACCGCCTTTTCCAGCTCTTCGCGCGTCACGCCCAGGGCCTCGGTCCAGTGGCGCACTTCCCACTCTTCGTGAACGTTGATGCGGCTGCGGTCCTGCTGACCGGATTTTTGCAGATTATCGGACATGATGGCCTCCTATCGATGAATTTGGAACGAATATGCCACGCCCTGCAGCCACCGTCGGTTAAGCATTTCACGTTGAGCAGGCATTGCCCGGTAGCCGGCCTGCGCGTGTGCTCAGGCGCAGCCGAAGTTGTGCAGCGACGAGCCGGAGCATTCCGAGGAACCGGGCGGGCACGCACATTGAGGGACGGTGGAGCTGTTGCCTGTCGCGTTATCGGTGGTTTGAATCGGCGTGGGCACCGATACCTGCACAGGCAACAGCCCCGACGCCCCCACGCACCGATGATTCCGCCAGTGCAATAAATTCCTTGGCTCCGTGCTGCTGTTTCGGTTACGCTTGTCGGATCGGCACTATTGAGGAGCACACCATGTCTTATGAAACCTCCCAGCCCGAGCGCAGCGCGGTGGACGCGCTGCCCGGTCTTGTCGCACTCGACTTCGGCACCAACTGGTGCGGCTATTGCCGCGCCGGCGAACCGCTCATCGCGGGCGCGCTGAAGGACTATCCGGACGCCCGCCACATCCAGGTCGAGGACGGCCCCGGCCGCCCGTTGGGGCGCTCTTTCAAGATCAAGCTGTGGCCGACGGTCGTGGTCCTCAAGGACGGCGTCGAGGTCGCACGCGTGACCCGTCCCGACAGCGCCGACGAGGTGCGTGAAGCGCTGTCGAAGGCGGGGAGCACATGAGTCGGCAGACGAATTAGCCCATGCAGCAACCCATGCAGCAACCCATAACGAGAATATGAACGAGACTATGAGTCAGCCATCCAATAAAGCGCGTACCGTCCTCTTCGCCAGCTTGATCGGCACCACGATCGAATTTTTCGACTTCTACATCTACGCCACCGCCGCGGTGCTGGTGTTCCCGAAACTGTTCTTCCCGGCGGCCGACCCGGCCGCCGCCGTGCTGCAATCCTTCGCCACCTTCGCCATCGCCTTCTTCGCGCGTCCGGTCGGCTCGGCCCTGTTCGGCCACTTCGGCGACCGCATCGGGCGCAAGGCCACCCTCGTTGCGGCGCTGCTGACCATGGGCCTGTCGACCATCGTGATCGGCTTGCTGCCGACCTATGCCACGATCGGCACCCTGGCGCCGCTGCTGCTCGCACTGTGCCGCTTCGGCCAGGGCCTGGGCCTGGGCGGCGAATGGGGCGGGGCGGTGCTGCTCGCCACCGAAAACGCGCCGCCGGGCAAGCGTGCCTGGTATGGCATGTTCCCGCAGCTGGGCGCGCCGATCGGCTTCCTGCTGTCGGGCGGCATCTTCCTGATCCTGACCCAGACCATGGGCGACGAACAGTTCTTCGCCTGGGGCTGGCGCATTCCCTTCCTGTCGAGCGCCATCCTCGTCATTGTCGGCCTGTACGTGCGCCTGAAAATCCACGAGACGCCCGACTTCCAGGCCGTGCTCGACAAGGGCGAACGCGTGAAGGTGCCGTTTGTCACCGTGTTCAAGGAACATGGCCGCGCGCTGCTGCTGGGCACCCTGATGGCGACCTCGACCTTCGTCCTGTTCTACCTGCTGACCGTGTTCGCGCTGAGCTGGGGCACGACCGGCCTGCACTATTCGCGTACCCAGTTCCTGCTGCTGCAGCTGGGCGCCGTGTGCTTCTTCGGCTTCCTGATCCCGCCTTCGGCCATCATCGCCGACCGCTTCGGCCGCCGCGCCGCCATGATCGGGGTGACGGTCGCGATCATGGTGTTCGGCCTGACCTTCGGCGCGCTGTTCGTCGCCGACGACCTGGTCAAGGCCGGCCTGTTCCTGGTGATCGGCCTGTCGCTGATGGGCCTGACCTACGGACCGCTCGGCACGCTGCTGGCCGAACTGTTCCCGCCGGCGGTGCGCTATACGGGTTCTTCGCTGACCTTCAACCTGGCCGGCATCCTGGGCGCCTCGCTGGCACCGTATGTGGCGACCGCGCTGGCGAAGAATTACGGGATCGAATATGTCGGGTATTACCTGACGGGTGCGGCGGCGCTGAGCCTGGTCGCGCTGTTGCTGGTGAAGAGCCCGGCGCGCCAGCCGGAGGTGGCGCGGGTCTGATTTATTGACGATAACGGGGCTGTTGCCTGCCCCGTTTTCGGTAATGTTGATCCGCATGGGCTCGGAGAGCCCATCCTACGGGATGCTTTTCGACCGGTAGCGTCGCCCGTAGGATGGGCTCTTGTGCCCATGCGGATTCAAAACACCGATAACGCTGCAGGCATCAGCCCCATAACGCCTGCACGCGGCATCAACCCGACGGCAGCAGCTTGTCGTCTTCCTTCTTGTCCGAGCGCACCCCGGCAAGCCGGTCGACCGTGATCAGCCCCTCCGCCGCCGCATGCGAGGCCGCGAAGACGCTGTCCGGCGCCAGGATCAGCTGGGTCCCGGTGGTGCTGACCTCCTCGATCAGCCTGTCGAGCGCCTCGATCCGCACCGGGTCGGGGTTCACGTTGCGGATATAGATCATCCGTACCGCCTGCGGATGGCGCCGCACGATCTCGGCATAGATCTCCGGATCCTTCTCCCCGCTGTCGCCGATCAGCACAAACTGCATGCCCGGATAAAAACGCAGGATCAGTTCGATCTTCTCCAGCTTGTGGTTGCCGTGCTTGGTGAGCTTGAACACGTCGCGCATGCCCAGCTCGCGCAGCAGCAGCGGACCGACCGGGATGCCCTGCAGGCGCAGGAAGTCGACCAGGAAGCCGAACAGGTGCCAGGGACTGGACGACACATAGAACAGCGGATTGTCCTCGTTCCCGCTCGCGCCGTCGCGCAGGGCCCGGTAGAAAGCGGCCACCCCCTTGAAGGGCTTGCGCGTGTGGGCGTTGGTACGCGCCAGCATCAGCGCCATGTTCAGCTTGTTGGTGACATTGGTCCACAGAACCGTGTCGTCGATGTCGCTGATGATTCCGAAGCGGGCGCTCGCGGCCGGCACGAAAGCCTCGGCCGAGGCGCGCACCGGTTGGCCGTCGGCGCCGAGCGAGTCCGGCAGTTCCAGGTCGACGCGGTGCGCGCCGCCGGCGAGCGGGGAGGAGGGCAGGATCTCGAACTCGAAATAGCCGCCGCTGTCGGTCACGGTTTCCCAGCTGCGGCCGTCGAAATGCGCGGTCACGCGCGCGCCGGCCACCTCGTCCGATTCGAGCCGGCGGTAGAGGGCGACCAGGTTGCTCCAGCTGCTGTCCTTGCCGGTCTGCTCGCGAAAACTCGCCTCGTCGAGCACGCGGCCCTTGATCCAGAGTTTGTTCGCGTTGCCAAAACCGAGATAGGGCAGCACCAGCAGGGGGTGGTCGCTGCCCAGCCGGCGCAGGCGGCGCAGGGCGCGGGTGGCGAACTGCCCGGCCGCGTCGGCCAGGCGGTCGTGCAGGGCAGGCGCTTGCGCCGCTTCGTCCAGGCGCCGCGGCGCTGCGGCCACGGCTACGGCCTCGCGCGCGGCGGGCGGGTGCTCGATCCAGAGCCGGTGCGGGGCAATTCCCGCAGCCTGCAACGCGCGTTCGAACTCCCCGGACAAGGCGGCGGGCAGGGCGCGCGGCAACAGCTGCACCTGCACGCCGGCCTGCCTCAGCCGCGCCAGCTCGCTGTCGGAGGCAAGGCCCGGATTCAGATAGACGGTGGCGCCGGGTGCGGCGCGTGCGGCGACCTCGGCAAGGCCGGCAGGGCTCAGGATCAGGTAGGCGGTTTCAATGCGCGGTTCGGTCATCGGTATCGGCAGGTGGCCAGGTTCAGGCATCAGTATCGCGTATCTGGCCGATCCGGCAACGCACGGCTGGCCTGGCATGCACTGTGCACGCTAGCGCACAGTCCGATTCGGCGAACCAAGGCATACTGCGGGTATTGTCTTATTGTCATGAGATACCGAACAGCCCACAGGACTCCTGCCCCATGTCTTTCGCCATCATCGCAAGCCTGGTCGTACTGATTGTGATCGCCACCCTGATGCCGCTGTCGCGTCACACCGAATGGTGGGTGCGCGACCTGGATTTCCCGCGCCTGCAGATCGCATGCGTGGCGCTCGGCGTCCTGCTCGTCAAGACGATTGTCCTCGACTGGGACGAGACCGAAACCTATATCCTGGCCGCCGCGACCCTCGCCTGCCTGGCCTACCAGGCCTGGTGGATCCTGCCCTACACCCGGCCCTGGCCGAACGAGGTGAAACGGGCGGTCGGCGGCGCGCCGGGCGACCGCATCCGCATCCTGACCGCGAACGTCCTCACGCCCAACCGGAATACCGGCGCACTGATCGCGCTGATCCGCGAGCACAAGCCGGATGTCTTCGTCACCCTGGAGACCGACCAGTGGTGGCAGGAGCGGCTCGACGTGCTCGAAGCCGCCTATCCGCACTCGATGAAATGTCCGCTCGACAACCTGTACGGCATGCACGTCTATTCGAAGCTGCCGCTCGAGGACAAGGCGATCCAGTTCCTGGTCGAGGACGACATCCCGTCGATGCACGCGCTGGTCGTGCTTCCTTCAGGGCGCAAGGTGCGCATGCACTTCCTGCACCCGGCGCCGCCGAGCCCCACGGAACACGACGAATCGACCGAGCGCGACGCCGAGCTGCTGGTGGTGGCGAAAAGCGTGGCCGGGCTGGACACGCCGGTGATCGTCGCGGGCGACCTGAACGACGTGGCATGGTCGACCACGACCCGGCTGTTCCGCAAGATCAGCGGGCTGCTCGACCCGCGCATCGGGCGCGGCATGTTCAACACCTTCCACGCCGACCACTGGTTCCTGCGCTGGCCGCTGGACCACCTGTTCCACAGCCGCCACTTCACCCTCGGCTTCATCCGCCGTTTGCCGCATTTCGGTTCGGACCACTTCCCGATGCTGGTCGAACTGGTCTACGACCATGCGCGCGGCGCCGACCAGGAGGGGCTGGAGGCCGATGCGCAAGACCATGCGCTGGCCGAGGAGAAGATCGCCGCCGAGCCGGTGACGGTCGACGACGTGCACGAGCCGCAGGCGTGATTCAGGCCTCGCGTTTGAACTCCGGTGCAGGAAGAGGATGGCGCCGCTCGTCGGGGCGCATCAGCACCCGGCGCGCGACGTCGAAGGGCACGCCCATGCCGGCCATGACGCGCGCGGGCGAATCGCCGGTCGGGGTCTTGATCGCCGCGTCGATCAGGAGCGCGGTCTTGTAGTCGGTTCGTCTGTCCATGCACCGATTGTCGCACGGGTTCGGCTCAGAACGAATACACCAGCGTCAGCGAAGTCTGGGTATCGAGGTTCTTCTTGTCGACCGGCACGTTGGTGTCGTTGCGGGCGGAGAAGGCGGCCTTCATCTGCATCGTGTCGTTGATCTTGGTGGACAGGGCCGATTCGGCGATCGAGTGCACGTTCGAGGTGCCGCGCTCGACGCTGACGGTCTGCACGAAAGCGGCCGAGGGGCTCACCTGCCAGCGGAAACGCGCGGCGCCGCGCACCGTCATGCCGCTCTCACGCTCGCCCGTTTCGCGCTCGCCGCTGAAATAGCCCGGGCCGATTTCGACGTCGAGCGCCTTGTCCGCGGTATTGTAGAGCTGCGAGCCGTGGCCGACCGCGAACGAGGTGTAGCGCGTGTAGGCGCCGAACTTGTCGTTCACGTGCGAACCCAGCACGAAGGCGCGCGAACCTTCCTTCATCAGCTTGTAGGCGGCCTTGGCCGACGCGGTCCAGCGCTCGGCCGAGCGGGTGCGGTAGCGTTCACCGTCGTCGTCCGTGATCTCGTCTTCCTTGAAGAAGCCGCTGACGATGTATTCGTTGCTCCAGTCGGCGGTCTCGTGGCGGGCGTCGATCTTGCCGCTGATCGAGGTGCCGGTGGTATTGCCCGAGGTACTGATCGCACCCAGTTCGGCCGAGGTGAACCAGCTGCCCTCGGGAATCGTCTCGGGACGCGCCACCGTCAGGGCGCTGTGGATGCTGCCGATGGTGGGCAGCTCGTCGGCGGCGCCGTCTGCATGGGCGGGGAAATGGGCCAGGCCGAGCAGGGCCAGGGCGTACAGCGGGAATGGTTTCATAAGCTAGGGTGCGGCCGCGGCGCCAGCCCGTGGGCTGGACCGTCTGCCTGCCGGTCGGTGATCTGTCAACTGCGCAGCAAACTGCGCGCAAAGAGCGCCGGTGCACGCGGTGCGGCAAAGGGGCTCGGCCGAGATTGTATCCCAGAAGCAGCATAAATGCGCGCCGAAGCCAACCGAACGGGCCATGTTGCGGCCACGGCGCGACTCGGCAGTAAGCCGAAGCGCGCTCGCATTCCCGCTCCGCCGGCTTCAGGTGCCGATGTAGACGATCTTGAAAATGAACAGCGCCGCGATCACCCAGACGACCGGTTTCACATCGCGCGCCCGGCCCGTGGTCAGCTTCAGCGCCGCATAGGTGATGAAGCCGAAGGCGATGCCTTCCGCGATCGAATAGGTGAACGGGATCACCAGTGCGGTGATCGCGGCGGGGATGCTCTCGGTGGTGTCGCCCCATTCGATGTCGCCCAGGTCGCGCAGCATCAGGCAGGCGACGAACAGCAGGGCCGGGGCCGTGGCATAGGCCGGCACCACGCCGGCCAGCGGCGCGATGAACAGGCAGGCCAGGAACAGCACCGCCACTGCCAGGGCGGTCAGCCCGGTGCGTCCACCCGCCTGCACGCCGGCCGCGCTCTCGATATACGCCGTGGTGCTCGAGGTGCCGAGCATCGAGCCGGCGACGATGGCGCCGCTGTCGGCCAGCAGTGCCTTGTTGAGGCGCTCCATCTTGCCTTCGACCAGCAGGCCGGCGCGGCTGGCCACGCCCATCAGGGTGCCGGTCGCGTCGAACAGTTCGACCAGGAAGAACACCAGCACCACGTTGATGATGCCGACCGACAGGGCGCCCCGGATGTCGAGCTTCAGCAGGGTCGGATCGATCGAGGGCGGCGCCGAGAAGATGCCGTGGAAGGTGTTACCACCGAAGAAGAATGAGAGGATGGTGACGACGATGATGCCGATCAGGATCGCGCCGCGCACCTTCAGGCGGTCGAGGGTCACGATCAGGAGGAAGCCGAGGATCGCCATGATGGCTTGCGGCTTGTGCAGGTCGCCCGCCTTGACCAGGGTCGGCTCGCTGCCGACGACGATGCCGGCGTTCTTCAGCGCGATCAGGGCCAGGAACATGCCGAGGCCGACGGTGATGGCCACCCGCAGCGAATGCGGGATGCCGTTGACGATCATGCCGCGCAGGCCCAGCACGGACACCAGGATGAACAGGCAGCCCGAAATGAACACGGCGCCCAGCGCCGCCGGCCAGGCCACGCCCATGCCGAGCACGACGGCGTAGGCGAAATAGGCGTTCAGGCCCATGCCGGGCGCCATGCCGATCGGGTAGTTGGCGTACAGGCCCATCACCGCGCTGCCGAGGGCGGCCACGAGGCAGGTTGCCACGAACACCGCTTCCTTCGGCATCCCGGCGTCGCCGAGGATCGAGGGGTTGACGAAAATGATGTAGGCCATCGTCAGGAAGGTGGTCAGGCCGGCGAGCAGTTCGGTGCGGACGTCGGTGCCGCTTTCGCTGAGTTTGAAGTAGTTGTCGAGCATCGTGGATGGGGTTCCGTGTGGGGCGCAGAAGGCTTGTCATGCGCGCGGTTGGGATGACCGAAGCATAACACCGCAGAGCCCGTAGCGCGGCCATAACATGGTCTTCGGCACGACAAAAACGCCGGCCGGCGCGGGCGCCAGGCGGTCTCAGCCGTTTTTCCACTCTTTTCTTGCTTTACGTTGCAGGATTGGTATCATCGATTTTGCTGGCTGTCATGTCGATGGCCGTCAACCTGTGAGCCCGCGATGCAAATCCGTGCCTACCTGTATCTGATGGCTGCGGCAATCCTGGTCCCGGTGATCCTCTTCGCTGGATTCGCGCTGCGCCTGATCGAAGGCGCGGAAACCGACCTGGAGCGGGCCAGGGTGGTCCGCGCGGCCGATCGCGTCGCCCTGCTGGTCGACGCCGAACTGGCCGCCACCCGGAGTGCGCTGCGCGTGCTGGCCGCCTCGCCCAGCCTGGCGCGCGGCGACCTCGACGCCTTCTACGAAGAAGCGAAAGCGGCCACCGGCAGTCCCGACGCATGGGGGGTGCTGCTCGACGAGAACGGGCGCATGTTGTTCAACACGCTCGCCCCCAGCGGCGCCGCGCTGCCCCAGGAAGCACTTCCCCCTTATCTTTCCTCCGTACTGGCCGCGCAGCGTCCTTTCGTCACCGACCTCGTTCCGGGCTACGTCAGCGGCCGCATGATGACGGCCGTCGGCATGCCGGTGAGCGCCGGCGGACGGCGCTACGTGCTGGGGATGGCTTACGGCGCCGAGCATTTCCGCCGCCTGCTGGCCGAAGCCGGGACGCGGCCCGACTGGCAGCTCGACATCCTCGACCGCGCCGGCAAGCTGGTCGCATCGAACCTCGGGTCGGCCGAGCTGGTGGGCCAGGAAGCGCCGGCGGCGCTCGCCGCGGCCGCCACCCGTTCGCGCGAGGGCATGCTCGGGCTGGCGCTGCGCAATGGCGGCGAGGGCACGGTCGCCTTCAGCCGGTTGCCGGACTCCGGATGGCTGGTCGCGGTCGGGGCGCCTGCCGCGTCGCTCATCGCGCCGCCCGGCGGCGCGCGGCGCGCGGCGGCGCTGGCCCTGGTTGCGGCCCTGCTCGGGGCCGCCGCGGTCTCGGCCTCGTTCGGCCGCGGCCATGCGCGCGCCATCCGCAGCGCGCTCGAAGCGGCAAGCAGCCTGGGGCGCGGCGAACTGCCGCCCCAGCGGCGCTCGCGCATCGTCGAGATCGACCGCCTGCTGGCGGCGTTGCGCCAGGCCGGCAGCGAGCTGCGCCGCACCCAGGCCACGCGCGACTCGGCCGGCAGCGAACGCCAGTCCCAGCTCGAGCACGCCCAGCTGGCGCGCCAGAGGGCGGAGGAGGAAAACCGCGCCAAGGACCAGTTCCTGGCCATGCTCGGACACGAACTGCGCAACCCGCTCGCGCCGATCGGCACCGCGGCCCAGCTGCTGAAAATGCCCGACCTCGACAGCCACCGCGCGCGCTATGCCGCCGACGTGATCGGGCGCCAGGTCGAGCACATGAACCGCCTGCTCTCCGACATGCTCGACGTCTCGCGCGTGACGCGCGGCCTGGTCACCCTGAACCTGGAAGACGTCGACCTGCGCAATATCGTCGAGCGCGCCGTCGAGCAGACCCGGCCGCTGATGGAGGAACGCCAGCATCGCCTCGAACTGCGCCTGCCGTCGCAGGCGGTGATGGTGCGCGGCGACCAGACCCGCCTGACCCAGGTGGTGGCCAACCTGCTGACGAATTCGGCCAAATACACGCCGCCGCACGGCGCGATCCAGCTGTCGCTGGGCAGCGCCGGCAACGAAGCCACCCTGAGCGTGGCCGACGACGGCGAAGGCATCACCCCGGATCTCCTGCCGCGCGTGTTCGACCTGTTTTCCCAGGGCGAGCGCAAGGCCGACCGCGCCCAGGGCGGCCTCGGACTGGGCCTGGCCCTGGTGCGCAGCCTGGTGCAGCTGCACGGCGGGGAGGTCGACGCCAGCAGCCCCGGAAGCGGCGGCGGCAGCATCTTCACCGTGCACCTGCCGCTCAAGCACGAACTGGCGGCGCTCGCGGCGCCGGCGCCGAACCCGCGCCGCGGCCGCGATCCGGCCCGTGATGCGGCCCGCGATTCGGCGCGCAACAGCGCGCCGCCCGCGCTGCCGGCGGCCTTGCGGGTGATGCTTGTCGACGACAATATCGATGCCGCGGTCAGCCTTTCGCTGCTGCTGGAGGCGGCCGGCGACCACCTTGTATCGACCTATTACGACGCCGCCAGCGCGCTCGAATGGGCCGCCTTCGAGCGCCCCGACGTGTTCATCCTCGACATCGGCCTGCCCGACATGAACGGCTACGAGCTGGCGCGGCGCCTGCGCGCGATGCCCGAGTTCGCCGACACGCTATTGATCGCGCTGACCGGCTACGGCCAGCTGGCCGACAAGGTAAGGGCGCGCGAAGCCGGCTTCGACCTGCACATCGCCAAACCGGCCGAGCCGGAGGAGATCCTGGCGGCGCTGGCGACGGTCAAGGTCGCCGGCGAGACCGAGCGCGTGGAATAGCGCGGCTCCGGCGGGCGATTCCGGCTGCGCGCGAGGCCACCGATGCGCTACCATGGCGTTTTCATCCTTCACCACGCTGACCCATGCCGAAAAACAAGAAGCCCGTGCCGCGCAAACCGGCCGCCGCCGCCGAACCCGATACCGACGCACTGGCCCAGGCCCTGGCCGACCTCGCGCTCGAGGTGGCCGAGGGCGAGGACAGCGATCCCGAACTGGCCGCCGCGCGCGAGCAGGAGCTGCTGGTCGACATCCGCAAGGCCCTGCGCAAGAAGCGCGACGAGGTGCTCTACGGCGCCATCGAGCTGGCACGCTTCACCGATCCCGAAGCCTGCCGCCTGCTGCGCGCCCACATCGGCGAACAGTCGGCGACGCTGCACCTGCGCCGCGAAGATGAGCCGGAACTCGAGATCGATGCCTTCCTGATCCCGCTGTTCGTGCGCAGCACGGGCGGGCTGGTGGCCGAGGAAACCTTCGCCGACGATGCCGCCTACGAGGAGCTGGCGAACAGTTTCGTCGCCGCTGAACTCGACAGCCCGCGCGCCAAAGTGGCCCTGGTGCGCCATGCCTACGACCTGGCCGAGGCCGACCACATCGGCTATTCGGCCCTGCAGGAGCTGCTGCGCGAGGCCGCCGCTTCCCTGACCAGCAAGAAGCCGGTGGCCGCGCCGCTGCTCGAAGCGAGCATCCGCGGCTGGACCGGCGAGCGCTTCGCGCCCGACGAGACGGCGATGGAGCTGCGCTTCCTGTTCGGCTTTTCGCTGAAACGCGCCGATGATCCGTTCTACGCCGTGCCGAAGGACGAGATCGACGCCGACGTGTATTTCGCCGACCGCATGCGCCGCTACCGCGCCTGGACCGAACGCGTGGCGCCGCTGGTGCGCCGCTGCCTGGCGGCCGATCCGGACAGCATCAGCGTCGACTTCCTGTACCAGGACCTGTTCCATGGCGCCAAGGAGCAGGGCGTGTCCGAGCTGGCGATGCTCGGCACCCTGGCCGAAATCAACCGCCTGCTTGCCGGGAAAGAACTGGCGGCCGACCGTGTGCGCGCCGTCGTCGCGCCGCTCGACGCCGGCGAACACATCGAGCTGCGCGTCAACCTGTACGCCCTCGATGGCGGACCTCCCTGGGGCGGGACCGCAAAGCCCGTCGACCTGGCCGCCGATCTCGGCGCCGAGGTCGACGAACTGTGCGATGCGCTCGGATCGATCGGCATCGACGACGTGTCCACCGCCGACGGCTTCGACGACCAGGGCCATCCGGAAGGCGCCCAGCCGTATCCTCCAGGCTGACTCCGTTCCAGCCTGCGCTGCGCTGCAACAACGGGGCGGCGCGGCCCCCGCTGCGGGGCTGGGGCAGGGCGCCGCCGGATGCCCCCGGGTCCCGCCGCGGCGCGCGTTTCGCCCACATAACGGCAGAGTATGCCTACACCCTCCGGGGCGCACGCCGTGCCCCGATGATCCCTCCGAAGCCGCCTGCGCAGCCCCTTGCCGGGCGTGCGCACGCTTGCGCATGCCTGCCGTATGGATGAGTTTTCGTAGTGGATTTCCTTGTATATGGGTAGGACTACACCTACAAAATTGCCTGCGGGACACCGGACTCTCCTATGAGGAAATGCTCTGCGTTTCCAACGAGTCCTTTCTAGCGGCTAATGTTGCGATGCATAAATGAAAATAGTAGTAATTTTGCATGATACGATTCGGGGGTCCGGCTGCGTGACAGGGCGTGAATTTCCCGCCACCGCCATGATTAGCCACGGACCCAAGATCAACTAAAGCGCCACAAAGGCGAAAGGAAATCAACATGCCGACCCTGATCGTGTTTTGCCACCTGCGCTGGGACTTCGTCTTCCAACGCCCACAACATCTGATGACGCGCCTGGCGGAACACTACCAGATTCTGTTTGTCGAGGAACCCGTCCACAGCGAGGGTCCCGCCCACCTGCAAAAGACGACCGTCGCGCCGAACATCACGGTGTGCCGCCCGCATACGCCGATCCAGAACACCTGGGGTTTCCACGACGACCAGCTGCCGACCATGCAGCGCCTGCTGGCCGACCTGGTGCCCGAAGGCGAGCGTCCGGTGGTGTGGTTCTATACCCCGATGGCGCTGCCGCTGCTGCAGGGCTTCAATCCTTCTCTGGTCGTGTACGACTGCATGGACGAACTGGCCGCCTTCAAGAACCCGCCGAAGCAGCTGCTGCAGCGCGAATCGGCCCTGCTCAACATCGCCGACCTGGTCTTCACCGGTGGCCCGAGCCTGTACGAAGCCAAGAAGGACCGCCACGCGAACGCCCACTGCTTCTCGAGCAGCGTCGACGCCAAGCATTTCCGCAAGGCCCTGGACGCCTCGATCTCGCACCCGGACCAGGCACACATCGCCGGTCCGCGCCTGGGCTTCTACGGCGTGATCGACGAGCGCTTCGACACCGAGCTGGTGCGCCAGATGGCCGCCGCCCACCCGGACTGGCAGATCGTGCTGGTCGGCCCGGTCGTGAAAATCGATCCGGCCGAACTGCCGCGCGCCGACAACGTCCACTACATGGGCCAGCGCAACTATGACGAACTGCCGAAGTTCCTGGCCGGCTGGGACGTCTGCCTGCTGCCGTTCGCGATGAACGATTCGACCAAGTTCATCAGCCCGACCAAGGTGCTCGAATACATGGCCGCCGAAAAGCTCAGCGTCAGCACCCCGATCACCGACGTCAAGGTGCCGTACGGCGACGTCGTCGCGATCGCCTCGACCGCGGACGAGTACATCGCCGCCTGCGAACGGATGCTGGCCGCGAGCGAAGACGAAAAAGCGAAGCTGATCGAGCGCATGCGCGACATCGTCGCCAACACCTCGTGGGACAAGACTGCCGGCCGCATGCACGAGCTGATCAGCACCACCGCGCCGGGCAAGGCCCGCTCGGCCGCTGCCGCCGTGCTCGAAGCCGGCACCGCCGCCCGCGTCAGCCCGCTGCCGGTCGCACAGAAGTCCGCCGCCTGATTTCCAGGCAGCGCAAGAACCCGCCCGGCCTCGCGGTCCGGCGGGTTTTTTTATGCATGTCGCTGGCTGCCAACGAAGCCATTGACGGCAGTGCACCGTAGGGTGGGCACCGCCCACGCGTTACCTGCCTCGCCGAAGTAGCAATCAGCACTGCTCCGACAAATCGCCTGGACAAACGCCAATACGCCAACACGGATCATCATCCCGCGTGCGCGTGCGCATGCCCACGCTACGGTGGGCGTCTGCCAACACCTGAATAAGAGCACTCGTCCACTCCACGTCCTCAATGCCTGAACGACGCCGCCGGCGCCACCGCCTGCGGCCGCGGCGGTACCTCGCCGTCGGCCATGCGCACGATCGACAACGGATGCGCGAAGCGGATGCCTTCGCGCTCGAAGCGCCGGTAGATCTCGAGCAGGACCGCCTGCTGGGTATCCATGTGGGCGATGTAGTCGGGACTCTGGAAGTGGTACACCACCTCGAAATTGAGCGACCACTCGCCGTAGTTGAAGAAATGGGCGCGCTCGAAGGCGGCCATCGGCTCGGCATCGACGACTTCGCGGATCAGTACCGGAACCCGCGCCAGCTGGGTGTCGCTGGCGCCATAGGCCACCCGCAGCACGAAGGCGACGCGGCGCGTCTCCATGCGCTTGTGGTTGTGGATGCGGCTTTTCAGCAGGTCGCTGTTGGCGAAGATGACCTGCTCGCCGCCCAGGCCGCGCAGGCGCGTCGTCTTCAGGCCGATGTGCTCGACCGAGCCGAGCACGTCGCCGACGATGATGAAGTCGCCGATCTCGAAGGGCTTGTCGAGCATGATCGAGAGCGAGGCGAACAGGTCGCCAAGGATGTTCTGTACCGCCAGCGCCACCGCGATGCCGCCGACACCCAGGCTGGCCACCAGGGCCGTGATGTTGAAGCCGAAGTTATCGAGCACCATCAGGAAGGCGATCACCCACAGCGCCAGGCGTGCCATGAAGCAGACGATCGTGCGCGAGGCCTTGCGCGGCGCGTCGCTCACATACGCGTGGTCGCGCCAGGCCCGCAGCAGGGTGTCGCCCCAGATCGCCAGCTGCAGGATCAGGGCCGCGATCGCGATCCGCGACACCACCAGGCGCTGCCTGTCGGCCAGCTCGAGGACGAGGCTGGCAAGGTAGGCCGCGAGCGTCAGCATGATCAGGAGATAGGTCTTGCGCAGCATCCTGGCGACCAGGTCGTCGGCCAGGGTTTCCGTGCGCTGCGACCGCGCCTGCATCTTGTGCAGTGCGAAGCGGCGCAGGCAGTGCATCGCCAGCGTTGCGCCCAGCAGGACCGCGAACGCGATCGCCCAGCTTTCCAGCGTATTGTTCAGGTAGGTAAAATCCATTGCGACTCCGTGATGGCTTCATTCCTGGCTGCGCTGCGGCAGCGAGACCGCCTAGTGTGCGGCCCGCTCGGCTGAAGGCGCGCACAATTGACAATTGGATGCCTGAGGCATACATTGCATTCTTCACAATTATTCACACAATCTCACGCGCACAGCGTCCGCCCACCTGCCTTTGACCTTCTGCCCCCGACCCTCTCCCGATCAATGAGCGCTGCCGTCCAACCCCGCATCCTTCTCGTGGACGACCAGCCAGCCAACCTTGCGGTGCTCGAAGCGCTGCTGGCCGGCCTCGACGCCACCTTGGTGTCCGTCGGGTCAGGCGAAGCCGCGCTGCGCGCGCTGCTCGAGGAGGAGTTCGCGCTCGTGCTGCTCGACGTCCAGATGCCGGCCATGGACGGCTTCCAGACCGCCGAGCTGATGCGCCGCCATCCGCGTTCGCAAGCGGTGCCGATCATCTTCATCACGGCCGCCGATCCGGACGACTTTCCCGATGAACGCGCGTATGCGCTGGGGGACGTCGACCATCTCGCCCAACCAATCAAGGCCCACGTGCTGCGCGCCCGCGTGAACCGCTGTCTGGCACTGCAGCGCCAGGCCGCCGAGCTGGCGCGCCTGCGCAGCGAGGCGCCGGCGCGCGCTTCCGAAGCGGCCGGCGGCCACGCCAGCCGCCTGCGCCTGATCGTCGACAACCTGCACGACTACGCCTTCATCGGTACCGACACCGAACGCCGCATCACCGAGTGGGAGGCCGGAGCGCAGGCCGTCACCGGCTGGAGCGCGGCCGAGGCGATCGGCCAGAGCGCGGACATGCTCTTCCTTCCCGAAGACCGCGCCGCCGGCCAGCCCGACGAAGAAGCGGCGCGCGCCCGCGCGACAGGACGCTCGGAAGACCGGCGCTGGCACCTGCGCCGCGACGGCCGCCGCTTCTTCGCCGACGGCATGATGATCGCCCTGCGCGAAAAGGGGCAGCTGCGCGGCTACGCCAAGATCATGCGCGACGCCACCGCCGAACACGAGGCGGCCGAGCAGCTGGCCGCGAGCGAACGGGCGCTGGGCGAAAGCACCGAGCGCTTTGCACGCCTGCTCGAATCCTCCGGCGAGGGCATCGTCGGGCTCGACGCCGGCGGACGCTGCACCTTCCTGAACGCCGCCGGCGCGGCCTGCCTTGGCTACACCCCCGAGGAACTGGCCGGCCAGGCGGTCGGCAAGCTGCTGCCGGCCCGCGGCGCCGCGCAGTCCGACGGTGACCTGGAAGAGGGCGCGCTGCTCGACGCCTTGAGAAACGGCAGCGTGCTGCGCCTGGACGACACCCACCTGCTGCGCAAGGACGGCTCCATCCTGCCGGTCGCCTGCTCGGTCCATCCGCTGACCACCGGCGCGGGTCCCGGCGGGGCGGTGCTGACCTTCACCGACATCAGCGCGCGCCAGACGGCCGGGCGCGAACGCGAACGCCTGGTGGCGCAGCTGCGCGCGGCGGGCGAGCGCATGCGCGACATCTTCTACCAGGCGCCCGCCTTCATGGCCGTCATGCGCGGGCCCGACATGGTGTTCGAGATGGCCAACCAGCGCTTCTCGAACCTGGTGGGGCGGCGTGCGCTGCTCGGCAAGCCTTTCCACGCGGCCCTGCCGGAGCTGGTCGGCCAGGGCCTGTACGAGCTGCTGAAAACCGTCTATCGCAGCGGCGAAGCGCACGAGGGCAGCAACGTGCGCCTGCAGCTGCAGACCGAAAGCGGGGAACTCGACACCTATTACGTCGACTTCATCTACATGGCACTGCGCGAGCCGGACGGCAGCGTGTCGGGGGTGCTGATCCACGGGATCGACGTCACCGAACGCACCCGCGCCAACCTGCTGGCGGTCGGCCAGCGCGGCGCCCTCGAACTGGCGGTCTCCGACGCGCCGCTGGACGACGTGCTCGACCTGCTGGCGCGCACCGCCGAGGAATACGCCGGCGGCGCGGCCCTGGCCGGGATCCAGCTGGCCGATGCGGGCGGCGGCTTGCGCCACGCGGCCGCGCCCGGCCTGCCGGACGACTTGCGCGCCGCCCTCGACAAGCTCGGCATGTCGCCCCTGGGCGGCGCCGGCGGCACCGCGGCCTGGCGCGCCGAGCCGGTCGACTGTCCCGACATCGCCACCGATCCGCTCTGGGAGCGCTGCCGCGGTCCGGCGCTGGCGGCCGGCCTCGCCGCCTGCCGCGCCTTGCCGATCCTGTCGCCGGCGGGCAGCGTACTTGGCGCCTTCACCTGGTACTACCGTGCCGGCGCGGCGCGCACGGCGCGCGACGAAGCGGCGCTGGCACTGCTGGCCAACAGCGCCTCGCTGGTGATCGGCCAGCGCGCCGAAGCGGCGGCGCGCCAGCTCGCCGAGGAACGTTCGCACGCGATCCTGGAAAGCATGACCGACGGCTTCCTGGCCCTCGACAGTTCCTGGCGCATCGGCTACGCGAATGCGGCGGCCGAACGGATCACGGGCCTGGACCGTTCACAGCTGTTCGGCGACGTGTTCTGGGACCTGTTCCCCGACTGGCAAGGCAGCCGCCACGAGCAGGCCTGCCGCCGCTGCGCCGGCGAGCGTGCCGCCACCCGCACCGAGGCCTATCTCGCCGCCTGGGGCGGCTGGTACGAGATCAACTGCTTCCCGACGCCGGACGGCGGCATCGCCCTCTACCTGCGCGACGAAAGCGAGCGGCGCCTGGCCGAGGAGGGCGTGCGCCGCCTGGCGGCCGTGGCCGAACAGTCTTCGGACTTCATCGGCATCTTCGCGCCAAACGGCAGCGGCCTTTACCTGAATCCCGCCGGGCGTGCCATGGCCGGGCTGGGCCTGGATGCCGACATCGGCGGCACGCGCCTGCTCGACCTGTTCTCGAAGGATTGCCGCGCCTTTGTCCGTACCGACGTGCTGCCGGCCCTGCGCGGCGGCGAGCAGAAATGGGAGGGCGAGCTGAAGTTCGCCGCACGCGGGACGGGCGACGCGGTGCCGGTCTATTTCAAGGGCTTCGCGGTGCACGGCGCCGACGGCGCCCACCTCGGCCTGGCGACGATCACGCGCGACATCACGGAACAGAAGCGCGCCGAGGACGAGCTGCGCCGCATCGCGGCCGACCTGTCCGAGGCCGACCACCGCAAGAGCGAATTCCTGGCCACGCTGGCGCATGAGCTGCGCAATCCGCTGGCGCCGATCCGCACCGGCCTCGACCTGCTGCGGATGGCGCCGGCGAATGCCGCCACCGCGGCCGCCACCGCCGTGCGCGTGCACGAGATGATGGACCGCCAGCTCGGCCAGCTGATCCACCTGGTCGACGACCTGCTCGACATCGCCCGCATCACGCGCGGACGCATCGAGCTGAAAAAGGAGCCGATCGACCTGCGCACGGCGGTGTCGATGGCGGTGGAGAGCAGCACCGCTTTGATCCACGCCGGCAATCACGAGTTGCAGGTGACCCTGCCCGAGGAAGCGCTGCCGCTCGACGCCGACCTGACGCGCCTGGTGCAGGTGCTGTCGAACCTGCTCAACAACGCGGCCAAGTACACGCCGGGAGGCGGCCGCATTTCGCTGGCGGCCTGGCGCGAGGGCGCGCAGGCGGTGGTGGCCGTCACCGACAGCGGCATCGGCATCGCGCCCGACGCCATCGGCTCGGTGTTCGAGATGTTTACCCAGGTGCGCAGCAGCCTCGATCGCGCCCAGGGCGGGCTCGGGATCGGGCTGTCGCTGGTGCGCCGCCTGGTCGAGCTGCATGGGGGCCGGGTACACGCCTTCAGCGAAGGGCGCGGGCGCGGCAGCACCTTCACCGTGCGGCTGCCGCTGCGGCGCGGCGCGGGCGAAGCGCGGGACGCCGTCCCCGGCCCGGCGGCCCAGGCGCCGGCGCGCCGCCTGCGCGTGCTGGTGGTCGACGACAACCAGGATGCGGCCGAAAGCCTGGTCGCGCTGATCGAAGCCCTCGGCCACGAAACGCGCATGGCGCATGACGGGCCGGCCGGGCTGGCGGCGGCGCGCGAATTCAAGCCCGACCTGGGCTTCCTCGATATCGGCCTGCCGGGCATGAACGGGCATGAAGTGGCGCGCGCTATCCGTGCGAGCAATGGTGCCGGCGGCGCGCTGCGCGACATGATGCTGGTCGCGCTGACCGGCTGGGGCGCGGCCAGCGACATGACGCTCTCGCACCAGGCCGGCTTCGACCAGCACCTGACCAAGCCGGTCAGCCGCGAGGCGCTGGAGCAGGCGCTCGCCACCGCAACCGGCGGGCGAAACTTGAGCAGCACATGAGACGCACATGAGCAAGCACACCGTCTCCTGCGGCACCCTGGTGCTCAACGCGCGCGGCCAGCTGCTGCTCTGCCATGTGACCCATACCGCCGCCTGGGACATCCCGAAGGGCATGCGCGATCCGGGCGAGACCTCGCTCGAGGCGGCGATGCGCGAACTGCAGGAGGAAGCCGGCGCCGTCTTCGACGCCGGGCGCTTCCTCGACCTCGGCGAATTCGACTACCGGCGCGACAAGCGCCTGCACCTGTTCCGGGTCGACGCCGGCGACGAGCTGGGCGACCTGGCGCAGCTCGCCTGCACCAGCTTTTATCCGCACCAGAAGACCGGCAGGCCGACGCCGGAGACGGATGGCTTCATGTGGGCCGACCGCAGCGAGATCAGCCGCCTGTGCTGGCCGAGGATGGGCGCGCTGTTGCTGACCCTGGATTGGTAGCGTCGGCGCCTTGCCATGCGCCCCGGGTATCCAGGCGCCCGTGCGCGCCGCCGATGCTCTTTCGCAGTAACATGAACCCGCCCGGAAAACAGGAGGATCTTCATGCGCACCCAACTCACCGCCGCCCAGGACTACGACGTCGCCGCCATCATGGGCGGGATCTACGGCGACGGCATCATCGCCTGCAAGGGCGCCTTCGAGCGCGCCTGGGTCGAACGGCTCGGGCGCGATATCGCCATGCTGTTCGAGGAAGCCCAGCGCCAGCCCGGCGGCGCGCTCGCACGCGGCCCGAACCGCTATTACGTCGAGGTCCATCCCGAGCGTTTGTCGGGTTTCGCGGACATCATCAGCCATCCCTGGGTGGTGGCGGTCTGCCGCGCCATCCTCGGCCCCGAGTACCGGGTTGTCGAAGCGGGCTTCGACGTGCCCGGTCCCGGCGCGCTGCACCAGCCCTGGCACCGCGATTTCAAGTCGCCCGACGCGACCCTGATCGGGCGCCGCATCAACTCGCTCGCCTTTAACATCACGACGGTCGACGTCACCGAGGACATGGGACCCTTCGAAATCGCGCCCGGTACCCAGTGGGACGACCTGGCCGGCGGCGACCCGATGTTCCCTGCGAAGGAGCTGTGGCCGCGCTACGAGGCACGCGCCCAGCGCAAGCTGCCGAAGATGGGGGATATTTCGGCGCGTTCGGCGCTGACCATCCACCGCGGCACGGCCAACCAGTCGGACCGTTCGCGTCCGGTGTTCGTGCTCGGCGTCGACGCGCCCGACGCGCACAACGCCGACAAGCACGACCTGCAGCTGACCCACGCCTATTACGAGAGCCTGGCGCCCGAGCTGCGCCGCCACATCACCTGCCGCGTGGTCGAGCGCCTGGAACCGATCGTGCAGGCGCATACGATCGAAGGCCTGCGCATGGGCGTCAAGGTGTAGGCGGCAAGGGCAGAAAGCATCGCGGGCGCCATCGGCGCCCGCTGTTTTTACGATCGGAGGAGGGGGATCAGGGCGTACCCTTGTTCTCGTCCTCGGCTTCGGTCTGGACGGTGTCGGGCATCGACTCCTCGACGTTCGCCAGGTGGCCGACGCGGCGCGCGTCGTCGCCCTGGATGTCGAGGCTGACCTCTTCGGCCACCTCGAAGCGGCCGTCCTCGGCGCCTTCTTCGCCGGGCAGCAGGTTTTCCGAGCGATTGTGCTCGCCGGTGCCGGGCTGCGGGGATTGCGGGGTTTGCGGCTGGCCGCGCGGATCGGTGGTTGCCGAATTGTTCGCCATGCTGTTCTCCTTATCGGAATGTTCACATGGCTTCATTATGTCAGCGCGTCCTGCGCACGGGCGCACGCTATTTGCGGTCGCGCTCGCGCGGCAGGTTCTTCTCCAGGATCGCCCACAGGATCAGGCCATAGGCCAGCAGGCGGATCAGGTAGTGCAGCGGCGAATCCTCGCCCCCGGCGTCGTGCAATGCCGAATACAGGCGGTGCAGCCCTTCGATGAAGAAGGAGAGCGCGAAGTACAGGAAGAACCGGTCGCGCGAATCGCGCCAGAAGCGCAGGAAGAAGAGCGCGATCAGGAGCGAACCCATGCAGACGGCGCCGGCAATCACATCGTTCATTGCTTATTCCTTCTCGTAGATCAGGCCGTACAGCAGCAGCAGCGTGGCGACCAGCGCGCTGATGAGGCGCGCGGGCAGGAAGTCGATGCTCGGGAACACGATCTTGTCGAGCAGGAGGAAGAGGTTATTCAGCGTCATCACCGCGAAGCAGGCGCCGCTCCAGAACAGCAGGCGGTAGCGCGTGCGGCGATAGCTGCCGAACAGCAGCCAGGTGCAGGCAAGCGAGGTCAGGATACACAGGATGTAGATCGTTACCGCCACTTACGAGTCCTTTCGCAGTTTGAAGGCGTCGGCGAATTGCTGGGCCTTGCGGTCGAGTGAAGAATGGATGAGCAGGGTGACTTCGACAAGGTGGCGCGCATACAGGTCGGCGAGCGCATCGATGCGTTCGCGCAGCATACTGGAAGAAGGGTGGTATTGATAGCAGCCCTCGTCGGGCGCCGGGCAGGGCGCGATCATGCCGGCCCGGCACAAGTCCTCGAGCAGGGCCTGCGCGGTGCGCTCGCGCACGTAGAGGCGCTGCGCCAGGGTGTCGCCATGCCATTGCTGCGTCGGATTCGCGCGCAGCAGCAGCAGGGCTTCGAGGAAGGGGACGGACGGTATGCTGGTGAGCACGAACCGCCGCAGCTCCTCCGGGAACGGGACCTTTTCCATCGGCGGTGGTTGTTTCCGGTATGGAATGTTATCGAAAGAGCCGTAATTCTAGAGCATTCTGCTCGACAATGCAGGCGCGCTTTCCTATCGTGCGCCGGTATTGACGCCCCGGCGCAAAGGCGGGTCCGAGGCGGGGCAGGGCGGTAGCGCCGCCCGGCGCAATCTGTGTCGGCTACAATGCGCTTTTGTCACACACTTTCGATTCATTCATGTTCCAGAAATTTATTGCCGGCGCCGGCCTGGTGGCGGCGCTGCTGGCCCCCGCGCTGGCCCTGGCATCGGACTGTCCCGACCATTACGCCGGCGGCCGCGCGCCCGAGATCCGCAACCCCAAGCTCGCCGTGGCGACGCGCGAACTGTGCTACGGCGTGTTCGGCGTGATGCATTCGGGGGTCACGCGCACGCCCTTGTGGTCGGCCGAACACTTGCGCGCCGAAAACGTGGAATCGGCCCAGGGCCTGAAACGCGACAACGCCTTCCATCCCGAGGAGCGGCTGCCGCGCGGCCAGCGGGCCGAACTCATGGATTACGCGCGCAGCGGCTACGACCGCGGCCACATGACCCCGAACGGCGACATGCCGGACCGCGACACCCAGCGCGAGAGCTTCACGCTGGCCAACATGGTGCCGCAGGACGGCGACCACAACCGCCATATCTGGGCCCCGATCGAGGGCGCGGTGCGCAAGATGGCGAAGAAGGAAGGGCAGCTGTACGTGATCACCGGCCCCGCCTTCCTCGGCACCAACCTGAAGAAGGTCGGCAACGTGCTGGTGCCGACCCATCTGTACAAAGTGGTCTACAGCCCGCGCCAGCAACGCGCCGCGGCCTACTTTACGGAGAACCGCGCGGGCGCCGACATCCAGGTCATTCCCGTGGCCGAACTCGAACGCATCGTCGGCATCGAATTCCTGCCCTCGCTCACGACCCAGCAAAAGGAACGCATGCTGGCCCTGCCGAAGATCCGCCTGAAAAAGAAGAGCGGTTTCTTCTCCTGACGCTGATTCCTCATTTGACGCATTTGAATACCGGAGCCATCCATGACCGCGAAAAAGAAGACCTTTGTGCCGTATGCGAACGAAGCCGATGTCCTGCAGATCGATAACCTGATGATCGAGAACCGGCTTGACCGGATCACGATCTCGGGCGACGTCGACCTGACGGCCGACCAGCAGGGCCTGGCGCACGCGCGCCGCCTGCACGAGATCCTGGGAGCCGTGCTCGCCAAACTCGAGGGCCAGACCCTGCCGGAACACCTGCCGCCGCCCGACGTCAAGAACGTCGCCAACCCGTTCAACTAGTCTCCGCAGCAAGCCCTTCCACGGCCTCGTTCGAGGCCGTTCTTACCCTTTCCTTTTCCGGGTTTTCAAGACCCGCCGATCTGGCGTTTCGCCTTTATTTACGCCCTTTCTGCCTATTTGTTCGTTTTTATTTGCTTAACATTTACAGGAGTCAATGGTGCGCGGTGTCCCGGCAGTTTGGGGTACGCTGAATCTGTCTCGCACCAACAACCACACGGAGTCGAATCAATGGCAGGGAACCCCGCAGAACCGTTAGCGCAAGACTCCTTGCGGGTCCCCGTTATCGCGGAAGAGCTTGCCATCGGCACCCGTACGGTGGACACGGGACGCGGTGTCCGCATTCACAAGACCGTGGTCGAACAGCCGGTCACCATCGACGAGCGCCTTGCGCGCGACGAGGTGGAGATCCGGCACGTCCCGGTCGATCGCATCGTCGCCCCGGACGAGGCGCCCGCCAACCGCTACGAGGGCGACACCCTGATCGTGCCCATCCTCGAGGAAGTACTGGTTGTCGAGCGCCGCGTGCGCATCAAGGAAGAGCTTCACATCACCCGGATCCGTCGCGAGGAACACCACCAGGAAGAAGTCGTCCTGAAGGCCGAACAGGTCAGTGTCGAACGTTTCGACGAATCCGGCACCCCGCCACTGAAGTAATCAATACTATCTGGAGGACTCATCATGCAACATACTCTGATCGCCGTTTTCGACAATCACAACGACGCCATGAGCGCCAAGAACGAATTGCTGTCGTCGGGCTTTTCGAGCAGCGACGTGCGCCTGTCGCATGGGGACGAAACGCTGCCCGGGGGGTCGATGTCCGCCACCGGCGGATCCGCTCCCGATTCGACCATGAGCACCGCTGACCGGGTCGACGATGAGCCAGGCATCGGCACCAGCATCAAGAACTTCTTCAGCGATATCTTCGGCACCGACGACAGCGTGCACAGCACCAAGTACTCGACCGCCGTCGAGCGCGGCAACCATGTGCTGCGGGTCAACGCGGACAGCGAGGCCGAAGTCGAGCGCGCCGCCGACATCGTCGAGCGCTTCGGCCCGATCGACATCGACGAGCAGTCGGAAAAGTGGGGCATGACCGAAGGTTCGGGCGCCATGATGGGCAGCGCCGGCAGCATGAGCGGCGGCCAGTCGATGTCGCTGCAGTCCGATAACGACCGCCTGCCGCTGAACCAGCAGTCGCTGAACGACCCGAACCCGATGGGCACCACCTATCAGGAGCCGCTCGGTTCGCGCGACGAACTGAGCACGGGCAGCTATGGCTCGGGCTCGGGCAACCTGCAGAACCAGTCGCTGGCCGGCTCCTCGCTGGAAGGCTCGGCCGCATCGGCCGGCAGCCTGCAGGGCTCCCAGACGGGCTCCTCGCTGACGGGTTCGATGCAACGCGACACCGCCATGGCGCGCGACACGAATACGGCCGCCATCCCCGTCGTGCAGGAGCAGCTGAAGATCGGCAAACGTGAAGTCTCGCGCGGCGGCGTGCGCGTCTACTCGCGCGTCGTCGAGACCCCGGTCAACGAAAACGTCCAGCTGCGCGAAGAGCACGTGAACGTCGAGCGCCGCCCGGTCAACGAGCCGATCAGCGGCGCGGACGCCACCGCCTTCAAGGAGCAGTCGATCGAGATGCGCGAGACGGCCGAGGAAGCCGTGGTCGAGAAGTCGGCACGCGTGGTCGAGGAAGTGACGATCAACAAGGAAGTGACGCAGCGCGAACAGCAGATCCGCGACACGGTGCGCCACACCGAGGTCGAGGTCGAGCAGCTCGGGGCCGGCTCGGCACGTTCGAGCATGATGAGCGACGACGACTACTACCGTAACCACTTCACCAGCAACTACGGCACCACCGGCGGTTCGTACGAAGACTACGCGCCGGCCTACAGCTACGGCTCCGAAATGGCGCGCAACCAGAAGTACAGCGGCCGCCAGTGGAACGAAGTCGAGAACGACCTGCGCACCGACTGGTCCACCCGCGCCGGCAACAAGGCCGGTTCGACCTGGGAAAAGATGAAGGATGCGGTGAAATCGGGCTGGGACCGCATGACGACCGACGACGACGACAGCTACTACCGTAACCACTACAACGCGACCTACAGCAGCACCGCGGGTGCGAGCGGTTACGACAGCTACAAGCCGGCCTACAGCTATGGCAGCGAAATGCGCCAGAGCCAGATGTACCGCAACCGTCCATGGGACGAAGTCGAACCGGACCTGCGCAGCGGCTGGGAAGCACGCAACACCGGCAATACCGGCTCGACCTGGGAAAACATGAAGGCCGCCGTTCGCCACGGCTGGGACAAAATGACCAAATGAGAATGACGAAGTAAGCAGTCAGCGTGAATGATGCAAGGGGCGCCCGCGGGCGCCCCTTTTTTCGTTCTTACTCGGCGAAGGCTTGCGCCGCCGGCGTGATCCTGACGTTCTCCGGCCTGATGCCCAGCTTCATCGCACCGATCAGCTTATCCTCCTCGAGCACGGCCTGCGGCTTGGCCGCATCGTAGGTAATGGTCGAGAAGGCGTCGCTCACCAGCGCGTCCTTCAGGCCGGCAGCATCCTTCGTGATGAAGACGACCGAGAGATCGCGCGCCGACAGATGCTTTTTGATGGCCGCGTTCACGTCGGCCACGCTCAGCTTCGCCAGTCCCTCGCGCATCATGCGGGTAAATTCCGGCGTGCCGTACCACTGGGCGTCGAGCGCATAGCCCAGGCGCTGGTCCTGGGTCGCGGTCATGACGAAGACGTTCTTCATCAGGTAATCGCGCGTGGTATCGAAGTCCTCTTTGCTCAGGCCCCGTTCGACCAGTTTCCCCAGTTCCGACAGGGCCAGGCGCAGCGCGAAGTGCGCGTTTTGCGGCGCCACCGGACGGATCCAGACCTCGAACAGCTGCGCCTTGCGGCCCAGGTTCGGATTCGGGAAGAACTGGAACATCCCGCGCGGGAAGGCTTCGATATAGGCGTAGTCGCCGTAGTTCATGCCGCGCAGCTCGCGGATCTGCTGGTACAGGTGCGAGCTCGAGGCGCGGTGTTCGCCGAGCCAGGTCTTGGCCAGCCACAGGGCCGGGAAGTCGGGGTGCGAACGCGTCACGGCCAGGGGCAGGCCGAAGGAAATCGCGGTGGCGCGGGTGTTCTTTTCGATGATCTCGACTTCCAGGCCGTGCGGCTTGCGGCCCTGGGGCAGGCTTGTGGCCGCCAGTCCGGCGCCGGCCGGCAGACGTGCCAGCGCGGTCTTCAGGGAGGCCGTCATGCCCTCGCTGACGTCGCCCGAAATGCCGACGCGTACTGCGCCCTGGGTATACGCCTGCCGGTAAAACGCCTTGACGTCGTCGAGCGTGATCGACTCGATTCCCTTCAGGGTGCCAAGCACCGGATGGGCATATGGCGTGCCGGCATAGACGTTCGCCTGCAGGCGCTCCTTGCCGAATTCTTCCTCGTTGTTGTCCTTCAGGTCGAGGAGCAGGGCGTTCTTTTGCGCGTCCTTCAGGCGGCGGAAGTCTTCTTCGCGAAAGCCCGGTTCCAGCAGCAGCGGCAGGGCGATGGCGAGGTAGTCGTTCCAGTTGTCCTTGTGGATCGAGCCGCTGAAGGTCGTCATCTCCTTGTCGACCTGTTCGGAGAAGCTGCCGGCCAGCGGGAACAGCGCTTTCGTGACTTCGTCGATCTTGCGCTCGCGCGAGCCGCCTGACGCGACCATGGCGGCGGTGAGCGTGGCCAGGCCTTTCTTGCCCTGCGGGTCGTGGGCGGAACCGGCGGCGAACAGCAGCTTGAAGCGTACCTGCGGCAGCGCCGATTTCTGTACCAGGACCTCGAACTTCGCCTCGCCCGCGGCGGGCGCCAGCGCGGCCAGCTTCGGCAAGGCCTCGATCCCGCCTGGCAAGGCGTCGTGCGCCAGGGTGGTGACGACCATGCTGTCGTCGACCAGGTATTTGCGCGCCGCGGCCTGCAGGTCGGCCGGGGTCAGGCTGTCGACCACGCGGTAGTAGCGGTTCAGGGTGCCGTAGGAGCGGTTGAAGTGGACGTAGGAGGCCAGGGTGGAGGCGATCTGCTCGGTGTTGTCGAGGGTGCGCACCAGGCCGTATTTCTGCGCCGATTTCGCGTCGGCCAGTTCCTTGGCGCTTACCTGCGTCTCGCGCAGGCGCGCCACGGTGTCCAGGATCGCGTCGCGCACATACAGGGCGTCGGCGGGCTTCTTCACGCGCGCGCCGATCGTGGCCAGGGTCGGGTCGACCCGGTTCGGCGTGAAATCGAACAGCTGGTCGACCTTCTGCTCGTCCTGCACCAGGCGCTTGTACAGCGGCGAGGTGCGTCCGAACGACAGCGAGAGCAGCATGGCCAGCGCCGCATTGTCTTTCGTCGTGTCGGAGAAGGCGGGGGCGCGGAAGGCGACGGTGACCAGCGGCAGGGTCGGCGTCGGCCACGGCACGTGGCGGTACTGGGCGCCGCGCGCGGGCGGTTCGGCCGGGACCGGCGCCGTGTAACTGCCTTTCTTCCAGCCCGACCAGTATTTCTCGACCATGGCGATCGCCTTGTCGGGGTCGACGTCGCCGGCGACGATGATGGTCGTCTTTTCGGGCCGGTACCAGCGGTCGAAGAAGACCTTCGAATACGCGTACTGGTTCGGCATGTCCTCGATGTCCTTCAGGAAGCCCATCGTGGTGTGTTTATAGGTGTGCGTGCTGAAGGCGGCGTCGCGCTGGACTTCGAACAGCTTCTGCATCGGGTTGGCGCTGTTCTTGTTGTACTCGCCCAGCACCGCACGCGACTCGGTCTTGAACGCCTCGATCGGGTAGTCGAGGTGCTGGAAGCGGTCGGCCTCGACCTTCAGGACCGTTTCCAGGTCTTCCTTGGCGAAGGTCGTGTAGTAATTCGTGAGGTCGTCGCTCGTGTACGCGTTCTGGCGGGCGCCGGCACGGGTGATGATTTCCTGGTATTTCGCGGGCGGGTAGGCCTTGGTGCCGCGGAACATCATGTGTTCGAAGAAGTGCGCGAAGCCCGATTTGCCGGGCTCGACTTCGTTGCGCGAACCGGTCTGGACCGGAATCGTCACCGACACCAGGTTCGGCAGGCCGGTCGGCACGACGATGATCTTCAGCCCGTTGGCGAGGGTTTTCTCGGTCGCCTTGAAGGGCAGGACGTCGCCCGTGGTTTTGGCGGGCGCGGCCGCAGCGGCCAGCGCCGGGCTCGAAGCGAGCGCGGACAGCGCGATCGCCGTCGAAATGAGTTTGGACACACTGTCTCCTTGGAAAAAAATCTAGCGCGAAGCATAAGATATTCCCCAGGGAATGAACAGCGAGATCAGATATGCATGTGAAGGCGCGGACTCAGCCGCCCTCGGCCGACGGCAGGCTGATGCGGTTGCGCCCGAGGTGCTTGGCGCGGTACAGGGCGGCATCGGCGATCGCCACCAGCTCGCTCGCGCAATTGTCCGGTCCGGCGATCGCGGTGGCGGCGCCGATCGACACCGTTACCTTGCGCAGGGGCGCCAGGCCGCTCGGCAGCTGCAGCTGTTCGACGCGGCGGCGGATGCGTTCGGCGACGATGGCCGCGCCCTTGAGCGCCTGGTTCGGCAGGATCACGGCGAACTCCTCGCCGCCGTAGCGCGCCACCAGGTCGTTGGCGCGCATTTCGCTGGCGACGGCGGTGGCGATGCGCTTCAGGCATTCGTCGCCGCCGAGGTGGCCGTTGGCGTCGTTATAGGCTTTGAAATTGTCGACGTCGACCATCAGCAGCGAAATCGGCTGGCTCTGGCGCAGGGCGCGCGCCCATTCGGCGGCGAGGGTGTCGTCGAAGCAGCGGCGGTTGGCCAGGCCGGTCAGGCCGTCGCGCGTGGCCAGCTTTTCCAGTGCGAGCAGGGCCATCTTTTCGTCGGTCAGGTCGCGCAGGGTTTCGACGACGGCTTTCAGGCGGCCGTTGTCGTCGAAGATCGGGCTGGCGTCGGCAGCCAGGTAGCGGCGCTTGCCGGCGCGCGGCATGTCGCACCAGGTTTCGACCGACAGCGGCGCGCTGTTGCACGACTGGTTCCCCGGCTGCGTGCCCGCCTGGGGCTTGCCGTGGCGCGGGTAGATGTGGCGGATTTCGTCGAGCCGGTTCTGGATCACCAGGTCGGCCAGGGTAGGGCGCGGCTCGTCGTAGAAGCTGCGCCAGTGGTTGTCGGTGCCGACGATTTCGCTGGCGGGCACGCCGGTCAGGCGTTCGCAGGCCCGGTTCCAGATCAGGACCTGGGCCTTGCTGTCGAGTACGAATGCAGGCACCGCCAGCATCTCCATCAGCTGGTAGGCGAAGGCCAGGTCGGCGGCCGGGGCCATCGACTCCGTGATCTTGGCCGGCAGGCCGGCATGCGCGTTTGCGGGAGGCATCCCGTCGATCGGCGGGCTGGTGGTGAGCGGGCTGGTCACGCACTGCATTGCTGTACTGGTCATCAGTCGGCCTTTTTCCGTTAAGCAATTTGTTGATTGCTGACAAGGTCCGATTCTGCGACTGCGGCTCCCGCACGCTATTGATGTGGAGCAATCTGCTCCGGATTGACAATTCAACTGAGGGCGAAACCCCGGGTCGAGGGCAGGGTCAGCGCCAGCGCGGTTCCGCCGCCCGGTGCGGCGGCGATACGCAGGGCGCCGCCCGAGGCTTCGACCCGTTCGCGCATGCCCGCGAGGCCGCAGGCGCAGCGCCGGCCGCCATGTTGGGCGGCGCGGGTACTGCCGTCACCGTTGTCGTCGATACGCAACGTTACCCCCGTGTCGCCGCGCTGCAAACGTACGTGCACCTCCGTGGCGCTGGCCTGGTCGGCAAGCTCGGTCAGTGCTTCCTGCAAGACCCGGTAGAGCAGGGCGTCCGCGTCGAAGGCCGCGCATTCGGGTTCCATCAGGGTGCCGGGAGCGATCTCGAGCTGGTGGGCGATGCCGTTCAGGCGCGTGAATTCGTTCAGCTGGCGCTCGAGCGCGGCGCGCAAGCCCTCGTTCAGGGCCAGCGGGCGCAGTCCATTGACCACCCCGCGCAGGGAGTTCAGGGCCAGGTCGAGGGTGCCGATCATGGCGCCGGCGCGCGCATGCACCGAGGCCTGCACCCCGAGTGAGGCCGCCTGCAGCAGGGACAGTTCGACCCGCAGGGTCAACAGGGTCTGGCCGAGTTCGTCGCCGATCTCGCGTGCGATCCGGCCGCGCTCGCTGTCGCGGGCGCTGTCCTGCTGGCGCACCAGCTTCGACAGGACGGTCTGGGTGTCGGCCAGGTTGGTCTCGGCGGCGCGGCGGGCGTCCTGTTCGCGCGCCAGGCGCGTGGCCAGTTCGCGGGCGCGGTCGTCGGCGTCGATCGCGCGGCGCAGCAGCAGGCAGACCGCGGCGCCGGCACCGAGCAGCCAGACGACCGTCGTCAGGGTCGACAGGCTCGGCGTTGTCACGGGCAGCGTGGCGCCGAAGGCGCAGGCCGCGCCGACGAGGGCGATCGTGATGACGGGGACGCTGCCGGCTGTTTTCATGACGCTCCTTCCGACGGGTTATCAGAAATTTCCTCTAATCAAGTTACCGCTAGTCGTCAAGCGTTGTTTTGTCTGGAGTCAATACCCAAGCCGGATGGCAATTTTGGCAAACGGCCCTGCAATGAAGCCGAAGCCCAGGGCAGGACACTCGGCAAGCGCGCTTTCGGCGCGGTATAATGGAAGGTTGACGAGAGGCTTAACGTGACTTACAGCATTAAAGAGATTTTCTACACCTTGCAGGGAGAAGGGGCGCACGCCGGCCGGCCGGCTGTGTTCTGCCGCTTCTCCGGTTGCAACCTGTGGACCGGGCGCGAAGCCGATCGCGCGACCGCCGTCTGCACCTTCTGCGATACCGATTTCGTCGGCACCGACGGCGAACGCGGCGGCAAGTTCCGCGATGCCGAAGCCCTCGCCGCCGAGATCGACAGCCTGTGGCCCGCGAGCCACGCGCCTAGCAAGTACGTCGTCTTCACCGGCGGCGAGCCGCTGCTGCAGCTCGACGAGGCGCTGATCGCGGCCATGCATGCGCACGGCTTCACGATCGCCATCGAAACCAACGGCACCCTGCCGGTGCCGCCCGGCGTCGACTGGATCTGCGTGAGCCCGAAGATGGGTTCGAAGCTGGTCGTCGAGAAGGGCAACGAGATCAAGGTCGTGATCCCGCAGGCGAACCAGGACCTGGCCGCCTACGAGCATCTCGACTTCGACAATTTCTTCGTGCAGCCGATGGACGGCCTGCTGGCCGCGCAAAATACGCGCCTGGCGATCGAGACCTGCCGCCGCAATCCGAAGTGGAAGCTCAGCCTTCAGACCCATAAACTGCTGCAAATCCCGTAAGAAAAGAACCACCCAGATGCTCACTATTACCCGCAAGCTCGAATTCGATGCCGGACACCGGATTCCCGACCACAAAAGCCAGTGCCGCAACCTGCACGGCCACCGCTACACCCTCGAAATCACCCTGGTGGGCGAGGTGATCCAGGCCGAGGGCAACTCGGACAACGGCATGATCATGGACTTCTCCGACATCAAGGCCCTGGCCAAGGAGCACCTGGTCGACGTCTGGGACCACGCCTTCATCGTCTACGAAAAGGACGACAAGGTGCGCGACTTCCTGGCCAGCCTGCCCGGCCACAAGACGGTCGTGATCGACCGCATCCCGACTGTGGAAAACCTGGCGCAAGTGGCCTTCGGCATCCTGAAGGCGGCCTATACCGACCGCTTCGGCACCGGCCTGCACCTGCATAAACTGGTGCTGCACGAAACGCCGAACTGCTGGGCCGAGATCACCGATGCCTGACAGCGCCGAGCTCGCTGCGACCCTGCCGGCCGGCGCCGTGCATGATGCGGTGCGTGATGCCGCGCTGGATGCCAAATTCATGCGCATCGCCCTGGCGCAGGCCGAGCTGGCGCGCCTCGAGGGCGAGGTGCCGGTCGGCGCCGTCGTCGTCAAGGATGGCGAAGTGGTGGCGGTCGGCTACAACCAGCCGATCGGGCGTCACGACCCGACCGCGCACGCCGAGGTCGTGGCCCTGCGCGCAGCGGCCGAGAAGCTCGGCAACTACCGGCTGCCCGGCTGCGAGCTCTACGTCACCCTGGAACCCTGCGCCATGTGTTCGGGCGCGATGATGCATGCGCGGCTGGCGCGCGTCGTGTATGCGGCAAGCGACCCGAAGACCGGGGTTTGCGGGTCGGTGCTCGACCTGTTCGCGCACGCGGTGCTGAATCACCACACCGAAGTCGCCGGGGGCGTGCTGGCCGGGGAGGCGAGCGCCATGCTCAAAGGCTTCTTTGCCGAACGGCGAGCGGCTGCGCGTCGAACCTGAGGGCTTGACCTGCTGACCTGCGTCCGCGAAGACGCGCACGCACAGCCACGGGCGCCGCGGCTGCAGTGAAAATGCTATGCTGGTTTCATCCGGCCGCCGTGCGGCGCAACAGACACCAGCTTCCACTTCACCGGCTCCCTTTCACTACCATGCCGACGCTGACCGCCAACGGAATCCGCATCGCCTTCGACACCGCCGGGGACGCCAAGTCCGCGCCGGTGCTGCTGGTGCAGGGCCTCGGCATGCAGCTGACGAGCTGGCCCGAGGAATTCGTCGACGGCCTGGTCGAGCTGGGCTTCTACGTCATCCGTTTCGATCACCGCGACAGCGGGCTGTCGACCAAGTTCGACCGCGCCGGCAAGCCGAACCGCGCCTGGAGCTGGCTGAGGTCGCACCTGAAGCTCCCCGCCAAACCCGCTTACCACCTCGAGGACATGGCCGACGACGCCCTTGGCGTGCTGTCGGCGCTGGGCGTGGCGCGCGCCCACCTGGTGGGCGTGGCCATGGGCGGCATGGTGGCGCAGATCCTCGCCGCGCGCCACCCGCAGCGCGTGCTCAGCCTCGCCTCGGTCATGTCGAGCAGCGGCAAGCGCGGCCTGCCCGGGCCGACGCCGGCCGTGCGCCAGGCGCTGTTGCGCCGTCCGGCCAACCCGAACGACGTCGATTCGATCATCGAAGCGGCCGTCGGCCTGCAGCAGGCGATCGGTAGCCCGGCCTATCCGACGCCGGAAAAGCAGCTGCGCCGGCGCGCCGCGCGGGCCTTGCGGCGCTGCTATTGCCCGTCCGGCGCAGTGCGCCAGATGCAGGCGGTCGAGGCCGCACCGGAACGCAGCGAACTGCTGCGCTCGATCCTCGCGCCCACCGTCGTGATCCACGGCGCAGCCGACCCCCTGGTGCCGCCAGGTTGCGGCGAGGATACGGCCGCGCAGATACCGGGCGCGCGCCTGGAAATCATCCAGGGCATGGGGCACGACCTGCCGGCCCAGCTGAACGAGCGAATGCTTGCCTTGATCGACGCCAACGCGCGCGGTAAGATGACGCCGGACTCAACACCCCGGCTCTTCGTCAAACAGTGATCACATCCCCTATCGGCGTCGCCATCGTGGCGCCTTCCGGCTGCGTGCCGGACCCAGCCTCAGTCGAGCGCGGCATCGCCTACCTGCAGGCGTGCGGCTGCCGCGTGCATAATTACTATGACCACGGCGCCATCCACCAGCGCTTCGGCGGCACCGACGAGGCGCGCCTGGCCGCGCTGTACGCGGCGGCCGACAACCCCGAGGTCGATATCGTGATGGCCGCGCGCGGCGGCTATGGCCTGACGCGCCTGATGCCCGCCATCGATTTCGAGCGCCTGGCCGCCAGCGGCAAGCTGTTCGTCGGCTATTCCGACATCACGGCGCTGCAGATGGGCCTGTATGCCAGGACGGGCGCACTCAGCTACGCAGGCCCGTTTGCCGCGAGCGATTTCGGCCTGCCGGAGCCGGACCCGTTCACCCAGGAGCAGTTCTGGTCCTGCCTGGCCGGTCCCACCCACTCGATCCTGGAGACCGCGGCCGGCAACCCGCGCGTGGAAGCCTGCGGCACCATCTGGGGCGGCAACCTGGCGATGGTCGCATCGCTGATCGGCACCGAATGGTTCCCGCGCATCGACGGCGGCATCCTGTTCGTGGAAGACGTCGCCGAGCACCCGTACCGGGTCGAGCGCATGCTGCTGCAATTGCACCAGGCGGGCGTTCTGGCGCGCCAGCAGGCCCTCGTGCTCGGCGATTTCTCCGGTTACCGGCTGGGCGCGATGGACAACGGCTACGACTTCGAGGCCATGCTCGCTTACCTGCGCCAGACGGTCCCGATCCCGGTCATCAACGGCCTGACCTTCGGACATGGCCTGCGCCGGGTCACGATTCCGTTCGGCGCCCAGGCCAGGCTGGTCTCGGACGAGGCCGGCTTCCGGCTGACGATGAGCAACTACCCGACCCTGCGTCGAGCCCAGGCCTGCGCCTGAGCGGCTGCGCGAGAGCAGCCCGTGGCACCCCGGCACGCGCCCGGGGTGGTAAAATACCCGGTTAATCGAACACGCTTCTAAAGGTTTCCACCAGTGCTCTCCACAGCTAACATCACAATGCAATTCGGCGCCAAGCCGCTCTTCGAGAACATCTCCGTCAAGTTCGGCGATGGCAACCGTTACGGCCTGATCGGCGCCAACGGCTGCGGCAAGTCGACCTTCATGAAGATCCTCGGCGGCGACCTCGAACCGTCGGCCGGCAACGTCAGCCTCGACACCGGCGAGCGTCTGGGTAAATTGCGCCAGGACCAGTTCGCGTATGAAGACGTGCGCGTGCTCGACGTCGTCATGATGGGCCACACCGAGCTGTGGGACGCCATCGCCCAGCGCGACGCCATCTACGCCAATCCGGAAGCGACCGACGACGACTACATGCGCGCCGCCGAACTGGAAGGCAAGGTCGCCGAATACGACGGCTACTCAGCCGAAGCCCGCGCCGGCGAACTGCTGCTGGGCCTGGAAATCGCGAGCGAACTGCACCAGGGACCGATGAGCGCCGTGGCGCCCGGCTGGAAGCTGCGCGTGCTGCTGGCCCAGGCCCTGTTCTCGAACCCGGACATCCTGCTGCTCGACGAACCGACCAACAACCTGGACATCAACACGATCCGCTGGCTGGAAGACGTGCTGAACCAGCGCAATTCGACGATGATCATCATTTCCCACGATCGTCACTTCCTGAACCAGGTCTGCACCCACATCGCCGACATGGACTACGGCACCCTGAAGGTGTATCCGGGTTCCTACGACGACTACATGCTGGCCTCGACCCAGGCGCGCAACCAGCAGCTGGCGAACAACGCCAAGGCCAAGGAAAAGGTCGCGGAACTGCAGGAATTCGTGCGCCGCTTCTCGGCCAACAAGTCCAAGGCGCGCCAGGCCACCTCGCGCGCCAAGATGATCGACAAGATCAAGATCGAGGACTTCAAGCCGTCCTCGCGCGCCTATCCGTTCGTGCGCTTCGAGGGCGAGAAGAAGCTGCACCGCCTGGCCGTCGAGACCGAGGGCCTGACCAAGGCCTACGACCGCACCCTGTTCAAGAATTTCTCGATCATGATCGAGGCAGGCGAGCGGGTTGCCATCATCGGCGCCAACGGTGCCGGTAAAACCACGCTGCTGCGCTGCATCGGCGGCGCAGACATCACCGGCCTGTCCGCCGACCACGGCCGCACCAAGTGGGCCGAGAACGCCAACGTCGGCTACATGCCGCAGGATCCGACCGAGGAATTCGCCACCGACGCGCTGCTGACCGACTGGATGGGCCGCTGGACGAAAGAGGGCGACGACGACCTGGCCGTGCGCTCGATCCTGGGCCGCCTGCTGTTCGGCGGCGACGAAGTCAAGAAATCGGTGCGCGTGCTGTCCGGCGGCGAAAAGGGCCGCATGATGTACGGCAAGCTGATGCTGGGCCGTCACAACGTGCTGCTGCTCGACGAGCCGACCAACCACATGGACATGGAATCGATCGAGTCGCTCAACATCGCGCTCGACAAGTACGAAGGCACGCTGATCTTCGTCTCGCACGACCGCGAATTCGTCTCTTCGCTCGCCACCCGCGTGCTGGAAGTGAAGGAAAACGAAGTCGTCGACTTCCGCGGCACCTACGAGGAATACCTGACCAGCCAGGGCATCGATTAAGGTACGTGGCGGCTTGTCATGCGGGCATCTGGCCCGCATGACCCCACGCGTTCAACCGGCGCTGGCTTGGCATGCGCCGGTATCACTGCCGGACAAGAGAGCATATAACGCATGAACATCCTGCCCATCCAGACCTACGAATACGACCACCCGCAAGGCGGCAACGCCTGCACCGCGCAAGCCTGGGCACGCACCCCCGCACCCCTCGCCAGCGAAGAAAAAGCGGAACTGAAAGAGCGCATCCGCCGCCTGCTGAAGGAAAAAGAAGCCGTCCTCGTCGCCCACTACTACGTCGACCCCGACCTGCAGGACCTGGCCGAGGAAACCGGCGGCTGCGTCTCGGATTCGCTCGAGATGGCCCGCTTCGGCCGCGACCATCCGGCGAAGACCCTGGTCGTCGCCGGCGTGCGCTTCATGGGCGAGACCGCGAAAATCCTGAGCCCCGAAAAGACGATCCTGATGCCCGACCTGGAAGCGACCTGTTCGCTCGACCTGGGCTGCCCGGCCGACGAATTCGCCGCTTTCTGCGACCAGCATCCGGACCGCACGGTCGTGGTCTACGCGAATACCAGCGCCGCCGTGAAAGCGCGCGCCGACTGGATGGTGACGTCCTCGATCGGCCTGGACATCGTCAAGCACCTGCACGAGCAGGGCAAGAAGATCCTGTGGGCGCCCGACCGCCACCTCGGTTCGTATATCCAGAAGCAGACCGGCGCCGACATGCTGCTGTGGCAGGGTTCCTGCATCGTGCACGACGAGTTCAAGGGCATCGAACTCGACCTGCTGAAGGCTGAATACCCGGATGCGAAAGTGCTGGTGCACCCCGAGTCGCCCGCCAACGTCGTGGCCCAGGCCGACGTGGTCGGCTCGACCACCCAGCTGATCAACGCCGCGGTGACGCTGCCGGCGACCCAGTTCATCGTCGCCACCGACAACGGCATCCTGCACAAGATGCGCGCCGCCGCGCCGGGCAAGCACTTCATCGAAGCGCCGACCGCCGGCAACAGCGCGACGTGTAAAAGCTGCGCCCATTGCCCGTGGATGGCTATGAACGGCCTGAAGAACCTGGCCGAGGTGCTTGAATCGGGCGCAAATGAAGTCTTCGTCGACCCGGCGATCGGCAAGGAGGCCGTTCGCGCGATCGACCGTATGCTGGACTTCGCCGCCGCCAGGAAAGCGCAGGCGCTGCCGAGCGGAGCGCTGGAACAGAACGCCCAACTCTTCTCGAATGTAGGCCCCGCATGACGACGCTGAAGAACCCCCACGATGCCTTCGACGACAAGCTGCAGGCCTCGTTCGAACAGAACATCCTGGCCGCGCTGCTGGAAGACATCGGGACCGGCGACCTGACCGGCATGCTGGTGCCCGAAGAACCGCGCGCCCAAGCACGGGTTCTGGTGCGCGAAGCGGCCGTTCTCTGCGGCGCACCCTGGTTCGAAGGCGTGATGCTGGCCGTCGACCAGGACATCGAGATCGACTGGAAGTATGCCGAGGGCGACCTGATGGCGAAGGACAGCATCGTCTGCACGATAACCGGCTCGCCCCGTTCGCTGCTGACCGCCGAGCGCGCGGCCCTGAACTTCATGCAGCTGCTGTCGGGCGTGGCGAGCGCCACCCGCAAGTACGTCGACGTGATCGCGGGGACGAATGCCGCCATCCTCGACACCCGCAAGACCTTGCCCGGCCTGCGCCAGGCGCAGAAATACGCGGTGCGCGTCGGCGGCGGCAAGAACCAGCGCATGGCTTTATACGACGGCATCCTGATCAAGGAAAACCACATCGCCGCGGCCGGCGGCGTCACCGCTGCCCTGAACAATGCCGCGGCATTGAACGCCGGCCGGGGTTCCAACGTTCCGGTGCAGATCGAGGTCGAGACCATCGCCCAGCTCGAGGAAGCGCTGGCCGCGGGTGCGAAGTCCGTCCTGCTGGATAACTTCGACCTCGGCATGATGCGCGAAGCGGTGCAGGTGAATGCGGGCCGCGCGCTGCTGGAGGCCTCGGGCGGCATCAACATGGAGACCGTGCGCGCGATCGCGGAGACGGGCGTGGACCGGATTTCGATCGGCAGCCTGACCAAGGATGTGCGGGCGACGGATTATTCGCTGCGGATCATCGGCTGAGCGGACCACGACAAGCGCACGAAAAAGGGCGGGCTCTTCAAAGGACCCCGCCCTTTTTTACACCCCGCTCTCGCTCGCCCTCGCCAGGGCTTCCGCCCGCGGGCTGCGCAATCCGATCGGCTCTCCCACCTGGGCCGCGATGGCATCGACGGCGGCGACGATCTGCTCCGGATGCGCATAATGCACCATGTGCCCCACGCCCGGCTGCAGGTGCAGCTCGCTCGAATGCCCCTCGTCCTGCAGCGCCTCGTGCAGCCGCTCGGACTGGACCGCCGGCTTGACGATCTTGTCCTGGGTGCCCGTGATGATCTGCACCGGCACGCGCAACTGATCGACCCGTTTCGACAGCGACATCGCCGCCGGCACCATCAGCGCCGCCTCCGCTCCGCTGGCGCGCAGCTGCTTCGGCCGCAGCGCCATCCAGGGCGACAGCTGGCGGAAGCGTTCCGGCACCTTCATCGGCGAGAACACGCGCTTGCTGAGCAGCGGCCACAGCATGCGCGAGATCAGGGGCGACACCGTATAGCGCATCAGGTCGCCGATGATCGGAATCGCCGGCTGCGCGACCACCGGCACGTCCAGGCGCAGGGTAGGGTAGAAGTAGCCCGACAGCAGCACCAGGCCGCGCACGAAGTCGGGCATCTGCAGGCCCATGGCGAGCGCGACCATCGTTCCCCAGGAATGGCCGAGCACGATCGCCGAATCGACCCCGATCTCCTGCAGCGCGTGATGCAGCAGGCGCGCCTGGGCATCCGGGGTCCAGACCGTGCTGCGCGGCCGGTCGCTGTAGCCGTAGCCGGGACGGTCGAAGGCGATCACCCGGTAGCGCGCGCTCAATTGCTCCATCAGGCCGCTGTACTCGAAGTCGTTGGCGAAGACGCCGTTCCCGTGCAGCAGCACCAGGGCCGGCCCGCTGCCGCGCTCGAGATAGTGCAGGCGCACGCCGTCGACTTCGACGAACTTGCCGCGCGGCGGGTTCTCGCGTTCGGCCTGGGCGGTCTTGCTGCGCACGACCAGGAAGGCGGCTGCCAGGCCGAGGCCGGCGACGATGGCGCCGGTGGACAGGCCCGAACCGGATGGGCGGGAGATGATGCTGCGGAATGAACTCGTCACTGTGTTTCCCCTTGTGCAAAATGTTGGAGTGGAGTGTCTCCTCCGGTCTGGTTCAACAGGTGTGCGACGCCTGGAAGCAGGTGCTCGGCCTGCTTCTCGATCTTGAGCGTCAGCAGCGGGTCGGCCCGGGTGTAGCCGAGATTCACCGCCGCGATCGGTTTGCCGGCCGCGTGGGCCAGGCGGCAAAAGCGAAAGCCGGAAAACACCACGAGCGAGGACCCGACCACGAGCAGTGCGTCGGCTGCGTCCATCATCGCAACCGCGGCGGCGGTACGGGCGGCAGGGACGTTGTCGCCGAAGAAGACGACGTCCGGCATGAGCGTGCCGCCGCAATGCGGACAGGCGGGCAGGCGAAAGTCAGCCAGCGCCTCCGGTTCCAGCTGTGCATCGCCGTCCGGCAGGGGCGTGGCGACGATGTTCGCGAAGTGCGGGTTGGCGGCCACCAGCTGCTCCTGGACGGAGGCGCGCGAGCTGCGCTCCCCGCAGTCCAGGCAGACGGTGAGGTGGATGTTCCCGTGGAGTTCAATCACGGCGCGGCTGCCGGCCTGGGTATGCAGGCCGTCGACATTCTGGGTCAGCAGCGCGCGCAGGTGGCCGCCCTGTTCGAGCGCGGCCAGCGCCCGGTGACCGGCGTTCGGACGGGCGCCGGCCAGCACCGGCCAGCCGACCATGCTGCGCGCCCAGTAACGCCGCTGCGCGGCCTGCGAGCGGCGGAACTCTGGGCCCTGGGTCGGCAGGTTGCCGCGCCTGACGCCCTCGCGGTCGCGGTAGCCCGGAATGCCGGAGGCGGTCGACATGCCCGCGCCGGTCAGGACCAGCGTGTTCGGATGGCGCGCCAGGAAGTCCGCCAGTTGCGTGGCGTGCTCGTGCTCATGCTCGTCGAATCCTTCTGCCATCGTAATGCTTTCTCCCGTTCTGCTGGGATCGTAGCACCCTTGCAGGTTCAGCCGACACACGATTCCGGGTGTTCATCACAGCGCGATTGCGGGCAGGCGGGCGCCGGCCTACGCTGGCCGCTCCGACATCCTGAAAGGAAAACCCATGCGATACCTGATTCTGGCCATATTGAGCGCGTTTGCGATGATCGTCACCTCAGCAGATGCGGCCGATGCGGCCGTGGCGCCCGCCCACGTCGGGCGCCACACGGCCACGGTGGAAGACGAGCGCGAGATCCGGCAGGTGGTGGCCGAGTTCCAGTCCGCGCTGAAGACGAAGAACACCTACCAGCTGGCCTCGCTGATGCTCCACAGCGACATCGAATTCGCGTCGCCGACGCCGCCCGAGGTACTCCGGAAGCTCCAGGAATCGGTCGATCCGAACGCCGTGCCCGTGCGCGCCGGCGGCTTGCGCGATTTCGCGCGCTTCATCCGCGACAGCAAAGTGCCGGTCGAAGAGCGCTTCGACAACCTGAACATCACCCAGGACAAGCACATCGCCTGGGTGATGTTCGATTACGAGTTCGTGGAAGACGGCAAGGTCGGGAATTACGGGATCGAGACCTGGCAGATGACGAAGAATATCGAGGGCAAATGGAAGATCGCCAGCGTCTGGTGGAGCACCAACCTGATGCAGTGAGCGCCGCTTACCTTGCCGAGACGGCGATGCCGCCGACGATCAACCCGAAGGCCAGCGCGTGGTACAGGTGCGGCGCCTCGCCCAGAAAAGCGGACGAGAGCAGCGCCGTGAAGAGCGGGGTCAGGTTGATGAAGAAGGAGCCGAGCGTCGGCCCCGCCTTTTGCAGGCCTGCGCCCCAGCAGCGCATCGCCAGGATCGCCGGCCCGATCGCGACGTACAGCAGGGCGGCCGCGAGCGGCCAGCTCCACGCGATCACGACATCCTTGACAGCCCATTCGGCAGCCGACAGGGCCGCCGACCACAGCACGCCATAGCCGACCTGGGCCAGCAGGAAAGCGGCCCAGTCGGCGCGCAGGCCGGGCACATCGCGCTGCTGCATCAGCATCCAGCTGTAGAAGGACCAGGCGATCGTCGCCAGGATCATGTACAGGTCGCCGGGCACCAGGCGCAGGGCCGCCAGCTGGCCGATGTCGCCGCGGCACAGCACCACCAGCACGCCTGCGATCGAGAGCAGCGCGCCGGCGACCTGCTTCGGCTTCACCGGCGCCTTGTAGAAGAGCTTCCCGACCAGCAGCATCCAGACCGGCATGCCGGAGGCCACCAGGGTGACGTTGATCGGGGTCGAGCTTTGCAGGGCCAGGTATTGCAGCGAGTTGTAGAGGCCGATGCCGAGCAGGCCGAGCATGCTGTAGCGGCGCCAGTTGGACAGCACGCCGCTGCCGGGAGCGAACATCGCGCGCCCGAGCGGCAGCAGCACTACCAGGGCGATGCTCCAGCGCAGCAGGTTGAGCGTCATCGGGGGCACGGCGTCGCGCACCATGCGGCCGACGATGGCGTTGCCGGCCCAAAGCAGGGGCGGCACCGTCAGCAGCAGCGCCGTGGGGAGGGTCAGTTTGCGGTTCAAGGCGGAACGTGAGCTTAGCGCCGCTCGGGCGTCAGGACGCTCGGCAGCGCCTTCGGCAGCGTGTCCGGATAGTCGCGCGAATAATGCAGGCCACGGCTTTCGTGGCGCGAGAGCGCGCTGTTGACGATCAGCGAGGCCACGTCGACCAGGTTGCGCAGCTCCAGCAGGTCGTGCGTGATGCGGAAATTGCGGTAGTACTCGTCGATCTCTTCCTTCAGCAGCTTGATCCGGTGCTGGGCGCGTTCGAGGCGCTTGGTGGTGCGCACGATGCCGACGTAATTCCACATGAAGCGGCGCAGCTCGTCCCAGTTATGGGCGATGACGACTTCCTCGTCGGCGTTGGTGACGCGGCTTTCGTCCCAGGGCGGCAGCACCGGATTCTCGGCCCGCGGCGCGGCTGCGATCTGGCTGGCGCAGGCGCGGCCGACGACCACGCATTCGAGCAGCGAATTGCTGGCCAGGCGGTTCGCGCCGTGCAGGCCGGTGCAGGCCGTTTCGCCGACCGCGTACAGGCCGGGGATGTCGGTGCGCCCGGCCAGGTCGGTGACCACGCCGCCGCAGGTGAAGTGCACCGCCGGCACGACCGGGATCGGTTCTTTGGTGATGTCGATGCCCAGTTCCAGACAGCGCGCGTAGATGGTCGGGAAGTGCTCCTTCAGGAACTCCGGGCTCTGGTGGCTGATGTCGAGGTGGACGTAATCGAGGCCGCGCTTCTTCATCTCGAAGTCGATGGCACGCGCCACCACGTCGCGCGGGGCCAGTTCGCCGCGTTCGTCGTGGGCCGGCATGAAGCGCGTGCCGGCCGCGACGCCGGCTTCCGGCGGCAGTTTCAACAGGCCGCCTTCGCCGCGGATCGCTTCCGTGATCAGGAAGGATTTGGCATACGGGTGGTACAGGCAGGTCGGGTGGAACTGGATGAATTCCATGTTCGACACGCGGCAGCCGGCGCGCCAGGCCATCGCGATGCCGTCGCCGGTGGCGGTGTCGGGATTGGTCGTGTACAGGTAGACCTTGCCGGCGCCGCCGGTGGCCAGCACCGTGTGCTCGGCCTCGAAGGTCAGGACCTTGCCGCTCTGTTCGTCCTGCACGTAGAGGCCGTGGCAGCGCGGCTGGCCGACCAGGTGGGGAGTTCCGCTGTGAACCGCGCCATGCACACCCTTGCCGCTCAGTTTGTCCGAGGTGATGACGTCGATCGCGCAGTGCTGCTCGAACAGCGAAATGTTCGGATGGGCGCGCACCTTCTGTTCCAGCGTGACCTGTACCGCGTGGCCGGTGGCGTCGGCGGCGTGGATGATGCGGCGCTGGCTGTGGCCGCCCTCGCGGGTCAGGTGGAAGCCCAGCTCCGCCGTCGCGTCGCGCGTAAACGGCACGCCTTGCTCGATCAGCCATTCGATCGCTTCGCGGCCGTGCTCGACGATGTAGCGGGTGGCCCCTTCGTCGCACAGCCCGGCGCCGGCCACCAGGGTGTCGGCAATGTGCTGGTCGTGGCTGTCGCCGGAATCGAGGACGGCGGCGATGCCGCCCTGGGCCCAGTTGCTGGCGCCGTCGAGCAGCGCCCGTTTCGAGATGATGGCAACCTTGCGCGTTTGCGCGAGGTGCAGGGCCACCGACAGGCCGGCCAAACCGCTGCCGACAATTGCGACGTCAAATTTCATGGCACGTTTAATGTTTGTACAAGAGCATTACTATAGTCGATTTGCCGTGGATGCGTTCCCCCCGTGCCCGGGGAGGCCACCAGCCTACCAGGAACCCAGCCAGCTGGCGCAGGCAAAGGCGACGGCATCGCGCCAGGCGCTGCGCCGGCTGTCGGCGCCGGCATGCGCGATCTCGACCCGGCGGCTGCGCGGGTACTGGCCCACGAGCGCGCGGGTGGCGTCGCTGCCGGGAGCCTGGGCGCCGCCGCAGACCAGCAGTACGCGCCCGCCGAAGCCGGCCAGGGCCTGGGCGAGCGCCGGCGCCAGCTTCTGCCCGGGCGCTTCGCCTCCGGGCCCGCGCCCGACGGCGCGGCTGGCTGCCTGGCGAAAGGCAGCGGCACGCCGGAACAGGCGGTCGGCGGCCGAGCGCGGCCCGTAGCGCAGGACCGGCGTGTTTTCCGGCGCGCGACCGGTGCCGCCGCCCCGCTGCGGCAGCAAGGGGTCGAGCACAGGGTCGAGCAAGGCCAGGCCGGCGATGCGCGTGTCGCCGGCGGCATACAGCGCGGCGGCAGCAGCCGCGTCGCCCGGCGCCAGGATCACGCATTCCTTCATTTCGGGGACATGGAAGAAGAATTCTTTCATGGCTGCGCCGACGTCCTCGACGCCCTGGCCGATCGCCTGCCCCTCGCTGTCGCCGGCGCCGGCGCGGTCGAAACGCATCACGGCCACGCCGCGCGCCGCCAGCAGGCGCGAGAGCAGGGTGAACTGGCGATGGCTGCCGGCGCGGTACTGGCTGCTGTCGGCCAGGATCAGCATGCCGCGCACCAGCGGCCGTTCGGGGACGTCGACGATGCCGATCAGGGCATTGCCGGCGCAGTGAAAGCGCAGCGCACGCTGTTCGAGTTTCATGCCGGATCTCCTGTAAACAGGTCGCAGGTCGCCGCGCGCAGGGACGGGCAATCGAGTTCGCCCGCGCCGCTCCAGAGCGGCGAACCCTCGAGCGGATGGAAATGCAGGGTCGCGCCGGCCGCGCGCCAGCGTTCGCCGAGGCGGGCGGCACTGGCCGCCAGTTTCGAGGGCGCCGGACCGCCGTAGGCGAACCAGTGCACGGGGCAGGGCGGCAGCACCACGTGGGCGGCGTCGCAGGCATCGATGGCTTTGACCAGCGGCACCGCCACTTCGAAGCCGCCGACCTCGATCGCGCCGTGCACGGCGAGCTGCGCGCGCAACGCCGCCGTGCTGCGCGGCGCTCCGGGGGCGGGATCCTGGAGTTGCTCGGACAGGCGCAGGAACTGGTTGATGCAGGCGCGCCCGCTCATGTAGGGCTGCCACAGCAGCACCCGGCATGCCGCCAGGCGCACCGCCGCGTCGAGCGCCAGCAGGCCGCCCAAGCGCAGGCCCCACAGGGTCAGCGGTCCGTTGCCGCGGTCGGCAAGCCAGGCGGCGGCCTGGGCCAGGTCGGCGTGCCAGATCTGCCAGCGCCCCGCATTGAACTCGCCGCAGCTGTCGCCGCAACCGAACAGGTCGATTTGCAGCACCGCGTAGCCGAGTGCGGCAAAGGCGCGCGACTGCAGGGCCGCCATCCGCCGCGTTCGGCTGAGCTCGCCGGCGAAGGGATGGACGTAGAGGATCGAGCCGCGCGGCGCCACGTGGGGATTCGGCGCGTGGTACAGGGAAAAGCGCGTGCCAGGCTCGGCATCGAAGAAAAAGGGCTCCACGCGCGGCGTGGTCAGCAGCGGAGCATTCATGGCCTGTCATCTCCTGCACTCTGGGGCCGGGCGCGCGCAGGGCGTGTCGAGGCCGGTTTAAGGACGTAACGATCATGCATTTATGTCAATTAGACACGCGTGCCGCCGGCCGACCTTGCGCGCACACAGCTGAGGCCAAGCAATTTCCATTGACGAGAATCAATGACCTGTTTGCAGTTTTTCTCAATCATGCATTTTTACGTTGAGCTTGATTGGAGGAAAAAATGGCCCAGCTGGCAAATGAACTGGTGGAAGCGGCAGCCGTCTGGACGCCGCACGCCACCGCCTTGCGCCACGGCGCCGAGCGCATCAGCTACGCCGGCCTGGCCGGCGCGATCGCCGCCTTTGCCGGCGCCCTGGGAGCGGCCGGGATCGGCGCCGGCGAACGGGTCGCGGTCTGCCTGCCGGCCTCCACGCCCGCGGTCGCCGCGCTGCTGGGCGCGTCGAGCGCCGGCTGCGCCTTCGTGCCGGTCGACCCGACGCTGGCGCCTGCACAGGTGGCGGCCCTGCTGCGCGATTGCGGCGCGCGTCTGCTGGTCGTCGATCCGACCGGACTGCACGTGCTAAGCGATGCCCTGAAAGCGTGCTCCTCGCTGCGCAGCATCGTCGTCCACGGCGCCAGCATGCAGCGCTCGGCCCCGGTTCCGGTGCTTTCCTGGGACCGCTTCCTGGCCTCCGCGACGCCATCCAGCTCGCCCGCACCGGCCAGCGCGACGCTGGCGGCCCTGATCTACAACACAACTGAGAACGCAACTGCGGACACAGCGCCGGACAAGGCGTCCCGGATTGCCACGCCGGCGCCGCCGCGCGGCGTCGCGTTCTCGCACCGCAACCTGGTCGCCGGCGCCGAGTCGACCGCGCGCTGCCTCGGGATCAAGCCCGGCGACCGCCTGCTGGCGGCCTTGCCCTTCCATGGCGACTACGGGCTGAACGCCTTGCTGGCCGCGCTCGCCGCCGGCGCTACCGTGGTGCTCGATACGCCGGGCGCCGCGCCGCGCGGTATCCAGCCCGCTGCGTTGCCCGATCCGGCAGCCCTGGCGCGCCTGCTCGAGGGCGGCGAGATCACCGGGCTGGTCGCGCTGCCCGCCACCTGGAATGCCCTGTCCGGACAGACGCTCGGCCGCGCCGCCGACTGCCTGCGCTATGCCGCCTGCGCCGGCGGCGGCCTGGACCCCGACGCGTTGACGACGCTGCGGGCCGGCCTGCCGCGCACCCGCATCCACCTGCTGTACGACATCGGCGAGGCCTGCCGCTCGACCAGCCTGATGCCGGCCCAGCTCGACGAGCGCCCGGGCTCGATCGGGCGCGCCGTCCCGTATTCCGACTGGCTCGTGGTGCGCGCCGACGGCCGCGAGTGCGCGCCCGGCGAGACCGGCGAACTGGTGCGCCGCGGCGCGCTCGTACCATTAGGTTACTGGAACGACCCGTCGGCCAACCGCGAGCAGTTCCGCTTCCTGCCGCCGGCCGCAGGCATGGCGCAACGCGAAACCCGGCGCGAGAGCGGCTACTGGCCGGGCGTCAGCGCGCGCCGCGATCTCGACGGCTACCTGTACCTTGCCGAATCCTTTGCCGATCCACGCCAGAACACCATCACCAGCGGCGGCTACCGCATCAGCGGGCGCGAAGTCGAAAAAATCGTCGTCGGCACCGGGCTTGTGCTCGAGGCGGCGGCGGTCGGGGTCGCCCATCCGGTGCTGGGGCAGGTCATCGCCGTGCTGGCCACGCCGCGGCCCGGCGCGCGGCTCGATTCCTCGATCCTGTTCGGCGCCTGCCGCGCGCGGCTGCCGCTGCACATGCTGCCGGCCATGGTCGACGTCCGGCGCGCACCCCTGCCGCGCGCGCGCGATGGACAGATCGACCGCGCGCTGCTGGCGGGCGAACTGGCGCCGCTGTTCGCGGACGTGGCGTCATGAGCGGGCTGTGCGGGTGGGTGTCGCTCGAACCCCCGGGCCTGCCGATCGAGGACATGGCCGCGCCCTTTACTTCGCATCTTGCCAGTTCGCGGCCACTGCGCAGCGCCGGCCACAGCCTGGGCGCCGTCGCGCTAGCGGCCGGTCACGACGAGGTCAGCCTGTACCACCAGGACGGACTGCTGATCGTGCACTGGGGCGAACGGGTCGAGGTGCTGGCGCAGCTGTGGCGCACGCATGGGGCGAGGGCCTGCGCGGCGCTGTCCGGCCACTTCGCCTTCGCGCTCCTCGACGAGCGCCGCGGCGAAGCCTTGGTCGCCGTCGACCGCTGCGCCACGCGCCCGCTGTTCTACCAGATGGCGGGACGCAGCCTGCTGTTTGCGAGCAGCAGCGAAGCGCTGGCGCGCCACCCCGGCGCGGGCCGCACGGTCGACCCGCAGGCCCTGTTCGACTACCTGTACCTGCACGCGGTACACGGGCCGCGCACGATGTTTGCCGGCCAGCGCCGCCTGGCCCCGGGCGAATGCCTGCACCTGCACGGTGGCCGCGTCGAGCGCATCCGCTACTGGCGCATGCGCTATACCGAACACGCAGTCGAGCCGGCACCGCAAACGGAACTGCTCGATGCGCTCACCTGCGCCCTGGACTGCGCCTCGGACGCGGGCGCCGCGCTGATGCTCGGCGGCGGCTGTGCCGGCACCCTGTTGGCAACGCTGCTTCAGCGCGGCGCCGGAGAACCGGTACACAGCTACGCCGTCGGCTTCGGCGTCGGCGGCGAGCGGCAACTGGCGGGCGCCCGCATGGCCGCGCGCAGGATCGGCAGCCGCCACCGCGAACGATTGCTGGCCCCGGACGACGTGGCCGACGCCGTGGCCGCGCTGGCCAGGCAGGGCGATGCACCCTGCGGCGACCCGGGCGCGGTCGCCATGCTGTACGCGGCGCAGATGGCGCGCGAGGATGGCCACGGGCGCCTGCATGGCGGCTTCGGCGCGGCCCAGCTGTTCGGCTGCGGCCCCCACGCCGCGCTGGCGCGCACCAGCCGCTACGAACGCCTGCCGGGCGCATTGCGCCAGCTGGCCATCGAGCCGCTGCTGTTCGGCCTCGGTGCGCAGCTGCCGGGCGCCTTCGAACGGGTACGCGCGCGCATCGAACAGGCGCTGCAGCCGCCGCTGGTGCGGCTGCGCCGGCGCAATGCCTTGCTCGCCCTGGGCGCGGCGAACGTGTTCGAACCGGCCTTCCTCGAACTGGTGGACCCGGACGCGCCCGCCGCGAGGCAGGAAGAAACCTGGTGGCTGGCCCAGGCCCGCAGCGCGGCCAACCGCGCGGTCGACCTCGAACTGCAGGGCGAGCTGCCGTGCCGTATCCTGCCCGCTTTCTCGGCCGCCTGCGCGGCAGCGGGGATGCAGCCGGTCCTGCCTTACCTCGACGACGCCGTGGTCGCCATGGCGGCCCGCCTGGCGCCGCACCACAAGAGCGGCAAGGGCGCGCGCCGCCTGTTTGTGCGCGCGCTGGGCGAGATCGGCGCCGGCCTGCCGGCCGCGCAGCGGGCACCGGTGCTGCCCTTTGGCCGCTGGCTGCAGGGCGACGCCCGCCTGCGCGCGCTTGCCTATGACAGCCTGTCCGGCCTGGCCCGGCGCCGCATCCTGCGCCGCGAATTCGTCGACCTGCTGCTCGCACGGCGCCTGCCGGAAGACCCGGCGGCGCACGGCGAGACGGCGTGGCGCCTCATGATGCTGGAACAGTGGCTGGCGCGCGGCCGGCGCGACGGCTTCGGCCTGGAGACGGATCGCGGCGCGGCTGCGCTCGTGCAGGCCTGAACGCGGGCGGCTTCACCAGGCGCCGCCCTCGGGCAGACATTGCGCCGTCCCTGATTCAGCTTGCCGCCAGCGCGTCGTACACGGCCAGGTAGCTGCGCGCCATCGCCGGCAGGCTGTGGTGGGCAATCACCTGGCCCCTGGCCCGCGCGCCATGGCGCGCGCCCATCTCGGGGATGCGGCAATAGTCCGCGATCGCTGCCGCCATCACGTCCGGCGACATCGGCGGTACCAGGATGCCGGTCAGGCCGGGCTGGACCAGTTCCTTGTGCACGCCGACCGAGGTGGCAACGACCGGCAGCCCGGTCGCCATCGCCTCCAGCAGCACGTTGCCGCTGCCTTCGGCCAGCGCCGGCAATACCATCAGGTCCATCGCCCGCATCAGCTGGGCGGTGTCGGGCCGCTCGCCCGGCAGCCAGGCGCGGTGGCCCGCCCCGGCGCGGTCGAGCATCGCCTGGCATTCGGCGCGCATCGGACCGTCGCCGACGATCATCAGGCGCAGCCGCCCGTGCGAGGCATGCGGCGACGAGATCAGGCGCAGGAAGGCTTCGACCAGGGTCGTGTCGTTCTTGGCGTCGTCCATGCGGCCGACGCTGCCGATGACGAAGGCATCGTCGTGCATGAAGCCGTCCGGCCCGACCGCCGCGTGCGGCCCCAGGCGCGGGTGGAACTCCAGGCTGTCGACGCCGTTCGAGATATGCGACACCCGCGAGGGTTCGGCTCCGACCTGTTCGATCAGCCAGCGCTCCTGCTCGGCACTGGCGGCGATGTAATGGCCGACCAGGGGGCGCAGCGCCCGGCGCAGCAGGCTGGGCGGGCGCGCCCGGCCGGGTTCGGCCGGAGCATGTCCGGATTCGCGTCCGAATTCGCGTCCATATTCCCCATGCACCCGCAGGCGCACGCCGGCCAGCGCCGCCGCCAGCTGGCCCTCGAGGCCGCCGAAGTTACGCGTATGCACCAGATCGGGCCGCAGCGCGCGCAGCGCGCGCACCATGCGCAGAAAATGGCCGAGATCGGCGCCCTCGCGCTTGTTCAGGTCGATGACCTCCACCCCGTGCTCGCGCAGGTCGGCATGGAACATGCCGTGGTCGCGCATGCAGAGCACCGCGTGGCGGTAGCGTTCGCCGGGCATGTGCGCGATCAGGTCGAGCAGGCCATTGCCGGCTCCGCCGCAGTCGAGCCGGTTGACGACGTGGGCGACGAGGCGCGGCGGCGCAAAGGCCGGGCTCATCGCGGCGACGGGACGGTTACCCATGGCTGACGGCGCCGGCCTGGCGGCGTGCGGGAAGGTGGACGGCGCTCATGGACGTAAAGCGGGGCGTCGAAGGTCGGCGCAGGACTCGGTGGGCGGCAACTGGCATGGCCGGGCTGGCCGGGAACGGCGGGGGAGGGACATGGGACGGTCTCCGGAGAAAGCCAGCCGGCGCGCAGCGGCAGGTTGTTCGATTATATGGCTGCGCGCGGCGCGCACCGCGTAACCCTTTTTACCGTTGATACCCGTCAAAGCGCCCATGTGCTGAACCGAAACTTCCGCATGGGGCCGGCAATTCCGTCTGGTGCTTGTGACAAGTTTCTCATCAGCTTGATCCATATCCAGACAGCAAAGAAGCTGCGGAAATGTGGGGAACCAGCTTACTGATGACCTTGTCTGAATGGCAGTCGTGACGTTTTCGCCAATGCCGGCGGGACGCTTTTTCAGGAGACCAGCATGTTGGTAGAAGAATTGCCCATCGCATCGTTCCAGGCGCCGGCGGCGCAGGGACACGCCGTCGGGCGCGCGGCGCAGGGTGGCCAGGACGCGCCGCGCCCGCAGCCCGAGCCCCAGCTGTTCAACGTCCGCGTCGCCCTGTCCGCAGGCCGCCACGCCGACAGCGGCGACCTGGTGCGCCGCATGTACGCCTGGCGCGGCTATGCCTTCGAAGCGGGCGAGCGCAGCGCCGCCGACAAGGTGACTCTGTATGCGGAAACCGGGGGCGAGCTGGTCGGGACGATGAGCCTGTGGCTGGACAAGGGCAATGCGCTGCCGGCCGACGAGAATTTCCGCGACCGGCTCGACATCCTGCGGCGCCAGGGGAGGCGGCTGTGCGAACCGTCGCGCCTGGCGATCGATGCCGGCATGTCCAAGCGCGTGTTCGCCGCCCTGATCCACATCTCCTGGCTGTATGCGCGCGAGCTGCATGGCTTTACCGACTACGTGATCGAGGTCAATCCACGCCACGTGGCCTTCTACCGGCGCATGCTCGGCTTCGCCGATTTCGGCGGTGAGCGGCCGTGCAGCCGGGTCGGCGCACCGGCGGTGCTGCTGCGCCTGCCGCTCGACCAGATGGGCGCGAGCATCCGCAAATGGGGCGGCAGCGTCCAGCAGCAGGCCGGCGAACGCTCCTTCTATCCGTATTTCTTCCCGGCCTGCGACGAGCCCGCAATCAGTGCCCGGCTCGCCGCGCTGTGCCATGGAGGAGAATGGGCATGAGCCAACTCAAGGATTTGCCGCAGAGCGCCCATCTGGAAGCCGCCCTGGCCGCCATGGCCGACGTGGTCGGTGCCGCCCATGTCCTGGTCAACGAGGACACGCGCGAACGCTATGCGCGCAGCACGGCGGCGCGGCCGGTGCGTCCGCTGGCCCTGGTGCGTCCGGGCGATGCGGGCGAGGTGGCGCAACTGGTCAGGATCGCCGCCGGCGCCCGCATCGCCGTCTACCCGATCAGCACCGGCAAGAACTGGGGCTATGGCGACGCCTGCGCGGTCGGCGCCGGCCAGGTGATCCTCGACCTGTCGCGCATGAACCGCATCATCCACGTCGACCCGGAACTCGCGTATGCGGTGATCGAGCCCGGCGTGACCCAGCGCCAGCTGTCGGACTACCTGCGCCAGCGCGGCTACCGGCTGTGGGCCGACTGCACCGGCGCCGGGCCCGACACCAGCTACATCGGCAACATCATGGAGCGCGGCTTCGGCCACTCTCCCTACGGCAACCGCTTGCAGCACGTGGCCGGGATGCAGGTGGTCCTGCCCGGCGGCGAGCTGCTCGAGACCGGTTTCGGGCATTACGCGCAGTCGCGCACCACCCACCTGTTCCCGTATGGCGTCGGGCCTTTCCTGGATGGCCTGTTCACCCAGTCGAACATGGGCATCGTGACCCGGCTCGGCATCTGGCTGATGCCGCAGGCGGAATGCGTGAACCACTTCCTGTGCAGCGTGCCTGCGCACGCCGATATCGGGCCGGTGGTCGACGCCCTGCGTCCCTTGCGGCTGGACGGGACGCTGCGCAGCATCCTGCACATCGGCAACGACATGCGGGTGTTGTCCGGAGCCGGCGTGTTCCCGCGCGCCCGCGTCAGCGAGGGCGCGCGCCTGCCGCAGGCGCTGCGCAGCGCCATGCGCGAGCAGGGCGGCGTCGGGGCCTGGAGCGTGTCCGGCGCGCTCTACGGCACCCGGGCCCAAGTGGCGGCGGCGCGCGCGGCCCTGCGCCGGGCCCTGCGGGGCACCGCGGCGCGCCCCGTCTTCATCAGCGAACGCAGCCTGCGTGCCGGCGCCCTGGCCGCGCGCCTGCTCGGGAATACGAATGCGGGGCGGCGCCTGCGCGGCAAGGTGGCGCTGGGCGAATCGCTGTTCGCGATGAACCGCGGCGTACCCGACGGACGTTTCCTGGCCGGTGCCTACTGGCGCCGCCGCGACGGCTTGCCGGCGGGCTTTCCTGCGCAGGCCGATCCGGCGCGCGACGGTTGCGGCCTGCTGTGGGTCTCGCCGGTGCTGCCGCTGCGCGGCGAGGACATGCTGGCGGTCCACGCGCTTGCCGAGGCCAGCTTCGAGCGCTACGGCTTCGACCTGTTCGCCACCTTCAGCATGATCAACGAACGCACGCTGGGCGGCGTCCTGACGATCGCCTACGACAAGCAGGACCCGGACGAGACCGCGCGCGCCCGTGCCTGCCATGACGAGGTCTTCGGGCGCATGTTCGAGGCCGGCTATATTCCCTACCGCGTCGGCAACCATGCGATGGCCAGGCTCGACCCGGCGCGCGACACCTACTGGCGCACGGTGGGCGCGATCAAGGCGGCGCTCGACCCGGCGGGCATCCTGGCCCCGGGACGCTACCAGCCGGACGTGGCGAGGGAGCTCGGGTAGAGACAGGGGCCTGAGCAGATGGGGAGCCGTGCGCGCGACTGCGTACGGCGCCGCACGGAGCGTTGCACGCGCACGGCCTAGGATGTCGGTTCACTCAATCATCAAGGAAACACCATGTCCATGACGAATGCTTCCGCACAGGCGGCTGCACTGGCGGACAAGATCCGCTCGATGCGCTTCGCGATGTTCACCACTGTGGACGAACAAGGCCACCTGATCAGCCACCCGATGACCAACCAGGAGACGGACGAGCAGGGCGGCCTGTGGTTCTATACCTCGATCCATGCGCCGCTGTGGCAGAACATCGCGCTCCAGCCCGAAGTCAATGTCAGCTTCGCCCAGCCGGAGGACAGCCTGTACGTCTCGATCAGCGGCACGGCCGAGCGCGTGGTCGACCGCGAACGCATCCGCGCGCTGTGGAACCCGATGGTGCAGGCCTGGTTCCCGCACGGCCCCGAGGACGAACATGTGGTGCTGGTGCGCGTGGCGCCGCACGCCGCCGAATACTGGGATTCGAACGACAGCAAGATGGTGCGCCTGTTCCAGATGGCCAAGGCGGCCGTCACGGGCAGCACGCCGGACGTCGATCCGGGAGAACACGGGACGATCAGGCTGCAATCCTGATTCCGCAAAGCGCCGCTGCCGGGCAGGAGGACGCCCGGCGGCGGGATATTCAGGGCGCCGGAGGCAGATCGTCCGGCGACTGGTTCGCACCCGTCTCCGGGCTGCCCAGGCCGGTGCCCGTGCCGCCTGCCTGCTGCGATCGGGTATCGAGCGCGCCGCGCGAGCCGCTCTGGACGGCGCTGCCGTCGGCCTCGGGCTTCGTTTCCGGTGCCGCCGGCGAATCTTGCGCTTTCGAGCCCGGCGGCGCGTCGATCTCGCCCGTGCTCTGCGTCAGTTGCGCGCCGCCGCTGCCGCCGGTTTCCTGCATGGTTTCGTGGCTGGGGGTGGCGCCGGCCTGGCCGCTGGTGGTGCCGCCCACGCCCAGGGTGGTCGACGCCGCGTCCTGCGTGCCGGTCGTGCCGGTCGTACCGCTTGTTCCGCTGGTTCCACTAGATGCTTGCGTAGCCATATTGGTCTCCCGATCTTCGATATTCTCATTATGCGCGCCGGCGCTTGCCCTGCCATCGGTGCGTGCAGCGTGATGCTGTAGGAGAGTGACTCATCGAAGCGCAAAGCCATGTGTAGTGCGCGCCCATGCACCCCACATGGCGGGCAGCAGCGGGCGTGACCGAATCGAACCCGAGGGCGATCTCCTCGTGTATTGTTGCGGTTGGGAATGATCGCTTTCCGTATGCCGAGGAGACCGCAGATGACAGCAGTGCCCCCCTTGAATGCCGGCGCAGCGCCGGAGACCGTCCTCGAAGCCCTCGTCATCGGTGCCGGCTTCGGCGGCATCTGCATGGGGGCGGCGCTGCGCCGTGCCGGGGTCGAGGACTTCCTGATCCTGGAGAAGGGGAGCGATGTCGGCGGTGTCTGGCGCGACAACACCTATCCCGGCGCCGCCTGCGACGTTCCCTCGCACCTGTATTCGTTTTCCTTCGCCCCCAATCCGAACTGGTCGCACACCTATGCCCGGCAAGCCGAGATCCACGCCTACCTGCGCGACTGCGTGCGCCGCTTTGCGCTGGCGCGCCATATCCGCCACGGGGCCGAGGTTGCCGGGGCGCGCTTCGACGAGGCACGCGCGCTCTGGGTAGTCGAGCTGGCGGGCGGGGAATGCCTGCTGGCGCGGCTGCTGGTGAGCGCCACCGGCCTGCTGAGCCGTCCGCTGCTGCCGCGCCTGCCCGGCATCGGCAGTTTCCGCGGCCAGGCGTTTCACTCGGCGCACTGGAACCATGCCTGTTCGCTTGCCGGCAAGCGCGTCGCCGTGATCGGCACCGGCGCCTCGGCGACCCAGTTCGTTCCCGCGATCGCCGCCGAGGTCGCGCAGATGAGCGTGTTCCAGCGTTCGCCGTCCTGGCTCAAGGCGCGCAGGGACCGCCCCTATGCGGCCTGGCAAAAGGCACTGTTCCGACGTTTCCCATTGACGATGCGCGTGCACCGCGCCCTGATCTATGCGAAATACGAAGCCAGGGCGCTGGCCCTTACCCGACTCAAGAGCCTGATGTGGCTGGCGGTCGGCATGCCGTTTGGGCGCATGCTGGCGCGCAACATCGCCGATCCGGCCTTGCGCGCCAGCCTGACCCCGGATTATCCGATCGGCTGCAAGCGCATCCTGATCACCGACGATTACCTGCAGGTGTACGCCCGGCCCACGGTCCGCCTCGTGATCGACCCGATTCGCCGCATCACGCCCACTGGAATCGAGACGGGCGACGGCGAGCACCGCGAGTTCGACGTCCTCATCTATGGAACCGGCTTCGCCGCCACCGACTTCCTCGCCCCGATCTCGGTCCGCGGCCGTGGCGGACGCGCGCTGAACGATGCCTGGCGCGACGGGGCCGAGGCCTATCTCGGCCTGACGGTACCGGGCTTCCCGAATTTCTTCATGCTGTATGGACCGAACACCAACCTCGGTCATAATTCGATCATCTACATGCTGGAGAGCCAGGTGCGGCACGTCATGCGTTGTCGCGCAGCGATGCGCGCTGCCGATGCGGCGTCGGTCGAAGTCGAGGCCGCGCCGCACCGGCGCTTCAATGCACGCCTGCAGCGGCGCCTCGCCGGCACCGTCTGGCAGGGCTGCAGCAGCTGGTACCTCGACCGCCATGGCCGCAACAGCGCGAACTGGCCGGGTTTTACGTTCAGCTACCGTTTCCTGACCCGTCACGCCAGCCTGCTTGCCTATCGTTTCAGTTCAGCGCTGGCCGGCCAAGCCGTCGCCATCGCCGCGCCGCGCCCGATCCTCGAGCGGATGAGCGCCGCATTCCAGCGCGCCTTTCTGCGCACCTGCTTCAAGCCCCTGATCGGGCCGCCATTCAGTGCGCGCGCCCAGCGCCGCGTGGTCGGCCTGCTGGCGCCGCTGATGCCCGGCGTCGGCGGCGTCGGCTACCGCCAGATGCAGGTGGGCCGGCTGCCGGTCGAACTGGTCACGCCCCGACAAATAGAACAGTCGGAAGAGGGTGCGCTGCTGTTCCTGCATGGCGGCGCCTTCTGCCTGGGCAGCCCGCGCACCCATCGCAGCATCACCTCGCGCCTGGCGCTGGACGCCGGCATGCCGGTCTGGGTGCCGGATTACCGCCTCGCGCCAGAACACCCGTACCCGGCCGCACTGGACGATGCGCTCGCCTGTTACGAGGCGATGCGCGCGTCCGGCATCCCGGCGCAGCGCATCGTGCTGGCCGGCGACTCGGCCGGCGCATCGCTGGCGCTGGCCCTGGCGCTGCGCCTGCGCGAACGGGGCGAGCCGATGCCGGCCGCGCTGGCGCTGGTTTCACCGGTGACCCGGATGCCTCCCCCGGGGCCGGAGGGCTATCCGCATGCCGCCATCGACCCGATGGTGCGGGCCGACTGGGCGCGGCAGGGGATCGCCTGGTACGCCTGTCCGCCCGCGGTCGACGCCCACCATCCGCTGCGCTGCGATTTGAACGGCCTGCCGCCGATGCTGGTGCAGGCCGGCGACGAGGAAATCCTGCTTCCCGACGCCGAGCAGCTGGTCGCCCACGCACGCGCCTGCGGGGTCGACTGCCGCTTCGAGCTCCATCGTGGGCGCTGGCACGTATATCACCTGCAGGCGTTTTACCTGCGCTCGGCGGCCAACGCGATCGGCGCGCTGGCGGAGTTCGCGCGCGAGCGGATCCGCGCCGGAACCGAAGCGGCGACGGGCGCGGGCGCCACGCCCTGACCCAGCTGCGGGAACAGGTCCAGCCATGCTCTACGCCGCCGCAGCCGTGCTGGTCCTGATGATCCATCTTGCCTTCGTCCTGTTCGTCGTGTTCGGGGCCTGCCTGGTGCTGCGCCGGCCGCGCCTGGCCTGGCTGCACCTGCCGGCGGCCGGCTGGGGCGTCTTCGTCGAGCTGAGCGGACGCGGCTGTCCTTTGACGGGGCTGGAAAACCTGCTGCGCCTGCGCGCCGGCCTGGCCGGCTATGCGGACGGCTTCGTCGAGCACTATATTGTTTCGCTGCTGTATCCGCAGGCGCTGACGCGGGCGACGCAATGCGTGCTGGCCGGCGTCGTGCTGGCCATTAATCTCGTACTCTATGCCCGCCTGCGGCGGCGGCGCCGGTCCGCCACATTTCCCACGCACACGCAAGCGATTCCTGCGCCCCGCCCGAAAAAGCGGAAATGACGCGGCGCGGTACGGCCAGCGCTTGCTCAACCGGGGTTGCCGGAGCAATAATGCGGATGTGCTGGCTTATTGTTATTGCTTTTTCCGGCCGTCCGCGATTCGGACGGCTGTGGATGGGGTGGGTCGATCGGCGCCTGGCGGTATCGCAGGCGCTTTTTTATGGTAGCGCCGTATTTACCTGACTCATGTAAACGATAAACCGGCGAAAAACAGCTGGCTGCAGGAAAGCGGAAAAGCCGACCGGAATGATCCGGCATCTTTTCGGAGGAGACATAATGCATAACAGGAGAACACGTAGTGAGTCTTTTTAGAACCAAGAATCTCGATACCATGGTCGCGGACGCCCGCACGCCTGGCGGGCTGAAGAAGGTCCTCGGGCCGATGGACCTGATCCTCATGGGTATCGGGGCGATCGTCGGCACGGGTATCTTCGTGCTGACGGGTACCGGCGCGGTCACGGCCGGCCCGGCGCTGACCCTTTCCTTCGTCATCGCGGCGATTGCCTGCGGCTTTGCCGCCCTGTGCTATGCCGAATTCGCCTCGAGCGTGCCGGTGGCCGGCTCGATCTACACCTATTCCTATGTCACCCTCGGCGAAATCGTCGCCTGGATGATCGGCTGGGACCTGCTGCTCGAATACGGCCTGGCGACCTCGACGGTTGCCGTCGGCTGGTCCGGCTATTTCCAGTCGCTGCTCGAGGGCTTCGGCTTCATGCTGCCGGAAGCCTTCCGTGCAGCCCCGGGCGCCAAGCCCGGGGTCGATACCCTGTTCAACCTGCCGGCCTTCCTGATCATGATGGTGCTGACCTGGATGCTGTCGCTCGGCGTGCGCGAATCGGCCCGGGTAAACAACGTCATGGTGCTGATCAAGACCGGCGTCGTCCTGCTGTTCATCTTTGTCGGCGCCAGCTATGTGAAGCCGGGCAACTGGCAGCCCTTCATGCCCTTCGGCGCCGGTAGCGTGATGAGCGCCGCGGCACTGGTGTTCTTCGCCTTTATCGGCTTCGACGCCGTGACCTCGGCTGCCGAGGAAGTCAAGAATCCAGCCAAGGACCTGCCGATCGGCATCATCGGTTCGCTGGGCATCTGCACCGTCCTGTACGTGATCGTCTCCGCCATCATGACCGGCATCGTCCCGTTCATGCAGTTCAAGGGCGTCGACCACCCGGTCTCGCTGGCCCTGAAATACGCCGGACAGGACTGGGTCGCCGGCTTCGTCGACCTCGCCGCGATCCTCGGCATGAGCACCGTGATGCTGGTGATGGCCTATGGCCAGACCCGCATCCTGTACGCCATGTCGCGCGATGGCCTGCTGCCGGCCAAGCTGTCGACGGTGCACCCGAAATACGGCACCCCGTATTTCGCGACCTGGATGGTCGGCATCATCTTCGGCCTGATCGCCGCTGTCGTGCCGCTCGACGTGCTGGCCGAACTGGTCAACATCGGTACCCTGGCCGCCTTCTCGCTGGTGTCGCTGGCCGTGATCATCCTGCGCAAGAAGCGTCCCGACCTGCACCGCGCCTTCCGTTGCCCGGGCGTGCCGGTGGTCCCGGCCCTGGCCATCATCTTCTGCGTGGCGCTGATGTCCTTCCTCAGCTGGCACACCTGGGTGGCCTTCGTCATCTGGCTGGTGATCGGCCTGGTGGTCTACTTCGGCTACGCGCGCTCGCGCTCCAAGCTGAACGGCAAGTAAAACCTGTCCGCCCGGCTGCGGCCGGGCGTGTACGGACATAAAAAAACCTGGCTCCGGCCAGGTTTTTTTATGTCCGCGCGGCTCAGGCGTTCGCGAACACTTCCACGCTTGCCAGCCGCGCACCGAGCCCCGTCATGCGCGCGATCGCCCGTTCGCCGTCGCCCGGCGCCACGTCGACGGCGCGCATGGCCTCCGGCACGATCACGACCTCGAAGCCGTTCTCGCGGGCATCGACCACGGTGTTCAGTACGCAGTAATCGGTTGCCAGCCCACAGACCACGACCCGGCGCACGCCGCGCGCGCGCAGTTGCGCCGCCAGCGTCGTGCCGTTGAAGGCCGAGTAGGCATCGGCGTCTTCCGTGTCCGCCTTCGACACGACGACCGCGCCGTCCGGCAAAGCGAGCTCCCCGGAAAAGGCCGCGCCGGGCGTTCCCGCCACGCAATGCGGCGGCCAGGGACCGCCGCGTGCCGCGAACGAACAATGGTTCTCGGGATGCCAGTCGCGCGAGGCGTAGATCGGCAAGCCGCGGCTGTCGAACAGGCCCAGCAGCCGGTTGATCGGACCCAGAACTGCGTGTCCGTCCGGTACGCCTAGTTTGCCGCCAGGAAGGAAATCGACCTGCATGTCGATCACGAGGAGGGCGTCTTCTGGTGTCAGCTGGAGTGTGGGCATATCGGTTGTTTTCCATGGATTTGATATGGACAGGTTAGCACGCTCCGTGCGGCTGGGGACTGCCTGGTCCGCATGCTATACTGTATAAAAACACAGTATAAAATGGAAACTGAAGCGGAAACACCATGAGCAAGTTTGCCCCCATCGATCTCGCGCCACGCCTCCCGGGCCAGCCTGACGCAGCCAGCGGCCGGCTCGACGTCAAGATGTTCCGCGTCGCCGACGACCCCATCACCGAGGCGCAGACCGATGCCGAGATCGCCCGTGAATTCATCGGCAACGGGGAACTCAGCCCGAAATCGATCGCCAACAGCCAGAAGGAATTGTTCCGCTTCCTGACCTGGTGCCGCGAGGAAGCGAAGAAGACCCTGTCCCAGCTGAACGTCGCCGACCTGAACGCCTACAAGGAATTCCTGCGCAATCCTCCGCCCGACTGGATCTCGAAGACGAAATGGCCGCGCAGCGATCCGCGCTACCGTCCCTTCACCGGGCCCTTGTCCGACCCCAGCCGGCGCCAGGCGATGATCGCGGTGAAAGGCCTGCTTGCGTTCGCCGAGCAGACCGGTTACCTGCGGCGCAACCCGGCCGCCCTGGTGCGCAATGTGCGCACCCCAAACGCCAGCCGCATCACGCGCTACCTGACGCCGGAGGCCATCGCGCTGGCCGTCGACACGGTCTCGTGCCGGGTGCCGGATTCGGCCGCCGCGCTGCGCCGGCGCGAGCGCGACCGTTTCCTGCTGATCGCGTTTGCGCATACCGGGGCGCGCCTGAACGAAATCGTCGGCGCCGGGATGGGGGCGATCTATTCGGAAGACGGCCGCTGGTGGCTGGACGTGCTCGGCAAGGGCAACAAGCCGCGCCGCCTGCCGGTGCCGGACGACATGCTCGACGCTTACCAACGCTACCGCGCAGCCTTCGGCCTGCCGGCTCATTCGGCGCGGGCCGACCGCACGCCGCTCGTGCTGTCGAGCCGCAGCCGGACCGTGGCCCGGCTCACCGACGAGGCGGCGTCCGAAGCGATCAAGGGAATCTTCGCCGAGGCCGCCCTGGCGGCCGAGCGCGCCGGGGACGGCGACAGCGCCTCCAGCCTGCGGCATGCCTCCGCGCACTGGCTGCGCCACAGCATGCTGACCAACCATGCCAACAACGGCGTACAATTGAAGACACTGCAGGACACGGCAGGGCACGCGAACATCTCGACCACGGCGGGTTACCTGCACAAGACCGACCAGCAGCGGCACGACGAGATTATCGCTTCGGCGGCGCACAAGGGCGGGAAGAAGCCCAGGTAGGCAAGGGCTGGGAAAAGACCTTACTCTGCGGCAGGTGCGGACCCAATGCGGCCGATCGCTGTCTAACCGGATTCCCATTTGCAACCGGAGATGAGCCATGAACTCGGATATTGCCCAAGCCTCGGGGCTGGCCGCCCCTGCATCCCCACATGGCGCCATGGCGGACGCCGCGCACGACCAGGAAGTGCCGGAGGTTGACCTGCTCAGCCCGCTCACCCTGCGTAGCCTGACCCTCCGTAACCGCATCGCGATGGCGCCCATGTGCCAGTATTCGGCCGAGGAAGGCATGGCCAACGACTGGCACCTCGTGCACCTGGGCAGCCGCGCGGTCGGCGGCACCGGGCTCGTGATCGTCGAGGCCACCGGGGTCACCCGGGACGGGCGCATCACCCCGGGCGACCTGGGTATCTGGGCCGACGAGCACATCGAGCCGCTGGCACGCATCGCCCGTTTCGTCGACAGCCAGGGGGCGGTCGCCGGGATCCAGCTCGCGCACGCCGGACGGAAGGCCAGCACAGCTGCGCCCTGGGCGGGCGGCGCCGCCCTGAAGACGGCCGGCGAGGGCGGCTGGCCGGTCGTGGCGCCCAGTGCCATCCCTTTTCATCCAGGCGATCCAACGCCGGTCCCGCTCGACGAACAGGGCATCGAGGGCGTCGTCGACGCGTTCGAGGCGGCCGCGCGGCGCGCCCTCGCGGCCGGCTTCAAGGTGCTGGAAATCCACGCCGCGCACGGCTACCTGCTGCACCAGTTCCTGTCGCCCCACAGTAACGGGCGCACTGACGCGTATGGCGGCAGCCTGGACAACCGGATGCGCTTCGCACTGCGCGTGACCGAGCGGGTCCGGGCCGTGGTTCCCGCCGACCTGCCGCTGTTCGTCCGCATTTCCGCCACCGACTGGGCGGCAGGCGGCTGGGATATCGACCAGTCGGTGGAACTGTCGCGCCGCCTGAAGGACCTGGGCGTGGACCTGGTCGACGTCTCGACCGGCGGCAACCTGCCGACGGCGCGGATTCCCGTGGCCAAGCGCTACCAGGTTCCCTGCAGCCGCCGGATCCGCGACGACGCCGGGCTCCCGACCGGGACGGTGGGACTGATCACGGATGCGAAGGAGGCCGACGAAATCATTACTGGCGGCGACGCCGACCTGGTGCTGGTCGGTCGCGAACTGCTGCGCGAGCCCTACTGGGCCCTGAAAGCCCAGCATGCGTTCGAGGAAGAACCGGCCTGGCCGGTGCAGTACGGCTATGCGGTGAAGCGCCGCGCGAAGTGAGGGCGCCGCAGCCGGGGCAAGACGGTTCACCTCGTTCGCTGCCGCTTGCGCGCCGCGGCCGACGCCCATTTTGCCCTGCACGCGTGGCCCTTGTACCGCTTCCCGCTGTTCGCGGCCCTGTCGCCCCGCCGCCTGGGACGCCGTCGCCGGCGATGCCGGCCACAGCGCGCTCGGCTCGCGCTCTCCCGGGACTGAAGGCGCGGACGGCCATTTCGCGGCACTCCTGTCGCAGCGGACGCCGGGCCGGGCGGTCTACGCGCTCTGGTTCGATCCCGAGCGGCGCCAGGCCGTCGAATGGAAAGAAGGGCGCGCGGCCGGACCTGCGCCGGGAGGCCCCACGGCGCTCGCGCGACGGCTCGGCTTCGGCGTTGCGGCGCAAGCTTTACGGGCGAGGGCAGGGGCGTCGGCGGCAGTGGTGGAGGGCGCCGACGGCTTCCGGGTGCTGGTACTGAGGGAAGGGCGCGAGCTGGGTGCGCTGCGCCTGCCGCCGCTCGCGGGTGGTGAACACGGGCTGGCGGCCATCAAGGGGGCGGCGACACCGGCGGCGATCGTGCGGGTACTGGGGATTCCGGCCGGGGCGCTGTCCCTTAGCGATGAACGCACACGCTGATGGGGACGGCGAAGCGCGCGGGATGGGCGCGGGAGCCTGGTCCTTCATGTTCAGCGACCCGTTCGCGTCTCGATTACCTTCATTGCGTCGTGCGTCATCAAGCGAGGCGGGCGGATCGGTGGATTCGGCGATCGAGCGCGAACGCGCATGCTTCTGCGTCTAACTCGACATTATTTACTGTAATGTCGAGTTCAGTTTTGGCCGGTAGGGAGCCTGCCGCAGGGAAGCGCCCTGTTCATGCTCTCTGCCTCTGCAACGGCACGGTTCAATGATGAGTATGATGGAAAAGTGTTGTGCAGGTGGCCGGCGCGATTTCGCGATCTTCCAGGGCTGCGATGTCGATCGCCCAGGGCCCGGACCGGCGGCATCTGGAACCTGCGATGATGGCCATCCCGGCCTGGAGACGTACCACGATCACGCCATGAACAGGGACTTTGGATAGCGGTCAAGGTACGGCGGCCCGGCGAGGACGCGCCTTACGACCCGGTGTTGAATTTCCTTCCGGGCGCCTTCGCCGGGCCGATCCCGAACTCCCGGCACTGCCAGGATGCTGAGAAACCATCGACAGCCAGCCGTGGCGAGATCGCCGACGTCCGCGACCGCTACAGCGACCGGGTATTCGGCGACTGCCGCGATTGGCCGACGCGGGCGTGCCTCCTTGTCCGTGCCGTGGCTGCGGCGCTGGTCGTCGGCACGGGCTGAGGCGACCCACGATACGAGTGCATCGGTTCGCCGCGTCGGCCGCTTCGCTGTTCGAACAGGCGGAGCGGACGCAGCGCCCGAAGGCCTGGCGCGGACACGGGACGGTGCGGCGCTTCCAGGCACGGCAGGCGTCAGCCTGGAAGGCTGCGCAGTTTGCGCGGATCGGCAGCGTAGGCGATGACACGCGAACGAGGTCGACGAAGGGACGGGCGGGCACCTGATGGCGCCGGCCGACATCCTTTCAACCGCTACCGTCCAGGCTTGACCTTGCTGGTGGGGCACTGCCTTGGCGGAGATCCGGTATCGATACGGATGGCGGATTTGACATAATATAGATTATGCGAAGTGCTGGATTGTTCGTCGGACTGGTAAGGTTTCGTTCCGCCAGCCCCGGGAATCCCTGGTATCCGATGCGGGCCACGCTGCAAACTTTCCGCTGCCAGGTGCCCGGCATTTCCATCGCACGGACTCTTCTCAGCCGGCCGCGTGCGTCTCGAACACCGCCAGCTGCGCCGCGAACGCCCGCCCGAACGCCGGCCGCGCCTCGCCGCGCGCGACATAGGCCGCCAGGTTCGGATACTCCTCCATCAAGCCCGACGTTCCCAGCCGGCGCAGCACGGTCACCATCATCAGATCGCCCGCACTGAATTCAGCGTCGAGCCAGTCGTCCTGGCCCAGGTGCGTCGACAGCTCGGCCAGGCGCTTGCGGATCCGCTCTTCGACCGCGGCCAGGCGCTGCTTGCCCCAGCTTTCCTTGCCGTCCACGAAAATGGTCACCTGGCGGTCGACGATCGGCGGCTCGACCGTGTTCAGGGCCGCGAACATCCAGGTGATCGCCCGCGCCCGCGCATGGGGATCGGGCGGCAGCAGCCCCGGATGCTGCTCTGCGATGTGGAAAACGATGGCCCCGGACTCGAACAGCACGAGCTCGCCTTCTTCATAGGTCGGGATCTGTCCGAACGGATTGCGTGCCCGGTGCGCGGCTTCCTTCATCGCCTGGAATGAAACGAGCCGCACCTCGTAAGCCTGCCCGACTTCCTCGAGCGCCCAGCGCACGCCCATGTCGCGCGCAAGCCCCCTGCCGCGGTCCGGCGAGGTTTCGAATGCGGTAATGGTCGGGATCAAAGGAAGCCTCCAGGCGGGTATTGGACAATCGGTTGACGCTGCGCGGCAACAAGCGTATCACAGGCTCGGCCGTCGGCGCCGCCCCGTCACGCATGCCCGGCCGCACCATACATGCTCTCGAAATCCTCGATCGGCATCGGCGCGCCGAGCAGGTAGCCCTGCAGCGCATAGCAGCCGCTGCGGGCGAGGAAGTCGCGCTGTTCCTCGTGCTCCACGCCTTCGGCGACGATCTCGAGCTTGAGCTGGCGCGCCAGGGCGATGATGGCCTTGACGATCGGTCCCGCGTCCGGGTCGACGTGCACGTCGTGCACAAAGGAGCGGTCGATCTTGAGGGCCGCCAGCGGGAAGCGCTTCAGGTAGGCCAGCGAGGAATAGCCGGTGCCGAAATCGTCGAGCGAAAAGCACAGGCCCTGCCCGCACAGCTGGTGCATCTTGTCGGCGAGGTCCTGCTTGTCGTCGGCAAAGATGCTTTCCGTCAGTTCCAGGCACAGCTTGCGGCTCGGCGCGCCGGAGCGGGCGAGAATCGCCGCGACTTCCGCAGGAAAATCGGGGCCGCGCAGTTGCTGCACGCTGACGTTCACCGCCAGTTTCAACTTGCCGAGCGCCCTGTCGCCGCGCCAGCGCGCCAGCGCACGGCAGCTTTCCTCGAGCACGTAGTGGCCCAGGGGCAGGATCAGGCCGGACGACTCCGCCAGGCCGATGAAGTCGCCGGGACTCACGAGGGCGCCATTCTCGCGGCGCCAGCGCACCAGTACTTCGGCGCCCACCAGGCGTCCGCGGATGCTGAATTGCGGCTGGCAGAACAGGACGAACTGGTGGCGCGCCAGGCCGTCGCGCAGGCCGGTCTCGAGCGCCGACTGGCGGTCGGCGGCCGCCTGCATGCCGGGGTCGAAGAAGCGGGCGATGTGGCGGCCGTCGGACTTGGCGCGGTACATGGCAAGATCGGCCTGCTTGAGCAGCGTGTCGACCTCGGTTTTCAGTCCTTCGAACAGGGCGACGCCGATGCTGGTCGTGCTGACGAACATGCGGCCGGACAGATGGTAGGGCTGGTCGAGAAGCGCGAGGATCTTGTCGACGACGTGGTTGGCCTCGGCAATGGCATCCTCGAGTACCTCGCCGAGGTCTTCGAAGACGATAACGAACTCGTCGCCGCCGAGGCGCGCCAGCTGGTCGCTCTGGCGCAAGGCCATCTTGAGGCGCTGGGCCACCTGGCGCAGCAGCAGGTCGCCGACGTCGTGCCCCATGGTGTCGTTGAGCAGCTTGAAGTTGTCCAGGTCGAGGAACAGCACGGCGCCGATCTGGCCGGAGCGTTCGCTGCGCGCCAGCACCTTGTCGAGTTCCTCGGACAGGAAGCGGCGGTTCGGCAGCCCGGTCAGGTGATCGTAATAGGCCAGCTCGTGGATGCGCTGCTCCGCGCGCTTGCGTTCGGTGAGGTCGGTGTTCGTACCCGAGATGCGCAGGGCGCGCCCGTCGGCGTCGCGCAGCACGAAGCCGCGCGAGAGGATCGGCACGTCGTGTCCGTCGCGGTGGCGCATCCGGAATTCGACGCTGTAGCTATCTGTCCGTTCGGCCAGGATCTTGTGCAGGAAGGCGAGGACGCGCGGCGCGTCGTGCGGATGCAGCATCCTTTGCCAGGTCTTCTCGTCGCTCGGCAATTCGCCCGGCCGGTAGCCGAGCATGCTCCACCAGCGATCGGAGTAGTACACCTCGTTATTCGTGAAGTCGTAGTCCCAGGGGGCGTCGGTCGAGCCTTCCAGGATCAGGCGCAGCCGCTCCTCGGATTTCTGGGCGCGCCGCTCGGCCTGCTTGAGCTTGGTGCAATCGTTGAAGCACACCACCACCCGCTCGATGCGCCCTTCCCCGTCCAGCTCCGGATAGGCAGTGCAGATCAGCCAGCGCAGCGGTCCCGGCGGCGTCGCCGGCACGCCGACCACCATCTCCTCCACACGTTCGCCAGTCGACAATACCTGGTTGACCGGGTATTCCGCTTCCGGCATGACCGTGTAGTCGGAACGGACGAGGGACCATACCGTCTCGGTCGACTCGGTGCCGACCAGCTCCGGTTCGCTCTGTCCGAGCAGCACGCGCGCGCGCCGGTTCGCGGACAGGATGCGGCCATCCGGACCGTGCACCACGACGCCTGCCGGCAGGTGGTCGAGCAGTTCGTCGAGCTGGCGCCGGAGAGCGGCTGGGTCGGGGGTGGACATGGGATTACGCTGCCTTGCGTGTCAATCCCGATTCTGCCACCTTCCGCCTGTGTGCGGCGATTTGCTGCGCGCGCCGCCTGGTTCCCGGAACGCGTTTGAGCGGAATCAAATGACAGGGAGATGATCGCGCGAGACTGGTTACTAGACGAATCCGTTGAGCCATTCGAGGAGCCACCATGTTCAAGCGCATTTTGCTGCCGACGGACGGATCCGAGCTCTCTTCGCGCGCCGTATTGGCCGGCGTGAGTTTTGCGAAGGAAGTCGGTGCGGAACTGGTCGGCATGACCGCCCTTCCGGACTTCAAGACCTTCACGGCGGACGCCGAGATGCTCGAGAGTACCGAGGACGAATACCTCGCCGCCAGCGAGGCGCGCGCCAACAAGCGCCTGGCGCCGCTCGTGGATGCGGCGCGCGCAGCGGGTGTCGCCTGCACTGCGATGCTGGTGCGCTCCGACGATCCGCACGAAGCCATCCTGCGCACCGCGCGCGACCGTGGGTGCGACCTCATCATCATGGCTTCGCACGGCAGGCACGGACTGAGCGGGGTGCTGCTGGGAAGCGAGACGCAGAAAGTGCTGGTGCACAGCTCGATTCCGGTGCTGGTCTACCGTTGAGCGGCAAACGCTGCCGCAGTCAAGGAACGGGGCACGCGGCATGGCGGCGTCGCCGCCTGCTTGCACGCCCTGCCCCATTGTGCTGTCCGCGCCTTCCCGCGCTGGCTCGGACCATCCGGTGTACCACGTCGATCCACCGGTCGGTCGCCTGCCAACAATCGTATGCCTGGTCAAACCCTCCTTCCTGCTGGCCGGTTTTGAGTTGAGCCGGCGTGTTCGGAGTCCGAAACGCAAATTTCTTTTGTTTTTTGCGTGCGCGCCGTCGGTTAGTTACGTTTATGGTAGTCTGGAAGCTCTCGATTTCGTGCAGGCCACCATGGACAAGCTGACGATGTGGGATGCCAATCCGGTCCAGGCATTCAAGGAATTCATCGCGACGAGCGCATTCGCCGAGACCGGCCGCCGCTTGCGCGCGGACGGCAGCATCCGGGTGCTCTCCCCGCAATCGGCGAAGATCTACCTCTTCATGTTCGGGAGCCTGGCAGACTGGCTGCATCAGGAGCGGATCCGCTTCTCGGCCGTGAAGCAGACCGACCTGCTCCGCTTCATCGATCGTAGGGCCAAGGGCAAGCGTATCCTGAACAGCAAGATCGCCTACCGTTACCTGCGCTTGCTGGAACGCTGCTACGAGCACCTCGAACTGACGCCGAACCCGGCCCAGCAAGCGATCCTCGGCATCGACCGCGCCCACATGGTGAGAGACGACGCCGGCCGCAGCCTGTCGAGCGAGCAACTGGAACGCTTCTTCGCCGCCCTGCCGGCGCAGGCGCCCCAGGGCCGGCTCAGCACCGCTTTCGCCGGCTGGAAACGACGCCGCGATCGGGCCATGCAGGTCGTCATCGCGCTCGCGGGTCTGCGGGTGTCCGAGGCGATCGGATTGCTCGTCGGCGAGCTGGGCAGGCAGGTGGCGATCGACGGCTCGATCCTGCTGACGATCACGCCCGACGAAAAGCTCGACACCAGTCATGAACACACGGTCACCCTCCCCCGCGCAGGCGCCGACGAGCTGCGGGCCTGGCTGAACGAACGGGAGGGGATGGGGATACCGGGCCAGTTGGTCTTTCCCGCCAACCTGACCGGCAACAAAATGACGCGCAAGACCGTGTATGTGCAGATGCGGGCAACCTTCGAGCGGGCCGGGCTGGATCTGGCGCGCTCGGGCGGACGCACCTTGCGCAATACCTTCGCCAGGCAGCAGCTCGACCAGGGCGCAAGCGCCGAGGAACTGAAGGACGTGCTCGGCCTGGCGCTCGAGCGTTCGGCGGCGGACTACCAGTTCACCCAGGTCAAACCCGATCCCGCGGCCTGAGGATCCAACAGGCCATGCGGCCACCGCCTGGCGGCGGGTGCGCTCAGATCCAGTAGATGAAGGCGGCCACAGCCACGATCAGCGCGACCTTGGTCACTTTATAGGCCGTCTTGTTCCAGGCCTTGTAGCGGCGCCGGTACTGGCCCATCACGTGCGAGATGCGGAACAGCTTGCTCACCAGGCCCGTCTGGTCGCCGGTCTCGTTGGGCGAGCTGGCGGCCGTCATCATCGTCCGGCCGAGCCAGCGGTTGATTGCCGACATCCAGCGGTAACGCATCGGACGCTCGACGTCGCAGAACAGGATGATGCGGTCGCTGTCGCTGCCGTTGATGGCCCAGTGGATATAGGTTTCGTCGAAGATCACGCCCTCGCCGTCGCGCCAGCTGTGGCGTTCGCCGTCGACTTCGATGAAGCAGCGATCGTCGTTCGGCGTGGCCAGGCCCAGGTGGTAGCGCATCGAGCCGGCGAAGGGGTCGCGGTGCGGGTTCAGCTTGGCGCCGGGCGGCAGCTCGGCGAACATCGCGGCTTTTACCGAGGGGATCGATTGCAGCAACGCATGGGTTTGCGGGCACAGGCGGGCGGCCGACGGGTGGCTGGCGTCGTACCACTTCAGGTAGAAGCGCTTCCAGCCGGTCTTGAAGAAGGAATTGAAGCCGGCATCGTCGTTCTGCTCGGCCGCCTTGATCTTTTTGAGGGTCAGCAGGTGTTCCGCTTCGGCGCGGATGACCTGCCAGTTGGCCTGCAGCGGCGCCAGTTCAGGGAAATCGCGCACCGGAATGTAAGGCGTGCTCGGCACTTTGGAAAACAAGTGCATGAACACATTGATCGGCGCCATGAACGACGAGTGGTCGAACAATTGCCGTCCGAACGGCAGGCGCACCTTGCCGCGGAAGTGAATGTGGAAAACCGCGAGGAAATAAAAAGCTACCACCGCCCACTTCATCTTGCCCCCATGCCGGCCCAGGCAGCCGGTGTCAATTTAAACAGGGCGCAAGAATAGCATATCCACCGGGCGCCCGTCGGGGACCCGGTGAAAACGACATCGCTTGTAGCGTGCATGCCGAAGCTTGCACCGTGAGTGCGCTCGCTGCGGCAAAGACCGCGCGGGCGCCGTCCCTTACTGCTTAGTGGACATGGGTCATCGCATAGCCTTTTTCGGATAGCTGGCCACTCAGGTTATCGATCTCGTAGTCGGGCAGGTGATCGGCATTGTCGTCGATCTCGAAGGCACGTGCCTCCACTTCCCAATCCGTATTGGTGGCTTCTTCGGGGATGTTGCGAGTTTCCGGCACGGCCAAGTAGGAGAACTTGCCGTCGCTTTCGGCTCTGCGGTAAATGTCCAGGCGCATAATCGTTTCCTTACAATGAAAGCGCGCTTTCGGATGAAAGCGTACGGCTCCACAGTAGGCGATCGGCAAGCGTGCGTCTGTTAATTGCCCCACACTCTGCCGGGCCGGGCCAGGTCACGCGGGCAATTACCGTCCCGGCGAGAGGCCGAGTACGCGCGCCGGCAGCATCAGGACGGCGCGCAGCAGGCTGAAGACGGCGTCCACGCCGATGCCCAGCAAGCGCAGAGGCAGCAGAAGCAGCCAGACGATCGGATACAGGATCAGGGCCAGCAGGGCGAGCGGCCAGCAAAAGAACAGAAGTAGCAGCCACAGCAGGAAACCGAACATTGCATGCTCCAGTAGAAGGTGAGCATCGAGTGTAGGGCGTGGCGTACAGACATGCCGGCCGAATGCGACGAACGGCGGCCTGGCGCGGCCGGCCTGCAGATAGCGGCGACGAACCAGCCCCGGGGCGAGGCTGGTTCCCCGGGGATTATGCGAACTCGACGGTACGCATGGCGCGCGCCGGGACTTCGTTCGGCAGGTCGACGGACAGCGTGGCGCGGATCGAGGCCTGCAGGCTGGGGATGGAACCGCCCGCGCGGTACTGGAACGCCACCTCGACCACGTCGCCCGCCACCACGTCGAGGGCCCTGGCCAGCGGCAGCGTCATGTAGTGGTTCAGCCAGTCGATGGTGCTGCCCTGCTCCTCGACGATCGAGAGCACGTTCTTGGTCACGAAACGCAGCGCGTTCAGCGAACCGTCCTGCTCCACCGTGAAGCTGCCGCTCCAGGCGATCAGGCTGTCGACGGGTTCGGCGAAATCGAGCACGCTGTACACGGCCGGCCGGGCCAGCTCGATCGTGCCCGGATAAGCCACGCCCGTGTCCTGGAACTGGACGATCGGGGCGTAATAGCCGTGGAAGCTGTAGTCCTGCTGCAGCGGCTGCACCGCCATCACGACGGCTTCCGGCATGAAGATGGGGAGCGGAGCGCCGAAACGGGCAAGATAGCGCTGCTTGAAGGCTTCGATCACGGCCACCTGCTTTTCGCGCAGCATGGCGACGTGGATCATTTCGCAGATCACGACATCGACCGGCTCCGGCGGCAGGTAGTCGAAGGCGTCGGCGTGGATCACCTCGACCTTGTGGCCGTTCGGGTTCATCGCCAGGAAACGGCGCGCTTCCTTCACCAGGTCCGGGTTGAACTCGACGCAATACACCTTGTCGGCCTGCTGCGCCGCGAAATACGAGAGCACGCCGGTCCCGCCGCCGAGCTCGAGCACCTTCATGCCCGGCCGGACCGCGTGCGCGATCGCGCCCTGGAAGGCATTCATGCGGTTCTGGTCCATCAGCATGTTGTGGTGATAGTGGACCGGGATGAATTGCCCGAGGTAGCAGCTTTCGATTTCGCGTTCGTTCAGCATGGAAGATCCTTGTTGTGCGCCGTTCATTTCCACGTCGCAATATTCGTTTCGGTAACGAGATTATGCAATGCGGCGCACAGGATCGATGCTGTAAAGAAAGACGGGATTACCCGCCAGTTCGGCCTACACCCAGCGCTCAGCGCCCGCCCCGTTGCAGGGCTGCGGCCACGCGCGGCTTGCCGGCTCGCTCGGCGATCTGGACGGCGTTCAGGCCTTCGACATTCGTACGATTGCGGTCGGCGCCGTGCGCGATCAGGACCAGGGCGGTGCCGTCATGCCCTTCGCGCGCCGCCATCATCATCGGCGTGTAGCCGCCGCTCGCCTTCGGCGAGACCGCGTCGACTTTCGCGCCGCGCGCGAGCAGCAGGCGGACGATCTCGTCGTCGCCGCTGGCGGCCGCATAGTGCAGTGCCGTCCAGCCCGGCTGGTTGACCTTCGCGCCTTTGGCCAGCAAGGCCTCCACCGCCGCACGGTTGCGCTTGAAGGCCGCCATCATCAGCGCCGTGTTGCCGTTGGCGGCCTGCGCTTCCAGGTTGGTGCCCGGATGGGCGAGGAAGGCCTTGAAAACCTCCATCGCATCCTCGCGCAGCGCCTGCACCAGGCCCGGCTCGCCGCCGATCGGGTTCGGCTGGTTGGCGTTGACGACGCTGCCGATCATGGCATTGACCGTCTTCGCGTCGTCCAGCTGCACCGCGCGGAAGAAAGTGGTCAGCTGGGCCTCGGTCGGCGGCGCCGCCGCGGCGGCGATCCCGCAGGCCAGGCCCAGGACGAGTACGGCACTGCGGAGGACGAGGCGGCGCTGTGCTCCCATTGTCAAACCTTTGCGTGCTGGAACAGGTTGAAGAAGTTCCCGGTGGTGCGGTCCGCGACTTCGCGCAGCGGCACCCCTTTCAGGGTGGCGATGTATTCCGCCACGTGCGCCACATAGCCGGGCTCGTTCATCTTGCCGCGGTAGGGCACCGGGGCGAGATAAGGCGAATCGGTCTCGATCAGGATCCGCTCGAGCGGCACCGCGCGCGCCACCGCCTGCAGGTCTTTCGCGCTTTTGAACGTGACGATGCCGGAAAACGAGATATAGAAACCCATCTCGATCGCGGCCTGCGCCACCTCGAGCGACTCGGTAAAGCAGTGCATCACGCCGGCCACGCCGCCATCCTGCGTGCCGGCGCCCTCTTCCCGCATGATGCGGATGGTGTCTTCGCTGGCGGAGCGGGTATGGATGATCAGCGGCTTGCGGGTCTCGCGCGAGGCGCGGATATGGGTGCGGAAGCGCTCGCGCTGCCATTCGAGGTCGCCCTCGAGGCGGTAGTAATCGAGGCCGGTTTCGCCGATGGCGATGATCTTCGGATGCTGTGCCAGTTCGACCAGCTGCTCGACCGTTGGTTCCGGCGTGTCCTCGTAGTCCGGATGGACGCCGACCGAGGCATAAATGTGCGGATATTGCTCGGCCAGGGCGAGCACCGAGGGAAAGTCCGGCAGGTCGACCGAGACGCACAGGGCGTGGGTGACGCGGTTCTCGGCCATTTTGGCCAGGACTTCGGGCATCCGGGCGGCGAGCTCGGGGAAATTGATGTGGCAGTGGGAATCGATGTACATCCGCGTATTGTACGGGGAGCCGCGAGGTCGCGTCACGCGGTGTCCGCCGATCCAAAAGCCGTGGACTCGGGAGTCCACCCTACGGTTCGTGGCTGATCGACGATGTAGGGTGGAGTCCCGACTCCACGCGTTTCCGCCACCCGATCAGTCGACGACGCGTTTCCCGAGGATGATCAGGTCGCGCTCGATCCCGTCCAGATTCGCCACCCGCGGAAAATTCGCCCAGGTCTCGAAGCCGAACTTGCGGAACAGCGCCAGGCTCGGCACGTTGTGCCCGAAAATGAAGCCGAGCAGGGTATGCACCTTGATCTTCGGCGCAAAGGCGATCGCCTGCTCCAGGCAGTAGCGCCCCAGGCCGCGTCCGCGCCATTCCTCGTCGATATAGATCGACAGCTCGGCCGTGCCTGAATAGGCCGGACGGCCGTAGAAATTCGAGTAGGACATCCAGCCGATCACGGTCGGCTCGTCCGACACATCGTTCGCATCGTGGATCACCCACAGCGGACGCCGCTCGGGCGTGTGCTCGTTGAACCAGGCTTCGCGCGAGGCGACGCTCACGGGCTCGGTGTCGGCGGTGACTTCGCGCGAGGCGATGGTGGAGTTATAAATATCGACGATGACGGGCAGGTCGTCGCGGCGGGCAAGACGGTGGACGTAGGACGGCATAAAAACGAAAAATAGATTACAGGGTATGGGTGGCGCGCGACGAGCGGAGCGCCGCGCCCAGGATTTCTTCGATGCGGGCCTTGGCGCGCTGGCCGGTTTCATCGGCAGGGAAATGCACGCCGATGCCCTGCGCCTTGCTGTTGTTGGCGCCGGCCGGGGTGATCCAGGCGACCTTGCCTGCGATCGGGTATTTATTCGGGTCGTCCATCAGCGACAGGATCAGATAGACCTCGTCGCCGATTTTATACGGCTTGTTGGTCGGCACGAACATGCCGCCGTTCTTCAAAAACGGCATGTAGGCCGCGTACAGGGCCGCCTTTTCCTTGATCGCCAGCGACAGGACCGACGGCCGCGGCACGAGCGCTGCGTTCGGGTCGGTGGTATTGCCAGTCATTTCGGTCCTCTCAAGCCGGATTGCAGCACGCTGTATAGTCCAGCAACATGTCCTCGACAAAGAGCTTGGCCGACAGCGGATGGTCCGCCACGGCGCGCCGTTCGTTCGCGGACTTGATTGCACGTAACAGATTCGCAGTGTGCACGTTGCCGGCCAAGGCTGCAAGTTCCTTCTGGTAGCGCGGATAGTAGCGCACCGTTCCCGCCAACTTGCTCGCCAGCAGGTCGTAGAGCCAGCGCTGCTGCCAGGAGACGAGCGAAGCCAGCGGCGTCTTGCTGAGTTTATCGGCCTGGCGTAGCGCCGACTCGACGTTCGGACGGGCAAGGAAACCGAGCAGGGTGTCGAGCTCCTCGCGGCTGCCGCCATTCGCCTTGTCGAGCGCGGCCAGCGGCGCGCCGCCCTCCTCGCGCAGCCAGCTGTCGGCGTCCGGCACGCCCTGCTCTTTCAGCCAGGCCAGCGCGGCAGCATGGTCCGGCATCGGCAGCGCGAACTTGCGGCAGCGCGACAGGATGGTCGGCAGCAGGCGGTCCAGTCCGTTCGAAGCGAGCAGGAACACGGTGCCCGGCGGCGGTTCTTCCAGGGTTTTCAGCAGGGCATTCGAGGCCGGCATGTTCAGCGCCTCGGCCGGATACAGCACCACCACCCGCAGACCCTGGCGATGGGTCGAGATGTTCATGAAATCGGCCAGGTTCCTGATCTGCTCGATCTTGATCTCTTTCGAGGGCGCCTTGGTCGACTTCGATTTCTTGTCGCCCTCGCCGCCTTCAACCCCTTCGCCCTCCGCGGCCGGTTCGTCTTCCAGCGCTTCGGGACGCACCCGGCGGTAGTCGGGATGGTTGTGCTGGAGGAACCAGCCGCAGGAGGCGCAGCTGCCGCAGGCCTGGCCATCGGGCTGCACGTTCTCGCACAGCAGCGACTGGGCAAAGGCTTCGATGAAGCCGGCCTTGCCGATGCCGGCCGGGCCGTGGAACAGGATCGCGTGCGGCAGGCGCTCGCGCATGGCCTGGAGCTGGGTCCAGGCGGATTGTTGCCAGGGGTAGATCATCACAGCAAACTCATCACAGCAATACCTCCAGCGCCTCGCTGATCCGGGCCTGCGTCTCGGCGATGCTGCGCGTCGAATCGATCACGACGAAGCGCGCCGGGAACTGTTCGGCGCGGCGCAGGTATTCGGCGCGGCAGCGGGCAAAGAATGCTTCCTGCTCGCGCTCGAACTTGTCCAGGGTACGGGTGGCATCGAGCCGTTCGCGCGCCACTTCCAGCGGCACGTCGAACAGCAGGGTCATGTCCGGTTGCAGGTGCGGGTGCACCCAGGCTTCCAGCGCTTCCATTTTAGTACGGTCCAGGCCGCGCCCGCCGCTCTGGTAGGCGAAGCTGGCATCCGTAAAACGGTCCGACAGCACCCAGGAGCCGGCATCCAGGGCAGGTTCGATGACCTGCGCCATGTGCTCGCGGCGGCTGGCGAACATCAGCAGGGCCTCGGTTTCCAGGTGCATTTTTTCGTGCAGCAGCAGGTCGCGCAGCTTCTCGCCCAGCGGCGTGCCGCCGGGTTCGCGCGAGGTGACGACGGTCTTGCCGCGCGACTCGAGGAAATCGGTAATGAAGCCGATATGCGTCGACTTGCCGGCGCCATCGATCCCCTCGACGCTCAAAAATTTACCGCGGCCACTCATGGCTTGCTCGCACCGCGCTGGTACTGGTTCACAGCGCGGTTGTGCTCGTTCAGGTTGTCCGAGAAATGACTGGTGCCGTCGTTGCGCGAGACAAAATACAGGGCATCGGTCTTGGCCGGCGCCAGCGCGGCGCTGAGCGACTGCACGCCCGGCAGCGAAATCGGCGTCGGCGGCAGGCCGTAGCGGGTATAGGTGTTGTACGGGGTGTCGGTCAGCAGATCCTTCTTGGCGATCTTGCCTTCGTAGCGCGCCCCCATGCCGTAGATCACGCTGGGATCGGTCTGCAGCATCATGCCGGTACGCAGGCGATTGACGAAGACGCCGGCGATCATCGAGCGCTCGCTCTTCTGGCCGGTTTCCTTTTCAACGATCGAGGCCATGATCAGGGCTTCGTATGGCGTTTTATAGGGCAGGTTGTCGGCGCGCTTTTCCCAGGCGGCGTTCAGGCGGGTGAGCAGCATCTGGTGCGCCTGCTTATAGATCTGCAAGTCGCTCGCGCCCTTCGCGAAGAGATAAGTGTCCGGGAAGAACAGGCCTTCCGGCTGCTTGTATTCGGTCGACACCTTGGCCATCAGCTCGGCGTCGCTCAGCTTTGCCGTTTCGTGGCGCAGGGTCTTGGTGGCGGCGATGGCGTCGCGCATCTGGCGGAAGGTCCAGCCTTCGATGATGGTGACCGCTTCCTGGGCGAATTCGCCACGCACGAGCTGGTTCAGCAGGCGCCGCGGCGAGGTATTCGGTTTCAGCTCGTAGCTGCCGGCCTTGATGCGGCCGCTGTCGCCGGTGACGCGCGCCAGGATCTGGAACAGCGTCGGATTGACGGGCACGCCGGCCGCCACCATCTGCTGGGCAGCCGCGCCGACGCCGCTACCCGGGGTGATGGTGAATTCGATGGGCGGCTCGGCCGTGGTAAGGGCCTGCTTCGACCACCAGCTGAAGCCGCCGACGGCCACGATGGAAACGATGACTGCGGTGACGATGGTTTTTTTTATGAATGCCATTTGATTTGGGGTTTACGCCGTCTCCGGCGCGAAATGCTCGACAACTCTATAATGAGGCCGTAATGATAAAGCCTAAACCGCAAAGCATATTGCATTTATGAGCAACTGGACAGAATATCTGGCGTCCCATGGCGCCCGCTTCCATATGGATGAAGCCACCCAGGTCGAAGATTTCGGCCGCGTATTGACGGCGTCCGACCTCGCGGCCGGTTTCGTCGCCCCCGTTACCGATCTCGGCCTGATCGCCGTCGCCGGCGAGGATGCCGCGCGCTTCCTGCACAGCCAGCTGACGAACGATGTCGAGCACCTCGGCACGAACGAAGCCCGGCTGGCCGGCTTCTGCACGCCGAAAGGCCGATTGCAGGCGACCTTCCTGATGTGGCGGGATGGCGAAGGCACCGTCTGGCTGCAACTGCCGCGCGCCATCCAGGCGCCGCTGCAGAAGCGGCTGTCGATGTTCGTGATGCGCTCGAAAGCGAAACTGCGCGACGCCACCGAAGAAGAAGCCGTCGCGGCCGTGATCGGCGTCGGCGGTGCGAAGGGCGAAGCGGCCCTGCGCGCCCAGGGCTTCGAACTGCCGGGTGCGCCGAATGCGGTGGTCCAGGGCGAGCGCGGCACCGTGATCCGTCTCGGCGATGCGTTTGGCGCGCCGCGCTTCCTGTGGATCGCCTCCGCCCAGGCTGCCGAGGCCGCGCTGCCGGCACTGGCCGCGCAACTGGCGCTGGGCGGCAACGCCGCCTGGCAGCTGGCGGCGATCCACGCCGGCGTGCCGCAAGTGACGGCCGCGACCCAGGAACAATTCGTGCCGCAGATGATCAACCTGGAATTGCTGGGCGGCGTGAATTTCAAGAAAGGCTGCTATCCGGGCCAGGAAATCGTCGCCCGCAGCCAGTATCTCGGCAAACTCAAGCGCCGGACCGCCCTCGCCAGCGTCGACAACGCCGCGGCCCGCGCCGGCGACGAGGTGTTTTCCAGCGCCGACCCCGACCAGCCCTGCGGCATGGTGGTCAACGCCGCGCCGAACGGCGCAGGCGGCGCCGACCTGCTGGTCGAGATGAAACTGGCAGCGCTGGAGGAAGAGGTGCACCTGGGCTCGGCCGCGGGCGCGCCGCTGCGCTTCCTGCCCATGCCCTACCCGCTGGACGCACTCGAGCTCTAGCATGATCGACCTTTACGTGTATTACAAGGTGCGCGACGAAGACGCCGACCGCCTCGCGCCCCTGGTCTGCGCCCTGCAGGCCCGGGTGATCCAGCCCGGCCATGCCAGGTTGCTGCGCCGTCTCGAAAGCCGTGACGGCATGCAGACCTGGATGGAAGTCTATCCCGACGTGCCCGAGAGCTTCGCCGCCGAGCTGGAAGCGGCCGTTGCCGGCGCCGGCTTCGAGGGCCTGATCGAAGGCCCGCGCCGCGTCGAAGTGTTCACGGAGTTTCCACCATGTGCCTGATCGTTTTTGCCTGGCGCGTCATTCCCGGCGTACCCGTGGTGGCCTGCGCCAACCGCGACGAGTTCTACGACCGTCCCACCGCGCCCGCCGCGCCCTGGCCGGAACACCCGAACCTGATCGCGGGACGCGACCTCGAGCACGGCGGCAGCTGGATGGGCATCACCCGCGAAGGCGCCAACGGCCCGAAATTCGCCGCGTTGACGAATATCCGCGCGCCCGGCGAAGGCCGCGCCAACGCCCCTTCGCGCGGCGAGCTGGTGGCTGACTTTTTAAAGAGTTCGCTTTCCGCTGCGGAATACCTGGAGCTGGTCCAGGCGCGCGGCGACGTCTATAACGGCTTCAACCTGGTGCTGGGCGACCGCACGGCCCTCTACTGGTACTCGAACCGCGCCGGCGACGACCCGCGCAACGGCCAGCCGCTCGAGCCGGGGCGCATCTACGGCATCTCCAACGGTTTGCTCGACGCTCCGTGGCCGAAGGTCACGCGGACAAAAGCCCAGTTCGCCAGCCTGCTGTGCCAGGGTGCGCCGGAAGATGCCTATTTCGAGATGCTGGCTGATACCACGCGCGCGCCGGACATGCGGCTGCCGGAGACCGGCGTGCCGCTCGACCTGGAACGCGTGCTGTCGGCGGTCTGCATCGAGACGCCCGGGTATGGAACCCGGACCTCGACGGTGGTGAAGTTGTACGAGAACGCGCCGGCGGAGTTGCACGAGCGGATCGTGCAGCCGTAGGGTGGGCTCTGCCCACGCGGTGATACGCGAGGGCTCCGATTTCGTGCCGGATGATCTCGCGGCAATCTATCACCGCGTGAGCGGAGCCCGGTGAACCCGTCATCGAGGCCATTGGCCTCGATGACCCCGTACGGTACACCGCCGCTACCAACTCGCGTTAAAGCTTCGAGCGCAGCATCTCACGCACATGCGGCGTCGCCGCATACGGATCCGGCGGATTTTTACCCTGCACGATCGCCTCCATCCGTTCCTGCACGCCGCCCAGCGCCTGCGGATGCGAATAGATATAGAACTGCCCATCTCGGATCGCATCGAAGGTGATGCGCGAGACGTCGCTCGCCGACACCTTGCCCGACTCGACCGCCTTGCTCGTGAGTGCCTGCGCAGCCATCTGGCTGGCGGTGGCGCGCATCTCGGGCTTTAACTCCTCAGGCCGGTTGCGATGCGACTGGTGGATCCCGGTCGGCACGAAGTAAGGGCACAGCACCGAGGCGCCGATCGGGGCGTCGACCAGCTGCAGGTCGTGGTACAGGGTTTCCGACAAGGACACCACCGCGTGCTTGGAGACGTTGTAGACCCCCATCGCCGGCGCGTTCAGCAAGCCCGCCATCGAGGCCGTATTGACGATGTGGCCCTCGTAGTCCGGGTCGCGCCGCGCGCACTCGAGCATGGCGTGCGTGAAGACGCGCACGCCGTGGATCACGCCCCACAGGTTCACGCCCAGCACCCATTCCCAGTCGGCTTCGGTGTTTTCCCAGATCAGGCCGCCCGAGCCGACGCCGGCATTGTTGAACACCAGGTGGATGCCGTGGAAGCGGGCAATTGCCGCGTCCGCCAGTTCCTGCACGTGGGCGCCCTTGCTGACGTCGCAGACCATGGACAGGACTTCCACCCCCTGCCCCAGCAATTCGTCGGTGGTGCGCTCGAGCGCGTCCGCCTGGACGTCGGCCAGCACCAGCTTCATGCCCAGCCCGGCCGCCGTGAGGGCGAATTCACGGCCCAGGCCGCTGCCAGCGCCCGTGATGACGGCTACCTTGCCGCTGAAATTTTTCATGCTCCCTCCTAGACCGCGGACACGCCGCCGTCGACCGCCAGGATCTGGCCCGTGATGTGCTTGCTCGCGTCGGAGGCGAACAGGATCAACGCGCCCTTCAGGTCTTCGTCGTCACCCAGGCGGCCGAGCGGCGAACCCTTGGCCAGCCTGTCGACGCCGATCGACTCCAGCACACCCTTGGTCATTTTAGACGGGAAAAAGCCCGGTGCGATCGAGTTGACGGTGATGCCGTGGCGGCCCCATTCGCCGGCCAGGGTGCGGGTGAAATTCACGACGGCGCCCTTCGAGGTGTTGTAGGCGATCGTCTGCATCGTGCCCGGACCGTTGCCGGCCAGGCCGGCGATGGACGAGATGTTGATGATCTTGCCGTAGTGGCGAGGGATCATCGACAGCTTGCCGACCGCCTGCGAGACGAGAAAAATGCTGCGCACGTTCAGGTTCATGACCTTGTCCCAGGCTTCCAGCGGGTGGTCCTCGGCCGGGGCGCCCCAGCTGGCGCCGGCGTTATTGACCAGGATGTCGATCTGGCCGAGGCGGCGCAGTGCTTCCTCGACGAAAGGCTGGACGTTCGCCTCCTTCGACAGGTCGACCGCAATCGCGGAGGCTTCGATGCCGCGGGCGGCAAGATGCGCCACGGCTTCGTCGAGTTCTTCCTGCTTGCGGGCCGAAATCACGACCCGCGCGCCCTGCTCGCCTAAGGCCTCGGCCATCTGCAGGCCGAGCCCGCGCGAGCCGCCGGTCACCAGCGCCGTCTTGCCTTGCAAAGAAAAAAGTTCCTGGGGTGTGCGCATGCTGTCTCCGTTCTATTTTTGGTTGGGATATTACACTTCGTAATCCATGCACTGCCGTCCCTCGCGGATGGCCCCGATGAAGGGGACCAGCGCCTTGTGGGTCGGGTGGACGGCATAGGCATCGAGCGCGGCCTTGTTCTCGAATTCCGAGTACAGGACCACGTCGCAGGTTGCTTCCAGGCCCGGCTGGGCGAGGGTGACCTCGAATGTCAGGATGCCGGGGACGATATTCGCGCATTCGTCGAGCCGGCGTTTCATTTCACGGGCATTGGTGAGGCGGTCGGCGCCTTCGGCCTCCTCCTTCAGCTTCCACATGACGATGTGTTTGATCATTTCTTTCCTCGCTTTTTACAACACTTCGAACAGGCCGGCCGCGCCCTGGCCGCCGCCGATGCACATGGTCACCACGACATACCTGACGCCGCGGCGCTTGCCCTCGATCAGCGCGTGGCCGACCAGGCGTGCGCCGGAGACTCCGTACGGGTGGCCGACCGCGATCGCGCCGCCGTTCACGTTCAGGCGATCCATTGGAATGCCGAGCTTGTCGGCGCAGTACAGCACCTGCACGGCAAAGGCTTCGTTCAGTTCCCAGAGGCCGATGTCGGCTACCGTCAGGCCGGCCTTCTGCAGCAGTTTCGGCACCGCGAACACGGGGCCGATGCCCATCTCGTCCGGCTCGCAGCCGGCGACCGCAAAGCCGCGGAACACGCCCAGCGGCTGCAAACCTTTCGATTCGGCCATGGCGCGGCTCATCAGGATCGAGACCGAGGCGCCGTCCGAGAACTGGCTGGCGTTACCCGCCGTGATCACGCCGCCCGGCAGCGCGGTGCGGATCTTCGACACGCCTTCGATGGTCGTGTCGGCGCGGATGCCTTCGTCGGCCGCGATCGTCACTTCGCGCGTGAGCAGGCGGCCCGAGGCCTTGTCGGCCACGCCCATGACGGTCGTCATCGGCACGATCTCGGCGTCGAAGCGGCCGGCGGCCTGGGCGGCGGCGGCGCGCTGCTGGCTCTGCACGCCATAGGCATCCTGGCGTTCCTTCGGAATGCCGTAGCGCTTGGCGACGGTCTCGGCCGTCTGCAGCATGGGCCAGTAGATTTCCGGCTTGTGCGCGCGCAGCCACGGGTCCTGCAGCATGTGGGTATTCATTTCCTGCTGCACGCAGGAGATCGACTCGACGCCGCCGGCGGCGAAGATCTCGCCTTCGCCGGCGATGATGCGCTGGGCCGCCAGCGCGATCGTCTGCAGGCCCGAGGAGCAGAAGCGGTTGACCGTCATGCCCGGCACCGTGGTCGGGCAGCCGGCGCGCAGCGCGATCTGGCGCGCGATGTTGGCGCCGGTCGCGCCTTCCGGATTGGCACAGCCCATGATCACGTCCTCGACTTCGCCCGCCTGAATACCGGCGCGTTCGATGGCCGCGGCCAGCACGTGGCCGCCGAGGGTGGCTCCGTGGGTCATGTTGAAGGCGCCCTTCCACGACTTGGCCAGGCCCGTGCGGGCGGTCGATACGATCACTGCGTCTTGCATGCTGGTCTCCCTCATTGTTGGTGTTTGGACCAAATGAGAATAGCACAATTAAGTACGACCGTTCGCAAATCTTATGACCGGCCTCAAGCAGTTTTCGCGATCTTTCGGGAGGCGCCTGCTGTCCAACTAAAGAGATGAGTTGGCTCCGCCGCCCGCAACCGACCTCGTCAATAAACTGTAAGTTTCGGGTAAGTTTGGAGCAAGCATGACGTAAGTTTAACGGTCCACACTCCGAGCCAGCTGACACACACTCGGCTACATCCGACGCATTAAATTATTATACGGAGACAAAAAATGGCTATCACACCCGGCATGACCGCGGGCGGCAAGGCTGCACCAGCCGCCCAGGGGATGACCAAGGAAGAGCGCAAGGTCATCTTCGCTTCTTCCCTCGGCACCGTTTTCGAATGGTACGACTTCTACCTCTACGGCTCGCTTGCCGCCATCATCGGCAAACAGTTCTTCCTTGGCGATCCCACCACCTCGTTCATCTTCGCCCTGCTCACCTTCGCAGCCGGCTTCATCGTCCGTCCGTTCGGCGCCCTCGTGTTCGGCCGCCTGGGCGACATGATCGGCCGCAAATACACCTTCCTCGTCACCATCCTGATCATGGGCGGCTCGACCTTCATCGTCGGCCTGCTGCCGGGCTATGCGACGATCGGCATCGCGGCGCCGATCATCCTCGTCTCGCTGCGCATCCTGCAGGGCCTGGCCCTGGGCGGCGAATACGGCGGCGCGGCCACCTATGTCGCCGAGCACGCACCCGAAGGCAAGCGCGGCGCCTTCACCGCCTGGATCCAGACCACCGCGACCATGGGCCTGTTCCTGTCGCTGCTGGTCATCCTCGCCACCCGCACCGCTGTCGGCGAAACCGAATTCGCGGCCTGGGGCTGGCGCATTCCTTTCCTGGTCTCGGTCGCGCTGCTGGGCGTCTCCGTCTGGATCCGCCTGTCGATGAACGAATCGCCGGCCTTTGCCAAGATGAAGGCGGAAGGCAAGACCTCGAAGGCCCCGCTGTCGGAAGCCTTCCTGAACTGGAAGAACGCCAAGATCGTCATCCTGGCCCTGGTCGGCCTGACGATGGGCCAGGCCGTGGTCTGGTACACCGGCCAGTTCTACGCCCTGTTCTTCCTGACCCAGACCCTGAAGATCGACGGCCCGACCGCGAATATCCTGACCGCCATCGCGCTGCTGCTGGCGACGCCGTTCTTCATCTTCTTCGGCTCGCTGTCGGACAAGATCGGCCGCAAGTGGATCATCCTCGGCGGCTGCGTCATCGCCGCGGCGACCTACTTCCCGATCTTCAAGGCCATCACCCACTACGGCAACCCTGCCCTCGAACAGGCGATCGCCACCGCGCCGGTCACCGTCGTCGCCGACCCGGCCACCTGCCACTTCCAGGTCGACCCGACCGGCACCAAGAAATTCCCGTCCTCCTGCGACATCGCCACCCGCATGCTGACCAATGCGTCGGTGAACTACACCACCGTCCCCGCCCCGGCCGGCTCGGTCGCGCAGGTCAAGGTCGGCGACAAGGTGCTGCAGTCGTTCAACGCGACCATGACGCCGGATAACATCGACTTCGACAAGGACAGCAAGGCCCGCGAAGCCGCGCTGAAGAAAGAAGTGGCCGGCACCCTGAAGGCCGCCGGTTATCCCGAGAAGGCCGACCCGGCACGCGTCAACAAGCCGATGGTCGTGCTGCTGCTGTTCATCCTGGTGCTCTACGTGACCATGGTCTACGGCCCGATCGCGGCCATGCTGGTCGAGATGTTCCCGACCCGCATCCGCTACAGCTCGATGTCCCTGCCTTACCACATCGGTAACGGCTGGTTCGGCGGCCTGCTGCCGACCATCTCGTTCGCCCTGGTGGCCGCCAACGGCAATATCTACTATGGCCTCTGGTACCCGATCATCATCGCCCTCATCACCGTCGTGATCGGTGCGATCTTCGTTCGCGAAACCAAGGACAACAACATCTACGCCGCCGACTGAGCGCAAGCACGGCCGGAAACTGAAAATGCCGCTGGAGACAGCGGCATTTTTTTTGATCCTAGGCGCGTTCGCTCACCAGATAGGTACAGCGCCGCGCGCCCTCGAGCTGGTGCTCGATGCGCACGACGGCCGTCCCGGCACCGAGGACGCGGCGGAATACCTCGAGTTCCGAGCGGCAGAACTCCCCGCAGGCCCGGGCCGCGGTGCCGATGGGACAGTGGTTCTCGTGCAGGAGAACACTGCCGTCGACCCGCGGCTCGGTCTCGGCCATGTAGCCGTCGAGGGTGCGGGCCGCGGCCAGCGCCGCCACCCGCTGGTCGAGCGTCGCGGCGCCGGCCATCCGTTCGCGGTAGGCCAGCTCGCCGGCATGCGCGCGCACGGCAATCAGCTTTTCCAGGCCGCTTTCGCCGAACAGCGTGCGCACGTCCTGGATCAGGTCCAGCGTCAGTTCCGCATGCCGGTCGGGGAAGCGCGCATGGCCGCTGTCGGACAGCAGCCAGCGCCGCACCGGCCGCCCGACCTTGCCGGGGCTGTCCTGGAAGCGCACCAGCCCGTCCTCCACCGCCGCTTCCAGCTGGCGCCGCACGCCCATCGCCGTCAAGCCCATCAGTCCAGCCAGCGACTGGGCCGTTTGCGGACCACGCGTCTTGAGCAGCATCAGGATCTGGTCATAGGTGTTCATCGCAGCTCCCTTGTCGTGTCGGCGCGGATGCCGACCGCGCGCGCACTCCAGCTGCGCATCGCCAGTGCGGCGGCGACGGCCATGGCCCCGCCGACCACCAGCACGATGCGCGTATCGACCAGCGCCAGCAGCCCGCCCGCCAGCGCCATCACGATATTGGCCAGGCAAAAGGTCGTCGACAGCAGGCCCATGACCGCACCCTGGCCGTGGCTGGCGAACTGGTCGGCGGCCCAGCCCTGCACGGTCGCGTTGTAATAGACATGCGGCAACCCGAACAGCACGATCGCCGCCAGCCCGACGCCGAGGTTGCCGAAGCCGACCGCCAGGATGGCGAGCGCGGCCAGCCCGGCCTGGAGGCTGGCGCGGCGGCGCGGGTCCGCCGTGCTGGCGCGGCCGGCGAACAGCGCGGCAAACGTCATCAGCGCGCACATGCCCATGTTGACGAAGGCGATCTGGCGCACGTCGTAGCCGCCGACGTCGACCAGCCACAGCGGAAAGAATTCGTAGAAGGCGGCCACGCCGCAGGCATAGGCGAAGTGCACCGAAAAGAGCGTGCGCAGCGGCGGCTGGCGCAGCAGGGTGAAGGCATGGCGTTCGCGCGCCACCGACCACCAGCGCTGCCCCAGCGTCGGGCCTGCCGCTTCGCGCTCCAGCGCCATCGCAACGAGGGCGGCGCCCAGCAGCAAGGCGCCGGCGGCAATCGAAAACGGCAGCGTGATCGAGAAGCCGACCGTCAAACCGGCGAGCAGCGGGCCGAACAGCCAGCCGAGGTGGAAAGCGCCGTTCAGCCAGGACAACGCATGGTTGCGCAGCCCGCCCGTCAGCCTTTCCGCCAGCATGGCACGCATGATCGCCCCGTTCCCCTCGAGCAGGCCGGTGGCGAAGCGAGCCAGCAGGAACAGCGGGAAGGATTCGGTGACGAGGGCCGCGGCCGTGAGCGCATGACCGACGGCGCCGCCGATGGCCGTCGTCAACAGGATGCGGCGGCGCCCGAAGCGGTCCGAGACCGCGCCCAGCACCGCGCTGCCGATCAGGAGACCGAGCGGATTGACCATCAGGGCGATCCCCAGCAGCAGTTTCGGCGGCAGGCCAAGGAAGGACGTCAGCGCGCTCCCGGTGTCGTTGCCGAACAGCGGCGCCAGGATCGGGTAAGGCAGCGAGGCGCCCGTCGTCGACAGCAGCCCGAGCAGGCAGGCGCTCGCGATCAGCAAGGCGTTTTTCGTAGGCGCAGGAGAGCTCATGCGCCCATTCTGGCCCTGGCTCGACAATAAGTAAACGAAAACGTTTATTTATTCACCAACGAGGCCGCCACCTGCGTCGAACATGGCTGCGACTGCGACGAATGTTCCCGAAACGAAAAGGCGCTGTTCGCGTTAAGTGTGGAAAATGTCGAGCTCCACTCGTCCTGCGGACCACGGCCGTTCACAGCGATCCCACACTTAACGAGAACAGCGCCAACGAAAAACGCCGCTGGAATCCAGCGGCGTTTCGGGTCGACGAGCAGCCGGCAGGCTTAGTCGTTAAAGCCCTTGCCCTCACCCGCCAGGCGTTCCAGCAGCGGCGCCGGCGTCCAGGCGTCGCCGTGGCGGCCGCGCGCGAATTTGCGCATGGTCTCGAGCACGTTCGGCAAGCCGACCGTGTCCGCGTACAACATCGGGCCGCCGCGGTAGAGCGGGAAGCCGTAGCCGGTCAGGTAGACCATGTCGATGTCCGACGCCCGCAGGGCAATGCCCTCTTCCAGGATCTTCGCGCCTTCGTTGACCAGGGCGAACACGAGGCGCTGGACGATCTCTTCGTCCGATACCTGGCGCCGTTCGCCGCCCGCCGCCTGCACCTGCGCCATGATCAGTTCGTTGACGACTGGCGAAGGATAGGCCGTGCGATCACCCGCCTTGTAGTCGTACCAGCCGGCGCCGGTCTTCTGGCCGAAGCGGCCCTGTTCGCACAGCAGGTCCGGCACCTTCGAGTATTCCAGGTCCGGCTGCTCGATGTAGCGGCGCTTGCGGATGTACCAGCCGATGTCGTTGCCGGCCAGGTCGCTCATGCGGAAGGGCCCCATGGCGAAGCCGAAGCGTTCGATCGCCTTGTCGACCTGTTCCGGCAGCACGCCTTCCTCCAGCAGGAAGAAGGCCTGGCGCAGGTATTGTTCCAGCATGCGGTTGCCGATGAAGCCGTCGCACACGCCCGAGACCACGCCCGTCTTCTTGATTTTCTTCGACAGCGCCAGCGCGGTGGCCAGCACGTCCTTGCCGGTCTCCTTGCCGCGCACGATTTCCAGCAGCTTCATCACGTTCGCCGGGCTGAAGAAGTGCAGGCCGATCACGTCCTGCGGGCGACTGGTAAAGGCCGCGATCTTGTCGAGGTCCAGGGTCGAGGTGTTCGAGGCCAGGATCGCGCCCGGCTTCATGGTCGCGTCCAGCTGGCGGAACACGGTTTCCTTGACGTTCAGGTCCTCGAACACGGCTTCGATCACGATGTCGGCCTGGGCAATGTCCTCATACGACAGGCTGCCAGTGATCAGGCCGATGCGCTGCCCGGCCTTTTCCGGGGTCAGCTTGCCCTTCTTGACGGTGTTCTCGTAGTTCTTGCGGATGGTGGCGAGACCCTTGTCGAGCGCTTCCTGCTTCGTTTCCAGGATCGTCACCGGAATGCCGGCGTTGGCGAAGTTCATGGCGATGCCGCCGCCCATGGTGCCGGCGCCGATCACGGCCGCCTTCGCGATGGAGCGGGTCGGGGTGTCGGCGGGCACGTCCGGCACCTTGCTCGCCGCGCGCTCGGCGAAGAAGGCGTGGCGCAGGGCTTTCGATTCCGTGGTCTGGGCCAGCGCCAGGAAACGGTCGCGCTCGTACTTCAGGCCATCCTCGAATTTCATGGTCACGCTCGCCGCCACGCATTCGACGCATTCGAGCGGGGCCGGGAAGGCGCCGGCCATGGCTTTGACGGTATTGCGCGAAAATTGCAGGAAGGCTTCGTGGTTCGGATAGTCCACCTTCAGGTTGCGCACCTTCGGCAGCGGACGGGTGTCGGCGATGCCGTTGGCAAATTCGACGGCGGAGGCAACCAGGTCGGCGCCTTCGGCAAACACCTTGTCGAACAGTTTGGTCTCGGCCAGCTTCTCCGACAGCACCGGGTTGCCGGAGACGATCATGTTCAGGCCCTGCTCGAGGCCGACCACGCGCGGCAGGCGCTGGGTGCCGCCGGCGCCCGGCACCAGGCCGATCTTCACTTCCGGCAGGCCGATCTGGGCGCCGGGACTGGCGACGCGGTAGTGGCAGCCGAGCGAGAGCTCGAGGCCGCCGCCCATGCAGACGCCGTGGATGGCCGCAATGACGGGTTTGCTCAGGTTTTCGGCGGTAGCGATCAGGGTGTGCAGGGTCGGCTCGGTCAGCGCTTTCGGGGAATTGAACTCGCGGATGTCCGCGCCACCCGAGAAGACCTTGCCGGCGCCCGTGATCACGACGGCCTTGATCGCCGCGTCGCTTTCCGCGCGGCGCAGCGCCTCGACGGCCGCGCTACGCGTCGCCATGCCGAGGCCGTTGACTGGGGGATTGTTCAGGGTAATGACGGCAACGCTGCCATGCACGACGTAATCTGCACTCATGTCTCTTCCTTTTGTAATAGATGAACCCGTTGGTTGAACCGGCACTTTTAACTATAACGCAAAAAAGTACGGTCGTCTTATTTCTTCGGGCCCGATCGCGCTCTTTTTTACGCGCTTTTTTTGCTGTGTCAGAATGCGACCCGCAAGCCGCCTGCGCAGACCTGCCGCCGGCGGCCGACTTCGGAGAACACGATGGAAAAACTGATCGCGCAACTGCTGCGCCTGTACCTGGTCCCCGGCCAGCTCGCCCCGGAACTCCTGCGGCAACACCTGCTGGGACAAGTCACGCTCCCGCTGTCCCTGCCTGCCGGCGGCGAGACGCGCGCCCTCATCCTCGATTTCGACAAGGCGAAGGGCGACGCGGACGGGGACCACTGGACGCGCCTGTGCGCAGTCGCCCAGGCCCTGCAGGCGGATTACGGTTTCCCGGCGCCGGGCGTGAGCATTTCCGCCGATGCCGGTTTTCGCCTGTGGCTGTCATTCGAGGTCCCGGTGCCGGCGGCCGAGGCCCAGCGCTTCCTGGAGCAGCTGCGCGACACCGCCTTTCCCGAACTGGCCGTCGCGCCCGATGCCGTCGACCGTCCGGTCGCCCTGCCGCCCTGCCTGGACCCGGCGTCCGGCCGCTGGTCCGCCTTCATCCACCCCGGCATGGGCGCCTCCTTCGCCGACGAGCCGGGACTGGAGATGGCGCCGCCGCCGCTGGCCCAGGCCGCTTTCCTGGAACAGCTCGAGACCATCGGCGCCGACCAGTTCAACGCTGCCCTCTGGTCCCTGCAGCCGGCGCCCGTTGGCGCGCCGCTTGCGCCGAGCGAGCCGGCCGCGCAGGCTGCAAGCGCCCCAGGCGAACTCCTGCTGCGCGACGCTACCCTCGAAGACATCGTGCGCCACCTGCATGCGCGCAATATCGAGCCGACCTTCCGCCACCTGATTCCCGCTCACAGTCCTCGCTGAGCCAGTCCGGGAGCGGCGTTCGGGCCACAGGTCCGGACGCCGTGCGGCGCGCCCCTCCCTGCGGGTGTATCCTTGTCGCATGGAGCGCCTCCATGGGCTCGCCACTACAAGGAGCACCACATGGCGGAGGCGAAACGGCATGTTTGTCTCGGGTTCACGGAAGAGCTTTATCCGGAGGGGACCCATATCTGCTACCTGTACAACAGCGACGAGGAGCGCAGGCGCATCCTGCCCCAGTTTGCGCGCCAGGCCCTGCTCCAGAACGAAGCCTTCGGCTACCTGGCCGACGTGCCCACGCGCGCAGACCTGCCGGAGGCCATGGCGCGGCTCGACCTGGCCGGGGCGCTGACGGGCTCGCCATCCCAGGTCGAACTGGCGACCTCGATGGAAGGCTATTATCCCGGCGGCAGCTTCGACCCCGAGGGGATGCTGGCCCGTTTGCGCAATAAATACGTCGCCTCGCTGGCCGCCGGCCTGGCCGGGGCGCGTGTCGCCGGCGAAATGGACTGGGCGCTGCGCGGGGTGCCCGGCACCGACCGCATCATCGAATGCGAGTCGCGCATCAACGAGCTGGTCAAGGAAGCACCGATCACCGTAATGTGCCAGTACGACCTGCGCAAATTCGACGGCGCCATGATGTTCGACGTCATGAATGTCCATCCGGTCATGATCGTCGGCGGCCATATCCTGCGCAATCCCTTCTACAGCCAGATCTGAGCCGATGGATACGAGTCGATGGAAGCGCAGCTGAAGGCAGGCGCCAACGAACCCAGCGCCGAGGGGCTGGGGCGCCTGCTGGTCATCCAGCAGGCCGTCGACGCCATTCCCGACGAGCTGCGCATGGCCGACTTCGTGCGCCGCGCCCTCACGGGCCTGCCCGGTATCGCCGATGTCTTCCTGCATATCGAGGGCGTCACCTTCCCGGAGCCCGAGCTGGCGGCGCTGATCCAGCGCTGCCGCACCGAGATACCGGAAGACCCCACCCAGAACACGCAGCGCCAGCTCGAAGCCGGCATCCAGTGTTTCCCGATGGATTCACCGGGCCAGCACCTGGGCTGCCTGGTCATCTATGTCGCGGACGAGCCCGCGCTGCGTCCCTATCTCCCGTTTCTGAGCAATATCTCGAGCGCCATCCACCGCATCATCGTGGGACGCCGCGACCAGGCCCGCCTGGCCCAGCTGAACGAGGAGTTGCGGGCCGCGCGCGACCACCTCGAAATGCGCGTGGCCGAGCGCACCCGCGAACTCGAATACCGCGCCACCCACGACCCGGTCACAGGGCTGGCCAACCGCGCGCTGCTGATCGACCGCCTGCGCAACGCCATCTCGAACGCCGCGCGCGACGGCAACATGGTGGCGGTCGTCTACCTCGACCTCGACAGCTTTTCCTTCATGAATACCGGATTCGGAAACGACTGCGGCGACGCCTTCCTGTGCGAGACGGCGCGCCGCCTGTGCCGCCTGGTGCGCGAGAGCGACACGGTGGCACGCATCGGCTCGGATGAATTCGTGATCCTGCTCGCCGGGCTCGAGAACGTCGAACGCAGCAGCGTGCGCCTGTCCGCCATGCTGGCCGCGGTGCGCGAACCGATGCCGCTGGCCGGCAAGGACGTGGTGGTCACGGCCAGCATCGGCGCCTGCGTCTACCCGCTCGACGGCGCCGATGCCGAACTCCTGCTGCGGCGCGCCAACACGGCGATGCACCGCGCCAAGGCCTCCGGCAAGGACAATATCCAGTTCTACGCCAGCACCCGCGACGCCGCCGTGGCCGAACGCATGGAGCTGGAAACGGAACTGCGGCGGGCGATCCCGGCCGGCGAGCTGGTCGTGTACTACCAGCCCAAGCTCGACGTCGACACCAATACCTTCATCGGCGCGGAAGCCCTGGTGCGCTGGCAGCACCCGAAACGCGGACTGCTGCAGCCGGGTCAGTTCGTCCCGATCGCGGAAGACTCCTCATTGATCGTCGCGCTGGGCGAATACGTGCTGCGCCAGGCCTGCCTGCAGGCGCGCCTGTGGCAGGAGGCTGGCCTCGGCGGCAGGACGGTCGCGGTGAATGTCGCGGCGCGCCAGCTGCGCGACGGGCGGCTGGTCGAGGCGGTCAAGGAAGTGCTGCGCGACACCGGCCTGGCGCCTGCCTGCCTCGAGCTGGAAATCACCGAGAGCTCGATCATGCACGACCTCGACCATGCGACGGCGCTGCTGCACGAACTGAAGGGACTAGGCGTGTCGATTTCGATCGACGATTTCGGTACCGGCTATTCCAGCCTGAGCGCGCTGCGCAATTTCCCCGCCGACAAGCTCAAAATCGACCGCTCCTTCGTGCACGAGATCGAAACCGTGCCCAGCGCGGCGGCGGTGGCGCTGGCCGTGATTTCCTTTGCGCGCACGCTCGGCATGCGCGTCAACGCCGAGGGCGTGGAAACGCTCGGCCAGGCCCAGTGCCTGAGGAAACACCACTGCGACGAGATCCAGGGTTTCCTGCTGGCCCGTCCGGTGCCGGCGGACGAGGTGCAGGCGCAGTTCAGGCAGCCGGGGCTGGCAAGCTGGGACGCTTCGTAGGGTGGGCGGGTTCCCCGCCCACCCTACGGTCCCAGGTCAGGCCGTCGGCAGCTTGTGTTCCCGGTACTGCTCGCGCAGCCGGTTCTTCTGGATCTTGCCGGTGGCGCCGGTCGGCAGGGCTTCGGTGAAGACGACATCGTCCGGCAGCCACCATTTCGCGATCTTGCCCTCGAAGAAGGCCAGCAATTCCTCGCGGGTCACGTCCATGCCCGGGCGCTTGACGACCACCAGCATCGGCCGCTCGTCCCATTTCGGGTGGGCCACGCCGATGCAGGCCGCCTGCAGCACGGCCGGGTGCGCCATCGCGATGTTTTCCAGGTCGATGCTGCCGATCCATTCGCCGCCGGACTTGATCACGTCCTTGCTGCGGTCGGTGATCTGCATGTAGCCGTCGCCGTCGATGGTCGCCACGTCGCCGGTCGGGAACCAGCCGTCGACCAGCACCTCGCCGCCCTCGTCCTTGAAATAGCGCTCGATGATCCACGGCCCTTTCACGTACAGGTGGCCATAGGTCTCTCCATCCCAGGGCAACTCTTTCCCCTCGTCGTCCACGATCTTCATGTCGACGCCGAAGATCGCGTGGCCCTGCTTCTGCAGGATCTTGCGCTGTTCTTCCTTCGGCAGGCTCAGGTGTTTCACCTGCAGGCCGCCGGTGGTACCCAGCGGCGACATCTCGGTCATGCCCCAGCCGTGGATGACGTGGACATCGAGCTTGTCGATCAGGGTGTCCATCATGGCCGGCGGGCAGGCCGAGCCGCCGATGACGGTCCTGCGGAAGGTCGAGAATTGCAGCTTGTTCTGGATCGCATGGTTGATCAGGCCCAGCCAGACCGTCGGCACGCCCGCCGAGAAGGTGACTCCCTCGGCTTCGAACAGCTCGTACAGCGACTTGCCGTCCAGCGCCGCGCCCGGGAACACCATCTTGGCGCCCGACAGCGGCACCGAATATGGCAGGCCCCAGGCGTTCACGTGGAACATCGGCACCACCGGCACCACCGAGTCCATGGACGAGACGTTGAGCGCGCCCGGCATGCTCGAGGCGTAGGCGTGCAGCAGGGTCGAGCGGTGCGAATACAGCGCGCCCTTCGGATTGCCCGTCGTGCCGGAGGTATAGCAGAGCGAGGCCGCGGAGTTCTCGTCGAACAGGGGCCAGGCGTAGTCGTCGCTGGACGATGCGATCAGGTCCTCGTAGCACAGCAGGCTGGCGATCTTCGTTTCCTGGGGCATGTGCGCGCGGTCGCTCATCAGCACAAAAGCCTTGACCGTCCTGCAGTGCGGCGCGACGGCTTCGATCAGCGGCAGGAAGCTCAGGTCGAAGAACAGGTACTGGTCTTCGGCGTGGTTGACGATGTAGGCGATCTGCTCCGGATGCAGGCGCGGATTGACCGTGTGCAGCACGGCGCCCGACCCCGAGACGGCGTAATACAGCTCCATGTGGCGGTAGCCGTTCCAGGCCAGGGTGGCGACCCGGTCGCCGATCTGCACGCCGAGTCCCTCGAGTGCCTTCGCCATGCGGCGCGCACGCTCCTCGCATTCGCGGTAGGTGTAGCGGTGCATGTCGCCCTCGACGCGGCGCGACACGATTTCGTTGTTGCCGTAATGGCGAGCGGCGAATTCGATGATGCTGGAAATGAGCAGGGGCTGGCTCATCATCTGGCCCATGAGCGGGCTCTTCGGATAGGACATGTGCAGGGTCTCCTGTGGTCGGAATACTAACTCTCGGTCGAGTGTGAGTCGGGCCGGCTCACCCCGTCAAGACGTTTCGATGCTGCGCCGCAGCACGACCGTGCTTTTCCGTTACGGGATGTAAGCGATCTTGCAAGCGAGGCGTGCGCCGATAGAATCGGCCCGGTACGGTAGAATCGCGCCATCGCCCCACCATTTGTACTGGAGTTGCCATTACGCCCGATGACCTGCAATTGACGAACGGCTTCGCCGCGCTGCCGCCGGCGATGTATACCCGCCTGATGCCGACGCCCCTGCCCGCGCCGTATTTTGTTGCGGCCAGCGGCCCTGCCGCGGCCCTGGTCGGGCTCGACGTCGAAGCGCTGGCGCAGGAAGCCTTCGTGGCCGCCTTCACCGGCAACACGCTGCTGCCCGGCTCCGAGCCGCTCGCGGCCGTCTATTCGGGCCACCAGTTCGGCGTCTGGGCCGGCCAGCTCGGCGACGGGCGCGCCATCCTGCTTGGCGAGCTCGACGGCCCGGAAGGCCGCATGGAACTGCAGCTGAAAGGTGCCGGCAAGACCCCGTATTCGCGCATGGGCGACGGGCGCGCCGTGCTGCGTTCCTCGATCCGCGAATTCCTCTGCTCCGAAGCGATGGCCGCGCTCGGCATCCCGACCACGCGCGCCCTGGTCGTGACCGGCTCGAACCAGCGCGTGATGCGCGAGAACATCGAGACCGCCGCGGTCGTCACCCGCATGGCGCCTTCTTTTGTCCGCTTCGGCTCCTTCGAGCACTGGCATTACCGCGACAAGCCGGAGGAACTGAAAACTTTGGCCGACTACGTGATCGACGGTTTCTATCCGGACCTGCGCGGCGCGGCGAACCCGTACAAGGAGCTGCTGGCCGAAGTCACGCGCCGTACGGCGCGCATGATCGCGCATTGGCAGTCGGTCGGCTTCATGCATGGCGTGATGAACACCGACAATATGTCGATCCTCGGCCTGACGCTCGACTACGGCCCCTTCGGCTTCATGGAAGCCTTCGACGTCAACCACATCTGCAACCATACCGACCAGGGCGGGCGCTATTCGTATGCGAACCAGGTGGCGATCGGCCACTGGAACTGCTATGCGCTGGGGAACGCCCTGCTGCCCCTGATCGGCACCGTGGACGAGGCCCAGGAAGCGCTCGACGTCTACATGCCGGCCTTCGAGGCGAAGCTGGACGAATTGCTGCATGCGAAACTGGGACTGACCACCGTGCTTGACGGCGACCGCGCCCTGTTCGACAGCCTGTTTACCATCATGCAGGCCAGCCATGTCGACTTCACGCTGCTGTTCCGGCAGCTCGGCGACTTGCAGGCCGATGCGCCGAAGGACCAGCCCGAACTGCACGACGCCCCGCTGCGCGACCTCTTCATCGACCGTGCGGCCTTCGACGAGTGGGCCCTGCGCTACCGCGAACGCCTGCGCGCCGAATCCAGCGTCGACGCCGAGCGCCGCGCCGCGATGAACCGCGTCAACCCGAAGTACGTCCTGCGAAACTATCTGGCCCAGCAGGCGATCGAACAGGCACAGAATGGCGATTATGCCGGCGTGCGCGATCTGCTCGCCGTGCTCGAGCACCCCTTCGACGAGCAGCCTGGCAAGGAACACTTCGCCGCGCTGCCGCCGGACTGGGCGGCCCACCTCGAGGTAAGCTGCTCGTCCTGATTTGAAGCATTGATTTACGAACGAAAGAATGTCATGACCGATAAAGTAACGAAGACCGACGCCGAGTGGCGTGCCCAGCTCGACCCGATGGAGTACCAGGTGACGCGCCACGCGGCCACCGAACGCGCCTTCACCGGCAAGTATTGGGATCACCATGAGCACGGCATCTACTACTGCGTGTGCTGCAATACGCCGCTGTTCGAATCCGATGCCAAGTTCGAGTCCGGCTGCGGCTGGCCCAGCTATTTCAAGGCGCTCGATCCCGCCAACGTGATCGAAAAGACCGACCGCACCCACGGCATGGTGCGTACCGAAATCATCTGCGCCGTGTGCGACGCCCACCTCGGCCACGTCTTCCCGGACGGCCCGCCGCCGACCGGTCTTCGCTATTGCATCAATTCGGCCGCTTTGCGGTTTGAAGAAATCTGAGTATCCGAATCACATGAAATTCCTGTTCGATTTTTTCCCGCTGGTCCTGTTCTTTGCCGTCTACAAGATCGGCAACGGCAATGAAGCGGCCGCGCTGGCCATCGCCGACCAATACCTGGGCGGCATGGTTTCCGGCGGCAAGATCCTGGCAGGGCAGGCGCCGACCATGCTCGCCACCGTCGTCGCCATCATCGCCACCGTGCTGCAGGTAGGCTACCTGCTGGCGCGCCGGCGCAAGGTGGACGGCATGCTGTGGGTGTCGCTGTTCGTGATCGTCGTCTTCGGCGGCGCGACCATCTACCTGCACGACGAAACCTTTATCAAGTGGAAGCCGACCATCCTGTACTGGGTATTCGCCGCCGCCCTCCTGATCAGCCAGGTCTTCTTCGGCAAGAACCTGATGCGCAAGGCCATGGAAGAAGCGCTGCCGCTGCCGGACGCGCTCTGGCCGCGCGTCGGCTACAGCTGGGTCATCTTCCTGTTCTTCCTCGGCGCATTGAACTTGTTGATGGCCTTCGTGGTCTTTCGTAACAACACGGCGGCCTGGGTCAATTTCAAGGTCTTCGGCATGACCGCCATTTTCTTCCTGTTCACCGTCGCCCAGTCGATGCTGCTCATGAAGCACATCCCGCAGGAGGAAGCATGAGTCTGGACAACAAGGTCGACCACCGTGTCGAACGCATTCGCGAAGCACTGGAAGCGGCGCTCAAGCCCAGCCTGCTCGAGGTCGGCGACGACTCGCACCTGCATGCCGGCCATGCCGGCGCAGCCTCGGGCGGCGGCCATTACAGCGTGAAAATCGTCTCGGAACGCTTCGATGGACTGAGACTCGTCATGCGCCATCGACTGGTGTATGATGCCGTGGCCGAAATGATGCGGGCCGAGATCCACGCGCTCGCCATCACGGCCCTGGCGCCCTCTGAATCGGACTGAGGCCGGTTCAGGATCGCTTAAGTATTTAGACGCACAATCACGATTGAACTGCTCTGCAAAAAGAACTAAACCAATCTCGTCCAAGCAACTCCCTCCACAGGATATTCAATAATGACCGCTAAGCCAGCACGCCTGCTGTTCGCCTTGATCGCTGCCGCCACCCTCGCAGCACCCGCCTTCGCCCAGAACCTCGCCGTCGTGAACGGCAAGGCCATTCCGACCTCGCGCGTCGACGCGATCGTCAAGCAGGTCGTCGCCCAGGGCCAGGGCCAGGATTCGCCGCAGCTGCGCGAAGCGATCAAGAAAGACCTGATCGCACGCGAAGTGCTGATGCAGGAAGCGATCAAGCAAGGCTACGACAAGAAGCCGGACGTCAAGCAGGCCCTCGACAGCGCCCGCCAGGCCATCGTCGTGAACCAGCTGGCGCGCGACTACATTGCCAAGAACCCCGTCACCGATGCCGAGATCAAGGCCGAGTACGACCGCTTCGCCAAGACCCAGTCCGGCGAGAAGGAATACCACCTGCGCCACATCCTGACCACGACCGAAGACGAAGCGAAAGCCGTCATCGCCAAGCTCAAGGGCGGCGCCAAGTTCGAAGACCTGGCCAAGCAGAGCAAGGACACCGGTTCGGCTGCCAATGGCGGCGACCTCGACTGGGCTGCCCCTTCGGCCTTCCCGCCCGAGTTCGCAGCCGGCTTCACCAAGCTGAACAAAGGCCAGGTCACCGAGACCCCGGTCAAGACCGGCGCCGGCTTCCACGTCATCAAGGTCGACGACGTGCGCGCGGTGAAAGTGCCTGCCATGGACGAGATCAAATCGCAGATCGCGGAAAGCCTGACCCAGACCAAACTGGCGGCTTACCAAGAGGAAATGGTCAAGAAGGCAAAGGTGCAGTAATATGTTTGCCACCGGCGCCGTCGCAGGCGCCGGCCTGTCGTCGCCAGCGGGCGACTTTTCGAGTTTTTATAGGATCTGAACAATGATTTTGAAGCCAACCCGCCTGTTGCTCGCCATGTCCTTTATCGTGGCAGCACCTGCCTTCGCCCAGAACGTTGCGACCGTGAACGGCAAGCCGATTCCGGCAGCGCGGGTCGACCAGATGGTCAAGCAGGTCGTCGCGCAAGGGCGTGCCACCGATTCGCCGCAGCTGCGCGAAATGATCAAGAAGGACCTGATCGGCCGTGAAGTGCTGATCCAGGAAGCCGACAAGCAAAACGTGGGCGCCCGTCCGGAAGTCAAGGCGGCCATCGACAACGCCCGCCAGAGCATCATCATCAACGCGATGCTGGCCGACTACGTCAAGAAGAACCCGGTCAAGGATGCCGACATCAAGGCCGAGTACGACAAGGCGAAAGCCGGCGCACCGGACAAGGAATACCACGCTCGCCACATCCTGGTCGAGAAGGAAGAAGACGCGAAAGCGATCATCGCCAAGCTCAAGGGCGGCGCCAAGTTCGAAGAGCTGGCCAAGCAGAGCAAGGATCCTGGCTCGGCTGCCAACGGCGGCGATCTCGGCTGGACCGACCCGGGCCGTTTCGTGCCTGAGTTCTCGAAGGCGATGACCTCCCTGCAAAAAGGCGCCATCACCGACACCCCGGTGAAGACCCAGTACGGCTACCACGTGATCAAGCTGGAAGAAGTGCGTCCACTGGCGATCCCGCCGCTGGACCAGGTCAAGCAGCAAGTCGCGGAACAACTGCAGCAGCGCAAGCTGGCGGAATACCGCGAGTCGCTGTTGAAGAAGGCCAAGATCCAGTAATCCGGATCGGCTGAACTGAGAAAGGCGCTTCCACGGAAGCGCCTTTTTTATTGCTGCCGGCCTTTTGCCCTTCGTAGGGTGGGCACGCCGTGCCCACGCGGCGATACGCATCGGCACCGTTTTCGTGCCCGCCGATCTTGCAGCCGCGTATCACCGCGTGCGCGTGGTGCTGGCATTTAGCCATCCCCACTGCCCACCCTACGAAAACGCCTCCCGAAGGAGGCGTTCTCATTCACGCTGGGCCTTGAATCAACCCACCCACTTGCGCGCATTGCGGAACATCCGCATCCACGGCGCGTCGTCGCCCCAGCCTGGGGGCGCCCACGAATGGACGGCCGTGCGGAACACGCGCTCGGCGTGCGGCATCATCGCCGTGAAGCGTCCGTCCGGCGTCGTCACCGCCGTCAGGCCGCCCGGCGAGCCGTTCGGGTTGAACGGATACTGCTCGGTCGCCTGGCCGCGGTTGTCGACATAGCGCAGCGACTGCGCTACCTGCCCGATATCCCCGGTCAGCGAGAAGTCGGCAAAGCCTTCGCCGTGGGCGATCGCGATCGGCGCCTGGGTGCCCGCCATGCCGGCGAAGAAGATCGACGGCGAGTCGAGCACTTCGACCATGCCGAAGCGCGCCTCGAACTGTTCCGACTTGTTGCGGGTGAACTTCGGCCAGGCGTGGGCGCCCGGGATGATCGATTTCAGGTTGGAGAGCATCTGGCAGCCGTTGCAGACGCCGAGTCCGAAGGTGTCCTGGCGCGCGAAGAAGGTGGCGAACTGGTCGGCCAGCTGGGTGTTGAACAGGATGGTCTTGGCCCAGCCCTCGCCCGCGCCCAGCACGTCGCCGTAGGAAAAGCCGCCCACCGCTATCACGCCGTGGAAGTCGGCGAGCCTGGCGCGGCCGGCGATCAGGTCGCTCATGTGGACGTCCACCGCCGTAAAGCCGGCCTGGTGCATCGCCCAGGCGGTCTCGATGTGCGAATTGACGCCCTGCTCGCGCAGGATGGCCACGCGCGGACGCACGCCCCTTGCAATGAAGGGCGCGGCGATGTTCTCGCTCGGGTCGAAGGTCAGCTTCGGCGTGATCCCCGGGTCCGACTCGTCCAGCAGGCGCTCGTATTCCTGGTCGGCGCAATCGGGATTGTCGCGCAGGCGCGCGATGCGCCAGCTGGTCTCCGACCACAGGCGGTGCAGGCTGCTGCGCTTCTGGTTGTAGATGACCTTCGCGTCGCGCGTAAACTCGATCGCGCCACGGTCGTTGACCTTGCCGATGATGTGGCTGCAGGCGCCGAGGTTCAGCTCGCGCAGCACGTTCATGACCGCGCTCTTGTCGTCCATGCGCACCTGCACCACGGCCCCGAGCTCTTCCGAGAACAGCGCGCGCAGCGTCATTTCGTTGCGGCGCTCGCCGACCTGTCCGGTCCAGTTCTTGGCGTCGCCCCAATCCGAGGCATGTTCGCCTTCCATGGTGAGGATGTCGAGATTGACCGACACGCCGGCGCGGCCGGCAAAGGCCATCTCGACCAGGGTGGCGAACAGGCCGCCGTCCGAACGGTCGTGGTAGGCGAGCAGCTTGCCTTCCTTGTTCAGGCGCTGGATCGCGGCGAAGAAGTTTTTCAGGTCGTCTGCCGAATCGACGTCCGGCACCGAATCGCCCAGCTGCTGGGTCACCTGGGCCAGGCTGGATGCGCCCATGCGGTTCTTGCCGCGGCCGAGGTCGATCAGCACCAGGGCCGTCTCGCCCAGGTCGGTGCGCAGCTGTGGCGTGAGCGAGGAACGCACATCCGGTACCGGCGCGAACGCGGAAACAATCAGCGAGACCGGGGAGATGACCGATTTCGCTTCACCCTCGTCGTTCCAGGTGGTGCGCATCGACAGCGAGTCCTTGCCGACCGGGATGCTGATGCCCAGCGCCGGGCACAGTTCCATGCCCACCGCCTTGACCGTGTCGAACAGCGCGGCGTCCTGGCCAGGCTGGCCGCAGGCCGCCATCCAGTTGGCGGACAATTTGATGTCTTCGATCGAAGCGATCGGGGCGCAAGCGATGTTCGTGATCGCCTCGCCCACGGCCATGCGGCCCGAGGCGGCGGCGTCGATCACGGCCAGCGGCGTGCGCTCGCCCATCGCCATCGCTTCGCCCGCGAAGCCTTCGTGGCTCATCGCGGTGACGGCGCAGTCGGCCACCGGCACCTGCCATGGACCGACCATCTGGTCGCGCACGGTCATGGCGCCGACGCTGCGGTCGCCGATGGTGATCAGGAAGGATTTGTCGGCCACGGTCGGCAGCAGCAGCACGCGGCGCGCGGCTTCCTCGAGCTCGATGCCGGTCAGGACGATGGCCGGCAGCGCGCGCTTCACATGCTCGACCTCGCGGGTCATCTTCGGCGGCTTGCCGAGCAGGACATCCATCGGCATGTCGACCGGCTTGTTACCGGCCAGCGGGTCGACGACCTGCAGCTGGCGCTCCTCGGTGGCCACACCGATGACGGCGAAGGGCGAACGCTCGCGCTCGCACAGCGAGGCGAACAGGTCCAGGTTGTCAGGCGAAATGGCAAGAACATAGCGCTCCTGCGATTCGTTCGACCAGATTTCCTTGGGCGCCATGCCCGATTCTTCCAGCTGAATCTTGCGCAGGTCAAAGATCGCGCCGCGCTTGGCGTCGTTCACGATTTCCGGGAAGGCATTCGACAGGCCGCCCGCGCCGACGTCGTGGATCGAGATGATCGGGTTGTCCTTGCCCAGCTGCCAGCAGCCGTTGATGACTTCCTGGGCCCGGCGTTCCATTTCCGGATTGCCGCGCTGGACCGAGTCGAAGTCCAGGTCCGCCGTATTCGTGCCGGTCGCCATCGAGGAGGCGGCCGAGCCGCCCATGCCGATGCGCATGCCCGGACCGCCAAGCTGGATCAGCAGGCTGCCCGGCGGGATGTCGTTTTTAAAGGTGTGCTGGTCGGAGATGTTGCCGATGCCGCCGGCGATCATGATCGGCTTGTGGTAGCCGTAGACGCCGCCGGCGGCCTGGGCGTTCTGCTCGTAGGTGCGGAAATAGCCGCCCAGGACAGGACGGCCGAATTCGTTACTGAAGGCGGCGCCGCCGAGCGGGCCGTCGATCATGATCTGCAATGGCGACGCGATGCGCTCAGGTTTGCCGTAGACAGGCGCCTCGTCCTTTTCGCCGGCGGCGGTAACGTCGGCAGCGTTTTCCCATGGACGCTGGGCATCGGGCAGCAGCAGGTTCGACACGGTGAAACCGGTCAGGCCGGCCTTTGGCTTGGCGCCGCGCCCGGTTGCGCCTTCGTCCCGGATTTCGCCGCCGGCGCCGGTCGAGGCGCCCGGGAAAGGAGAAATCGCGGTCGGGTGGTTGTGGGTCTCGACCTTCATCAGCGTGTGGGTCAGCTCGGTCAGCGGCGCGTATTCCCCGTCCGGGCGCGGGAAGAAGCGCGTGACGACGGCGCCTTCCATGATCGACGAGTTGTCGCTGTAGGCGACCACGGTGCCCTTCGGCTGCAGTTGGTGCGTGTTCTTGATCATGCCGAACAGCGACTTGTCCTGCTTCACCCCGTCGATGATCCAGTCGGCGTTGAAGATCTTGTGGCGGCAGTGCTCGCTATTAGCCTGGGCGAACATCATCAGTTCGACGTCGGTCGGATTCCGTCTGGCCCTGGTGAAGGCCTCGTACAGGTAGTCGATCTCGTCGATCGACATGGCAAGGCCCAGTTCCGTGTTGGCGCGTACCAGCGCCTCGCGGCCCTGCCCCAGCACGTCGATGGCTTCGAGCGGCTTGCCTTCGAGCTCCTGGAAAAGCCGGGATGCTTCGTCGGCGCTGCGCAGGACGGTTTCCGTCATGCGGTCGTGCAGCAAGGCGGCGACCTGCGCCAGTTCCTCGTCGGCCAGCTTCTTCGGTGCGCCGATGCTGCTGCCGAGGATGCCGCTTTTCAGCACCAGCGTGTAGGCCACGCCGCGCTCGATGCGGTGCACGTGGCGCATGCCGCAGTTGTGGGCGATATCGGTCGCCTTCGAGGCCCAGGGCGAAATCGTACCCAGGCGCGGGATGACGAAGAATTCGACGGTACTGCCTTCGTACAGCGTTTCCGGCACCGGCTCGCCATAGGTCAGCATGGCGGTCAGCTGCTGTGTATCGTCGATGGAAAGCGGCGCGGCGCTGTCGATGAAGTGGACAAATCGGGCCTGGACGGCGGCAATCGCGGGCGCGGCTGCTTGCAGTTGGGTCAGGAGGCGTTGGCTACGAAAGACAGACAGGGCATTGGAACCCGGCAGAATCAACATGGCTGGAAGTCGGTTGATGCAGCGTGGCTGCGGGTGGAAGATAGCCCGCTATTATACAGGGTTGATAATATTGCCCCCGCATAGGGGCGCTTTCGGTTGCCCGGCGGGATGGTTGTCGGTATTGTAGCGATTGATATTGACGACATAGGCGGCGTCCAGCGGCCGATGAAAGAGACGATGCAAGAGAACAGCCAACTGTCGGTACTGGTAATCGATCCCAACCCGGGCATGCGCAGCAACCTGCAGAACATGCTCAATGCCGCGGGCATCAACAAGATCGAATATGCCGTCAACTCGGGCACGGCGATTCGCCAGCTGACGCGGCGCGCCTACGACATCGTCCTCTGCGAATACGACCTGGGCAGCGGCGAGGGCCAGGACGGCCAGCAGCTGCTGGAAGACCTGCGCCACCACCGCCTGATCAGCCCCTGGGCGATCTTCATCATGCTGACCTCGGAAGCCGTGTACGGCAAGGTGATCGGCGCGGCCGAGCTGGCGCCGACCGATTATGTGCTCAAACCCTTTACCGCCGAGACGCTTGGGGCCCGCGTCGCGCGCGCCCTCGAGCGACGCGCCGTCTTCCTGCCGACTTATCAACTTGTGGCGCAGGGCAATGTACGGGAAGCGATCCGCTCCGCTGCGGCCGCCGAGATCGCCCATCCGCGCCACGCCCTCGAGTTCGCCCGCCTGCGCGCCGACCTGCACGTGAGCATCAAAGAACACGGCGAGGCCGAGCAGATCTACCGCAAGGTGCTCGACTACAAGCCGCTCGGCTGGGCCGGTCTCGGCTTGGCCCGGGCGCAGTTCGCGCAGGGCCGGGTCGAGGATGCGCGCGAGACGCTGCAGGTGCTGGTGGCCGCCAATCCGCGGCTGATGGCCGGCTACGACCTGCTGGCACGCTGCCACGAAGCGCTCGGGAACCAGGCCCAGGCGCAAAAGATCCTGGAGGAAGCGGTGGCGATCTCGCCGCACATGGTACGCCGCCTGCGCAAGCTCGGCGAAGTGGCGCTCGAGGCCGGGGACACGGCGGCTGCGGAAAAATCCTTCAAGCAGGTGGTGAGCAAGGCGCGCTATTCCGAGTTTCGCGATCCCGAAGACCATGTGCGGCTGGTCAAGGCGCTGGTGAAACGCGGCGACCTGGCGGGCGCGAGCGGCGTGGTGCGCGACCTCGAGCGCTCGATGAAGGCGAGTCCCGAGCTCGACGCCTGCGTCGCCGTGTCGAACGCGGCCCTGCACGACGCGGCCGGCAACCGGACGGCAGCCCTGGCCGATCTGCAAGGCGCGGTGTCGGCGGTACGCGCCGGCAGCGGCCTGTCTACAAGCCTGAAGCTGGGCCTGGTGCGGGCCTGCCTCGACCATCGCCTGGACCAGGGTGCGCAGGACGTCATGATGGCCGTGGTGAACGACGCCGACAGCGGCATCACCAGCGAGCATGCGCTGACCCTGTTTGCACAAGCCGGCCGGCGCGACCTGGCCGATGGCGTCCAGCAGCAGCTCAAGGCCCAGGCCCAGATCCTGCTCGGCGTCGCCGACGAGAAGCGCAACATGGGCGACGTACGCGGCGCCGTCCAGACCCTGCTCGAAGCCCTGCACATGGCGCCGTCGAACCTGCAGGTCACGATTGCCGTGGCCGGCGGCGTGCTCAGGCAAATCAACGAGCTCGGATGGGATCATCCGCTGGGCGAGCTGTGTTACGCCCAGCTCGAAAAGATCCGGGCCATCGACGCCCAGCATCCGAGACTGGGCCCGCTCGAGACCGAGTACCAGGCAATGCGCCGCAAGTACGGTATCTCGTAGGGACACTGGGGCTCACGCCTCTCCGTACCCTCCCCCGCCCGGCGTCTCGATCACGAACAGGTCCCCGGCCGCCATCTCGACCTTGCCGATATGGCCGACCTGCTCGACCCGCCCATCGGCACGCACGACCGTGTTGACGCCGCGCGCGCCCGGCTCGCCGCCCGCCATCCCGAAGGGCGCGTAGATCCGGTTGTTCGACAGGATCGCGGCCGTCATCGGTTCCAGGAAGCGCACCTGGCGCACGCCGCCCTTGCCGCCATGCCAGCGCCCGGCGCCGCCGGAACCGGGCCGGATCGCATAGCTCTCCAGCCGCACCGGGAAGCGGAACTCGAGGATCTCCGGATCGGTCAGGCGCGAATTGGTCATGTTGGTCTGCACGACGTCGGTGCCGTCGAAGCCCTCGCCCGCGCCGCTACCGCCCGAAATGGTCTCGTAGTATTGGTAGCGGGCGTTCCCGAACGTAAAATTGTTCATCGTGCCCTGCGAGGCCGCCATCACGCCCAGTGCCCCATATAAGGCGTTGGTGATGCAGGTCGAGGTCTCGACGTTGCCGGAAACGACAGAGGCCGGGTAATGCGGGTTGAGCATCGAGCCGGGCGGGATGATCACCTCGAGCGGCTTCAGGCAGCCGCCGTTGAGCGGGATCTCGTCCTCGACCAGGGTACGGAACACGTACAGCACCGCGGCCATGCAGACGGCGGACGGCGCGTTGAAATTGTTATCGAGCTGGCTTGACGTGCCGGTGAAGTCGATGCGGGCGCTGCGTGCGGCGCGGTCGACCGTGATCGCCACCGCGATGCGCGCGCCATTGTCCAGTTCCACGGTGAAGGCGCCGTCCTTCAGGGCCGTGATCACGCGCCGCACGGCTTCCTCGGCATTGTCCTGCACGTGGCCCATGTAGGCGCGCACGACATCGAGGCCGAAGTGCGCCACCATCCGCAGCAGCTCCTCGACGCCCTTCTGGTTGGCTGCGACCTGGGCGCGCAGGTCGGCCATGTTCTGGTCCGGATTGCGGGCCGGGTAGCGCGCGCCGTTCAACAGCGCACGCGCTTCGGCCTCGCGCAGGATGCCGTCGGCGCCGTCGACCAGCTTGAAGTTGTCGATCAGGACGCCCTCCTCCTCGATGTGGCGCGAGTCCGGCGGCATCGAGCCCGGCGTGGTGCCGCCGATGTCGGCGTGGTGGCCGCGCGACCCGACGTAGAACAGTATGTCGATGCCCGCTTCGTCGAACACGGGCGAGATCACCGTCACGTCCGGCAAGTGGGTGCCGCCGTTGTAGGGGTCGTTCAGCACATACACGTCGCCGGCCCGCATGCGGCCCGCATTCTCGCGCATCACGGTCTTGATGCTCTCGCCCATCGAGCCCAGGTGCACGGGCATGTGCGGCGCGTTCGCTACCAGGTTGCCGGCGGCATCAAAAATGGCGCAGCTGAAGTCGAGCCGCTCCTTGATGTTCACCGAATGGGCCGTGTTCTGCAGGCGCAGGCCCATCTGCTCGGCGATCGACATGAACAGGTTGTTGAAGATCTCGAGCATGACCGGATCGGCCGTGGTGCCGATCGCGCGCCGCTCGGGCAGCGCCTGCACGCGGCGCAGCACAAGGTGATTGTAGGGCGTGACCTCGGCCTGCCAGCCGGCCTCGATGACCGTCGTCGCATTGTCCTCGGCGACGATGGCCGGACCGTCGATGCGGTCGCCGGGCCGCAGGTCCGCGCGCCGGTAGATCGCGGTCGCGCGCCATTCGCCGGCGCCGAACATGGGCACCGTGTCGAAGGGGTGCAGGCCGCCGTCGCGCGGCATGACCGGGGCGATCGTCTCCGGCGGCGCTTCCGAGCGTCCCAACGCTTCCACCGACACCGCTTCCACGATCAATGCGCGCGAGGGCATCAGGAAGGAGAAGCGGCGTTTATAGGCGGCTTCGAACCGGGCCTGCATGGCCTCCGGCGCAGCGAAGTCCACCACCAGCGCCGAATCCGTGCCCTCGTAGCGCAGGTGCACGCGCTTGACGACGTCGATGCGCGCGTCATCCACGCCTTGGGCGCGCAGGTCGCCGCTCGCGGCCTTGGCCAGGGTGTCGAGGCGTGCGGCCAGCGCTTCGCTGTCGGCCGCACCCAGGCGCTCCTCGACCGCCTGCTCGCGCATCGCGCTCTGGTCGGCCAGGCCCATGCCGTAGGCCGACAGCACGCCCGCCAGGCCATGGACGAAGACCGTCTTCATGCCGAGGGCGTCGGCCACCAGGCAGGCATGCTGGCCGCCGGCGCCGCCGAAGCTGGTCAGCGCATATTCCGTGACGTCGTGGCCGCGCTGCACCGAGATCTGCTTGATGGCGTTGGCCATGTTCCCGACCGCGATCTGGATGAAGCCTTCGGCGACCTGTTCGGGCGTACGCTCGTCGCCTGTGGCTGCGGCGATCTCGCGCGCCATTTCCTCGAACCTGGCGCGCACGACGCCGGCGTCGAGCGCTTCGTTCCCGCCCGGTCCGAACAGGTGCGGAAACTGCCCCGGCTGGATTTTACCCAGCATCAGGTTGGCGTCGGTGACCGTCAGCGGCCCGCCGCGGCGGTAGCTGGCCGGGCCCGGATTGGCGCCGGCGCTGTCGGGGCCGACGCGGTAGCGGCTGCCGTCGAAATGCAGGATCGAGCCGCCGCCGGCCGCCACCGTGTGGATGCTCATCATCGGCGCGCGCATCCGCACGCCGGCGACCTGGGTCTCGAACACCCTTTCGAATTCCCCCGCATAGTGCGAGACATCGGTCGAGGTGCCGCCCATGTCGAAGCCGATGACGCGCTCGAAGCCGGCCAGCCGGCTCGCACGCACCATGCCGACGATGCCGCCCGCGGGGCCGGACAGGATGCTGTCCTTGCCCTGGAAGGCGCGCGCATCGGTCAGTCCCCCGTTCGACTGCATGAACTGCAGGTGCACGCCCGGCAGTTCGGCCGCGACCTGGTCGACATAGCGGCGCAGGATCGGCGACAGGTAGGCGTCGACCACGGTGGTGTCGCCGCGCGCGACCAGCTTCATCATCGGACTGACCTCGTGCGACACCGAGACCTGGGTAAAGCCGATCTCGCGCGCGATGCGGGCGACTTCGGCTTCGTGCCGCGTATGGCGGTAACCGTGCATGAAGACGATCGCCAGCGCGCGGGTGCCGCTGTCGAACACCGCCTGCAGCTCGGTCCGCGCCTTCGCCGCGTCGAGCTCGCGCACGGTCTCGCCGTGCGCGCCGATGCGCTCGTCGACCTCGACCACCTGGCCGTACAGCAGCTCGGGCAGCACGATGTGGCGTTCGAACAGCCTGGGACGGTTCTGGTAGGCGATGCGCAGCGCGTCCCGGAAGCCGCGCGTGATCGCCAGCGCCGTGGGTGCGCCCTTGCGCTCGAGCAGCGCGTTGGTCGCGACCGTCGTACCCATCTTGACGGCCCCGATGCGTTCAGCCGGCAGTGGCTGGCCGGGCGCCACGTTCAACAGATGGCGGATGCCCGCTACGGCGGCGTCGCGGTACTGCTCCGGGTTCTCGGAGAGCAGCTTGTGCGTCGTGAGGCTGCCGTCTGGGCGGCGCGCCACGATATCGGTAAAGGTGCCGCCGCGGTCGATCCAGAACTGCCAATCCATTCCTTACTCCATGCGCTGTCAGGTATGCTCCTATTGTATTCGCCCCTCGCGCCAAAATTGGCGAAAATGCACTGTTGGTACCACTTTGGAGTCCGGATGGACAATCGTCTTTACAGCGTGGCGCAGATTCGCGCCACGGAAGCCGCCGCGGCGGAAAGCCTTGAACCGGGCGCATTGATGCGCCGCGCCGGGCGTGCCGGCGCGGATGCCGCCCTCGAGCTGCTCGGCGGCGCACGGGAACGGCCGGTGCTGGTGCTGGCCGGCCCCGGCAACAATGGCGGCGACGCCCTCGAGCTGGCGGCCAACCTGGGCGAAGCCGGGGTCGACGTCGTCGTGCTGCACCTGGCCGGCAGCGGCAAGGTGTCCACCGAGGCGGCCCAGGCCCTGGCGCGCGCCCGCGCCAGCCGCGCCAACTTCGCCGACGTCGCACCCGACGTGCGCGACTGGGCGCTGGTGGTCGACGGCCTGTTCGGCATCGGCCTGCAACGGCCGCTCGAGGGCCGCTACCGCGACCTGGTGAGCGCCATCGACGGCGTGCGCTGCCCGGTGCTGGCGCTCGACGTGCCGAGCGGCCTGGACGCGGACAGCGGCGCGGTTGTCGGTCCGAACGGCGTCGCCGTCCACGCCACCCATACGATCACCTTCATCGGCGACAAGCCGGGCCTGCACACGGCCGAGGGCCGCGACCATGCGGGACAGGTGCAGGTGGCCGGCCTCGAGCTCGATGAAGCCCTGTTCGAGCCCGCGCAAGCCTGCATCGGCTCGCCCGCGCTGTTCGCAGCCAGCCTCGCGCCGCGGCGCCAGAATTCGCACAAGGGACAGTTCGGCGACCTGGCTGTGGTCGGCGGCGCCCGCGGGATGACCGGGGCCGCGGTGCTGGCCGCGCGCGGCGCGCTGTACGCCGGCGCCGGACGCGTGTTCGCGGTGACGATCGATCCGGCCCCCGCCTTCGATCCGGTGCATCCCGAACTGATGTTCCGCCTTGCCCACGACTTCGACTTCGCCGGCCGCGTGCTGGTGCTCGGCCCCGGCATGGGCGACGCGATGGAGGCGATGCGCGCACTCGGCCACGGCATCGACAGCGCGGCGCCGATCGTGCTCGACGCCGACGCCCTCAACCTGGTCGCGGCCAGCACCGAACTGCAGGCGCGCCTGACACGGCGCCAGGCGGCTACCCTGGTCACGCCGCATCCGCTGGAAGCGGCGCGCCTGCTGGGCAGCTCGGCGGCCGAGGTGCAGGCAGACCGGCTGGGGGCGGCGCGCAGGCTGGCCAAGCGCCTGCAGGCGGTCGTGGTGCTCAAGGGGGCCGGCAGCGTGATCGCGCGGCCGGATGGCGAGATCGTGATCAACCCGACCGGTAATCCGGGCCTGGCGACGGGCGGCAGCGGCGACGTGCTGGCGGGCGTATGCGGCGCACTGCTGGCGCAGGGCTGGCCGGCCTGGGAGGCGGCGATCGGGGCCGTGTGGATGCACGGGGCGGCGGCGGACCGGCTGGTCGATGAAGGTATCGGGCCGGTCGGAATGACGGCCGGGGAATTGCCGGCGGCGGTGCGGGCCGTATTCAACGGCTTGATCCGGGAGCGCGGCCAGGCACGCGCCCGTTGACGCGTGGGGCGAGCGGGGAATTCGGACAGCATGCTGTCCGCCCGCGGAGCGCCCTGCCCGTGAGGCAGGGCACGACTGCCCACCCTACGTTACGCAAGGGCCGAGGGCTGCAATCGAGACGGCGGTGCACCGTAGGGTGGGCACCTCTGCCCACGCGTCAACGCACGGATGCAAGTCGAAACGTGCTTCGATGCGTACTGACTAAACCAGCTTCCCCGCCGCAATCGTAATCGTCCGCCCACACCGTGCCGCCATCGCGGGATCGTGCGTGACGAGCACCAGGGTCGACCCGCGTTCGCGATTGAGTTCGAACATCAGCTGGATGATGGCCTCCCCGGTCGCCGCATCCAGGCTGCCGGTGGGCTCGTCCGCGAACAGCAGCGGCGGCTCGGTCACGAAGGCGCGCGCCAGGGCCACGCGCTGCTGCTCGCCGCCGGACAGGTATTTCGGATAATGGCGCAGCCGGCTGGACAGGCCGACGCGGCCCAGCATCGCTTCCGCTTTTGCCCGCGCCTGGCCGTCGCCGCGCAATTCGAGCGGCAGCATCACGTTTTCGAGCGCGTTCAAATGCGCCAGCAGCTGGAAGGACTGGAACACGAAACCGAGCCTGGCCTTGCGAAACGCGGCGCGTCCATCCTCGTCGAGCGCGAAGATATCGGTGCCGCCCAGCAGCACGCGGCCGCCGCTCGGGGTGTCGAGACCGGCCAGCAGACCGAGCAGGGTCGACTTGCCGGAACCCGAGGCGCCGACGATCGCGAGCGTCTCGGCCGGTTGCACGGTAAAATCGATGCTGTGCAGGATGGTGAGTTCGCCGCTGGCGTCCGCCACCCGCTTGGACAGGCCTTCCACCTGGATTGCAGCCGCCCCGTCTGTCGCGGCGGAGTCCGTATATTTGAAAGCCTCGGGATGATCGCGCATGCTCTCTTTTCTCAATAAATTCACTGTCGCGGCAGCCCTCGTGGCTGCTTCGGCGAGCGCTTATTCTGCACCAAAAACCGTACTCGTGGTGGGCGACAGCCTGTCGGCCGAATATGGCCTCACACGCGGCGCCGGCTGGGTCGCCCTGCTCGAACAGAAGCTGAAAAGCGAAAAGATCGACGCCAACATCGTGAACGCCAGCATCAGCGGCGAGACCACCAGCGGCGGGCGAGCGCGGCTGCCCGCCCTGCTCAATGCGCACAAGCCCCAGATCGTCGTCATCGAACTCGGCGCCAACGATGGCCTGCGCGGATTGCCGGTCGACGCCGCCTCGACCAACCTGCGCGAAATGATCACGATGGCGCAGAAGCATCGCGCCAAGGTCATGTTGATCGGCATGCGCATGCCGCCGAACTATGGCCGTGCGTACACGGAGCGCTTCTTCGGCATGTTCAGCACGCTCTCGAAGGAATACAAGGCGCCGCTGGTGCCCTTCATGCTGGAAGGCGTGGCCGACAAGCCGGCGCTGTTCCAGGCCGACCGCCTGCACCCGAGCGCGCAGGCACATCCAATTATCCTGAATAACATCTGGCCGACTTTCTCGACACTGATCACCAAATAATGAAATATCCCGCCGTACTGAGCTTTGCCGACATCCTTCCCGAACTCGACCGCTTCGACACCATCATCGACGCCCGCAGCGAGGGCGAGTTCGCGCTCGACCACTTGCCCGGCGCCATCAACTGCCCGGTCCTGAACGACGAGGAGCGGGTGCGGGTCGGCACGCTCTACAAGCAGGTCGGCGCCTTCGAGGCCAAGAAGGTCGGCGCGGCCCTGGTCGCGCGCAACATCGCGCGCCATCTGGACGAGCGCTTCGGCGACAAGCCGAAGGACTGGAAGCCCCTCGTCTACTGCTGGCGCGGCGGCAACCGCAGCGGCTCGCTGGCCCACATCCTGGCCAAGATCGGCTGGCCGGCGATCCAGCTCGACGGCGGCTACAAGGCCTACCGCGCCGCCGTGAGCGCCGCCCTGGCCGCGCCGCCGGACCTGGAATGGCGGGTCATCTGCGGCACCACCGGCAGCGGCAAGAGCCGCCTGCTGGAGACCCTGGACGGGATCGGCGCCCAGGTGCTCGACCTCGAGCGCCTGGCGGCCCACCGCGGCTCGGTGCTCGGCCACCTGCCCGACGAGCCGCAGCCGACCCAGAAGATGTTCGAGACCCGGATCTGGAACAAGCTGCGTCATTTCGACCCGAGCCGTCCCGTGTTCGTCGAATCCGAGAGCAAGAAGGTCGGCAACCTGCGCGTGCCGGACGCCGTCATGGAGCGCATGCGCGCGGCGCCCTGCGTGGCCCTGACGCTGTCGCGCCCGAACCGGGTGCGCCTGCTGATGGAAGACTACGAACACTTCGCGCGCGACCCGCAAGCCCTGAACGGCCAGCTCGACCACCTGGTCCAGCTGCACGGCCGCGCCCGGATCGACGAATGGCACGCCCTGGCCAACAGCGGCGCGATGCCGGAGCTGGTCGACCAGCTGCTGGTCGAACACTACGACCCGGCCTACCTGCGTTCGATCGACCGCAATTTCGTCCAGTACGGGCAGGCGCGGGTGCTGGAGTTGAGTGATATCGGGCCGCAGGACTTCATGAAGGCGGCGCAGTCGCTGCACGCGGCCTGACCGACGCCGCGTAGGGTGGGCGCTCCGTACCCACCTGCGGCGAGACGTAAAAAAACCCGGACACGCGAGCGTCCGGGTTTTTTTGTATGTGACTCAGGCCCGCAGGCCTGCGCTTACTGCGCCTTGGCCGCCTCTTCGCCTTTGGCGACATTGATCTTCACCTTGGACTTCGCCTTGATCGCTTCCACGAAGTTGTACAGTTCCGCCTGGCCGACCAGGCCGCCGATCTGCTGTGCTTCCTGGGCGCGGCGGGCGGCGTCCGGCTGGGCCGGCTGCGAGACCTTGCCGATGCGGTAGACGCCATAGCCCTGGCCCGGCAGCTCGACACCGACATAGGCCGGCAACTTGGTCACGTCGGCCTTGAACACGGCCAGCGCACCGGCGGTGTTGATCGCCGGCTGCCTGGTGCGCGACAGGACCTTCGCTTCGCCGAAACCGGTGGCGTCGCCGGACGCCTTGGCGGCGGCCAGTTTCGCTTCGCCGGCCTGGCGTGCCAGGCGCAGCGCTTCTTCCTGGGTCACGCGCTGGCGGATCTGCGACTCGACCTGCGCCATCGGCAGTTTCGAGGCCGGGTGGAACTCGACCACGCGGCCGGCGATCAGGACCGCAGGCGCGACTTCGACGGCTTCCGTGTTGCGCTTGTTCTTGATGGCGTCCGTCGAGAACAGGGCCGTCAGGAATTTCTCGTTGTTGAACGGCGCGGCGCCCAGTTGCGGATTCGGCTTGCGGTTCAGGTTCTCGGCGGTCTGGATCTTCAGGCCCAGCTTGTCGGCCGTCGGCTTCAGGCTGTCCGACTGCTCGTAGACGCTGTTGTTGAACTGCTCGGCCAGCTCCGAATACTTCTTCGACAGCTTCGACTTCTTCACTTCGGCAGCGATCTCGTCCTTCGCATCCGCGAGCGACTTCTGCGTCTGCGGCTTGATCGAGGTGAGCTTGATGATGTGGTAGCCGAATTCCGACGGCACGATGCCGCTGATCTCGCCTTCCTTCAGGCCGTAGATCGCGTCTTCCATCGACTTGCCGAAGGTGCCGCGTTCGATCGGGCCCAGGTCGCCGCCGCGGCTTGCCGACTCGGCATCCTGCGACTGGCTCTTCGCGATCGCCGCGAAGTCGGCCGGGTTCTTGCGCACCTCGGCCAGCACGGCTTCGGCTTTCGCCTTGGCCGCGGCTTCCTCGGCCGGCTTGGCGCCCTGCGCCTTGGTGATCAGGATGTGGCTGGCGGTACGCTGTTCCGGCGTGGTGAAGCGCTTCTTGTTGGTTTCGTAGAACTGGGCGATTTCGGCGTCGCTGACGCTGACCTGGCTTTCCACGGCGCCGGCGTCGAGCACGATGTACTCGGCCTTCACGCTTTCCGGAATCTGGAACAGGCTGGCGTTCTTGTCGTAGAAGGCCTTGACCATGTCGTCGGTGACCTTGACCTGCGCCAGGTACTGGGCCGCCGGGAAAATCAGTTCCTGGACTTCGCGTTCCTGGTCGTTGATGTCCGAGACGCGGCTCGCCACCGAACGCGGCACGAATGCGGTGGCCTGGACCGAGCCTGCCAGCTGCTGGATCGCCATGTCGCGGCGCATGCGCGCCTCGAAGACTGGCGCCGTCATGCCCTGCGCGGCCAGCGCGGCGCGATAGGCGTCCATGTCAAAGCTGCCGTCCGGCTTCTTGAAGGCGCCCATCTCGGCAATGGCCTTGGCGATACTGGTGTCGCCGACGGTCAGGTTGCTGCGCGCGATTTCGGCGTTGACGGCACGTTCGGCAACCAGGTTTTCGAGCACTTCGCGCTTGGCTTCGGGCGTGTCGAACAGTTTCTGGTCGAATTGTGGACCCATCTGCTGGCGCGCCTGGTCGATCTGCTTGCGCTGCGCATCGTCCCACTCCTGCTGGGTGATCTTGCGGCCATCGACGGTCGCGACGCCCGCACCGCTGTCACCACGGTTCTGGTAGCTCTCCACGCCGACGAGCACGAACGAGGGAATGATCAGCAACAGCAGGACGAACTGCAATATGCGCTTGTTATTACGTACAAAATCAAACATGGTCCACCAATCGCTGTAGAAATGGCTTCAAAGCACAAGTTAAAAAAAAAGGCGAACTCGCGTTCGCCTCTTCTCATTGAAACGCTCTTTCCGAGCATTTCGAATACTGCTGAAATCTGGCGGAGCGGACGGGGCTCGAACCCGCGACCCCCGGCGTGACAGGCCGGTATTCTAACCAACTGAACTACCGCTCCAAATTCGTTGTATGCCGTGGCGGAGCGGACGGGGCTCGAACCCGCGACCCCCGGCGTGACAGGCCGGTATTCTAACCAACTGAACTACCGCTCCACGAACATACTGGGTACTGCATCACCCTCAAGAAAGAAAGCCGAGAGGCTCATGCCCTCTACTCCTCAAAGGATGTTTTCTTTGCGTGTCACCGCAAAGAAGGCATTAGTTTACAGCATCTTTTAACGCTTTACCAGCCTTAAATTTCGGAACCTTTGCAGCCTTAATCTTGATCGGTTCCTTGGTGCGCGGATCGCGGCCGGTACGGGCCGCGCGTTCGCCGACGGTGAAGGTGCCGAAGCCGACCAGGGTCACGCTGTCGTTCTTCTTCAGGGTGTTCGTCACCGCTTCGATCATCGCATCCAGGGCACGGGTGGCCGAGGCCTTGGTAATGTCCGCGGATTTCGCGATTTCTTCGATCAGTTCAGTCTTGTTCACTCGTATCCTCTAGGTCGTTCTGACGCGGCGGCGCTGCGCCTTCCTGCAAAAAGTGCAAGCGCGTATTAAACAAGGGGGGATTGCTTCTGTCAAGCAACATTCACCGGTGAATGCTTGGGTGTGGCGAATTGTTGGCATTGGCATGGACGTGGGATGCTACCTTGGTGTCCGTGATAAACGGTTCGACCAGGCCGCGTTCGATAACGCGTGGGCATGCCCACCCTACGGTACGCAACAGTCTCGGCAGACGCACGACGTAGGGTGGGCATGCCCACGCGTAACGTAACCGATGCGGCGCCGCGCGGCGTTTTCATGGACGACGCGCGCGCAAAAAAGGCGCCCCGCAGGGCGCCTTTCATTCGACCAAACCTCGATCAGTGCTTGACGACGTCGCCCTGCCCGTCCGTTGCCGTCGCCGCTGGCGTGACCGGCACGGCCTGCACCTCGACGATGGCTTCCGGCTGGCGTTCCAGTGCGATTTCCAGCACCTTCTCGATCCAGCGAACGGGCACGATCTCGAGCTTGTTCTTGACGTTGTCCGGAATCTCGGCCAGGTCCTTCACGTTCTGCTCGGGGATCAGCACCGTCTTGATGCCGCCGCGATGCGCCGCCAGCAGCTTTTCCTTCAGGCCGCCGATCGGCAGCACTTCGCCGCGCAGCGTGATCTCGCCCGTCATCGCCACATCGGCACGCACCGGAATCCCGGTGAAGGCCGACACCAGCGCCGTCGTCATGCCGATACCGGCGGACGGACCGTCCTTCGGCGTCGCACCTTCCGGCACGTGGATGTGGATGTCGCTCTTTTCGAACGCTTCCGCCTTGATGCCGAAACGCTGGGCACGGCTACGAACCACCGTACGCGCCGCTTCGATCGATTCCTTCATCACGTCGCCCAGCGTACCGGTACGGATGATGCCGCCTTTACCAGGCACGTTCACGGCTTCGATCGTCAGCAGGTCGCCGCCGACTTCGGTCCAGGCCAGGCCGACCACCTGGCCAACCTGGTTTTCCTTCTCGGCCACGCCGAAATCATAGCGGCGCACGCCCAGGAACTTGTCCAGGTTCTTGCCGTTGACGATGACCGCCTTCTCGCTCTTTTTCAGGAGCAGCATCTTGACGACCTTGCGGCAGATCTTCGAGATTTCGCGCTCGAGCGAACGAACGCCGGCTTCGCGGGTGTAGTAGCGGATGATGTCGCGGATTGCCGACTCTTCCACCTTGATCTCGCCATCCTGCAGGCCGTTCGCCTTGACCTGCTTCGGCAGCAGGTAGCGCTGCGCGATGCTGGTCTTCTCGTCTTCGGTGTAACCCGACAGGCGGATGACTTCCATCCGGTCCAGCAGCGCCGGCGGGATGTTGAAGGAGTTCGAGGTCGCCACGAACATCACGTCCGACAGGTCGAAGTCGACTTCCAGGTAGTGGTCCGAGAAGGTGTGGTTCTGTTCCGGATCCAGCACCTCCAGCAGGGCCGACGACGGGTCGCCGCGGAAGTCCGCACCCATCTTGTCGATCTCGTCGAGCAGGAAGAGCGGGTTACGGACGCCGACTTTCGCCAGCGACTGCAGCACCTTGCCCGGCATCGAGCCGATGTAGGTACGGCGGTGGCCGCGGATCTCGGCTTCGTCGCGCACGCCGCCCAGGGCCATGCGCACGAACTTGCGGTTCGTGGCACGGGCGATCGACTGTCCGAGCGAGGTCTTGCCGACGCCTGGAGGGCCCACGAAGCACAGGATCGGGGCTTTCAGCTTGTCGACGCGCTGCTGGACTGCAAGGTATTCCAGGATGCGTTCTTTAATCTTGTCGAGGCCATAGTGCTCGGCTTCCAGCACTTTCTCGGCGTTCGACAGGTCGTTGGTGACCTTCGACTTCTTCTTCCACGGCAGCGACACCAGGGTGTCGATGTAGTTGCGCACGACGGTGGCTTCGGCCGACATCGGCGACATCAGCTTGAGCTTCTTGATCTCGGCGGTGGCCTTGTCGAGGGCCTCCTTCGGCATCTTGGCGGCGATGACTTTCTTCTCGAGCTCGTCGATGTCGGCACCGTCTTCGCCTTCGCCCAGTTCCTTCTGGATGGCCTTGACCTGTTCGTTCAGGTAGTACTCGCGCTGCGACTTCTCCATCTGGCGCTTGACGCGGCCACGGATGCGCTTCTCGACCTGCAGGATGTCCAGTTCGCCTTCCAGCTGGCCGAGCAGGTGCTCGAGGCGCTTGGCGACGTTGAAGATCTCCAGGATCACCTGCTTCTGCTCGAGCTTGAGCGGCAGGTGCGCGGCGACGGTGTCGGCCAGGCGGCCGGCGTCGTCGATGCCTGCCAGGGATGCGAGGATCTCGGGCGGGATTTTCTTGTTCAGTTTTACGTACTGGTCGAACTGCTGGACGATGGCACGGCGCATCGCCTCGACTTCGGAATCGTCGCCGATTTCCGAACGCAGCGGGGTCAGCTCGGCGACGAAATGGGTCGGCGCATCGCTGATGTGATCGATCCGGGCACGCTGGGAGCCTTCGACCAGCACCTTCACGGTACCGTCGGGCAGTTTCAACATTTGCAGGATGTTCGCGACGCAGCCGATCTCGTAGATGTCCGCGGCGGAAGGTTCGTCCTTGGCAGCAGCCTTCTGGGCGGCGAGCATGATGCTCTTGCCCTGTTCCATCGCGGCTTCAAGCGCCTTGATCGACTTCGGGCGGCCAACGAACAGGGGTATCACCATATGGGGAAATACGACCACGTCGCGCAACGGCAGCAGGGGCAGCGTCGTTTGCTCGGTTAATTTCGAAGTTGTCATGGTATACCTTATAAAAAGCGTGTAACGGATGTTGGGCGCACACGGTGAAAACTCAAGACCGTCCCAAAATAATTTCTATGAATAAAAAAACATATTCGCGAAATGCAATCTGGACGTTCCAATAAAATCCCGATTTGAAATGAAAAAGCCACCACGTGACGGTCGGTCACGAGTGGCTTTTCGATTGAAGCCGGATGCTTTTATTGAGGTAAATTGTACCGCCAAGCTCCCAGCGCACAAGTGGTTTTGTGGTTTCCGCGCGGATATTTTTTAATTTTCTCCGGACGCCTTTGCAGTTTCGCTATAAATCAACAGCGGCTTGGCGCCGTTCGTGATGGTATTTTCATCAACCACGACTTTCACCACGTTTTGCTGATTCGGCAATTCATACATGACGTCGAGCAGTGCGTGTTCCAGGATCGAACGCAGGCCGCGGGCACCGGTCTTGCGTGCCAATGCTTTTTTCGCAATTGCGTGCAAGGCCGCCGGACGGATTTCCAGTTCGGCGCCTTCCATTTCCAGCAATTTCGAATACTGCTTGATGAGCGCATTCTTCGGCTCGATCAGGATCTGGATCAGCGCTTCTTCCGTCAATTCGTTCAGCGTAGCTACGACAGGCAGACGGCCGACAAGTTCCGGAATCAGGCCGAATTTGATCAGGTCTTCAGGCTCGGCTTCCATCATGATTTCGCTGTTCGAACGCTGGGTGGCGCTCTTGACGCTGGCTGCGAAACCGATGCCGCCCTTTTCCGAACGGTTCTGCACGATCTTGGCCAGGCCGTCGAAAGCGCCGCCGCAGATGAACATGATGTTGGTCGTGTCGATCTGGACGAAGTCCTGGTTCGGATGCTTGCGCCCGCCCTGCGGCGGTACCGAGGCCATCGTGCCTTCGATCAGTTTCAGCAGCGCCTGCTGGACGCCCTCGCCCGACACATCGCGCGTGATCGACGGATTGTCCGATTTACGCGAAATCTTGTCGATCTCGTCGATGTAGACGATGCCGCGCTGGGCCTTTTCGACTTCGTAGTTACAGCTCTGCAGCAGCTTCTGGATGATGTTCTCGACGTCCTCGCCCACATAGCCCGCTTCGGTCAGCGTGGTCGCGTCGGCGATGACGAAAGGCACATTCAGCATGCGTGCCAGGGTCTGCGCCAGCAGGGTCTTGCCGGAGCCGGTCGGACCGACGAGCAGGATGTTGCTCTTGGCCAGCTCGACGTCATCCTTCTTGCCCAGGTGCTTGAGGCGCTTGTAGTGGTTGTACACAGCGACGGACAGGATGCGCTTCGCTGTCTGCTGGCCGATCACATATTGGTCGAGCAGTTCGGCGATTTCGTGCGGCGTCGGCAAATCGGACTTGGCGCCCGCCACCGATTCCACATTCGATGTCTCGTCGCGGATGATGTCGTTGCACAGGTCGATGCACTCGTCGCAGATAAAGACGGATGGTCCCGCGATGAGCTTTTTGACCTCGTGCTGGCTCTTGCCGCAGAACGAGCAGTACAGGAGCTTTTCGCCGCTGGAGGATTTTTTGTCAGACATGGGGGGCAGGTCTCAAGTGAAGTACTGGAAATATAACGCGCTTGCGGTGCACGCGACAATGCATGCGCACACCGCCATGCTACCCGAAATAAAAAACAAACGCCCGAACGTGTTGGCGCCCGGGCGTTTTTTAAGCAACACCTTGTGTCGGCTCAAGCGCGATTCAGGTGCGCTCAGTTCACGTTCGGTTGGTGAGCACCTTGTCGATCAGGCCATAATCCACCGACTCTTCCGCCGACATGAAGCGGTCGCGGTCGGTGTCCTTGTGGATCTGCTCGACGCTCTGGCCGGTGTTCTCGGCCATGATGCGTGCCAGGCGCTCGCGCAGGTAGAGGATTTCCTTGGCCTGGATTTCGATGTCCGAAGCCATGCCCTGCGATCCGCCGGACGGCTGGTGGATCATGACGCGCGAATTCGGCAGCGAGAAGCGCTTGCCCTTGGCGCCGGCGGCCAGCAGGAAGGCGCCCATCGAGGCAGCCAGGCCGGTGCACAGCGTCGAAACGTCGGGCTTGATGAAGTTCATCGTGTCGAAGATCGCCAGACCGGCCGAAACCGATCCGCCAGGCGAGTTAATGTAGAGCGAGATGTCCTTGTCGGGATTCTCGCTCTCCAGGAACAGCATCTGGGCGACGATCAGATTGGCCATCTGATCGTTGACAGGACCGACCAGGAAAATCACGCGCTCCTTGAGCAGACGCGAGTAAATGTCGTACGCGCGTTCGCCGCGGCCGCTTTGCTCAACTACCATCGGCACGAGGCCGAGTGCTTGGGTGTCCAATGCCGGATTACGGTTCATACCTGTCTCGTTCCTTGTAAGTAGGGCAAACTCGAAGACTAAGCCTGCGCTCAGCCTTGTGGGTTGCTGCCCATCAATTCATCGAAAGCGACGGCCTTGGTGCTGACCTTCGCCTTGCCAAGCACATAGTTAACGACGTTTTCTTCCAAAACAAGGCTTTCCACTTCACCAAGGCGGCGACGATCGCTGTAGTAGTACTTGAGGACTTCTTTCGGGTCTTCGTAGCTCTGTGCGAAATCTTCGATCTGGGCCTTCACCTGCTCTTGCGTTGCCTGCAGGCTGTTGTCAGCGACCAGTTGCGACAGGATCAGGCCCAGGCGCACGCGGCGCTCGGCCTTTTCGGCGAACAGTTCGGTCGGGAACGGCATGCTCTTGACGTCCATGCCGCGCTGGGCCATGTCCTGGCGAGTCTGCTCGGCCAGGCGCTCGGAGTCCTGCTGGATCATCACGGTCGGCACGTCCATCTCGGTCACTTTGACCAGGGCGTCCATCACGGCTTCCTTGTTGCGGGCCTTGACGCGGGCGTTGACTTCACGCTCGAGGTTGGTCTTGATATCGGCGCGCATCTTTTCGATCGAACCGTCTTCGATGCCCAGCGACTTGGCGAACTCTTCGTCGACTTGCGGCAGGTGCGCCCATTCCAGCTTCTTCAGCGTGATGGTGAACTCGGCGGTCTTGCCGGCCACGTCGGCACCATGGTAGTCCGCAGGGAAAGCCAGCGGGAAGGTCTTGCTTTCGCCGACTTTCAGGCCGACGGTGGCGGCTTCGAATTCCGGCAGCATGCGGCCTTCGCCGAGCACGAAGGCGTAGTCTTCAGCCTTGCCGCCCGGGAATTCCACGCCGTCGATCACGCCGACGAAGTCGACGGTCACGCGGTCGCCATTGGCTGCGACCGGCTCGCCGCCGTCGCCGTGCTCGCCTGCCTCACCCTTGGTGTGGTAGTGCACGCGCTGCTTGCGCAGGATGTCGATGGTCTTGTCGATCTCGGCGTCCGAGACCTCGGCCTTGACGGTCTCGACTTCAATCGCGGACAGGTCGCCGATGACGACTTCCGGGAACACTTCGAAGGTCGCGTCGAAAGCCAGCATGCCTTCCGGTGCGTCTTCCTTCGGCTCGATCTTCGGGAAACCGGCAACGCGCAGCTGGTTCTCGTTGGCGGCTTCGTTGAAAGCGCGGCCGACGCGGTCGTTCAGCACGTCCGATTCGATCTGGTAGCCATACTGGGCTGCGACCATTTTCAGAGGCACTTTGCCAGGACGGAAACCAGGAGCCTTGGCGGTCTTGGCCTGCTTCTTGAGGCGTTTTTCAACTTCCGAACGGACATCGCTCAGCGGAAAAGTGATCGTCAGGCGACGCTCGAGTTTATCCAGGGTTTCGACTGCAGTTGCCATCGTAAAAATCGTCCAAAAAAATAATTATTCGTGGTGCGAGGAGGGGGACTCGAACCCCCACACCATTGCTGGCGTCAGGACCTAAACCTGGTGCGTCTACCAATTTCGCCATCCTCGCGCAGGATTGCATACTGCCACATAAACAAAGGGCGCCCGACAGTAAATCCGGCCGCCCTTGCACTCCATTGTCTATGGGCTACAACTTCAACCCGGTATTTTACTGGATTTTCTGACACCATAGGAGTGAATTTTCATGGAGTGCGGGGCGTATCGGCGCCCTTTATAATGTAGCGCTCACTTACTGCGGATGACTTGCCGGTCATTTGAACTGCATGGCCGTCGATCATTACGAAAACTTCCCCGTCGCCTCCATCCTGCTGCCGCGCCGCCTGGTGCCGGCCGTCGAAGCCATCTATGCCTTCGCGCGCGGGGCGGACGACGTCGCCGACGAGGGCGACGCCCTGCCCGCCGAGCGACTCACGGGCCTGGCGGAATACGAAGCCGCCCTCGACGAGATCGCCGCCGGACGCATGCCCGCACACCCCATGTTCGCCCGGCTGGCCACGGTCGTCGCCGAATACGCGCTGCCGCTACAGCCCCTGCGCGACCTGCTGTCGGCCTTCCGCCAGGACGTGGTCACCACGCGTTACCCGGATTACGCGCTTCTCCTCGACTATTGCCGGCGTTCGGCCGATCCGGTCGGACGCCTGATGCTGGCCCTGTATGGCGTCGGCGGCGAGCAGAACCTGGTCGAGGCCGACGCCATCTGCACCGCCCTGCAGCTGATCAACTTCTGGCAGGACGTCGGCATCGATATCGGCAAGGGCCGGATCTACCTGCCGCTGGAAGACCTGCAGCGCTTCGGCGTAGGCGAAGCCGATATCGCGGCGCAGGCGGATACCCCGGCCTGGCGCAGGCTGATGGCCTTCGAAGTCGCGCGGGCCCGTGCCTTGATGCTGTCGGGCGCCCCGCTGGCGACGCGGCTGCCGGGCCGCATCGGCTGGGAGCTGCGCCTCGTGATCCAGGGCGGGCTGCGCATCCTCGAATGCATCGAGGCCGCCGGCTACGACGTCTTCCGCCGCCGGCCGCAGCTGGGCAAGAAGGATTACGTGATCATGGGCTGGCGCGCCCTGCGAATGTCAGCATAATTGCCTTTGATCGGACCCAGCCGCACCCGGCATCGGCTAAGATAACGGATTCGCATCACCCAACCTTGCCTTTTTTACATGTCTCCTGACGAATACTGCCAGCAAAAGACTGTCCAGAGCGGTTCCAGCTTCTATTACAGCTTCCTGTTCCTCGCCCCCGAGCGCCGCCGTGCGATCACGGCCCTGTACGCGTTCTGCCGGGAGGTGGACGATACCGTCGACGAAGCGACCGACGCTTCGCTGGCCCGCATCAAGCTGGCCTGGTGGCGCACCGAGGTGTCGACCATGTACAAGGGCACGCCGACCCACCCGGTCACGCAGGCCCTGAAGCCGCACCTCGCGGTCTACCACCTGGAAGAGCAGCACCTGCAGGCGATCATCGACGGCATGGAGATGGACCTCGACCAGAGCCGCTACCTCGATTACCCGGGCCTGCGCAAGTATTGCTGGCATGTGGCCGGCGTGGTCGGCATCCTCTCGGCCAGCATCTTCGGCTATACCAATCCGCAAACCCTCCAGTACGCCGAGAAGCTCGGGCTGGCCTTCCAGCTGACGAACATCATCCGCGACGTCGGCGACGATGCGCGCCGCGGCCGCATCTACCTGCCCGTCAACGAGCTGCAGCAGTTCGGCGTCACGGCGGCCGACCTGCTGGGCGCCCGCCACAGCGACAAGTTCGAGGCGCTGATGAAGTTCCAGACCGGGCGCGCCCAGGCGATGTACGACGAGGCGCTGGCGCTCCTGCCGAAGGAAGACCGGCGCGCCCAGCGTCCCGGCCTGATGATGGCGGCGATCTACCGCACCCTGCTGGATGAGATCGCGCGCGACAACTTCCACGTCCTGAACCAGCGCATCTCGCTCACGCCGCTGCGCAAGCTCTGGCTGGCGTGGAAGACCTATGTCCGCAACTGATGGGAAGGCTGCCGGCGCGGTCGCCGTCGTCGGCGGCGGCTGGGCCGGTTGCGCCGCGGCGGTCGAGCTGGCGCGGCGCGGCCGGCGCGTTACCCTGTTCGAAGCGGCGCGCACCCTTGGCGGGCGCGCGCGCGCCATCGAGCTCGATGGCCGTCTGCTGGACAATGGCCAGCATATCCTGCTCGGCGCCTACAAGGACACCCTGACACTGTTGAAGCGGGTCGGCGTCGACCCGGCCAGGGCATTTTTACGCCTGCCGCTCCAGATGCGCTATCCCGCAGGCAGCGGCGGCATGGATTTCGTCGCCCCTCGCCTGCCCGCGCCCTGGCACATGATCGTCGCCCTGGTGCGCGCCGGCGGCCTAGCGCGCGAGGACAAGCTGGCGCTGGCGCGCTTTTCCACCGCCGCGCGCTGGATGGGCTGGCGCCTCGACCAGGACGTGAGCGTCAGCATACTACTGGAACGTTTCGGCCAGACCGCCCGCCTGAACCGCCTGATGTGGCATCCACTCTGCCTGGCGGCCCTGAACACGGCGCCGGAACGGGCATCAAGCAACGTCTTTCTCGCCGTGCTGCGCGACAGCCTGGGCGCGAAGCGGGCGGCCTCCGACATGCTGGTCCCGCGCCTGGAATTGAGCGCCCTGTTTCCGCAGGCCGCCGCGCGTTACCTCGAAGCGAAGGGCGGCACCGTGCACCTCGGCGCCAAGGTCGAGACGCTGGAGCACAGCGCCGGCGGCTGGGAGCTGCGGGCCAGCGGCCAGGCGCTCGGCGGTGACTGGAACGGGCGTTTCGACGCCGTCGTGCTGGCCACGCCCGCTGCACAGTCGGGCGCCCTGCTCGCTTCTTTTCCGGAGACGGCCGGCCTGGCCGCCCAGCTGGGCGCATTCGAATACGAGCCGATCGCCACCTGCTACCTGCAATACGAGCGCCAGACACGCCTGCCGCTGCCCTTCTGCGCCCTGCTCGACGATCCGGAACACGAACGCTTCGGCCAGTTCGTGTTCGACCGGGGCCAGCTCGACGCCGACCAGGGCGGCCTGCTGGCAGTGGTCATCAGTGCCGCAGGCGCGGCCGCCGAGTTCAGGCAGGACAGCCTGGCCCGCGCCGTCGCGGCGCAACTGGACGCGGCCTTCCCGGCGCTGGGCCTGGGCAGCCCGCAGTGGTCGCGCGTGATCACCGAAAAACGCGCCACCTTCGCCTGCACCCCGGAGCTGGCGCGTCCGGCGAACGCCACGCCGCTGCCGAACCTGGTGCTGGCCGGCGACTATACGGCCGGCGACTACCCTGCCACGCTCGAGTCGGCGGTGCGCAGTGGCCAGGCGGCGGCGTCGGCCATCCTGCGTGGACGCGCCTCAAGCCGCAAAAACGGCAGCCTGTCGCAGGGCGATGGCAAACATCAGGCCGGGTCCGTACAGTAGCAGCATCGGATAACCGGATCACGGACATCGCCATGACACCCCAACTCGGATTGCGCACCCTGCTCCTGCTGGCACTGGTTGCCGCCAGCACGCTGGCCCTGGTCGCGCCCGAACTCTTCGGCGCGCACGCCAACGCCACGGGCCCGGCCCTGCTGTCGATGCTCGCCGTCGGCCACGCCTGATCCATGGGCAAGCTCGAATACCTCGAGGCGCTGAAACGCGCCATGCTCGGCCTGCCGCCCGAACTGCAGGCCAGGACCCTGGCCTGGTACGAGCAGCGCTTCGTCGACGGCATTGCCGCCGGCCGGCCGGAAGCCGACATCGCACGCGAACTGGACGACCCGAAGAAGGTGGCGCTCACCCTGCGCACCAGCACCCACATGGATGCCTTCAAGGAGCAGAAGAATCCGGCGAACCTGGTACGCCTGATGGTGTCGGTGCTGGGCCTGCTGATCTTCAACCTGTTCATGGTCATCCCGGCGGCCGTGTTCGGCTCGCTGCTGGCGGCGCTGTACGCGGGCGCGTTTGCCTTCTATGTGAGCGGCATCGCCATCACCGCGAGCGGCCTGGCCGGCGCCAACGAACTGGTGCTCGACGGACCGCTGCGCCACGTCGTCGACGGCGCCATCGACGACCGCGACCGCACGCGCACCCGGATCACGATCGGCGACACCGGCATCGAAGTCAGCCAGGACAAGGATAACCGCGCCGATGCAGGTGCCGACACCGGCGACGATGCCGGCGCCAGCAAAGGCGCGCGCGCCGTGCGCCGCGCCGAACGGGTGGCCGGCAGCGGCATCCGCATCTCGACCGAGATGGACGAAGAGTCGCGCGCGACCCAGACGGTGCTCGGCCTGGCCATGGTGCTGGGCGGGATCGTGCTGTTCCTGGTCTCGATCGTCGTCACCCGCTATGCGGCGCTGGGCGTGAAGCGCTACCTGCAAATGAACATGTCCCTGCTCCGGGGCAGCTGAGGAGAAACGATGCGTTCATTGTTACGGGTAGGCCTCGGCCTGTTGCTCCTTGCCTTCGTCCTGATCGGCCTGTCCTATGGCGTGCTGCGCGCCCAGGGCGGCACCGCGCGCCTGGATGCGCGCATCGTCGGCGACGAGACGCGCAAGATCACGCGCGAGGCGCGGGCGGTCGAACTGAGCGGGCCGATCGACCTGACCCTGCGCTACGGCGCCGAGCCGGCGCTGGTCGTGCGCGGCGAACAGCGCCTGCTGGCCAATGTCGAGACCGGCCAGGACGGGCGCGTGCTGCACATCGGCACCCGCGGCATCGTGCTGCGCCACCGCCAGCCGATCGAAGTCGAATTGACCCTCCCTGGGCTCGACCGGGTCGGCGTCGACGGCAGCGGCGAGACCCGCATCAACGGCTTTTCGGGCGAGCGCATCGAGCTCGAGCTGAACGGCTCGGGCAGCGTCGACTTCAACGGCCGCTACCGCCAGGCGAAGGCCACCCTGCACGGCACCGGCGAGCTCACCGTCGATGCCGGCAACGGCGACAGCGTCGAGGCCGAGCTGAGCGGCGGCGGCACCATCACCCTGGCCGGCGCCGCGCGCAGCTTCCAGGCCGTATCGAACGGCTCCGGCACCCTCGACGCCCAGCGCCTGCGGGCGGACGAGGTGAAGGTGCGCCAGACCGGCTCGGGCAACACCAGCGTCACCGCGCACGCCACGGTGGCGGCGGCCGTCAGCGGCAGCGGGGATGTGGATGTGTACGGAAATCCGCCGCAGCGCAGTATCAGCCGCACGGGTTCAGGCGACGTCCATTTCGATCATTGATGGAGCCGGCGATCCGTATGATCGTAGGGTGGGCACTCCGTGCCCACGCGTGAAGCATGCGTCACGTCAGATGATGCAGCACCCCTTGCGCCGCCGCCCGCCCGCTGGCAAAGCAGGCAGTCAGCAAATACCCGCCCGTCGGCGCTTCCCAATCGAGCATCTCGCCGGCCACGAACACCCCCGGCACCGTGCGCAGCATGCCGTGCGCATCGAGCGCTTCGAAACGAACGCCGCCCGCGCTGCTGATCGCTTCGTCGATCGGCCGCGGACGCTTTAATACCAGCGGCAGCGCCTTGATCGCCGCCGCCAGCTTTTCCTCATCCAGATAATCCGCCTGTGCCAGGCATTCGCGCAGCAGGCCAGCCTTCACACCCTTGATCCCCAGCCGGCTCTGCAAATGGCTCGACATCGAGCGCGCGCCCCGTGGCCGGGTGACCTCGGCATGGACCCGCTGCGCATCGTGGTCGGGCGCGAGGTCGAGCCAGACCATCGTTTCGCCGCGCGCCGCGATCTGGTCGCGCAGGATGCTCGACAAGGCATACACCAGGCTGCCTTCGATGCCGCTACTCGTCACCACGAACTGCCCCTGGCGCCGCGCACGCTTGCCTGCGCGGGCTTCATACTCGATAGCCACGGTGGTCAAGGGCGCGCCCGCATGCCTGTCGCTGAAGTGGGGCGACCAGTCGACGTCGAAGCCGCAATTGGCCGGCACCAGCGGCGCCACCTCGACGCGGCGCGCTTCCAGCAAGGGCACCCACGCGCCGTCCGATCCCAGCCGCGCCCAGCTCGCCCCCCCCAGCGCCAGGACGACGGCGTCGAACTGCCCGGACGTGTCGCCGTCCGGCGTCGCGAAGCGCAGCGCTTCCCCCTCCCAGCCGAGCCAGCGGTGGCGCATGTGAAAACGTACACCGGCTTCCCGCAAGCGATGCAGCCAGGCACGCAGCAGGGGCGCCGCCTTCATGTCGGTCGGGAAGACCCGGCCCGAAGTACCGATGAAGGTGTCGATCCCGAGGCCGTGGATCCAGGCGCGCACGGCGTCCGGCCCGAAGGCATCGAGCCAGGCGCCGACCTGCGTGCTGCGTTCGCCATAGCGGAGAACGAAATCGGCATAGGGCTCGGAGTGGGTGATGTTCATGCCGCCCTTCCCGGCCAGCAGGAATTTGCGGGCGACCGAGGGCATCGCGTCGAAGACCTCGACCTGCACGCCGCCGGCGGCCAGGACTTCGGCCGCCATCAGGCCGGCCGGTCCGCCGCCGACGACGGCGACGCGCTGTGGAAGGGATGAAGGAATCGGCATGGGAAGCGGCACAGAAGATCGGGAGCCGCATTGTAGACGACAAGGCTGCGCCGGTCAGCCCCTGCCGAACGACTCAGGCCGCGGCAGCCTGCAACTGCGGCAGGGACGCCATCAGGTCCGCAAAGCGCTGCCCCTGGATCATCACGTGCTCGCGCGTCAGGCGCGCGGCCAGTTCGCCGTCGCCGTCGAGGATGGCCTGGACCATCTCGTCGTGCTCCGCATACGAATTGCTGACCCGGTCGCGCACGCGCAGCTGCAGGCGGCGGTAGGGCCGCAGGCGCCGGTACAGGCTGCGTGCCTGCTCGATCAGGAACTGGTTGTGGCTGCCGGTGTAGATCGCCTCGTGGAAGGCCTCGTTCTTCACATAGTAGTCGTCCGGGTCCTGCGAGGTCATCGCTTCCTTGCAGGCGGCGTGGGCCGCCCGCAGCGCGTCCTGTTCGGCCGGCGTCATGCGACGCGCGGCCAGGCGCGCGCAGATCGATTCCAGCTCCGACATCACCTCGAAGCGCTCGACCAGCTGCTGCGGTCCGAGTTCGGCGACCACGGCGCCGCGGCGCGGGCGGATCACGACCAGGCCCATCGAGGCCAGCTGGATCAGGGTTTCGCGGATCGGCGTGCGCGAGACGCCGAAGGATGCCGCCAGCTCGGTCTCGTCGAGGTGCTGGCCGGGGGCGAATTTGCCGACGGCGATCATCTCTTCGATTGCGTCCTTTAAGGTTTCCGACCTGCTCTTCATATGCTGCCCACTATTCATGTATTCGATATCTCATTATAAAAGCTAAGTATAGCTTGACAACGTATATTTTAAGTTTAATCTTGTATACACGAAGACGGACGATGCATACGGCTTGACCGCAGGCACGATCCGAACGATCACTACACTTCTTGGAGATAGATATGCCGGCAATCACCCGCAGGACCGTCCTGGGCGCACTCGCTACCACCCCACTCTGGCTGCAGGCCGCACGCGCCCAATCGAACACGTCCCTCAAAATTTCGCACCAGTTCCCGGGCGGCAGCGTCACGCAGGGCGATTTCCGCGATCGCCTGTGCCGCATGTTCGCCACCGAGGTCGAAAAGCGCACCAAGGGCGCCCTGAAATTCTCGATCTATCCCGGCTCCTCCCTGATGAAGACGAACGCCCAGTTCTCGTCGATGCGCAAGGGCGCCCTCGACATGTCGCTGGTGCCGCTCTCGTATGCCGGCGGCGAAGTCCCGGAAGTGAACATCGGCCTGATGCCCGGCCTGGTGACCTCCTATGAGCAGGGCTACGGCTGGAAGAATGCAGAAGTCGGCAAGGAACTGGCGCGCATCCTCGGCGAAAAAGGCATCGTGGTGGTGAGCTGGATCTGGCAGGCGGGCGGTGTCGCCTCGCGCTCCAAGCCGATCGTCGAGCCGGAAGACGCGCGCGGCCTGAAGGTGCGCGGCGGCTCGCGCGAGATGGACCTGATCCTGAAGGAAGCCGGCGCCGCCGTCGTCACCCTGCCCTCGAACGAAATCTATGCCGCGATGCAGACCGGCGCCATGGACGCGGCGCTCACCTCCTCGACTTCGCTGATCTCGTTCCGTCTCGAGGAAGTCTCGAAAGCCCTGACCACGGGCCGCACCGGCGCCTACTGGTTCATGTTCGAGCCGCTGATGATGTCGAAGGCCGTCTTCGACCGCCTGCCGAAGGACCAGCAGGCAGCCATCATGGCCGTGGGCGGCGAGCTCGAAGCCTTCGCCCGCAAGGAAGCGCAGGAAGACGACCAGGAAGTGGCGACCGTCTACCAGAAGAAGGGCGCCACGGTAGTCGACCTGAAGCCGGCGACCATCAAGAAGTGGCAGGCGATCGCCCGCAACACCGCCTGGAAGGATTATGCAGAGCGTAATCCGAACTGCGCCAAGCTGCTGGCCCTGGCGGAGAAGACGCTGTGAGCCACGGCTTCGAGCTCGAATCGGCACGGCTGCCCGCCGTGTCGGGCAGCGCGCCGGTCGCAGCGATGCAGCTGCTGCTGGCGCGCGTCAACTCGGTCCTGCTGAAGCTGTCGATGGTGGCGATGATCCTCACCGCCCTGGTGCTGACCTATTCGGTCGTGGCCCGCTACTTCTTCAAGACCCCGACCGACTGGCAGGACGAGGCTTCGGTCTTCATGCTGGTGGGCGTGACCTTCTTCTGCACCGCCTATGTCCAGTCCTTCCGCGGCCACATCGGCATCGAAGCCCTGGCCACGATCCTGCCGCCGAAGGTCAACGCCGCGCGCCTGTTCCTGGTCGACCTGCTCTCCCTTGCCTTCTGCGCCTTCTTCGCCTGGAAGTCCTGGGCGCTGTGCCATGAAGCCTGGGTCGACGGCCAGACCACGTCCTCGACGCTGGCGCCGCCGCTGTGGATTCCCTACTCCATGATGGCGGCCGGGATGACCCTGCTGGCCCTGCAGATCCTGGTCCAGGTGCTGGCCCATTTTACCGACAAGCGGGCCGTGGCCCCGACTGAAACCCGGAGCGCCCCATGAGCGACCTGACCCTGGGCGCCCTGTACGGCGCCGTGACCCTGATCGTCATGTTTTCCGGCATGCCTATCGCCTTCGCGCTCGGCCTGGTGGCCACCGCCTTCATGTACTTCTTCATGCCGGCCACCTCGCTCGACACGATCAGCCAGAACGTGTACGAGGAAATGGCCTCGATCACCCTGCTGTCGATTCCGCTCTTCATCCTGAAGGGCGCGGCGATCGGCAAGTCGCCGGCGGGCCGCGACCTGTACGGCGCGATCCACGCCTGGCTGCACAAGGTGCCGGGGGGACTCGGCATCGCCAACGTCTTCGCCTGCGCCCTGTTCGCGGCCATGGCCGGCTCCTCGCCCGCGACCTGCTCGGCGATCGGCTCGGCCGGCATTCCGGAGATGAGGAAGCGCGGCTATTCGCCCGGTTTCGCGGCCGGCATCATCGCCGCCGGCGGCACGCTCGGCATCCTGCTGCCGCCCTCGATCACCATGATCCTGTATGCGGTCGCCGCCGAACAGTCCCTCGGCCGCCTGTTCCTCGCCGGGATCGGCCCCGGCCTGCTGCTGGTGCTGATGTTCGCCGGGTACGCAGTCTACCGCGCACGCAAGGAATACGGCCTGGCCAAGGCCGCCTATGAAGGCGGCGGCGTCAAGTCGGCCTATCTCGAGAACGAGCATTTCACCCTCTCGCAAAAGGTCGAGATGCTGCCGCGCGTGCTGCCCTTCCTGGTCCTGCTGATCGGCGTGATGATCGCGCTCTACGGCGGCTACGCGACGCCATCGGAGACCGCCGGCCTGGGCGCGCTGCTGGCGATCGTCCTGATCGCGGTCGTCTACAAGCTGTGGCACCCGAAGGACCTGTCTCCCTTCCTGGCCGCGACGATCAAGGAATCGACCATGCTGCTGCTGATCATCGGCATGTCGCTGCTGTATTCCTATGTGATGAGCTACCTGCACATCAGCCAGTCGGCCGCGCAATGGGTGGTCGACATGCACCTGTCGCGCTGGGTGCTGCTGTCGGTGATCCTGTTCATGGTGATCGTGCTCGGCTTCTTCCTGCCGCCGGTCTCGATCATCCTGATGACGGCGCCGATCATCCTGCCGCCGCTGCGCGAAGCCGGTTTCGACCTGATCTGGTTCGGCGTGGTGATGACGATCGTGATGGAGATGGGCCTGATCCACCCGCCGGTCGGCCTGAACATCTTCGTGATCAAGAACATCGCGCCCGACATCCCGCTGCGCGACGTGATCTACGGCGTCATGCCCTTCGTCGGCCTGATGTTCGTCGCCGTCGTGCTGCTGTGCGTGTTCCCGCAGATCGCCACCGGCCTGCCCGCCATGCTGATGGGGGGAAGCTGATGAACGCGCCGGACAAGACCTGGAACACGCTCCAGGCCGACCGCCGGGCGCGCCTGGAAAGGACGGCCGCGGTGCTGGGGCGCGACCTGGACGGCAAGGCCGTCCCCAGCGGCCGGGTCCAGGACCTGCTGCACAGCGTGCTGGCCTGCGGCGACCGCGTCTGCCTCGAGGGGAACAACCAGAAGCAGGCCGATTTCCTGGCCGCGGCGCTGGCGGGACTGGATCCCTCGCGCATCAATCACCTGCACATGCTGCAGTCGGTGCTGGCGCTGCCGGAACACCTCGACGTGTTCGAACGCGGCGTCGCTTCGCGCCTGGACTTTTCCTTTTCCGGCCCCCAGGCCGGGCGGGTGGCGAAGCTGGCCTCGGCCGGCAAGCTGAACATCGGCGCGATCCACACCTATCTCGAGCTGTTCTCGCGCTACTTCATCGACCTGCCGCCGCGCGTGTCGCTGGTGGCGGCCGAAGCGGCCGACCGCAACGGCAACCTGTACACCGGCGCCAACACCGAGGACACGCCGGCCATCGTGGAGGCGACCGCCTTCAAGAACGGCATCGTCATCGTCCAGGTGAACCGCATCATGGATACGCTGCCGCGCGTCGACATCCCGGGCGACTGGGTCGACTACGTGGTGCAGTCGCCGAAACCGTATTACATCGAGCCGCTGTTCACGCGCGACCCGGCCCTGATCTCGGAGATCCAGGTGCTGATGGCGATGATGGCCATCAAGGGCATCTATGCCGAGTACGGGGTCGAGCGCCTGAACCACGGCATCGGCTTCGACACCGCGGCCATCGAGCTGCTGCTGCCGACTTATGCGACCGACCTTGGCCTGAAGGGGAAGATCGGCCGTCACTGGGCCCTGAACCCGCATCCGGCGCTGATTCCGGCGATCGAATCGGGCTTCGTCGAATCCGTGTATTCCTTCGGTTCGGAGCTGGGGATGGAAGACTACATCCGCGCCCGCCCCGACGTGTTCGCGGTCGGCCCCGACGGCAGCATGCGCAGCAACCGGGCGCTGTGCCAGGCCGCCGGCCACTATGCCTGCGACATGTTCATCGGCTCGACCCTGCAGATCGACTTGCAGGGCAATTCCTCGACGGCCGTCGTCGGCCGCATCGCCGGCTTCGGCGGCGCACCGAACATGGGAGCGGATGCGCGCGGAAGGCGTCACGCGAGTCCGGCCTGGCTCAAGGCCGGCGCCGAGGCACGCGGGGAGCGCAACACGATCCCACGCGGCCAGAAGCTGGTCGTGCAGATGGTCGAGACCTTCCGCGAGCACATGCAGCCGGCCTTTGTCGAGCGCCTGGATGCCTGGGAACTGGCCGAGCAGGCCGGCTTCGAGATCCCGCCGGTAATGATCTACGGCGACGACGTGACCCACATCCTGACCGAAGAAGGCATCGCCAACCTGCTGCTGTGCCGTAGCGCAGAAGAGCGCGAACAGGCGATCCGCGGCGTGGCCGGCTACACCCCGGTGGGCCTGGGACGCGACCGGCGCATGGTCGAAAACCTGCGCGACCGCGGCGTCATCAAACGGGCCGAAGACCTGGGCATCGACAAGCGGCTCGCCACGCGCGACCTGCTGGCGGCCAAGAACATGAAAGACCTGGTGCGCGCATCGCACGGCATGTACGAGCCGCCGAAGCGCTTCCGCAACTGGTAACGATCATTGGTAGAAGAGACACCATGGAAAAGCTTACATACCGATTTGCAGGCGGCAGCCGCGCGCTGCCGCACACCGCGGAAGTCGTCGGCGTCGTCAGCTCCGGCAACCTCGAGGTGCTGATCGAATCGGCGCCCCTGAACGGAGACTGCGCGATCGAAGTCAATACCGCGGCCCTGGGCTTCGGCGCCACCTGGGGAGCCGTCATGCGCGACTTCCACGAGCGCTGGCAGCTGACGGACACCCGCATCGCCATCAACGACATGGGCGCCACGCCCGCCGTGGTCAGCCTGCGCCTGGACCAGGCCGTGGAGACCGTGCTGGGAGGCCCGCCATGAGCAGCTACCTGGAATTGTCGGCGCGCGAGCGCCTGGCCCAGCTCTTCGACGCGGGCAGCTTCACCGAATTCCTGCCGCCGAAAGCGCGCGTGATCAGCCCGCACCTGGCCCAGCTCGACGCCCCGGTCGCCTTCGATGACGGCGTCGCCGTCGGCCGCGCGTGCCTCGATGGCCGGACCGTCTTTGCCGCCGCCCAGGAAGGCGGCTTCATGGGCGGCGCGGTCGGCGAAGTGCATGGGGCCAAGCTGGTGGGCCTGCTGCGCCGCGCCATCGCCGAGCGCGCGGCGGGCGTGGTGCTGCTGCTCGAATCGGGCGGCGTGCGCCTGCACGAAGCGAATGCGGGCCTGGTCGCCGTTTCGGAAGTGATGCGCGCCGTGCTCGATGCCCGCAATGCCGGCGTGCCGGTGATCGCCCTGATCGGCGGCGCCAATGGCTGCTTCGGCGGCATGGGCATCGTGGCGCGCTGCACGAATGCCGTGATCATGTCGGAAGAGGCGCGCCTGGGCATGTCGGGACCGGAAGTCATCGAGACCGCCAGCGGCGTCGAGGAATTCGATTCGCGCGACCGCGCCCTGGTCTGGCGCACCACCGGCGGCAAGCATCGCTACCTGCTGGGCGACTGCCAGGAGCTGGTGGCGGACAAAGTGGCCGACTTCCGCGCCGCGGCCATTGCGACGCTGGATCGCCTCCAGGTGCAGGAGACTGCCCTGAGCCTGGCGGCCCTGGAAGCCGAGCAGGACATGCTGGCCCGGCGCCTGGATCGCTTCGGCAGCCTGGAGGAACCAATGCAGATCTGGGCCGCGCTCGGGATCGCCGAGCCGCGCAGCCTGCCGCTGCTCGAAGCGGGGGCTTTCGTCGAACAGGTAGCCGCACACCGGATTGGAGCGAACTGATGGACTGGAACACAATCACGAGCGCCCTCTTCCCGCGCGGGCACGACATCGTCGAGCGCGACCTGTTTTTGAGCGGGACGGCCCAGGTAGGCGCGCATGGCGGCAACATCACGGTTGCCGTCGTCGGCACCACCGGCCACGCGCCGATCGGGGTCGAGATCGCCCTGGCGCAGGCGCGTTTCATTTTGCAGACCGTGCGCGAGCACCCGGGGCGGCCGATCCTGATCCTGGTCGACACCGTCGGCCAGCGCCTGCGCCACCGCGACGAAATGCTGGGAATTAACAGCTACATGGCCCACCTGGGCAAATGCGTGGAACTGGCGCGCCGCCAGGGGCATCCGGTGCTGGGACTGGTGTACGACCAGGCCCTGTCCGGCGGCTTCATCACCAGCGGCCTGATGGCCGACGCCTGCTACGCGCTGCCCGATTCGACCATCCGCGTGATGGGCCTGCCGGCAATGGCGCGCATCACCAAGGTGCCCGAGGAGCGGCTGACCGAACTCGCGGCCAGCAATCCGGTCTTCGCGCCGGGGCCGGAAAACTACCTGCGCATGGGTGGGGTGCGAGAAATCTGGCAGGGCGAGCTCGGCGCGCAGCTGGAAGCGGCGCTGGCGGAGCTCGCCCCCGTCGACGAGCGCGCCGCGCTTGGCCTGGCGCGCGGCGGACGCAAGTTCGCGCAGCCCGTGATCGAAGCCATCATGGCGGGGCGCGATGTACTCGCGTCATGACCTGGTCTGGCTGACGGCGCAGGGGTGGAAAGAGGCAGCGAAGACGGTGCGCCCCGGCGACCTGCGATCGCTCGCGCTGTGGGAACGCCAGGGCTGGCCGGCGGTCGTGCGGCGGCGCGATGTCGGCCAGCCGGCCGGTATCGTTTCGCTCGGCATCGCGCTGCCGCCGGCCGGGGCCGACGCGCCGAAGGAGCGCATCGCGCTGCGCGTCCCGTCGCAGCATGTCGCGCGTCGCGCGGGTGCGCTGTCGCTGCCTGAGGCGATGGCGGCCGCACCCGAAACCTGGCGCGCGGACCTCGCTGCGCTGGGCGGCGGCACCGCGCTGCGTGCCTACGGTTCGCTCGCGCTGCAGGCCATCACCGGACTTCCCTACCTGACCCCGCGCTCGGACATCGACCTGCTGCTCGCGCCGCGCAGCCGCAGCGAACTCGATGCGGGAATCGCCGCGCTGTCGCGCCATGCGGACGCCCTGCCGCTCGACGGCGAAATCCTGTTCCCGGGAGGCGCGGCCGTGGCCTGGAAGGAGTGGCGCGACGCCCGCGACGGCATGCGGGTGCTGGTGAAAACGATGGACGCGGTGCGCCTCGATAGCCGCGCCGCGCTGCTGGCCACGCTGGAGGACCGATGAGCCTTGCCGCCATCGCCGCCCGCCGCGCACTGCTCGCGCCGCGCCCACCCGCCGCACCGGACCAGGCGCTGCATGGCGCCGTCGCGCGGCTGGCGCTGCGCTGCCTGTACGCCGAGCTGACGCTGTATCCGAAACCGGGCCTCGTTTCGCTGGTCGACAACGGCAGCCATGGCGACATGAATGCCGAGACCTTCATGCGCAGCCTGTTCGCGCTGCGCCATTATTTTTCCCGCATTTGCCGCGCAGGTGCCCACGGCGCGCTGTTCGGCGAACTGAAGCGGCTGGGAATCGAGGCGGAAGCGCGCATGCTGCTCGCGACCCGCGGCATCAATACCCACCGCGGCGCGATCTTCAGCCTCGGCCTGCTGTGCGCGGCCATCGGCCGGGCGCGCGCCCAGGGTGTCGCCCTGACGCCCGCCGGCCTGCGTGCGGTGCTGCTGCTGCGCTGGGGCGAGGAACTGGCGGCGCATACGGTGCCGGGTGCACAGCAGTCGAACGGCCTGCGCGTGGCCGACCTGCACGGCGCCGGCGGCGCGCGCGAGGAAGCGGCGCTCGGCCTCCCGTCCGTGTTCGAGACCGGCCTGCCGGCGCTGCGCGCGACGCTCGCCGCGGGACGCGGCCTGCAGCAGGCGCGCATCGACGCCCTGTTCGCGCTGATGGCGCGCGTCAGCGACACCAACGTGTTCCACCGCGGCGGCGCGGCGGGCGCGGCCACCGTACGCGAGCAGGCGCAGGCCTTCCTCGACGCCGGCGGAACGGGCGATCCACACTGGCGCGAACGGGCGCTGGCCTGCCATCGCCTGTTCGTCGCGCGGCGCATCTCGCCCGGCGGCGCGGCGGACCTGCTGGCCGCCACCTGCCTCGTGCATGCCGCAACGAGCGGCACCCTGCCGTGAGCGCGCGCCTGCTGATCCTGTGTCCGGGCCAGGGCGGCCAGCACGCCGCCATGTACGACCTGGCGCGCGGCGATCCGGCCGGCGCCGCGCTGCTCGATGCCTGCGCGCCGGCGCTCGATCCGGATACCCTGTTCGACAACCGGATCGCCCAGCCGGCGATCGTCGCCGCCACCCTCGCCACCTGGGAAGCGCTGCGCCCTCGGCTGCCGGCGCCGGCGCTGGTCGCCGGCTACAGCATCGGCGAACTGGCTGCGCATGGCGTGGCGGGCGCTTTGCCTGCTCAGGATGCAATCGCACTGGCAAGCCGGCGCGCCGCGCTGATGGACGCCGCTGCCGCTGCAGGCGTGCGCGGCGCCCTGGCCGCCGTCAGCGCCCTGCCGCTCGAACGCGTGCGCGCGATCGCCCGGGCCTGCGACTGGCAGCTCGCCATCGTGAATGGCGAAGACGCTTGCGTCGCCGGCGGACCCGCTTCGACATACGAAACCTTTGCCGGCGCCTGCGAGGCCGCCGGCGCGCGCATGCAGCGCCTGCCGGTCGCCGTGGCTTCGCACACGCCCCTGATCGCCGCGGCGGTGCAGCCCTTTGCCGGCGCACTCGCCGGTGCGCCCTTCCACGGCTGGCAGTGCCCGGTGCTGTCGGGGATCAGCGGTGTACGCATCGCGAGCAAGGATGCGGCGGTCGAACACCTGTCGCGCCAGCTGGCGGAGACGATCGAATGGCGCGCCTGCATGGACGCGGCCGTCGAGAGCGGGATCAGCGTGGCGCTCGAGCTGGGGCCGGGCGCGGCGCTGGCGCGCATGTTCGCGGCGCGCCACCCGCAGGTTGCCTGCCGTTCGGTTGCGGAGTTCCGCAGCCTGGATGGTGTCGCCGCCTGGGTGGAGCGCCAATTCGAGCGCTAGCGGCCTCAATGTAAAGGAAGCTTGACATCACCGGAAACGCTGTCTACCATGTAAAGCATACTTTACATGGAGGCCAGTGTCATGCGTGAAAAGCGTATCGCCCGAATCTACTACCGCGAGCTGTTCGCCGCGTTCGCGCTCTACACCATCCTGCTGGTGGCGGCGATCAGGTTCGGGCGGCCGATGGCGGACAGCCTGCTGCGCACGGCGATCCTGGCCAGCCCGATGATCGGCTTTGGCGCGGCCATCTGGGCCATCGCGCGCCAGGTGCAGCGCGCCGACGAATACATCCGGATGCGCCTGCTGGAAAACATCGCGCTGGCCGCCGCAATCACGGCCGGCCTGACCTTCACCTACGGCTTCCTCGAAACGGCCGGCTTTGCCAAGCTGTCGATGTTCACCGTCTGGGGCATGCTCTGCCTGTCGCTCGGCGCGGTACAGCTCGTGCGCAAAGCGCTCGGCCGATGAACAACCATATTCGCGAACTGCGCGCCGAACACGGCTGGAGCCAGGCCCGCCTGGCCGAGCTGCTCGACGTCTCGCGCCAGACCGTGATCGCCATCGAGACCGGGCGCTACGACCCCAGCCTCCCGCTTGCCTTTGCGATTTCCCGTTTATTCCAGCAACCGATCGAAGCCATCTTCAACCCTGACCAGGAGCCCGCATGAAAGCCACCCTGTTGTTTGCACTGCTCGCCGCAAGCTTTACGCCGGCCTTTGCCGCTGACGTCCCGGCCACCCCCAACCGCTTTGCCGGCGCCGTCGCACCGGCCGAGCGCTTCGAGCTGCAGGGCATGCTGGTCGAGCGCTTCGGTGCCGGCGGCAAGCCCTTGATCCTGATACCGGGCCTCGCCACGGGCGGCTGGGTATGGCAGGAAACGGTGCGCGCGTTCGCCGGCAGCCAGGCCGTGTATGTCGTGACCCTGCCCGGTTTCGATGGCCGTCCGGCGGTCGAGGGCAATCCCTTCGATGCGGCAAAAAGCGCGCTGAAGGAGCTGATCGCCTCGCGCCGGCTGGCCAGTCCGGTGCTGGTCGGGCATAGCCTGGGCGCGACGCTGGCGATCGCGCTGGCCGAGGAACTGCCGGGCCGGATCGGCGGCACGGTTGCCCTCGACGGCCTGCCGGTCATGCCGCGCACCGAAGACAGCCCGCCGGAACAGCGCGCCGCGATGGCGGACGCGATGCGCCAGCGGATGGCGGCTGCCGACCCCGCCGCCTTCGCCGCCCAGCAGCGGCAATACATGCGCGCCATCGGCACGGTCGACATGGGCAAGGCGGACGACCTGGCGCAGCTGACCAGCCGCAGCGATCCCGCCGCCGTGGCGGCCTGGGTCGGCGCCGTGCTGGCACTCGACCTGCGCCCCGGCCTGTCGAAGATCACCGCGCCGGTACTCGTGCTGGCGCCCTTCTACGGCCCGGACAGCGCGGCCCAGGGCGGGATATCGTCGGCGGACAAGGTGGCGTATTATCGGGAACTGATGACCGGCACCCCGAAGCTGGAGGTCGCGCCGGTCGAGAATGCGCGCCACTTCGCCATGATCGACCAGCCGCAGGCGGTCAACGACGCGCTGCGCCGCTTCCTGAAAACCCTGTAAGGAGACACCATGCCACCGCTAGCTCACTGGATCGTCCAGTACCTGATCGCCGTCGTCTCGATGACCGCGCTGCTGACCGGCATCGACATGATGGGCGGCGAGACCCTGCCGCGCGCCCTGCTCTCGGCCCTGGCCTGGTCGGCAGTCGCCTCGGCGCTGTTTATCGGCACCCGCTACCGCAACATGAAGCGCGGTATCGCCTGCGCCGTGTGCGACACGCTCGACAAGAAATAAGTTCCGTCCTCCTCCCTGATGAGCTTCAGTCCGGTATCTCTCCGCGCGAGGGATACTCGACAGTTATTCACGATGCATTTGTTAAGAAAACAAGATACTGCTTGACAAGCTTTATCAGGAGAATATTCTTATACACACCTAAAAGGTAGAAAAGTGAACGATGCGTGTCACAAGACGCGCACGATTCGCCCGGTAGTGTCGTTTTACTCATCTTGGAGGATGAATATGTCGTTGAAGACAGGGCCGATTCTGGCTCGTAGAACCCTGCTGGGCGCGATCGCGTCCAGCCCCCTGTGGCTCGGCAGTGCATGGGCCGCGCAGTCGATGAAAATCTCGCACCAGTTCCCCGGCGGCAGCGTCATGGAAGGCGACTTCCGCGACCGGCTGTGCCGCATGTTCGCGGCCGACGTCGAAAAACGCACGCGCGGCAGCCTGAAGTTCTCGATCTATCCCGACGCCGCGCTGATGGCCCCGAACGCCCAGTTCGGCGCCCTGAAGAAGGGCAGCCTCGAACTGGCCCTGGTGCCGCTCTCGTATGCGGCCGCCGAGTCGCCGGAAGCGAACATCGGCCTGATGCCGGGCCTGGTCACCTCCTATGCGCAAGGCTACGGCTGGAAGAATGCGGAAGTCGGCAAGGAGCTGACCCGCATCCTGGCCGACCAGGGCCTGGTCATGATCAGCTGGATCTGGCAGGCCGGCGGCGTCGCCGCACGCGGCACGCCGATCCTCGCGCCCGAAGACACGCGCGGCCTCAAGGTGCGCGGCGGCTCACGCGAAATGGACCTGGTCCTGCAGGAAGCGGGAGCGACCATCGTCAACGTGCCCTCGAACGACATCCATGCCGCGATGAAGAGCGGCGCGCTGGACGCCGCGTTTACCTCCTCGACCTCGCTGATCTCGTTCCGCCTGCAGGACGTGTCGCGTTCATTGACCACGGCGCGCAGCGGCGGCTACTGGTTCATGCTGGAACCGCTCCTGATGTCGAAGACCGTGTTCGACCGCCTCCACAAGGACCAGCAGGCCGCGATCATGGCAGTCGGCGCCGACCTCGAAAAGTTCGCGCTGCGCATGGCCCAGGGCGACGATGCGGCCGTGGCCAATGTCTATTCGCGCAACGGTGCGCGCGTGGTCGACATGGATGCCGACGCGCTCCGAAAATGGCAGGAGATGGCGCGCAATACCGCCTGGCGCGACTTCAGCGCGCGCAGCGACAACTGCGCCAGGCTGATGGCGCTGGCGGAAAAGTCGATCGTCGCACTGTAAAAAAAGGGCGGCCCTGGCCGCCCTTGTTTGTTTACCCGCCGGTCACAGGCGGGAAGAAGGCCACTTCCCCGCCCTCTCTTATTTCCGTCTCCGGACCGCACATCACGTGCTCGAAGGCCATGCGCAGCGCGCGATCCTGGCCGAGGGCCTGCGCCCACACGCCGCCGCGTTCGACCAGGTGCGCGCGCACGGCGCCCACCGTCGTCACGCCCGGGGGCAGTTCGATGCGTTCGCTGGCGAGGCCGAGGGCTTCGCGCACGGACGCGAAAAATCGCAGTTCGATGTGCATGACGATGTGGTTTCTCCTAGTGTTGCAGTTCGGCGAAGGGAATGAAGCGCACGATGTCGCCTTCGTTGATGATGCGCCCCGGTGGATTGTCGATGATGCCGTCGCCCCAGACGGTCGAGGTCAGCACGCCCGAGCTCTGGTTCGGGAACAGGTCGAGGCCGCCGCCGGCATTCACGCGCGCGCGCAGGAATTCGTTGCGGCGGTCGGGCTTCGGCAGGCTGAAGTCGGCGCGCAGCTGCCAGGCGCGCGGTTCCACCGGTCCGCTCACGCCCTGCAGGCGCAGCAGGAAGGGACGCACGAACAGCAGAAAGGTGATGAAGCTCGACACCGGGTTGCCCGGCAGGCCGAGGAAGAACGCATGACCGTTTTCCCGCCGTACCTCACCGAAGGCCAGCGGCTTGCCCGGCTTGACGGCGATCTGCCACATGTTCAGCTGGCCCTCGGCTTCCACCGCCGGCTTGATATGGTCTTCCTCGCCGACCGAGACGCCGCCCGAGGTGATGATCAGGTCGTTCTCGCGCGCCGCCTCGACCAGCGTGGCGCGGGTGGCCGCGAGCGTATCGGGCACGATGCCGAAGTCGCTGATGACGCAGCCGAAGTTCTCCAGCAGGCCGCGCAGCGTAAAACGGTTCGAATTGTAGATCGCGCCCGGCGCCAGCACGCCGCCCGGTGCTTCGCCCGGCATGGTCAGCTCGTCGCCGGTAAAGAAGACGGCCACCCGCAGGCGCCGGCGCACCGGCAGGCTGGCCAGGCCGACCGAGGCGGCCAGTCCCAGCTCCTGGCTGCGCAGGCGCGTACCGGCGGCCAGGATGGTAGCGCCGGCCGCGATGTCCTCGCCCGTGCGGCGGATCCATTCGCCGCTCTTCGGGGTGTGGCGGATGGTGACGCTGTCGCCTGTCGGTTCGCATTGTTCCTGCATCACGACCGCGTCCGCGCCGGCCGGGATCATCGCGCCGGTGAAGATGCGCGCCGCGGTGCCGGGTTCCAGCGGCGCGCCGACCTGGCCGGCCGGGATGCGCTGGGTGACGCGCAGGACGGCGCCGCCATTGACGCAATCGGCCGCACGCACCGCATAGCCATCCATCGAAGTGTTGTCGGCCGAGGGCACATCGATCGTCGACGCCTGGTCCTCGGCCAGCACGCGGCCGTTGGCTTCCAGGGTCGGCACCCGTTCGGTTTCCTGTACGGGACGGGCGGCGCCCAGCAGCGTGTCGAGCGCCTCGCGCACCGACAGCATCGGGCGCGGCGCCGGTTTCTCGGTGGCGCTCATGCTCACAGTCCCGTGTGCGCCGCGATGAAGGTCTTCATCTCGTCGACGTTCGGACGCATCACGACGAACTTCTGCGGCAGGCTTTCGATGTGCTCGAAGCCGGCAGGACGCTCGGCATCCGTACCCAGGGCTTCGAGGATGGTCTCGTTGAACTTCGCGGCCAGCGCGGTCTCCAGCACGATCATGGTCACGCCGGGCGCCATGTGTTCGCGCGCGACCTTGATGCCGTCGGCGGTGTGGGTATCGATCACGATGCCGTAATCGTCCGCCACCATGCGGATCGTTTCCAGGCGGTCGGCGTGGGTCGATTTGCCCGACACGAAGCCGTATTCGCCGACGCGCCTGAATTCGTCGCCGTCCGCACCCGGCGCGCCCGACAGGTCGAAGCCCCCGTGGGTGTCGACCTTGCGGAACAGCGCGTGGGTGCGCTCGCTGTCGCGTCCGACCAGGTCGTAGATGAAGCGTTCGAAGTTCGAAGCTTTCGAGATGTCCATCGACGGGCTGCTGGTGTGGAAGGTCTCGGCCGATTTGCGTACCCGGTAGACGCCGGTGCGGAAGAACTCGTCGAGCACGTCGTTCTCGTTGGTCGCGACCACCAGCTTGTCGATCGGCAGGCCCATCATGCGCGCGATATGGCCGGCGCAGATGTTCCCGAAGTTCCCCGACGGGACCGTGAACGAGACTTTTTGCGCGTTGTCGGTCGTCGCGGCGAGGTAGCCGCGGAAGTAGTACACGACCTGGGCGACGACGCGCGCCCAGTTGATCGAATTGACGGTGCCGATCTTGTGGCGCGCCTTGAAGGACAGGTCGTTCGACACCGCCTTGACCAGATCCTGGCAGTCGTCGAACACGCCTTCGACGGCAATGTTGAAGATGTTCGGGTCCTGCAGGCTGAACATCTGGGCGGTCTGGAAGGGGCTCATCTTCCCGGCGGGCGACAGCATGAACACGCGCACGCCGCGTTTTCCACGCATCGCGTATTCGGCGGCGCTGCCGGTGTCGCCCGAGGTGGCGCCAAAAATGTTCAGCTCATCCTCGTCCTTCGCCAGCGCGTATTCGAACAGGTTGCCCAGCAACTGCATCGCCATGTCCTTGAAGGCCAGGGTCGGGCCGTTCGACAGCGCCTGCAGCACCAGCTTGCGGCCACCCTCTTCTTCCAGCGTGCGCAGCGGCGTGATGTCGACCGCCGACTCTCCGGCGCGCGCGTTGCGGTAGACCTCGGGCGTATAGGTCTTCGCGGTCAGCGCCTTCAGGTCGGCTTCCGGAATGTCGGTCGCGAATTTGCGCAGGATTTCGTAGGCCAGCTCGGCGTACGGCAGCTTGCGCCAGGCGTTCAATTCCTCGCCGCTGACGCGCGGGTACGCGGCCGGCATGAACAGGCCACCGTCGGGGGCGAGGCCGCCGAGCAGGATGGAGGAGAAGGACTCGGGATTGCGGGAAGCGGACGCGCTGGTCGCGCGGGTAGACACGTATTGCATGTTGGGATAATCCGGTTGGGCTCGCGTTGACCATTTATTATAGTGCGAGCCGGAGAATCCTGTGTGCGGACGGGTTTTGCACAGGCGGCGCTGCGCGGAAGTGCCGCAGCTGCGCGCAGGGTGAACGCGTGGGCGGTGCCCACCCTACGTTACGCCTCGGTCAACGTAGGGTGGGCACCGCCCACGCGTACGTGCCAACGAATACCCGGCCGCCGATTCACATCGGCGATGCCGGAATACCACTACTCAACACGCGGCGTGGTTGACCGTCACCACATGAATCGCGAGACCACCGAGCGAGGTCTCCTTGTACTTCACCTGCATATCCGCCCCCGTCTGGCGCATCGTCTCAATCGCATTGTCCAGGCTGACGAAATGGGTTCCGTCGCCCTTCAGCGCCAGCGAGGCCGCCGTGATCGCCTTGATCGCGCCCATGCCGTTGCGCTCGATGCAGGGGATCTGCACCAGGCCGCCGATCGGGTCGCAGGTCATGCCGAGGTGGTGTTCGATGCCGATTTCGGCGGCGTTCTCGATCTGTTCGTTGCTGCCGCCGAGCGCCGCCACCAGGCCCGCCGCGGCCATCGCGCAGGCGACGCCGACTTCGCCCTGGCAGCCGACTTCGGCGCCCGAGATCGAGGCGTTGCGCTTGCAGAGCATGCCGATCGCGGCGGAAGTCAGCAGGAATTCGCGGATGCCCTTCACCGCGTCCGTCGGACGGCAGTCTTCGGCGTAGTAGCGGACCACCGCCGGGATGATGCCGGCGGCGCCGTTGGTCGGCGCAGTGACGACCCGGCCGCCGGCCGCGTTTTCTTCGTTGACCGCCATCGCATACAGCGTCACCTGGTGGGTCGCGTCATGCGGCAGTTCGTTCACGCGCTTGCCCTCGATGCAGTGCGCCTGCTTCCACAGTGTGGCGGCGCGCCGTTTGACGTTCAGGCCGCCCGGCAGCTGGCCGTTCGTGACCAGGCCGTGGGCGATACAGTCGCGCATCACGCTCCAGATACGGTCCAGGCCCGCGTCGAGTTCGGGCTCGGTCATGCGCGCCAGCTCGTTCGCGCGCAGCATGTGCGGGATCGACAGCTTGTGCGCGCGGCCCTGGGCCAGCAGCTCGGCCATGGTCGCGAAAGGGAACGGCACCTGCACGCCGCCCGGCTCGACGCCCTGTTCCTGCGCGCGCTGCGCTTCGCCGGCTGCGGTAATAAAGCCGCCGCCGACCGAATAGAAGATGCGTTCGATGACGCTGCCGTCCGCCAGCTGCAGCACGAAGCGCATGCCGTTCGGGTGCTCGGGCAGGCTGGAGGCCTTGTGCCATACGAGGCCCGTGCGCATCGAGAACGGTACTTCCTTCGTTCCCAGCAGGCGCAGCACGCCGTCCAGTTCCGCTTCGGCGAGTTTATCTTCGACCGTATCCGGATCGATATCCTGCGGCGTCTCGCCCATCAGGCCGAGGATGACCGCCTTGTCGGTCGCATGGCCGACGCCGGTCAGCGCCAGCGACCCGTACAAATGGGCCTCGACGCCAACCGCGGCGTCAAGCGGACCGCACTCCAGCAGGAAGCGGCGCGCCGCCACCATCGGGCCCACCGTATGCGAGCTCGAAGGCCCGATACCGATCTTGAACAGATCGAAAACGCTCATGTCCATCTGTTTGTCTCTTTAATTTTTTATTATTGTGTGTGTTCAGGCAGTGGCGCCGACGTCGATATTCTCGAGCATGCTGGCCACCATCTCTTCGATGCCGACGCGGGCCTTCCAGCCCCAGTCGCTGGTCGCGCGGCTGTCGTCCAGGCTCTTCGGCCAGGTATCGGCGATCTGCTGGCGGCTGTCCGGCTTGTAGGCGATCTCGAAACCAGGCTTGCGCTTGCGGATGCTCGCCGCCAGTTCGCGCGGGTTGAACGAGACGCCGGCCACGTTGTACGAGGAGCGGATCACGACCTTCTCGCCCGGCGCATCCATCAGTTCGATGGTGGCGCGGATCGCGTCCGGCATGTAGATCATCGGCAGCGTCGTTTCCGGGCCGAGGAAGCATTCGTAGGTTTCGCCCTTCAGCGCGGAGTGGAAGATCGCGATCGCATAGTCGGTCGTGCCGCCGCCCGGAGGCGATTTGAAACTGATGATGCCCGGGTAGCGGATGCTGCGCACGTCCACGCCATACTTGGTGTGGTAATACTCGCAGAGGCGCTCGCCGGCCAGCTTGCTGATGCCGTAGATCGTGGTCGGGTCCATCACCGTGTACTGCGGCGTGTTCTCGCTCGGCGTGTTCGGGCCGAAGGCCGCGATCGACGAAGGCCAGAACACCTTGAGGGGCTTGCCGGCTTCCAGCCGCGCGCGCGCCACTTCCAGGATGTTGAGCAGACCATCCATGTTCAGGGTCCAGGCCTTCAGGGGCGCCTGTTCGCCGGTGGCCGACAGCAGCGCCGCCAGCTGGTAGACCTGGGTCACGCCCTCTTCCTCGACCAGCGACATCAGGCGCGCCTTGTCCAGCACGTCGAGCTGGGCATAGCGCGCGGCGCCGTAGACGTTGTTGGCGCCGATGTCGGTGGCGAGGACGTTGGCGGCGCCGTGCTGCTCCGCCAGTGCGGAGACCAGTTCGCTGCCGATCTGTCCGTTGGCGCCGATGATGAGGATGCGTTCCATGTGTGTTCCCAGAGTGTTCGATTAATTATTCTTGAGGATGCCGAGTTCGCGGCCGGCCTGCTCGAAGGCCTTCAATACGGTGTCGAGCTGTTCGCGGGTGTGCGCCGCCGACAGCTGGACGCGCACGCGCGCCTGCCCCATCGGCACCACCGGATAGAAGAAGCCCGACAGCAGCACGCCCAGTTCGAACATGCGCGCCGCGAATTTCTGCGCCACCGGCGCATCGAACAGCATCACCGGCACCACCGGGTGGGTGCCCGGCTTGATGGTGAAGCCGATGCGCTCGATCTCCTTGCGGAAGTAAGCGGTGTTCTCGTGCAGGCGGTCGCGCAGCTCGGTCGACTTCGAGATCCGGTCCAGCACCGACAGCGAGGCGCCGGCGATCATCGGCGCCAGCGTATTCGAGAACAGGTAGGGACGCGACTTCTGGCGCAGGGTTTCGATGACTTCCTTGCGGCCCGAGGTAAAACCGCCCATCGCACCGCCCAGGGCCTTGCCCAGGGTGCCGGTGATGATGTCGATCCGGCCCATCACGCCGCAGTGCTCGTGCGTGCCGCGGCCGGTCGCGCCCAGGAAGCCGGAAGCGTGCGATTCGTCGATCAGGGTCAGGGCGCCGTACTTGTCGGCCAGGTCGCAGATTTTATCGAGCTGGGCGATCGTGCCGTCCATCGAGAAGGCGCCGTCGGTGACGATTACCTTGTGGCGCTTGCCGGCGGCGGTCGCGGCCTGCAGCTGGGCTTCGAGGTCGGCCATGTCGTTGTTGGCGTAGCGGTAGCGCGCCGCCTTGCACAGGCGGATGCCGTCGATGAGGGAAGCGTGGTTCAGGGCGTCCGAGATGATGGCGTCGTTCTCGTCGAACAGCGGCTCGAACACGCCGCCGTTGGCGTCAAAAGCGGCCGCGTACAGGATGGTGTCTTCGGTGCCGAGGAATTCGGACAGCTTGCGCTCGAGTTCCTTGTGCACGGTTTGCGTGCCGCAGATGAAGCGCACGGAGGACAGGCCGTAGCCGTACTTCTTGAGTGCTTCTTCGGCTGCCTTCTGCGTTTCCAGGTCGCCCGACAGGCCGAGGTAGTTGTTCGCGCACATATTGATCAGGGTGCGGCCGTCTTCGGACTGAACCTGCGCGCCCTGGCGCGAGGCGAGCACGCGCTCCGGCTTGAACAGGCCCTGCTCGCGCAGGGTGGACAGGTTCTGCTGCAGCCCAGTGTAAAAAGCGTTTTTCGCTTGCTCGCTCATCTGCTTACCTCGTCTGTGGATGCCGGCTTGACCGGCGGTTGGACTATGCTGTACCGTTCTTCGGTTGCCCCGCATATTTACTGGGCCGTCGCGTTTTCGGTATCTCGAACTGAAATTCAATATAATGAATATTACGCCGGCCTGTTGAACTTGGCAAGGTCCGGCAATTTCACCACTACTAGAGCTGTCCCGACAATGAAAACCCTGGTCCCGACCAACAACGCCCCGCCCGAAGTCGGCGCCACCCTGCAGCGCCTGCGCCTGGCGCGCGGTCTCACGCTGGAGGACCTGTCGCGCATCGCCGGCGTGTCGAAGTCGATGCTGTCGCAGATCGAGCGTGAAAAAGCGAATCCTACCATCGCCATCACCTGGCGTCTTGCCAACGCGCTAGGCGTGCAGATCGGCGAACTGCTGTCCTCGGAAACGCGCGAGGTCGAGGCGATCCGGGTGCTGGACGCGCACGAAACCCCGACCCTGCCGGGCGCCCACGCGGGCTATACCCTGCGCATCCTGGGGCCGATGGAGCTGGCCGGGCAGTACGAATGGTACGAGCTGACCCTGGCGCCGGGCGGCGAACTGGCCTCGCAGGCGCACGATCCGGGGACCAAGGAGCATATGACGGTGATTAACGGGACGCTCGAGGTCGAGGTAGGGACGTCGAAGCGCAAGGTCAAGGCCGGCGGGACGGCGCGGTATCCGGCGGACCAGGACCATATCGTCAGGAATGTGGGGAAGACGGAGGCGAAGGCTTTGCTGGTGGTGGTGCACCGGTAGGAGGGAGACTAGTTTTCGATGTGATCGCGGTGCGGGCGCCGTACCGCGTGGGCACGGAGTGCCCACCCTACGGACTACGGTGCGCTACGGTTCGGGTGCTATTTATCGATAACGGCTGCGTAACGTAGGGTGGGCAGTGCCCACGCGTTCGGTCGGTTGAGCAGACTTGCATTAAATAGCAACGGGCCGGTCGAATCCCACGATTCCACCGGCCCGTTTCATTCCTCACTCAAGCGGCCCGCGAGCCGCTTGTTGCGTTTACATCTTCAAGGCCTTCGTCAGGAAACCCCAGCGATCCGCCACTTCCTCGATCTGCTTGGCCGTCGGCTTGCCGGCGCCATGCCCGGCCTTGGTATCGATGCGGATGATGATCGGGTTGCAGCCCGCCTGCGCCGCCTGCGCCGTGGCGGCGAACTTGAAGCTGTGCGCCGGCACCACGCGGTCGTCGTGGTCGGCCGTGGTCACCATCGTGGCCGGATACTGCGTGCCCGGCTTCAGGTTGTGCAGCGGCGAATACTTCACCAGCGCCTTGAACTCGTCCGCGTTGTCCGCCGAACCGTAGTCCGAGGTCCAGGCCCAGCCGATCGTGAACTTGTGGAAGCGCAGCATGTCCATCACGCCCACCATCGGGATCGCCGCGCCGAACAGGTCCGGACGCTGGGTCATGGCCGCGCCCACCAGCAGGCCGCCGTTGCTGCCGCCGCCGATCGCCAGTTTCGACGGCGAGGTCACCTTGTTCGCCACCAGCCACTCGGCCGCGCCGATGAAGTCGTCGAACACGTTCTGCTTCTGGAGCTTCGTGCCCGCATTGTGCCAGGCTTCGCCGTACTCGCCGCCGCCGCGCAGGTTGGCGACGACGTAGACGCCGCCCATTTCCATCCACGCCAGGTTGGCCGGGGAGAAGCCCGGCAGCATCGAGATGTTGAAGCCGCCGTAGCCATACAGGTAGGTCGGGTTGCTGCCGTCGAGTTTGATGCCCTTCTTCGAGACGATGAACATCGGCACTTTGGTGCCGTCGCGGCTGGTATAGAACTGCTGGCGCGTTTCATAGGCGTTCGGGTCAAAGTCGACCTTCGGCTGGCGGAACACGCTGGTCTTGCCGCTCTTCATGTCGAGGCGGTAGATCGTCGTCGGGGTGGTGAAGCTGGTGAAGGAGAAGAAGGTCTCCGTGTCGCCGCGCTTGCCCGTGAAGCCCGATACCGAACCGATGCCCGGCAGCGCGATCTCGCGCACCAGTTTGCCCTCGAGCGTGTGCACGCGCACGACGCTGCGCGCATCCTTCAGGTTCTCCGTAATCAGGCGATTGCCGATGATGTGGGCGTTCGACAGCGTGTCGCCCGATTCCGCGACGATCTCTTTCCAGTTTTTCTCGTCCGGCTTGTTGACGTCGATGGCGACGATGCGCTGGCGCGGGGCCTTGCTGTCGGTGCTGAAATAGAAGGTCGGGCCGACGTTGTCGACGAAGTCCCAGGCGGCGTCGAAGTTGTCGACCAGCGGCAGGACTTTCGAATCGGCCTTCGTCAGGTCCTTGATGAAGACCCGGTATTTATGCGCCGTGCCCTTGGTCGCCGTGATCAGCAGGTATTTGCCGTCGTCGGTGGTCTGGGCGCGGAAGCCCCATTCCTTTTCGTCCGGACGGTCGTAGACCAGGATGTCGGCGCTTTGCGGGGTGCCGATCTTGTGGAAGTACAGCTTCTGGAAGTAGTTCACGCCGGCCAGTTTCGTCGCTTCTTCCGGCTCGTCGTAGCGGCTGTAGAAGAAACCCTTGCCGTCTTTGGTCCAGGCGGTCTGCGAGAACTTGACCCACTTCAGGTGGTCGTCCAGATCCTTGCCGGTCTCGATATCGCGCACCTTCCATTCGTTCCAGTCGGAACCCGAGGCGGCGGTGCCGTAGGCCAGCAGTTTGCCGTCCGGGCTGACTTCGACGCCGGCCAGGGCCACCGTGCCGTCCGCCGCCAGCGTGTTCGGGTCGAGCAGCATGCGCGGCGTGTCGCCCAGCTTCTTCATCGTGTACAGCACCGACTGGTTCTGCAGGCCGTCGTTGCGGCTGTAGAAGTAGCGGCCGCCCTCTTTCGACGGCACCGAATAGCGCTCGTAGTTCCACAGCTTCGTCAGGCGCTGGCGGATCGCTTCGCGCTGCGGGATCTGGCCGAGATACGCTTGCGTGACCGCGTTCTGGGCATCGACCCATCCCTTGGTCTCGGCGCTGTTCGCGTCTTCCAGCCAGCGGTAAGGGTCGGCCACCGTGGTGCCGTGGTAGTTGTCGGTCTGGGCGACCTTTGCCGTGACCGGATAGGTCAGCGCGGAACCCGCCGCGCAGGTGGCCGGGTCGGCTGCCTGCGTAGCGCCAAAGACCGTCATCAGGGCGACGGCCAGGGTTGCATGTCTCATGTGCATATTCTTCTCGAAACGGTGGAAGGAAGGCGGAGTGCCGAAAAGAATCATAACGCGAAACCCGACAGGAAGCGACCCGGCGTTTGCCCCGTACATACAGGCGCCCCGACGCGTGTGCGGCCGACCAGCAGAGCATGTCGGGCGGCCCGGCGCGGCGGAAAACGCCAGTGTGTTACCCGGTGTCGCGTTTCGCCAGCACCTCGCGATGGCTCAGCTGCCACTTGTGCGACAGGTCGATCGCCCAGCCGATTTCCGCGGGACTCAGGCGCCGGGCGACGATGGTCTTGTTGACGTTGGCCGCGCTGTCGCCGCCCTCGGCCGCCAGCAGCATCCACATGTAGGCGCGCACCGGGTCGCGCGCCACACCCAGGCCGCTGCCGACCATGCCGCCCAGGTTGTACTGGGCCAGCGCATGCCCCTGCTCGGCCGCCTGCTCGTACCAGTAGACGGCCTGCTTGTCGTCATGGGGCACGCCCTGCCCACTGGCGTACATCACGCCCAGGTTGTTCTGGGCGCTGGCGTCGCCCTGCTCGGCGGCCAGGCGATACCAGTAGGCGGCGCGCACCTCGTCCTTGTCGACGCCCTGGCCGTTGGCGTAGATGACGCCGAGGTTGAACTGGGCGTTCGGCGCGCCCTGCTCGGCAGCCCGGCGGTACCAGTCGAACGCGCGTGCCGGGTCGCGCGCGGTGCCGCGCCCATGCGCATACATATTGGCCAGGTTGTACTGCGCCGCCATGTGCCCGCCCTGGGCCGCGCGCGCATACCACTCGAGGGCGCGCGCTTCGTCGCGCTCGACGCCCCTGCCGTTGACGCACATGGTCGCGAACAGGAACTGCGCTTCGCGGTCGCCATGTTCGGCCGCCCGCTGCAGCCAGGCGCAGGCGCGGCGCGCATCGAGCCGCACGCCCTGCCCTTCGGCGTAGGCGATGCCGAGTTCGCGCTGGGCGCCGCGGTCGCCGGCGGCGGCAGCCTTGCGGAACCAGAACAGGGCCTGGCTGGCGCTGGCGTCCACGCCCTGCCCGCGCTGGTACATCAGGCCGAGGTTCAGCTGGGCCGCGGCCTCGCCCTGCAAGGCGGCCTTGCGAAACCAGGCCATCGCCAGCGGGTAATTGACGGCCGCCCCGACGCCCTCGAGATAGCATTCGCCGAGCTGGTTCTGGGCGCCGGCCATGCCCTGCTCGGCGGCGCGGTAATACCAGGACAGGGCGCGCTCGGGATCGACCGCCATGCCGCGCCCCTGGCGGAACATGTGGCCCAGGTTCTGCTGGGCCGAGGCGTCGCCCTGTTCGGCGGCCCGGCGGAACCAGCGCGCGGCCTCGAGGTCGCAGCGCTCGACGCCGCGTCCGTGGTAGTACATGGCGCCCAGGTGGTTCTGGGCAAAGGCCAGGCCCTGGCCCGCCGCCAGGCGCAGCCAGTGCACGGCGCTGGTGTCGTCGCGTTCGACGCCGCTGCCCTTCTTGTACATCAGGCCCAGGTTGAACTGCGCGTACGCATTGCCGCGCTCGGCGGCGTCGCGGAACCACAGATAGGTCTGGTGGCTCTCGTTCTGGAGCTTCTGGTTCATGCGAATCCCCGTCTGGACAAACGTCAGCCGCGTTCGGTTGGCCAATGCCTGTGGCAAGCGGCCTCATTTGTATTAACAAAATTTTAATGAAAGCGACCCTGCGCGGGTTTGACCGGGCACAATCGTGCCCGTGCGCGCCCCATAAAAAAACCCGCCGGGCGTGCGCGCGGCGGGTTTCAGTCGAGGCCTGCCTGGCTTCAGGACAGCGACGAACGGTTCGGTCCAAGCCCGTAGACCAGCATCGCCAGCAGCGCCAGGCACCAGACGATCAGGGCACCCGACGGCAGGTCGAGGATGACCGACAGCACCAGGCCGATTGCGTAGCCGCCGACGCCGACCAGGTAGGCGAAGGGCAGCTTGCGCGACTCGCGATAATGGCGCACCGCCAGGCTCGGCACGATCAGGCTGGCGAACACCAGGTAGACGCCGACCAGCTGCACCGAGGCCGTCACGGCCAGCGCGAACACCAGGTAGAAGCCGAGCCGCCCGAGACGGTTGCGAAAGGCCGCCAACAAGGCGAGGATCAGCACCGCGCCGAGCGCCGGCATCGCCAGCTGGTCGTAGCTGACCCAGAGGATCTGGCCGGCCAGCAGGTCCTGCAGGTGCTCGCCGCCGTGCGGATTATGTGCGAGCAGCAGCAGGCCGGCGGTTGCGGCCAGCACGAACAGCACGCCGATCTGTGCTTCCTGGACCTCGGGCCAGCGCTTCTCGGTCCAGGTCAGGAGCAAGGCGCCGAGCACCGCCGCCACCCCGGCCGCGACCTGGATGGTCCAGCCGTGCGGGTCGAAGTCCGCCGCGCTGGCGACGATCACGCCAAGCGCGGCGATCTGGGCGATCGCCAGGTCGATGAAGACGATGCCGCGCTTGAGCACCTGGGCGCCGAGCGGAATGTGGGTCGCGAGGACCAGCAGGCCGGCAACGAAGGCCGGGAGGACGATCAGGAAATCGACGTGTTGGGCGAAGTTTTGCACGTTACTTCACTGCCTGCGTCAGACGTTGCACCGTGGTGTCGAACAGCGCGAACAGGTCACCGCTTTCCTTGTCGGCGCCGACCGTAAACGGAACCACGACCGCCGGGATGTGGGCCCGCTGCGACAGCCAGTTCGAGGCCCGCTCGTCCTGGTAGGCCGCGCGCAGCACCAGTTTGGCCGGCTGCTGCTGGAGCTGGGCCAGCAGCTGGCCCAGCTGGGCCGCACTCGGCTCGACGCCCGGTTTCGGTTCCAGCGTGCCGACCTGGCGCATGCCGAGCCAGCTCATCAGGTATTCCATGTTGCGGTGGTGTTCGACCAGGGTCAGTCCGCGCAAAGGCGCCGCCTGGGTTTCCCATTTGCGCATGGCCTGCGACCAGCGGCCGGCGAAATCGGCCTGGCGCGCGGCATAGTACGCGGCATTCGCCGGGTCGATGGCGGCCAGGCGCTTGGCCAGCTGGGCGCTGATCAGGGCGATGTTGTGCGGGTTCAGGTGCACGTGCGGGTTGCCGAAGGCATGGACGTCGCCTTCGGCGCGATCGAGTTTGGCCGGCACGTCCAGGCGCGGGACGAAGCTGCCGGCTTCGAAGTAGCCCGGCTGGCCCTTGGCGATCTTCGCGTTGCCCGACTGCTGCACCAGCAGCGGCAGCCAGCCCGCTTCCAGATCCAGGCCGGTGCACACCAGCAGGTCGGCATTGCGGGTGCGCGCGATCAGGCCCGGACGCGCTTCGACCCGGTGCGGATCCTGCAGCGCATTGGTCGCGCTCGAGACGCTGGCCTTGTCGCCGGCCAGTTCCGTGGTCAGCGCCGCCCATTCCGGTTCGCAGGTCAGGACGTTGATTGCCGCCTGCGCAGGCAGTGCAAGGGACAAGGCCAGCGCGCCGGCGGCCAGCAGTTTGTTCGATACGGATTTTGTCAGGGTTCTCATGCTGCTCTCCTTAGAAGGTATGGCCGGCGTGGGCGCCCAGGCTCATGATGTATTGCAGGTAGACCTGGTTGTCGGTCTGGCCCGGACGCGCTTCGTCGCGCGCGAACTGGAGGCGCAGGCGCGAGAATTCCGAGGGACTCCAGTCGAGCATCACGCTCGAACGCTTTGGCTTGTAGATGGCCAGCGCCGGGAACGCGTCCATGCCGAGCGCGCCGCTGTCGACCAGGCCGATGAAGGGACTGCCGGAGGACAGGCGGTCATAACGCAGGCCGGCGCGCCAGTTCGGCATGAACTGGTACACGCCCTGCAGGTACCAGCCGGACTGGGTGCTCGCGTAGGCGTCGGCCAGTTCTCCCGCGGCCAGCGTGCCGCTTTCCTTGCGCCGCATGTATTCGCCCTGCAGCTTGAAATTGGTCCGGGTCGGATTGCCGTTCGGCGCCCATTTGTAGACGGCGTCCGCCATCCAGATGCTGGACTTGCCGCTGAAGGCGTTCGGGATGCCGTCGAACTCGTAGGCGCGGTCGGCCGCGCCGGTGCGCAGGTACGACAGGCCCGCGCGCCAGCTGGCGGAGTCGCCGATGTCGTCGCCCGCGTGCGCGAACACGCTGGTGGCGTTGAAGCCGTTCTTGTTGCGGTCGTTGCCGGGGAAGCTGCGCCCGCTGCCCACCTCCGCGCCGACCTCGAGGAAGGTGTTGAACGGCGCGAGCCAGCGCACCTGCACGCCGTCCGGCTTGTACTGGCCGCCGAAGAAGGCCTGGTAGGCCAGCGGCGCGTCGACGAAGTCCCAGGTGTGGCTGTGCTGGGCGTTCAGGTAGCCGACCCCGGACAGGAAGCGGCCCGCCTTGACGTTCATGCCGCCGCCCAGTTCGCGGGTGCGCACGAACGCTTCCTCGACCTCGGCCTCGTTCTCGCCGGTCAGGGCGAAAGTCAGCTGGCCCGCGAACATCGGGTCGATATTCGCCGCCATCGTCAGTTCGGACTCGCCCAGGTTGAAGCTGCGGCTGCCCGGACCGACCTCGCCCGCCGGCGGCATGAAGCCGCCGAAACGGTAGGTACTCGGATCCTGCGACAGGTTGGAGAAGGTGCCGCCCAGGACCAGGGAAATGCTCGGATTGAAGCTGTTGTCGCCGGCCGCGGCCGTCGTCGGCGCGGCCGGAGCCGGCGCGGCCGGTGCGGGCGACATATTGGCCTGCTGGGCGCTGGCTGCCGCGTTCTGCGCTTCGGCCACGGCCGCCTGCGCATCCTGCAGGCGCTGCTCCAGCGCCTGCAGGCGCGCCTCATAGCTTTGTTTCATTTCCTGGATCTGGGCACGGATGGCGGCCAGCTCGGGGCTCTCGGCGGCGCCGGCGGACAGGGGCAATGCAAAGGCGGCGGCGATCGCCACCGTCATGACGGAGTGTTTGAACATCGTGTTCCTTCTTTCAAATAGAGAATGCGGGGCAGCTTCCGGCACGGGCAGGAAGGCCACTCGGTAAAACGGGTCTCTAGACGAAGGAAGGCGGCGCGCGCGAATGGAAAACGCAGACGGTGCGCGGGGTGCGCTCGGTGGTGGTGAGCGCGATGATGCGTTCGGTCTGCAGGTCGAGCGGTGCGAACTGGCGCGGCGTGCTGCCGATCGCGCTCGCCATCTGGGCAAAGGCGAGGCACTCGCTGCAGCTGCGGTCCCCTGCCACGGCGCTGGAGAGGTCGTTGTCGCTGTCGAGCTTGACGAACGCCGCGTTCGGATGGGTGGAGGCGAGCTTGCCGGTCCAGTGCGACATCGCATGCGCGAACGCCATCTGCTGGGAGACCAGCAGTAGCAGCGAAAGCATTACATGGACAAGGCGGCGGCGCATCATGATGGCGGCATTGTAATGCGCACAAGGCAACTACGGAACAACTAGCGCGTCTTTTTTTCTGCAGCGTATTTACCGAGCCAGGTCGGCACCTTGTTTGCTGCCAGCTTGTTGATCGACACCAGCAGGTCCGGCGCGACCTGGGGCAGCCCGTAGGAGCTGCCGATGTGGCGCCCGATATGGATCAGCACTTCGGCCGCGACTTCGGCATCGGCCTCGGCGCGGTGGGCCGCACTGCGGAAAGCGATGCCGAGCTGGCGCGAGAGCGTGCCCAGTTTATAGCTCGGCATGCCGGGGAACACGCGGCGCGACAGCTTTAAAGAGCAGACCAGGCCATCGTGGCCGCAGCCGCGGCCGAGGCGCTCGGCTTCGGCCACCAGGAACTTCTCGTCGAAGCTGGCGTTATGGGCCGACAGCGTATCGCCGCCGATGAAGTCGAGCAGTTCCGGCACCACCTGGCGCGCGGGCGGCGCCGAATCGACCATCTCCTGGGTGATACCGGTGAGACCCGTAATAAAAGCCGGGATGCGAGCGCCGCAGTTCACGAGCGAGACATAGCGCTCGGTGACCTGCCCGCCGACGATGCGTAAAGCCGCGACCTCGGTGATGCGGTCGCCCATGGCGGGCGACAAACCCGTGGTCTCGAAGTCGAGCATCACGATGGGGCGTTCAAATATGGACATGCGATCCTTTTAGCCGAATTTGCGCTGCGCGTCCAGCGCCAGGCCGGCGCCGATGCTGCCGAACAGGTCGCCCTCGACCTTGCGTGCGCCGGGCAGCAGCGCGCCGATCCGTTCGCGCAGCAGGCCCACGCCGCTGGAGCCGCCGGTGAAGAACACGGTGTCGACCTCGCCGGCCCCGATACCTGCATCGTCCAGCAGGCGCAGCACGGTGGCGTCGATCGCGTCGAGCAGCTGGCCAATCGCGGCCTCGAAGCTCGCGCGTTCGATCATCAGGGTCTCCGGCGGCGCCAGCCGGTCAAGCTCGAGCGCGACCTGCGGCTGGGAGGACAAGCCGATCTTCGCGCCCTCGACCTGCATCGCCAGCCAGTGGCCGGCACGCTCGTCGATCAGGTCCTGCAGGCGGGCCAGCTTCGCCGGCTCGCGCGCATCGCGCACCAGGTCGTCGAGCTGGGCGATGCTCTTCCTCGTATAGGCCTGGTTGATGGTATGCCAGGTCGCCAGGTTGAAGTAATAACTGGACGGGATCTCGGCGCCCGAGCGCAGCGCGCTTCGATAACCCAGCAGCGGCATCACCGAGGCCAGGCTCAGGTATTTGTCGAAGTCGGTGCCGCCGATGTGCACGCCGCCGGTGGCGAGGATGTCGTCGCGGCGCTCGGCCTTGCCGGCGCGGCCCGGTCCCAGGCGTACCAGCGAAAAGTCGGAGGTGCCGCCGCCGATGTCGGCGATCAGGACCAGTTCCTCGCGGTCGATCTGGGATTCGTAGTCGAAGGCGGCGGCGATCGGCTCATACTGGAAGGCGATCTCGCGGAAACCGACGCTGCGCGCCACTTCCGCCAGCGTATCCTCGGCCAGCTTGTCGGCGGCCGGGTTCTCGTCGATGAAGAAGACCGGACGCCCGAACACCGCGCGCTCGAATCCACGCCCCGCCTCGGTCTCGGCGCGGCGTTTGACTTCGCCGATGAACTGGGCCAGCAGCATCTTGAACGGCAGCGCCCGCCCGCCCACTTCGGTCTGGCCGTCCATCAGGCTCGTGCCCAGCAGGCTTTTCAGGGAGCGCATCAGGCGCCCTTCGTAGCCGGCCAGGTAGTCGGCCAGGGCCGCGCGGCCATAGCGCACCTCTTCGTCGTCGGCATTAAAGAACACCACCGACGGCAGCGTTGCCTTGCCATCCTCGAGCGTCAGCAGCGCGCTTGCCCCCTGCGCCGGCTTGTCCTGCCCTGGCTTGATCCAGCCAACCGTGGAATTCGACGTACCGAAGTCGACGCCGCAAGCATTCGTCATGTGTGCCTTTCTCAGAAGGGGCGAGATCTTACCAGAAATCAGCTTCCCTGGCGAAGGCTCGATCGGCGCCGTTGCGCGAGGGCTACGTCCCAACTGCGGTCCCTCGCGCGCGGCGCGTCAATACAGCCTCTCCTATAATGGAATGATCCGTGTCACTCACACATGCCCGCCATGGCGCATACCTGGATCCTGAAACGCAACTGTTCGCTGACGCCGCGCCAGTCGGCGGGCGCCTACGCACTGCTGTGCGCCGGATCCTTCGGTATCGCCCTGGTCTTCCTGCTGCAGGGAATCTGGGTCGTGCTGGCGTTTTCCATCGTCGAAATGGCAGCCGTCGGCTGGGCCCTGCTGCATTACGCGCGCCACGCGCTGGACGTGGAACGGATCGCGCTGACGGATGGTTCCCTGGTCGTCGAGCGCATCGACGCCGGGCGCAGCAGCCAGTTCCAGCTCGACCCGGTACGCACCCGCATCGAGCCGCCGCTGCCGCGCAGGCGCAAGCTGATCCTGCTTGAGTCGCCGGGTACGCGTGTCGAGATCGGCAGCTACGTTTCGGAGCCGATCCGCCAGCAGGTGGCGCAGGAACTGGCCCGCGCCATGCGTTCCCACCCAGCACGTTTCCTATAGAAATGTTGTCTTCGTTGTAAGTTTGATCTTACATTGTCACGGCGGCGCTACCGATAGGTGTTTTCTATTAGCGTTTTTATAATTCTCTCTTAGATCTGCCAAGCGCCACAAGCGTGAAGGCAACAACAGAGAGGAAGACATTTTGAGCAACAAGGAACAAGGATTCGCCATCGTCGTCCACGGCGGCGCGGGCGAACCGCTGGAGTTCGCCGACGGCTGCGAGCGTGCTGCGCAGCAGGCGCGCAGCAAACTGCTGGAGACGGGCGACGCCCTCGACGCCGCCATCGCCGCGGTCCTGGTGCTCGAAGAAGACGAACGTTTCAATGCCGGCACCGGTTCGGTGCTGTGCCTGGACGGCGCCACCATCGAAATGGACGCCTCGATCATGGACACCCGCGGCCGCCTGGCCGCCGTCGCCGGCGTGCGCGACGTGCGCAACCCGGTCCTGCTGGCGCGCGCAGTGGCCGACACGCCGCACGTCTTCCTGGCCGGCGAAGGCGCCGACCGCCTCGCGCGCGCCCTCGGACTGGAGCGCGCGCAGCCCATCCGCGCCAGCCAGCGCGACAAACACCAGAAGCTGCTGAAGGAGCTGGCCGGCTCGGTGCCCGCCATGCCCGGCATCGACAACCGCATGTTCGAGCGCTTCTGGAATTACAAGACCCCGCTGCAACTGCCGCCGAGCGCCGCGCACGACACGGTCGGCGCCGTCGTGCGCGGGCCGGACGGCCACTTCGCCGTGGCCGGTTCGACCGGCGGCTCGGCCCCTTCCCTGCTGGGACGGGTCGGCGATACCGCCGTCATGGGCAGCGGCTTCTATGCCGGGCCGCTGGGCGCGATCGCCGCCACCGGCGTCGGCGAGCACATCGTGCGCCACATGCTGGCGCGCACCGTCTACGGCTATCTCGAACAGGGCATGCCGCTGCAGCTGGCCCTCCAGCGCGGCATCGACCTGATCGACAGGGACGTCGACACGGGCCTGATCGGCGTCACCAGAACGGAAGCTGCCTCCTGCAGCAACACGCATATGCCAATTGGGAAGATCGAACAGCAATGAAAACCGAACCACACCACACCGCATCGCACGGCCACCTCGTCATCATCGGCGGCCACGAGGACCGCAAGCACGGCAAGGAAATCCTGGCCCGCTTCGTCGAACTGGCGGGCGGGGAGAATGCCCGCATCGTCGTCATCACCGCCGCCAGCCAGATCGCCGAAGAGATGTGGGACCAGTACGACCAGGCCTTCGGCGACCTTGGCGTCCGCCAGCGCTTCCACCTGCCGCTGGCGAGCCGCCAGGACGCGAACGACGAAGCCAAGGTGCGCATGGTGGCCGAGGCCGACGGCATCTTCATGACCGGCGGCGACCAGAAGCGCCTGCTGGCCATCATCGGCGGCACTGCACTCGACGCCGAGATGCACACCGCGCTCAAGGTACGCGGCGCCTGCATCGGCGGCACCAGCGCCGGCGCCTCGGCCATGTCGGGCCATATGCTGGCCCAGGGCAAGACCGACCTGCTGCCCGAGAAGGGCGCGGTCAGCCTCGCGGCCGGACTCGGCTTCCTGCACCGCGTCGTCATCGACCAGCATTTTTCGGAGCGCCAGCGCCTGTCGCGGCTCCTGTCGGTGGTGGCGCAGAACCCGTATTTGCAGGGCATCGGGATCGACGAGGACACGGCCCTCGTGGTCGAGCGCGGACGCGGCATCGAGGTGCTGGGCGAAGGCTCGGTCACGGTGGTCGACGGCCGCACGATGGACACCAACATGGCCGACATCCAGGAGCGCGACACGCCTGAACTGATCGACGTGCGCCTGCACCTGCTGCCGGCCGGCAGCCGCTTTTACCTGCCGACGGACGACGAACCGCTGACCAAGCCGATGTCGCCCTCGCTGCGCGATTTCTTGGAAAATGTAACGAAACGGAACCCGATCTCATGAGAATTCTCGAACAACGCTTCCTGCGCGGCCCGAATCTGTACAGCGCCGCACCTTGCCTGATGGCGGTCGCCGATCCGGCCGGTCTCGACCTTGCGCCCGGGTTCGGCGCGCGTCTGCTGGCACTGCTGCCGGAGCTGTCGCCCGAAGTAGCGGCGCGCCTGGCCGGCATTCAGAATGCCGCGCAGGCGCTTGAACCAGTCGTGATGGAACTCCAGCGCCTGGCCGGCGCCCCGGCCGATTTCAGCCAGACCCTGGACGTGCCGCGCAAAACCGAGGTCCGGCGCGCCGTCTGCGGCTACCGTACCGAACAGGTGGCACGCCTCGCCTTCGACACGGCACTCGATCTGATCAAGGCCGTCGCGCGCGGCGAAGACTTCGATCTCGCCCGGGCCGTCGATGCGCTCCATGAAACGGCCGAGGATTATGCGATCGGCACCAGTACCGGCGCCGTGGTCAACGCGGCGCTCAAGCGCGGCATCCCCAGCCTGCGCATCACCGACGAAGCAAACCTGTTCCAGCTCGGCTGGGGCTCGAAGCAGAAGCGCCTGCAGGCGACCATCACCGGCGCCACCAACTCGATCGCGGTCGGCATCGCCAGCGACAAGCAGCTGACCAAGACCCTGCTCGAGCAGGCCGGCGTGCCGGTCCCGGGCGGCTCCACCGTCACCACGCTGGCGGACGCCCAGCGCGTGGCGCGCCGCCTGGGCGGCCCGGCCACCATCAAGCCGCTCGACGCCAACCAGGGCAAGGGCGTCACCACCACCTGCACCACGCCGGAGGAAGTCGAGCGCGCCTTCGAGCACGCCCGCAAGTACGGCCGCTACGTGATCGTCGAGGAATTCCTCGAAGGGCGCGACTACCGCGTGCTGGTCACCGGCAACAAGATCGCCGCGGCTTCCTGGCGCCGTCCGCCCTGCGTGACCGGCGACGGCAAATCCACCGTGCGCGAACTGGTCGAGGTCGAGAACCGCAACCCGGCGCGCGGCGAAGGCCACACGAATATTCTTACCAAGATCCCGCTGGATGACCTGGCGGCTTCCACGCTCGCGAAACAGGGCTATGGCTTCGATTCGATCGTACCAGGCGGCGTCAGCGTCGACCTGCGCGGCAACGCCAACCTGTCGACCGGCGGCACCGCCGAAGACGTGACCGACCTGCTGCCCGAAGAGACTCGCGAGATCTGCATCCGCGCCGCGCGCACCATCGGCCTCGATGTCGCCGGCATCGACGTGATCTGCCAGGACATCTCGCAGCCGCTGCGCGAACAGAAAGGCGGCATCATCGAAGTCAATGCCGCCCCGGGCATCCGTATGCACCAGTACCCGAGCCGAGGCACCCCGCGCGACGCCGGCGCGGCGATCGTCGAGGCCCTGTTCGGCGACAGCGACGGCCGCATCCCCGTGGTTGCCATCACCGGCACCAACGGCAAGACCACGACCTCGCTGCTGATCGCGCACGCCGCCCGCCTGTCGGGCCTGCGCACCGGCGTCACCACTACCGAGGGCGTCTACATCGACGGCCAGCTGACCATGAAGGGCGACTGCACCGGCTACCGCTCGGCACGCAGCCTGCTCACTTCCCCGGAAGTCGACTTTGCCGTGCTGGAAACGGCGCGCGGCGGCATTCTGAAACGCGGCCTTGCCTATGACCGCTGCGACGTCTCGGTGGTGCTGAACGTCTCCTCCGACCACCTGGGCCTGGACGGCGTCGAGACCATCGAGGACCTGGCGCGCGTGAAAGCGGTCGTCGCCCAGCGTGCTTCGCGCGCGGTGGTACTGAATGCCGAAGACGATTACTGCGTGGCCATGGCCAGGGACCTGGCGGAGAACGTCGAAGTCCTGTACTTCGCGCTAGATGAAGACAACCCGGTCCTCCTGCGCCACCTGGAGCGCGGCGGCCGCGGCGTCTACCTGGAAGACAACACCGTCGTGCTGGCGACCGGCGCGCGCCATGAAGCCCTGGTGGACGTGCGCCAGATGCCGGTCTCGCTGAACGGCTGCGCGCGCTACAACATCGCCAACGCCCTGGCCGCGACCGCCGCCCTGGCCGCGAGCGGCTTCGGCAACGCCGAGATCGTGGCCGGCATGCGCAGCTTCGTCTCGGACAGCAAGCACAACCCGTTGCGCTCGAACGTGTTCGACGTCGACGGCGTGACCGTCATCGTCGACTACGCCCACAACTGCGCTGCCTACGCCGCGCTGTCGGAAACGGCGCGCGCCATGACGCCGGGCCGGGTGGTCGGCGTGGTCGCCGCCCCGGGCGACCGCCGCGACGCCGACCTGGTCGACGTCGGCCGCACCTGCGCCGCCGGCTTCGACGAGCTGGTCGTATACGAGACCGAGAACCGCGGCCGCTCCGAGGGCGAAGTGGCCGCTTTGCTGGTGCAGGGTGCGCGCCTGGGCCGCGTTGCCCAGGACAAGCTGTCCTGCGAGCTGGACGTGCACCGCGCGATCCGCAAGGGTTTGTCGCTGTGCCAGCCCGGCGACGTGCTGGTGTTCGGCTGCGGGTCGTCGATTTCGGAACTGACGGAGGCGCTGCGGCCGACCAGGCCGGAGATTGCGCAGCGGATCGAGGCGGAAGCGGTGTGATTCTTGCTGCCGGTGGATGCGAGGGCGGCCCGGGGGCCGCTCTTTTTTCTTGCTTCGCCGGTAGGCAAACGGTGTAACGCGTGGGCTCGGAGAGCCCACCCTACGGTGCACCACGGTCTCGACTCAACCCGGCGATGGCCGTGCACCGTAGGGTGGGCACTTGTGCCCACGCGGATCACCGTCCGCACAAGGCCTGCGTTCGCAATGGCCACCTGTAAAAAACCCCGCACACGGCGGGGTTCTTCATTCGGGCGACAACTATCAGACCGTCTGCGCCTCGATCCTGTCCGCACTCTCCGGATCGTCCACGCGCAATGCGTCGATGAAGGTCTTCAGCGAAGACCCGCAGGCAAACACCAGCACGTCCCCAGCGCGGCACAGCGACAGGCCGAGGCGGATCGCCTTGTCGACCTCGATCTCGCGATGCGTCGTATCCGACGGCCCGACCACCTTCTCGATGCCTTCGATGATCAGGTCGACTGCGCCGCCGACCTCGCGCCCGCGGCTTTGCGACTCATAGACCACCAGCTCGTCGAAGCGCTCGCCGCAGACTTCCCCGATCTGGACCAGGTCGCTGTCGCGGCGGTCGCCGGGCGCGGTCACGATGCCGACCAGCTGGCCCGGCAGCAGCGCGCGCGCCATTTCGGCCAGCGCCGCGTAGGCCGCCGGGTTGTGGGCGTAGTCGACGATCACGGTCACGCCGCGCACGTCGAACACGTTCGTGCGCAGCGGGTTGGTCTTGCTGTCGGAGACGAAGGTCGACAGGCCGGCGGCGATCTGCAGGTTCGAGAAGCCCGAGGCCATCAGCGCCGCGCTGGCCGCCAGTGCGTTGGCGATGTTGTAGCGCGCGCGGCCGCCGAAGGTCGAGGGCATGGCCTCGACCCGCATCAGTTCCTGGTGCAGGGTGCCGTCGGCGATGACGATGGCGTTGTCCTGCAGGTAGGCGCCGCGGCCTCCGTCTTCCAGGTGCTGCAGGAAGGTCGGGTTTTCGGCGTCCATCGAGAAGAAGATGATTTCCGCGCCCGGCCTGGCGCGGCGCGCCATCGACACGCACAGCGCATCCTCGGCATTGAGCACGACCGCCTTCGACGCCGAGGTGGCCACCACCGCCTTGACTTGCGCCAGGTCTTCGATGGTGTCGACCCCGTCCAGCCCCAGGTGGTCTCCGGCGACGTTCAGCACGACGCCGACGTCGCACTGGTCGAAAGCCAGGCCGCGCTTCAGGATGCCGCCGCGCGCCGTTTCCAGCACGGCGAAGTCGACGTCCGGGGCCGACAGCACGGTGCGGGCCGACCAGTAGCCGGTGCAGTCGCCCTTGACCAGGCGCTTGCCGTTGACGAACACGCCTTCGGTGGTGGTGACGCCCGTGCCCAGGCCCGCGACGCGCGCCGCGTGGGCGATCATCAGGGTGGTCGTGGTCTTGCCGTTGGTGCCGGTGACGGCGACCACCGGAATGCGGCCGTTCGATGGGCCCATCAGGCCGTCGACGATGGCCTCGCCCGCGTCGCGCGGCAGGCCGGCGCTCGGGTGCTGGTGCATCCGGATGCCGGGCGCGGCATTGACTTCGATCACCGCCCCACCCTGCTCGTCCAGCGGCAAGGCGATGTCGCGGCAGACGATGTCGATGCCGGCCACGTCCAGGCCGATCTTGCTGGCCGCGCGCACGCACAGGGCGCGCGTCGATTCGGGCAGGAGGTCGGTCACGTCTTCGGCGGTGCCGCCGGTCGAGAGGTTGGCATTGCTGCGCAGTTCGACGCAGACGCCCGGCGCCGGCACGGAATCAGGCGCGTAGCCCTGGCGGCGCAGCATGTCCTCGGCGTGGGCGTCGAGCGCGAGGCGGGTCAGCACATTGCTGTGGCCCGCGCCGCGCGCCGGGTTCTGGTTTTCGATCTCGACCAGTTCCGTGATGGTCGACACGCCGTCGCCGGTCACGTGGGCCGGACGGCGCAAGGAAGCGGCGGCAATGCGGCCGCCAGCCACCAGCACCCGGTAGTCGCGGCCCTCGACGAAGCGCTCGACGATGATGCGGCGTCCGTATTCGCGCGCGAATGCGAAGGCTTTCTCGACTTCCTCGGGCGTCGAGCACCTGGTGGTGACGCCCTTGCCCTGGTTGCCGTCGAGCGGTTTCAGGGTGACCGGCACCCGCAGGCGGCGCGCGATGCGCTGCGCCTCTTCCAGCGTGGTGACGGTGCCGCCTTCGGGCACCGGCACGCCGGCTTCCATCAGCAGCGCCTTGGTCAGCTGCTTGTCGCTGGCGATTTTGACCGCGACATAGCTGGTGTCGCCGGTGGTCGTGGCCTGCAGGCGCTTCTGCTTCGAGCCCCAGCCCAGCTGGAACAGGTTCGCCTCGTCGGTGATGCGCGTGTACGGAATGCCGCGCTCGTGGGCCGCGGCCAGCACGGCAGCCGTGCTGGTGCCGATGGCATAGCGCGAGCCCAGGGAACGCAGCTCCTGCAGGCGCGGCTCGATGTCGAATTCCTCGCCGCCCGCCAGCGCCGTGACCAGGTCGACCGCCAGCTGGAAGCTCGGCTCGGCCAGTTTTTCGATCGCATACTGCACCACCACGCGGTACTGGCCCGGGCGACCGGCGGCCGGGCGCGTGCGGCCATAGCCGACCGTCGGACCGGCCAGCGACTGCAGGGCCAGGGTGACGTGTTCGACCACGCGCGCCAGGTAGGTACCGGCGCGCAGGCGCTGGGCGAAGCCGCCCGGCTGGCCGGTCGGCAGCAGCTGGCCGTGCAGGGACGGCAGCGCCGCCAGCAGCGCGTCGTTGAAGCCGGGGATGTCTTTCGAGGAGACGCCGTACAGGTCTTCCAGGTCGATCAGGCTGAGCAGGCAGGGGGTGTCCGCGTGGACGTTCGGTCCGCGCAGGAATCGTTGTTCGAGGATGTACACGAGAATGTCCCTATTGTTGGAATTTTATGTAGTCGACGGCCGCCGCTCTCCGCGTGGGGTCGGCGGCCGCTTGCTTGCGTGTTGAGGGCTTTAACTGTCCAGGAGCTGGGTGTACATGCGGGTCGCCATCAGGCCGGCGGCCGTATGGTGGCCCGCAGGCGTCATGAGCTCGAGCAGCAGCGCCATCGCTTCCGCCTTGCCGGCGGCCGAGGCAACGCGGCCTTCCAGCAGCGCCAGTTCGTTGTCGGACTCGCTGTCGCGTGCCGCCCGGCGGCGGATCAGGCCGCGCTCGGGGAAGTTGGTGCTGCGGTCGGCGTGCTGGCCCAGGTTGTCCAGGGTGCGCTGGCGCGCGCGCCAGGTCAGCGTGCGTTCCTGTTTGACGGTGGCGCCCGGCGCCGTGACGATCCAGTCGCGCAGCACCTGCAGTTCGTAGGCCGAGAAGACGCCGAACATCTCGGCGCGTTCGCCTTCGACCAGGCGCCAGAAGCGGCTGTTCTCCACCTCTTCGCCGCGCTTGATCCAGCCTGCCGTTTCCATGGCCGACAGGAAGCCCGGGATCTGGCCCGGTTCGGCCAGCCAGTCGTTGACCGAGCGGCCGGCGACGCGGCAGTAGTCGGAGTGCATGTTCTTGCCGACCCTGCTCTTCTGGGCCAGGACGGTCACCACTTCTTCCTGCAGGTCGAAGTCGGCGATCACGGAATTCGTGCTCGCGCCCAGTTCGTTGAGGCGGTAGCCGTCGAGCACGCGCTTGTAGAAGGCGGCGCGGTCGCCGACGCGCGGCATCAGGTCGAGCAGGGCCTGCACCGCCTTTTGCGCGTGGCCGGTGGCGGCATTGTCGACCGTGACGTGCAGCTGGAAATAATAGGGGTCGATGCCGAATTCGTTCAGTTCATACGAGGTAATCAGGAGGTGCAGCGGCAGCTGCTCGTAGCCGAGGTTGAAGCCGATGACCTCCGGCAGAAAGCGCTCGGCGTTATGGCCCAGGGCCAGTTGGATCGCGCCCTGCACGAAATGGTCGTCGCTCAGCTGCTCCCAGTTGTCGATGCCGTGGGTAGCGAGCAGCTTGCGGTAGATCGTGACATGGTTCTTGTCCGGCACGCCCTCGCCCAGCTCTTCGAGATAGGTCTTGATCAGCGGGTGGAAGTCAGGGCTGTCCCAGTTCCTGAGCATGCCGTACAGCCAGGATCCGTCGACCAGCTTGGTCGGCGCGGCCGACTTGATGAAATTCAGCGCATGCGCCTTGTTGGAGAAATAGCGGCGCGGCGCACCGCCCTTGCGGGCCGCCAGGTATTCGCGGTACTGGATGCCGACGGCTTCACTGCGCGCCTCGATCCAGGCCGGGAGCTGGGCCAGGGTGGGCGGCAGGTCGGCCGGGATGTCCTGCACGGCGGCGATCTGGTCGCGCAGGAAGGCCTCGCCGGCGCGGGCGTTGTGCTGCGGGTCGGCGTACAGGGCGAAGTACAGGTCCCGCGCGCGCGCATGCGCGTGCACGCGGCGTGCGGCCTGGACGGATTCTTGTACATCGGTAACGGGCGATGGCATCATAAACGTTTGTTCACAATCTTGTTGAATGATCACCGGAATTATCCGGGCTGGGCCATGCACCGCACATCGGCACGCACCCTCAATGCATGTAAGACAAGCCTTACAAAAATGCAAAAATGTTCACACTCGGTGCAACTGCGGGGTGTGCGAGGGCTCGTCGCCGAGGCAAATGCCCAGATCACGTGCGGTTGCGACCGTGTCGCCATCGACCGGCACCAGCCTGGTGCGCCCGGCGACAGCATCCAGGGGCACCAGTTCGATCGTTTGCGGCCCGAGCGCGACCATGACCCCATCCTGTCCGGCAGCCAGCGCGCGCACCGCGGCCGCGCCGAATCGGGCGGCGATCACCCGGTCGAAGGCCGAGGGAGGGCCGCCGCGCAGCAAGTGTCCGAGCACGACGCTGCGGCATTCTTTTGTCGTGAGCGCAGCCAGCTGCGCCTCCACACGCGCGCCGATGCCGCCGAGGCGCTCGGCGTGCCCGGCCGCGGCCCCTTGCCGCACTTCGCGCGCGCCACCCTCCTGCTGCGCGCCCTCGGCCACGACCACGATCGCATGGTGGTGGCCGGCCGCATCGCGCCGCGCGATCGCTTCCAGCACCGCCTCGATCCGGTAGGGGATTTCAGGAATCAGGATCGCATGGGCGCCGCCGGCGATGCCCGCATGCAGGGCGATCCAGCCTGCGTAGCGGCCCATCACCTCGACCACCATCACGCGGTGCTGGCTGTGCGCCGTCGTGTGCAGGCGGTCGATGCATTCGGCGGCGAAGCCCACCGCGGTATCGAAACCGAAGGTGAAGAAGGTCCGGTCGAGGTCGTTGTCGATGGTCTTCGGCACCCCGGCCACGCGCAGGCCCTGGGTATGCAGGGCCTGGGCGATCCCCATCGAGCCGTCGCCGCCGACGATCACCAGTGCGTCGAGCCCGCGCGCGCGGCACAGGGCGACGACTTCCGCCGTACGGTCGCGCTCCACGACTTGCCCGTCCGCACCGGGCGTCGGATAGTGGAGCGGATTGCCGCGGTTGGTGCTGCCGAGGATGGTGCCGCCGAGGTGGCCGATCGATTGCACGTCCAGGGCGCGCAGGCGCGTCACCGGTTCCCCGGCGCAGGTGTCGGGCGCGAGCAGCCCGTTGAAACCGTCGCGGATGCCGTGGCACTCCCAGCCGAGGCGCCCGGCCGCGAGCACGACGGCGCGGATCACGCCGTTCAGCCCGGGCGCGTCGCCGCCTCCAGTCAGCACGCCGATGCGGCCGATGGGTGCGGGGATCGATTTCGCTGCTTGCGCGGCCACCTTGCCTCCCGTTCAGGATCGCCAATACGAGCATGATGCGGGCGTGTGGAGCACGGCGGCGCACGCATGCGCAAAGCCAACGCCGTCGCAGGCCGGACGACGGACAGGCGGCGATACGCTTGCATGCATGTGCAGTGAGCCGAACAGGCGTAGCATGTACTCCATTGTGTCTTCAGTCGGGCACAGGGAGACGGCGATGAAGCAGTCCGAAGTCCTGATCGTAGGCGCCGGCCCGAGCGGCCTGGTACTGGCCCTGTGGCTGAAGGCCTTCGGTGTCGGGGTGCGCATCGTCGATGCCGCAAGCGGGCCCGGCACCACCTCGCGCGCCCTTGCCGTGCAGGCGCGCACGCTCGAGCTCTACCGCCAGCTCGACCTGGCGCAGGCGGTCGTGGACGCAGGCCATCCGATCGAGTTTTTCAATCTCTGGGCCGAAGGCAAGCATCGCGCGCGCATCCCGCTCGGCGCGATCGGCGCCGGCCTGACGCCCTACCCTTTCTTCTTCATTTACCCGCAGGACCGCCATGAGCAGCTGCTGGTCGAGCGCCTGGCGGCGGCCGGCCTCGAAGTCGAGCGCAGCACTACGCTGGCCGGCTTCGAGGAGCGGGGCGACCTGGTCGAGGCCAGGCTTGTCGATGGGAACGGCCGCGAGGAAGTGTGCGCCGCCCGTTACCTGATCGGCTGCGACGGCGCCCACTCAAAGGTACGCAATGTCATGGGAGTCGGCTTCCCGGGCGGCACCTATCGCCAGGTCTTCTACGTGGCCGACATCGAGGGCGACAGCCCCGCCCTGAACGGCGAGCTCAACATCGACCTGGACGAAGCGGACCTGCTCGCCGTGTTCGCCACCGCGCCCCAGGGCCGCGGGCGGCTGGTCGGTACCGTGCGCGACGACCGCGCCGAACAGGCGGAGACCCTGCAGTTTTCCGATGTCAGCCAGCGGGCGATCGACAACCTGATGATCAGCGTCCGGATGGTGAACTGGTTCTCGACCTACCGCGTGCACCACCGCGTCGCCGAGCACTTCCGGCGCGGACGCGCCTTCCTCGTCGGCGACGCCGGCCATATCCACAGTCCGGCCGGGGGCCAGGGCATGAACACCGGCATCGGCGACGCGATCAATCTCGCCTGGAAGCTGGCCGCCGTCCTGCACAAGCAGGCGCCCGAGGAGCTGCTCGACAGCTATGAAGCCGAACGCCTGCCCTTCGCACAACGCCTGGTGCACACGACCGACCGCGCCTTCAGCTTCCTCACGGCCGATGGTCCCGTCGCCGAGATCGTGCGCACCGGCATCGTCCCGCGCCTGATGCCCCTGGTCGGCAAGCTGCCCGCCGCACGCGAATTCCTGTTTCGCACGATCTCGCAAACCCTGGTGCATTACCGGACCGCGCCGCTGAATGCGGGCCATGCCGGCAAGGTACACGGCGGCGACCGCCTGCCCTGGGTGCAGTTCGACGGCGGCGACAATTTCGCGCCGCTGCCGCGCCTGGGCTGGCAAGTCCATGTCTACGGCGAGGTGGGCGCGGAACTGGCGACCTGGTGCGCGCTGCACGGCGTGGCCCTGCGCCGCTATGACTGGAACGAGGCTTGCGCGGAAGCCGGCCTCGCACGCGACACCGTCTACCTGCTGCGCCCGGATACGTATGTCGGCCTGGCCGCCGGCACGCCGTCGGTCGCGCTGCTGGACGACTACCTGCGCGCGAACGGACTCAGGCTGTAGGGCCCGGTCGCGGCAGGCGCAATGCGGGGCGGCCTAATGCGAGGCAGGCTTGATGCGAGGTGGGCTCAATGCTTTTTGCCGCCGCCCGAGACCTTGTTTTCGGTCGCCCAGGCGCGGCGCTTCGCTTCGGCCGGCGCAACGCCCTTCTTCTCATAGCCTTCCTCGATATGCCTGGCCTGGCGTTTCTGCTTGTCGGTATAGGACGATTTATCTCCCTGGGGCATGATGATTTCTCCTCGTGGCAAAGGTTTGGCATCGGCCGCGACGGCGGCCGCATGGTGAGAAATTTAGCATTTCGCCATCGAACGCCGGCGCACCTTTCCAAATGTCATCAACTAGCCAGCGCGGAAATTTACATCAGGCAAAGCTGCGCCACCTCAGCCGGTTTGGCGCGATGATCGAGCCTTCCGCGTTCGCGTTCGCGCTCGCGCCCACCACCATCGGAGAACCATGGACCTCACCGTCAACAACAGCACCACCGCCGCCACCCTCGTCACCGTCTTCGCCGAACTCCAGGACGGCCGCTTCGTCGCCAAGGTCATGCCGGAAACCGAGGTGCCCTACACGCCCTATTTCGAGAACGAACTCGACCAGGTGATCGTCTACATCGCGCCCAACGAAGAGCAGTTGCAGGCCATCCTTGCCGCCCTCAACGAACGGCGCCTGCCCTTCGGCGACCTGCAGAATTATGGTGCGGCCGGCGGCGGCACCTCGACCATTCCGGTTTGAACCGGGCGCGGCAACTGCCGGGCTGCGGCGTGCCGGGCCTGACGAAGGCTCCTGTTTGTGCCTGGAGCAACAACACCGTGCGCCAGGCGATTCGGACGTCCGGTATCGACCGCTTGAATGCGCACCCCTGAGCAGTCCTTGCCGATTCCAGAAAGCGGTCGTTCAAGGCCCGCGTCAAGCTGCCACCCGCTGGCGCCGCCAGTGAGCCGACGACTCGAGCGACTTGGTGGGCTGCTCAGCCCGGCAGCTTTGCCGCAAGAACGTCCACCTTTTCGATGGACGGCGGCTTGGCAAATAACTCACCTGCTTTTTCCATGAGCGCGGCCGCGACGGCGCCGGAAAGATGAGCTTGCCGCCCAGCCTCATCTGGAAACGCGTCAAAGATGCCGAAGGTCGACGGCCCCAGGCGGATGCCGAACCAGGCTGTAGTAGCCGGCTCTGCCTGAACGAGGGGAAGACCATTCAACAGAAAGTTCTCTACGTCTTTCTCCTTACCCGGCTTGGCTTCCAGACGAACGAACAACGCGAGTTTGACCATGATATATCTCCTGTTGTGAACAAGACATCACTTCACCCACTTTCCAGCAAGCCCTATGCAATGATGACCGGACCGCCGCCACTTGCAGCGTAGCCGCCTTCTTCACGTGGGCGCAAGCAGTCTACCGGCAAAGGACCGATACCGCCCCGAAGCGGACGGGCAACTGTCGAACTATGGCTCGCGTCCTTTGTCGCGCTCTGGCGTCTCTGGAGTAAGCGGAACAAACGGGCCTTGCATACGACGCTTCAGATAACGCTCGCCATCTGGGGAATTGAAAGCCTTCCACAACCTGAAGGCCACATAGGCAATAAAAACCACGGTGATCGTCAGACCGATTGCGCGTACGTCCATTGCTTTCTCCTCAGGTGTCTGTTCTGGTTGAAATTGGCCACCTGGACAAGCATATCAGCTTACCAAGCCGACAAGATCACGTCGTGACCAACTTTCGCTATCAACGGCCGATAGCGGACGACCGGAATAGCTCAGTGTACGGAGTCGTTGCCGGACGGGTAAGCAAAAAGACGGATCGGCGCCTCAGCCGCGTGCCCGCGGCAAGCCCTGGCTGCCTGCCCCGCGGCCGTTTCGCCCTGCGCGAGCAGGCCCGGCAGGCGCTTCGATACGCGTGACCAGCACCGCCGCGATACGCCGGTCCTTCACCTCCGCTACCTCGAAGCGCAAATCGTCGACCACGACCTGCTCGCCCACCGCCGGCAGCGTGCCCAGGCGCTCGAGCATGAAGCCGGCCAGCGAGCTGTAGTCGTCGCTCTCGCTCACCAGGGCATCGGTGCCGAGCTCCTGCTGCACGTAATGCAGGTCGGCGGCGCCGTCGATGCGCCAGCAGTCCGGTCCTTCGCACACCACGGCGGGCTGCTCGTCCTCGTCCGGGAATTCGCCGGCGATCGCTTCCAGGATGTCGATCGGCGTCACCAGGCCCTGCAGGGTCCCGTATTCGTCGGCGATCAGCACTAGCTGGCCGTGCGAGCGCTTCAGCGTGTCCATCACTTTTAAAACGTCGCCCGTCTCGGGCAGGATGATCGGCGTGCGTACGTGCCCGGGATCGATCCGGCCGCCGAGCGCCAGGTCGGCCATCAGGTCGCGCGCGCGCACGACGCCGATGATCTCGTCCAGTTCCCCTTTGCAGACGGGGAAGAAGCTGTGCGGGGTTTCCATGATCTGGCCGCGGATGACGTCCGCCGGGGCATCGATATCGATCCAGGATATGTCCGAGCGGTGGGTCATGATCGAGCGGATCGAGCGCTGCGACAGGCTCAGCACGCCGCTGACCATGTTGCGCTCGGCCGGCTCGAAGGCTTCGGCCACGCTCGTTTCGGGCGGCGCGTCCGGCCCGCCGGCCGCCACCGGCTCGACTTTGCCGCCCAGCATGCGCAAGATGGCGTCGGCCGTGCGCTCGCGCAGCGGCAGCCGGCTTTCTTCTTTCGCGATATTGCGTGAAGCCATTTGATTGAGCGCTTCGATCGCCACCGAAAATCCGATCGCCGCATACAGGTAGCTCTTCGGAATATGGAAGCCGAAACCTTCCGCGATCAGGGACAGGCCGATCATCAGCAGGAAACTCAGGCACAGCACGACCACCGTGGGGTGGGCGTTCACAAAAGCGGTCAGGGTTTTCGAGGCAAACAGCATCACGCCCATCGCCGCCACGACGGCCGCCATCATGACCCAGAGTTCGTCGACCATGCCGACCGCGGTGATGACGGAATCGAGCGAAAACACGGCGTCGAGCGCGATGATCTGGGCCACGACCACGGCGAAGCGCGCGTACTCGACGGGCCCGCTGCGGCGGGCAGTCTTGCCCTCGACCCGTTCATGGAGTTCCATGGTCGCCTTGAACAGCAGGAACAGGCCACCGAGCAGCAGGATCAGGTCGCGCCCCGACAGGTCGAGGCTGCCGAGGCTGAACAGGGGCGCGGTCAGCGTGACGATCCAGGAAATCATCGTCAGCAGGCCGACCCGCATCAGCATCGCCAGCGACAGGCCGAGCAGGCGCGCCCGGTCGCGCTGCCCGGGCGGCAGTTTTTCGGCGAGGATGGCGATGAAGATCAGGTTGTCGATGCCGAGAACGATCTCGAGAACGACGAGGGTAAAGAACCCTATCCAGATGTTCGGATCCAGCAAGCCTTCCATGCCGCGCCCCGCCCGCGCGCCGGCTAGACGTAAGCCGGCAGGGTCGGCAGCAGTTTGTCGAGCGTGATCGGATAATCGCGCACCCGCACCCCGGTCGCGTTGTAGATCGCGTTCGCGACCGCCGCCGCCACGCCGCAGATGCCGAGCTCGCCCACGCCCTTGGCCTTCATCGGCGAACTCATGGGATCGGTTTCGTCGAGGAAGACGACTTCCTGGTGCGGGATGTCGCCATGCACCGGCACCTCATAGCCGGCCAGGTCGTGGTTGACGAAAAAGCCGATGCGCTTGTCGACCACCAGGTGTTCCATCAGCGCCGCGCCGACGCCCATCGTCATCGCGCCGATGACCTGGCTGCGCGCCGACTTCGGGTTCAGGATGCGCCCGGCCGCACAGACGGCCAGCATGCGGCGCACGCGCACTTCGCCCGTCGCGGAATCGACGCCGACTTCGACGAAATGGGCGCCGAAGGTCGATTGCTGGGTTTTCTTTTCCAGGTCGCCGTATTCCATGATGTCTTCGGCCGTGATCACGCCCTCTGGTGCCATCTGCGCCACCTGCGCCAGCGGAATCGAACGGGTGCCGAGGCGGATCGCCCCATCGGCGAACTCGGCCGTTGCCGGATCGAGGCCGGCCCTGGCGGCCACCATCTCGCGCAGCTTCATGCAGGCCGCGTACACGCCCGCGGTGGAGCTGTTGCCGCCCCACTGCCCGCCCGATCCGGACGACACCGGGAAATTCGAGTCGCCCAGCAGCACGGACACGCGCCCGATCGGCAGGCCCATCATCTCGGCCGCGGTCTGGGCAATGATCGTATAACTGCCGGTGCCGATATCGGTCATGTCGGTTTCGATGGTGACGCTGCCGTTCTTTTCCAGGCGGGCGCGCGCGGCCGACTTCATGTTCATGTTGTTGCGGAAGGCCGAGGCCACGCCCATGCCGATCAGCCAGCGCCCTTCGCGCCGTTTGCCGGGCTCGGGATTGCGGTTCTTCCAGCCGAAACGTTCCGCGCCCTGGCGCATGCATTCGACGAAGCGGCGCTGGGAAAATTTACGGGCCCGGTTCTCCGGGTCGACCGTGGTGTCGTTGACGATGCGGAAGGTCACCGGGTCCATTTTGAGCTTTTCCGCCATTTCGTCGATCGCGATCTCGAGCGCCATCATGCCCGGCGCCTCGCCCGGAGCGCGCATCGCGTTTGCTTCCGGCAGGTCGAGGGTGGCCAGCTTCAGTTGCGTAAAGCGGTTCGGACCGGCGTAAAGCAGCCGGGTCTGCTGGACCGCCGTTTCCGGCTGACCACCGGGCAGGTCGCCCGACGTGCTTTCGTGGGCGATCGCCGTGATGCGGCCCTCGCGGGTGGCGCCGATGCGGATGCGCTGGATGGTCGCCGGGCGGTGCGTGGTGTTGTTCATCATGATCGCGCGTTGCAGGGCGATTTTCACAGGGCGGCCGGCCGCGCGGGCGCCGAGCGCCGCCATCAGCGCTTCCGAACGCAGGAACAGCTTGCCGCCGAAGCCGCCGCCGATGAAGGGCGAGACCAGGCGCACGTTTTCCTTCGGGATGCCGAGGGTCTTCGCCAGGTCGCCCTGGCTCCAGGCGATCATCTGGTTCGAAGTCCACAGCGTCAGTTTGTCCCCCTCCCACACCGCCAGCGAGGCATGCGGTTCCATCATCGCGTGCGACTGGTCGGGCGTGGTGTAGGTGGCGTCCAGTTTTACGGGGGCGCTGGCGAAGGCGCCGGCGAAGTCGCCGGTCTTCGTTTCCGGCTTTTCTTCCTTCTTCGGCAGTTTGGCGCTGTTCTTCGCCTGCTTCAGGTCGTATTCGCCTTTTGCCTTCACGTACTCGACCTTGACCAGGCTGGATGCGGCGCGCGCCTGCTCGAAGGTGTCGGCGACGACCACGGCCACGGCCTGGTGGTAGTGCTGCACTTCGGGCCCGGCCAGCAGCCGCGCGGTGTTGAACTTGCCCTTGCCGATCTTGCCCGCGTTTTCGTAGGTAACGATGGCCAGCACGCCGGGTGCGCGCTTCGCGGCCGCCGTGTCGATCGAGGCGATGCGGCCCTTGGCGACGGCGGCGCCGATCACATAGCCGTAGGCCGGGTTCGGGGCGGCCGCGTGCTGCTCGTAGGCATAGGGTGCGGTGCCGGTGGTCTTGTACGGGCCGTCGATGCGGTCCGTGGGCTTGCCGATGACCTTCAGCTGGTCGATCGGGTTGGTGGTGGCGGGTGTGGTGAATTTCATGCCCTCAGCCTTTCTTTGCGTCGACCAGCACCGATTCCAGCGTGCGCCGGACCAGCGGGACTTTGTATGCGTTTTCGCTCGTCGTTTTCGCGCCGGCGAGCAGGGTGTCGCTTGCCGCGCCGGCGCCGCGCGACAGGACCGCGTCCGCCGCCGGCAGGCGCCAGGGTCGATGCGCGACGCCGCCCAGCGCGACCCGGCCGCTGCCGTCCGGCTGCACCACGGCCGCCACCGACACCAGCGCAAAGGCGTACGAGGCCCGGTCGCGCACCTTGCGGTAAAAGTGTTTGCCGCCGAGCGGGCGCGGCAGTACGACCGAGGTGATCAGTTCGCCCGACACCAGGGTGTTTTCGATATGCGGGGTATTCCCCGGCAGGCGATAAAAATCGGCGATCGGGATCACGCGGGTGCTGCCGTTGGCGCGCACCGTCTCCACGCCGGCGTCGAGCAGCTGCATGGCCACCGCCATGTCGCTCGGATGGGTGGCGATGCAGGCGTCGCTCTGGCCGACGATCGCGTGGTTGCGCGTGTAGCCGCCGATGGCCGAGCAGCCGCTGCCGGGAACCCGCTTGTTGCACGGCAGGTTCGTATCGTAGAAATAGGGACAGCGGGTGCGCTGCAGCAGGTTGCCGGCCGTGGTCGCCTTGTTGCGCAGCTGGGCCGAAGCGCCGGCCAGCAGGGCGCGCGCCAGCACCGCATAATCGCGCCGTACGCGCGGGTCGCTGGCAAGGTCGGTATTGCGCACCAGGGCGCCGATGCGCAGCCCGCCGCCCTCGACTGCTTCGATGCGGTCGAGCTTCAGGCCGTTGACGTCGATCAGGTGCGGCGGCGCCTCGATCTCCAGCTTCATCAGGTCGAGCAGGTTGGTGCCGCCGGCGATGAAGCGCGATCCCGGGTGGCGCTCGGCCGCAGCGGCCGCCTCGGCCGGGGTGCGCGCGCGTTCGTAGGTAAATGCCTTCATGCCTTGACTCCTCCCACTTCAGTGATCGCCTCAAGGATGTTGGAGTAGGCCCCGCAACGGCACAGGTTGCCGCTCATGCGCTCGCGGATCTCGTCCACGCTCAGCAAGGGCTTCACGTTGAGGTCGGCGCTGACGTGGCTCGGGATGCCCTGGCAGATCTCGTCCAGCACGGACACGGCCGAGCAGATCTGCCCCGGCGTGCAATAGCCGCACTGGTAGCCGTCGTGCTTCACGAAAGCCGCCTGCATCGGGTGCAGTTTGTCCGGCGTGCCGAGGCCCTCGATCGTGGTGATCTCGTCGCCGTCGTGCATGATCGCGAGCGACAGGCAGGAATTGATGCGGCGGCCGTTGACGATGACCGTACAGGCGCCGCACTGGCCCTGGTCGCAGCCCTTCTTGGTGCCGGACAGTTTCAGGTGCTCGCGCAGGGCGTCGAGCAGGGTCGTGCGGGTGTCGACCGTCAGCTCGCGCCGCTGGCCGTTGACGCGCAGCGTGGTTTTCGCCGTGCTCGGCGGCGGATTCACCGGCTGGGGTGCCCCGGCCCCGGGCTGGGCCACGGCGGGAATCGCCGCGCTGGTGGCGGCGGCGGCGCCGGTGATCAGCAAGTCGCGCCGCGACAGTTTCAGGTCGCTCAAGTCGTCCATATCGTCAAACCTTCCGAACTGGGCCGCGTCCTGCGGCCCGCGTGAGTGGTAGGCCAGGCGCGCCGAACGGCGCCTGGCAGGTCGTCCCATCATAAAGAGATTCGCGATAGCGGGCGGCACGGTTGACCGGACCGGACAATGCCGCTTTCCGGTGCGCTGTGCCGGCTCGCCGTGCACCGCGGCGGGGCGTGCGCGCAGCCCTAGGGTGCGCAAAGGCCCTCGCCCGCCTGGCGGGCGCGGCAGGGTAAAATCACGGTTTTGCCCGAGGCCAAGACCATGACCAAACAAGCCCCGCCCGCCACGCCGCCCCTGGGCGGTTCGGAACTGATCCTCGGCCTGGAAGACCGGCCCCGTCCCCTGATCGGCATCCTGGCCGCCCTCCAGCACCTGCTGGCGATCATCGTGCCGATCGTGACGCCGGGCCTCTTGATCTGCCAGGCGCTGGGCGTGTCGGCGCGGGACACCAACCTGATCGTCTCGATGTCGCTGGTCATCTCGGGCATCGCCACCTTCGTGCAATGCCGCCGCTTCGGGCCCTTCGGCGCGGGCCTGCTGATCGTGCAGGGCACGAGCTTCAATTTCGTCGGACCCCTGATCGCCGGCGGCAGCCTGATGGTCAAGGCGGGTACGCCGGTCGAAGGCGTGATGGCGGCGATCTTCGGCGTCGTGGTCGCCGGCTCTTTCGTGGAGATGGGCGTCTCGCGCATCCTGCCTTTCGTGAAACGCATGATCACGCCGCTGGTGACCGGCATCGTGGTCCTGATGATCGGCCTCACCCTGATCAAGGTCGGGCTGATCAGCATGGGCGGCGGTTTCAGCGCGATGCAGAACGGCAGCTTCGCCAATGGCGAGAACCTGCTGCTCTCCGGCGTGGTGCTGGCCCTGATCGTGGCGATCAACCGCGTGCCCGTGGTCTGGGTGCGCAGCTGCGCGATCGTCATCGCCCTCGCCGCCGGCTATGCGCTGGCCGGCGCGATGGGCCGGCTCGATTTCACCGGCATGCACGAGGCGCCCCTGTTCCAGGTGCCGCGCCCCCTGCACTTCGGGCTCGATTTTTCCTGGTCGCTGTTCATTCCGATGATCGTGATCTATCTCGTTACCTCGCTCGAGGCGATCGGCGACGTCACGGCGACCAGCAAGATCTCGCGCGAGCCGGTCGAGGGGCCGCTCTGGATGCGGCGCATCAAGGGCGGTGTGCTGCTCAATGGCGCCAATTCCCTGCTGGCCGGCGTCTTCAATACCTTCCCGAGTTCGATCTTCGCCCAGAACAACGGCGTGATCCAGCTGACCGGCATCGCCAGCCGCCACATCGGCGTGTGGCTGGCGCTGATGCTGGTCGTGCTCGGCCTGTTCCCGGCCGTCGCCGGCGTCATCCAGGCAGTGCCGGAACCGGTGCTCGGTGGCGCGGCCATGGTCATGTTCGGCGCCGTCGCCGCGGCCGGCATCAACATCCTGGCCAGCATCCACCTCGACCGGCGCGCCTTGCTCGTGATTGCGGTGTCGCTGGCACTGGGCCTGGGCGTGTCGCAGGTGCCGGAATTCCTGGCCCACATGCCCCATGCACTGCGCAACGTGCTCGAGTCGGGCGTCGCCACCGGCGGCATCTGTGCCGTGCTGCTGAACTGGTTCCTGCCGGCCAGCCCCGAAGTGGACACGCAAGCGGGCGCAGTGCATCGCTAAGCCGCAGCGCCCGTCACCGGCGTCGGCAGCGGCCTGCCCGCGAAGTGCGCGAGCAGGTTGTCCAGCGCCAGCCGGCCCATCGCCGTGCGGGTCTCGACCGTAAAACTGCCGACGTGGGGCGTCAGCACGGCATTCTCGCATTCGCGCAGCGCGGCCGGCACGCGCGGCTCGTCGGCGAAAACGTCGAGCGCGGCGCCGCCGAGGCGCCCGTCCTGCAGGGCCGCGATCAGCGCCGCTTCGTCGACCAGCGAGCCGCGGGCGATGTTGACCAGGGTGCCGTCCGGGCCGAGGGCCTCGAGCACGGCGCCGTCGATCATCGCGCGCGTGGCCGCACCGCCGGGTGCGCACACGACCAGGTAGTCGCTTCCGGCGGCCAGCGCCAGCAGCGACTCGCTGCGCGGATAGGGCGCATCGGCCGTGCTGCGCTGGTAGTAGCGGATCGCCATGCCGAAGCTTGACAGGCGCGTGGCGACCGCGCGGCCGATCCGTCCGAGGCCGACGATGCCGGCCACCTTGCCGCGCAGGCTGCGGCTCGCGCGCAGGGGGACCTTCGCCTCCCATTCCCCCGCCCGCACATAGCGGTCGAGCTGGGGCAGGCGGCGGCTGGCGGCCAGCAGCAGCGCCACCGCCAGGTCGGCGACGTCCTCGGTCAGGACGTCGGGCGTGTTGGTGACGACGATGCCGCGCGGCGCCAGCGCAGCGAAATCGACCGCATCGACGCCGACGCCGTGCACGGCGACGATCTCCAGCGCCGGCAAGCGCACCGCCAGCGCGCCATCGATGCCGGCGACGCCGGTGGTGTAAACGCCGCGCACCTTCTGCCCGATGCGCTCGATGAAGGCAGCCCGATTGGCCGGCGCCACCTGCGCCATGCGGTGGCAGACGAAAGCGCGCTCCAGCGCTTCATCGACTTCGGCTACCCAGCCGGAACCCAGCAACAGTATTTCTGGACGCACCCTGGTCTCCCCTCGTTTCAGATGCAAAGAGTATAGGGCCTAGTCGACATCCTGCCACCAGGCCGGGCCGGCGTGCGGCTGCAGGATGGCGAGCGGCTCGCCGATCAGCGGCGTCGCCAGCGGCAGGCCGCGCGCGCCTGCCAGCGCCGCGATCCGCTCCATCGGTTCCTGCCAGCGGTGCAGGGCCAGGTCGAAGCTGCCGTTATGGATCGGCACCAGCCAGGCGCCCTTCAGGTCGAGCGCGGCCTGCAGGGTTTCCTCGGGCTGCATGTGGACGTCGGGCCACTGCTTGTCGTAGGCGCCGGTTTCGACCAGGGCAAGATCGAAGGGGCCGTAGCGCTCGCCGATCGCCCTGAAGCCGTCGAAATAGCCGCTGTCGCCGCTGAAGAAGACCCGCAGCTTGTCGGTCGTGATGACCCAGGACGCCCATAGCGTCGCATTCCGGTCATTCAGGCCGCGCCCGGAAAAATGGCGTGCCGGCGTGGCCACGAAACGCACGCCGTCTATCGTGGCCCCCTGCCACCAGTCGAACTCGCGCACCCTGGCCGCATTGACGCCCCAGCCGACCAGGCGCTCGCCCACGCCGAGCGGCGCCAGGAAATGCGCGGTCTTGCCGGCCAGGGCCAGGATGCTGGCGTGGTCGAGGTGGTCGTAATGGTCGTGCGACAGGATCACGGCCTTGATCGGCGGCAGGTCCTCGATGGCGATCGGCAGTGCCGAGAAGCGCCGCGGACCGGCCCACTGCACCGGAGAAGCGCGCTCGGAGAACACGGGATCGGTGAGGTAGAACTCGCCCGCAAGTTTCAGCAGCACGGTCGAATGGCCGAGACGCACCAGCGTATTGTCGGGCGCATCCAGCAAGGCCTGCCGGGTCAGGCTGCGCACCGGGACCGGGTGCGTGGGGCTGGTCCCTTCCGGCTTGGCGAGCATCGCCGTCCACCACATGCGCGCCTGCTCGCCGAGGCTGTATTCGCGCATCGGGGTCGGATTGGCAAAGGCCTCGCCCTTGTATTGCGGAGAGACATGTGCCGTGCGCACCGCCGGCTTGAGCGCGCAGGCGCCGACCAGGGCGATCGCCATGAGGACGAGGGTGATGGTGAGAAGACGCATTGGCAGCCGGTTCGATGTTGGTAGCGCCATCTTAACCGGCGTCGTGCGTGTTAATCCGGCCGGGGTTTGCATGCCCTTATGAACGCAGCTCATGAATCGGCTGCTAGAATGAGGACGAATTTTCATGAAGGGAGAGTCCATGGCGCGCGACAATATCAACGACATGCTGGTCTTCTTCGCCGTCGCCCGCGAGCGCAGCTTCACCCGCGCCGCCGCCAAGCTCGGCATGACGCAATCGGCCCTCAGCCACATCGTCCGTTCGCTGGAGGCGCGCCTCGGCGTGCGCCTCTTGAGCCGCACCACGCGCAGCGTCTCGCCCACCGAAGCGGGCGAGCGCCTGCTGCAGAACGTGGCGCCGCGCCTCGAAGAAATCGAGGCCGAGATCGCGGCCGTCAGCGACCTGGGCGGCAAGCCGGCCGGCACGGTACGCATCACCGCCATCGACCATGTGATCGACCAGGTGCTGTGGCCGCGCATCGCGCCCCTGCTGCCGCAGTACCCCGACCTGCACGTCGAGTTCAGCGCCGATTACCGCATCGTCGACATCGCGGCCGAACGCTACGACATCGGCGTGCGCCACGGCGACCAGGTCGACAAGGACATGATCGCCGTGCGCCTGACGCCCGACGTACAAATGCGCATCGTCGGTGCGCCCGCGTATTTCGCGCACCGTCCGGTGCCGGCTTCGCTGGCCGAGCTCATGAAGCACAACTGCATCAACCTGCGCCTGGCCAGCAGCGGCGGCATCTATGCCTGGGAACTGCAGCACGCGGGCCAGGACATCGAGGCCCGCGTGCGTGGGCAGGTCGTCTTCTCGAACGCCGGCCACATCCTGCAGGGCGCGCTGGCCGGCGCCGGCCTCGGCTTCCTGCCCGACGAACTGGTCGGCGAGCACCTGCGCGCCGGGCGCCTGCTCAGCGTGATGGAGGACTGGTGCCCGCTGTGGCCGGGCCTGCATGCCTATTACCCGAGCCGGCGCAATTCCTCGCGCGCCCTGGCCCTGGTGATCGACGCGATCCGCCACAAGGGCTGAACCGCTTAGTGCTCGTGGGGCTGGTCCGCCAGCGCGCTCAGGTAATCCGCGTCGCCGACCTTCTCCATCCAGACCACGTTCACGCCGTCCAGCGCTTCCTGGACCGCGATGTGGGTCATGGCCGTGGTCGCGGTGGCGCCATGCCAGTGCTTGTGGCCGGGCGGGCACCAGATCACGTCGCCGGCGCGGATCTCGACTTTCGCTTCTCCCTCGCACTGGGTCCAGCCGCAGCCGGCGGTGACGATGAGAGTCTGGCCCAGCGGATGCGTATGCCAGGCCGAGCGCGCGCCCGGTTCGAAGGTGACGCTGGCGCACGAGACCCGGCTGGGTAGCGGCGCCGCGTTGAGCGGGTCGATGCGGACGGTGCCGGTGAACCAGGCCTCGGGGCCCTTGACCGATGGCTGCGAGCCTGCGCGTTTGAGTTCCATGTCTTCTCCTCTTATTCGCCGTACTGCTCGTCGCTGACTTTTTCCATCCATTCGACATTCTTGCCGGCGGCCGTCTCCTGGATCGCGAGATGGGTCATCGCGGTCCCTGGTACCGCGCCATGCCAGTGCTTGACGCCGGGCGGGATCCGGATCACGTCGCCGGGACGGATTTCCTCGATCTTCCCGCCCCAGCGCTGCACGCGGCCGACGCCGGCGGTGACAACCAGGGCCTGGCCCAGCGGATGGCTGTGCCAGGCCGAACGCGCGCCGGGTTCGAAAGTGACGTAGGCGGCACCGGCGCGGGCCGGTTCGGTCGGCGTGAACAGCGGGTCGACGCGCACGCTGCCGGTGAAATTGGCCGCTGGCCCCTGCACCGGGGCTTGCGTCCCGGCGCGGGAAATGCCGATGTCGCCGGCAGGCGCCTGGGCGTGTGCCGCGCAGGCGGCCAGCAAGGCGATAGTGGTCAGGACGGCAGGCTTCATCGGCTTCCTTTCGAAAACCCACTGTAACCCGCCCTCCGATCCATGATAAGACCGGATAAACGACATAGGCCCATGAATGCGCCTCATGAATGCGCGCGCAGCGCGAATGCAGACAGGCCCGCCGGATTTCCCGGCGGGCCTGTCTGCATGGGCAAACCAGGCTTAGCTTGCCGCGGCCGTCACGCGCCGGCGGCGCAGCCCGGCCAGGCCGGCCGCGCCCAGGCCGAACAGCGCCAGGCTGCCCGGTTCCGGCACCTCCGTCAGGAAGCCGCGGATTTCGCCGCGCGGGAAGGCGCTCGTGTGGATGTTCAGGTAGGCGCGGCCAGAGGCAAGTCCCGCCAGGAAGGCCGCCTGGGCGCCGGCCACGTTGCCGCCGTTGTTGTTGACGAAGGCAGGATTCCAGGTCGACAGGTTGGAAAAGTCGAAGGTTTCGGTATAGGTACCCGCGGTGACACCCAGCGGAAATGCCGGGAAGGTCGGCAGCGAGGTCGCCACCCCTGCCGTACCGGCGAACGGCAGCGCCGTGCAGCAATGGATGTGCGAGGCGGTCGTCCCCGCGCTCAGGCCGGAAAAGCTGGCGTTCACGGTCATGGTGCCGAGCACGTCGTCGATGGTGACGCGTGCCTGGCCGGTGCCGGCCGAATTGTTTTGCGGATCTTCATTCGTGCCGTTCAAGGTTGCCTGGTAGGTGATGATGTCCGCATGCGCCGCGCTGCACAGCAGGAGCAGCGCGGTGGACAAACCGAGAGCAAGACGTTTCATGACGAATCCTCCGAAATGGGTGTCCTACCCGCCCAGCATAAAATGTGCCCGTGCCGTGGCGCGGGGCGTCGCGGATGTTCCAGGGGCGTCGCCGACTTGTAGTGTAAATACTGCCGACACCGGAAGTATGTCGGCCTGTCATCTAACCGTTCCGCGTGGAATCGGCTGGCGGGCCGGCCAGGGTTTTCGCACGTGCGCCTGACAAGCGGCAGCGCACGGCGTAAACTCGTCCAGGCGGCCACTTGCGCCGAACCGGGACGAAAGGAGACAGCATGTACAAGACAATCGTGGTGCACGTCGACGACAGCGCGGGGATGGAGGCACGGCTGCGGGCGGCGGCAAACCTGGCGAACCTGCACGGCGCCCACCTGGTCGGCAGCGCGGCGACCGGCACCTCATGGTCCTCGTATGCCTTGCTGGTCGGTTCGATGGCGGTGACGCCGATCGAGGAATTCGATGCCATGTGCGTCGAAGCGCGTACCAGCCTGCGCCACTTCGCCGAAGCGGCGCGCCGGCTGGGCGTGGAATCGGTGGAAGAACGCCTGACCGAGGACGAGCACCGCCGCGCCCTGCTGCTGCAGTCGCGCTACGCCGACCTGGTCGTGACCAGCCAGGACACGGGCGCCAGGACGGGTGCCTACGAACGTGTGCGCGGCCTGCCGCAATACGTGGCCATGCACGGCGCACGGCCGGTGCTGGTCGTGCCGCAGGCCTACGGCGGCAAACCGATGGGCGAGCATGTGGTCGTCGGCTGGGACGGCAGCCTGCCGGCCGTCCGCGCCATCCAGGCTGCCCTGCCCCTGCTGGTGCGCGCGGCATCGGTGCGGCTCGCGCTGGTGAACGTCGACGACGAGTCCGGCCTGCATGGCGAAGAGCCCGGCGCCGACATGGCCCTCTATCTCGCGCGCCATGGCGTGCCGGTCGAGGTCGTGCTCGAGAAGACGAATGCCGCGCCCGGCCAGGCGCTGGCCGACATCGCGCAGGCGGGCCACGCCGGCCTGATCGTGGCCGGCGCCTTCGGGCACAGCCGCTACCGCGAACTGGTGCTGGGCGGCGTCACGCGCTACCTGGTCGAGCGCAGCCCGCTGCCGGTGCTGCTTGCGCATTGAGAGCCCGGTGAAACCGTCATCGAGGCCATTGGCCTCGATGACCCCTACGGCAGCTTGTCCGTCCCCGCCTTGGCCTCGAGCAGCCTGGCCAGCAAGGCGTCGCGCGTCGGCGCCAGCTGGGCGCCGTCGCGCCCGGCCAGGGCCGCCTCGACGCCGGCGGCCAGCTGCAGCTTCAACTCCTCGGTGATGCGCGGCGTGCCGAGGTCGTCCCACCAGCTTTCGATCGGTGCGCCCAGGTGGTCGAGCATGTGGCGGATCCCGCCCTCGCCGCCCGACAGGTGCAGGTTCATGAAGGGCCCCATCAACGCCCAGCGCAGGCCGGGACCGTAGGCAATCGCGGTATCGACGTCGGCCACGGTCGCCACGCCCTGTTCGACCAGGTGAAAGGCTTCGCGCCAGAGCGCGGCCTGCAGGCGGTTGGCGATATGGCCCGGCACTTCCTTGCGCACGTGGATCGGGCGCTTGCCGATCGCCGCGTAGAAGGCCATGGTGCGTTCGACCGTCTCGGCCGATGTCAGCGCGCCGCCGATCACCTCGACCAGCGGAATCATGTGCGGCGGATTGAAGGGGTGGCCGAGCACGACGCGCTCGGGGTGAAAGCAGGCCTCCTGCACCTTGCTCATCAGGAGGCCCGAGGAGCTCGATGCCAGGATGACCCGCGCCGGCAGTAGCCCATCCATGTCGCGGAACAGGGCCAGTTTCAGGTCCTCGCGCTCGGGACCGCTCTCCTGCACGAAGTCCACGCCCTGCAGCGCCTGCTCCAGATCGGCGGAGAAGCGCAGCCGGTCCGCAGAAGCGCCCTGGGCCAGCCCCATCTGCTCGAGGATCGGCCAGTGCGCGCGCACCGCCGCGCGCAGTTTGTCTTCCGCACCCGGCATCGGGTCGCTGGCCGAGACGTCGAAACCGCGCGCCAGGAAATAGGCCGCCCAACTGGCGCCGATCACGCCGGTGCCGATCACGCCGATACAGCGGATATCGTTCATATGCTTCCTCAAGCCGATTTCTTGTTCAGCCCCAGATAGGTGTCGATCACCTTCGGGTCGTTCGCCAGTTGCGCGGCCGGCCCTTCCATCACGACCTCGCCGGTCTCCAGCACATAGCCGTAGTCGGCCGCCTGCAGCGCCGCGCGCGCGTTCTGTTCGACCAGCAGGATACCGACGCCGGTTTCCTTCAGGCGCACGATGACGCGGAAGATCTCCTTGACGATCAGGGGCGCGAGACCCAGGCTCGGCTCGTCCAGCATCAGCAGCGTGGGCCTGGCCATCAGCGCACGGCCGAGGGCCACCATCTGGCGCTCGCCGCCGGACATCGTGCCCGCGGCCTGCATGCGCCGCTCGCGCAGGCGCGGGAACAGTTCATAGACCGATTCCAGCGTCGCCGCGTAGTCCTTCTCGCGCCGCCTGTAGCGGGTGTAAGCGCCCAGCAGCAGGTTGTCCTCCACGCTCATGGTGGTGAACAGGTCGCGGCTTTCCGGCACCAGGCTCATGCCCTGCGCGACGCGCTGTTCCACCGGATAGCTGCCCACGTCCGCGCCGCGCAGCAGCACCGCTCCGCGGGTCGAGGCATTCGCCACCTGCGCGCCGGCGATGGCATTCAACATGGTCGATTTACCTGCGCCGTTCGGGCCGATGACGGTCACGATCTGGCCGGCCCCGACCCGGATGTTCAGGCCGTGCAGCGCTTCGACCTTGCCGTAGGCGACGTGCAGGTCATTGACTTCCAGAATAGGAGCGCTCATCAGTCGATCCCTCCCAGATAAGCTTCCAGCACGGCCGGATCCTGCTGCACCTCGGTGGGCAGTCCCTGGGCGATTTTGGTACCGAATTCCATGACGACCAGGCGGTCGGTCAGGTTCATGACGAAGTCCATGTCGTGCTCCACCAGCAAGATGCTCATGCCCTCGCCTTTCAGTTTTTTCAGCAGGCTTGCCAACGCCTCCTTCTCCTTGTAGCGCAGGCCGGCCGCCGGCTCGTCGAGCAGCAGCAGGGCCGGGTCGCAACAGAGCGCCCGCGCGATCTCGAGGATGCGCTGCTGGCCCAGGGCCAGGTTGCCCGCCTGCTCGTACAGCATGGCGCCGAGGCCGACGCGTTCCAGCTGGCGCCGCGCTTCGAACAGCAGTGCCGTCTCCTCGCCCCGGTCCAGGGCCAGCGCGCTCGAGAGCACGCCATGCCGCGCGCGCAGGTGGGCGCCGATCGCCACGTTCTCGAGCACCGTCATTTCCGGCAGCAGGTGCACGTGCTGGAAGGTGCGCCCGATCCCGAGTTTCACGATCTCGCGCGAGGGCAGCGAATCGATGCGGCGCAGGGTGTCGCCCACGCGCAGCGAGATCGCGCCGGACGTCACCGGCAGCACGCCGGTCACGAGGTTGAACATGGTCGACTTGCCGGCGCCGTTCGGGCCGATCAGGCCGACGATCTCGCCGCTGTCGACTGCGAAGGCCATGTCGTTGACGGCCACCAGCCCGCCGAACTGTTTACGGGCCTTGTCGATCACCAGCAGCGGCTCGCCGGCTTGCGGCCTGGCCCGCAGCGGCAAGGCGGCGGCGGAATCCGGCGCCACCGCTTCCGGGCGGTGCGGCAGCCAGCGCGCGATGAAGGGCCAGATGCCGTTTCTCGCGTGCTGGAGCAGGATCACCATCAGGATGCCGAAGACGATGATCTCGAAATTGCCCGTCGAGCCGAGCAGGCCCGGGAGGATGCTTTGCAGCTGGTCCTTCAGCACCGTCAGCACGGCCGCGCCGAGGATGGCGCCCCACAGGTAGCCGGCGCCGCCGATCACGGCCATGAACAGGTATTCGATGCCCGAATTCAGGCCGAAGGGCGACGGATTCACCGCGCGCTGCAGGTGGGCGTAGAGCCAGCCCGAGACGCAGGCCAGCAGGGCCGCGATGACGAAGATGCGGATCTTCATCGCCGCCGTGTTGACGCCCATCGCTTCGGCCATCAGGCCGCCGCCCTTCAGGGCCCGGATCGCGCGGCCCGAGCGCGAATTGAGCAGGTTGCGCAGCAAGGCGACGGCGCCCAGCAGGATTGCCCAGATCAGGAAGAACATGCTGTTGCCGGAGCCGAGATCGAGGCCCAGCAGCTTCAGCGAGGGGATGCCGCCGATGCCGTCGTACTTGCCGAGGAATTCCAGGTTGCCGAACAGGAAGTACAGCGACAGGCCCCAGGCGATCGTGCCCAGCGGAAGATAGTGTCCGGACAGGCGCAGCATGATGGCGCCGATGAAGAGCGCGCTGGCCGCGGTGACGACCAGGCCGACGGCCAGGCCGATCCAGGGCGAGAGGCCGTGCGCGGTCGACAGGTAGGCCGTGGCATAGGCGCCGAGGCCGACGAAGGCGGCCTGGCCGAAGGAAGTCAGGCCGCCGACGCCGGTCAGCAGCACCAGGCCGAGGGCCACGATGGCGTACAGGCCGATATAGTTGGCCAGGGTGATCCAGTAGGCCGGCAGCGGCAGCAGCCCGAAGACCAGGGCCGCGAGGGCGAGCAAAGTCAGGGGATGGCGGGTGATGGCGTTCATCATGCTTCGCCCTCCTCGACTTGCGGATGGACGATCGAGCGCCACAGCAGCACCGGGATGATCAGGGTGAACACGATGACTTCCTTGTAGGCGCTGGCATAGAACGAGGAATAGGCCTCCAGCAGGCCGACCATCAGGGCGCCGCCGGCCGCCAGCGGATAGCTGGCCAGGCCGCCGATGATGGCGCCCACGAAGCCTTTCAGGCCCATCAGGAAGCCGCTGTCGTAATAGATCGTGGTGATTGGTGCGATCAGCACGCCGCACAGGGTGCCGATGCTCGACGCCAGCAGGAAGGCGAGGCGTCCCGCCTGCGTGGTGCCGATGCCGACCAGGCGCGCACCGCGGCGGTTGACGGCGGTCGCGCGCAGGGCCTTGCCCGAGAGCGTGCGGTCGAAGTACAGGTACAGCGCGCCGATCAGCAGCAGCGCGGTGACGATCACGACGATGCTCTGGCCGGAGATGGTGAGCGAACCGACGCTGAAGGACGCGGCGCTGAAGGCGGCGGTGCGCGAACCCTCGGCACCGAAGATGACCAGCCCGATGCCGAGCAGGACCAGGTGTACGGCCACCGCCACGATCAGCAGCACCAGCACCGGGCTTTCCGCCAGCGGCTGGAAAGCCAGGCGGTAGATCATCGGCCCCATCGGCGCGACGATGGCGAAGGTGAGCAGCAGTTGCGCAAGCATAGGCCAGGACGCGCCTTCGGCCGAGCGCGCCGCGAAGAACACGGCCAGCGGATAGAGCACGAATCTGGCGAAGGCCAGGCCGAGGGCGCGCGGGCGGTCGACCTGCCCCGCGGCGCTGCGCAGCAAGCCCCAGGCTTCCTGCAGGAAGGCGGCCAGGGCCAGCACCAGCATCAGCGCGGCGCTGTGCGGCACCTTGCCGGCCTGGAGCGCCGCCATGGTGAGGGCGCCGAAAGCGAGGAACTCGCCGATGGGAATGAAGATCACGCGCGTGATCGAGAACACCAGTACCAGTGCCAGCGCCAGCAGCACATACACTGCCCCGCTGGCGATGCCGTCCTGGGTGAGGATGGCGAAAATCGTTAAATCCATACCGCTGCCCGGGGCATGCCGATGTGCGTCGGCGGCGTGAAGCGTCTCCTCATCATGCCGCCCATCGACACCGCCCGTATGGCCCTCCTTGTCGAATGTCGTTATTTGGCCAGGTGTGGATGTGCTCTTGCGGCCCGTTTTCGGATGCCGCGGCGAGCATTTTTCCATCCACCATGGTTAAATGATATGCGAAAACTGTTGAGGAACCGACATTTTTTCCTGCGGCTCGGCCTATACTATCGTCCAGGGCCGCCCCGCCGCGGCGACTTTTCAAAATAATCAGGAGACAGGCATGACCCGCATTCCCCGCCTCACCACCATCGCCTCCGGCGTGCTCGCCCTCGCCGCCCTGGGCGCCTCGTTCAGCGCCCACGCCCAGATCAAGGTCGGCGTCTCGATCTCGACCACCGGCCCGGCCGCGTCGCTCGGCATCCCGGAAAAGAACACGATCGGCCTGCTGCCGGCCGAGATCGCCGGCCAGAAGGTGCAATACATCGTGCTGGACGACGCCTCGGACGCGACCCAGGCGGTGAAGAACGCGCGCAAGCTGGTCTCGGAAGACAAGGTCGACCTCCTGATCGGCTCCTCGATCACCCCGACCTCGCTGGCCATGCTGGAAGTGGCGGCCGAAACCGAGACCCCGATGATCTCGATCGCCGGCGCCGCCCGCATCGTCGAACCGATGGACGCCAAGCGGCGCTGGGTCTTCAAGACCACCCAGCACGACGGCCAGATGGCCAATGCGATCGCCACGCACATGTCGAACAACGGCGTCAAAACCATGGGCTTCATCGGCTTCTCCGACGCCTACGGCGAAGGCTGGTACGGCGAGGCGACGAAATACGCGCCGGCCCGCAAGATCAACGTCGTCGCCAACGAGCGCTTCGCCCGCACCGACACCTCGGTCACCGGCCAGGTCCTCAAGCTGATGGCGGCCAATCCGGACGCGATCCTGATTGCCGGCTCCGGTACCCCGGCCGCGCTGCCGCAGAAGGCGCTGCGCGAGCGCGGCTACAAGGGCAAGATCTACCAGACCCACGGCGTGGCCAACAGCGACTTCCTGCGCGTCTGCGGCGCCGATTGCGAAGGCACCTTCGTGCCGGTCGGCCCGGTGCTGGTGGCGAACCAGCTGCCGGATTCGAACCCGGTCAAGAAGAGCGCCCTCGCCTATTCCACCAAGTACGCGGCCGCGTTCGGCAAGGACAGCGTCTCGACCTTCGGCGGCCACGCCTGGGACGCCTCGCTGCTGCTGGCGGAAGCGGCCAGGACCGCGCTGCCGAAGGGCAAACCGGGCACCAAGGAATTCCGCGCGGCCCTGCGCGATTCGCTCGAAGGCATCAAGAACCTGCCTGCCTCGCACGGCATCTTCAACATGAGCCCGACCAACCACCAGGGCCTGGACCAGCGCTCGCAGGTGATGGTCAAGATCGAAAAGGGTGCGTGGAAGTATGTGCCTTAATTCTTGCGTGGCCCGGGCGTAAGCTGGCCGCAGCCCGGGCGCTGCCCGGAACAGGAAACGCGGCATTCAGGTGCCGCGCCTTTGCAGCAGAATCTGTCGCCGAAGGAAATTTTTGCAAATCGCGTCAACAAGAGCGTGCCTGTCCGCGTTTCTGGAGCAGGTAACACGACGTGACACTCGAACCCGAAACCCAAGGACCCTTCATCATGAAAAAAGCCATCGCAACCCTGATCGTCAGTCTGTTCGCCACCGCAGCCTTTGCCCAGACTCCCGCCGCGGACACGCAAGAAACCCAGGGCACCGCCACGGTCGCCAAGACCCACGTCAAGGTCGCCAAGAAACGCGTCAAGCACACGATGCACAAGGCGCGCCATCCGCTGGCAAAGAGCGTAGTGGCCAAAAAAACGAAGCACGCGGCCGCCACTACCCAGCCTTGAATCACCGGCGCTCGCCTGCCATCAAGCCGGCATGACTGAACTACCCGCACGCGGCGCCTGAGGCCGCGTGACCGGTTCAGTCATGCCGGCTTTCTTGTTCCGCAATCAGGGCGATCACACGCTGCACGCATCCCCTGCCGGCACCTGCAGAGCTCCACGCGCAGCACGACAGTCACCTGGCCGAGGAGGATGAGCGCTGCCTCGGCGCGGCCGGCGGCCGGCAAATGCTTCTACCGCGCGCATACCATTTCCCTGATCGTCCTGCCCATGTCCACCGCCTACTTTCGCAATCGTCACCGGCTTTTTCATTCCCATCCACGCCTGACGGGCGCCTTCGCGACAGGCGTCATCGCGGGGGCGCTGCTTCCTCATGCGTGGGGACTGTCATTCAGGTGCCTGCTCGGCTGGAATATCGCCGTCTGGCTGTATCTGGGCATGACCAGCTGGGTGGTGCTGCGCGGCGACCCGCGCCGGATTACCAAACTGGCGGAACAGGAGGAAGGCAATGCGGTCTTCGCGCTGTCGGTCACGTCGATCGGGGCAATGATCAGCCTTGCTGCGATCGTCATCGAGCTGGCCTCGGCGAAAAACATGAACGGACAACAACGAATGACCCACTACTGGCTGACCGGCGCGACGGTGCTCGGCTCGTGGCTGCTCGTTTCGGTGGTCTACAGCTTTCACTATGCGCATCTCTACTATCGTTCGCATACGGGCACCAGGCCGCTTCGATTTCCTGACGAAACATTGGAAGCCGGCTATTGGGACTTTTTGTATTTCTCGTTCACGATAGCCGTGGCGGCGCAGACCTCCGATGTCAGCATCCATTCGACGCTTGCCCGCAAGGCGGTGCTCGCGCAATCGGTGTTGGCCTTCTTCTTCAATGCCGCGATCATCGGAATGTCGATCAATATTGCCGCCGGCCTGGTGGGCAGCTAGCGCCGGCCAGCGCCTTGCAATGTCGTCCGCCGATTCAGCCCGCAAGCGACTTTCTTCAATACCCTATTGCGTTCGGTCCTTGACGACCCATCTAGGGCACACGGGACGGTCCCGCGCGACGGAGGAGAACGCATTGAAACGCATCTTTGCACTGTGGCGCGTGGTCGCCAGCCAGGACCTGCGCCTGCTATGGTTCGCGATCCGGCATGAGAAACGTCCCGCATGGCTGCTGCCCGGACTGGCTGGCCTGGCGCTGTTCGCTGTCGAGCCGCTGAATTTCGCCTTGCCCGTGATCGGCGTCGTCGACGAATTCGTGCTGGTGCCGCTCATCCTGCATGGCATGGTGAAGATGTTGCCCGCGCACGTCCTGGAAGGTTTTGCGCGCAGTTACGCCGGACGCCTGCGCCGCCGTCGCTTCACATCCTGACGCGCCTGCCTCAAGGCGACTCAGACCGGGGAACCGGCGACAAACGCCGGGTTCCGGCCCGGCAAGCCGCAAGAAACTGCGCAACGAAGTGATCGGGGCTGACGGGCGGCGACAGCAGGAATCCCTGCATTTCCTGGCAACCTTCGGCCCGCAGGAATTCCAGCTGCTCCTGGGTTTCGACCCCTTCGGCGATGACTTCGAGCTTCAGGTTGGCCGCCATCGCCAGGATCGCGCGCACGATGGCGCAATCGTCGGCGTTGTGCGGGATGTCGCGCACGAAGCTCTGGTCGATCTTCAGGCGGTCGACCGGCATCTGCTTCAGGTAGGACAGCGACGAGTAGCCGGTGCCGAAGTCGTCCACAGCCAGCTCGACGCCCATGGCCTTGAGCTGATGGAGCTTGTCGAGCGCGTCGAGGATGTCGGAGACGACGGCGCCTTCGGTGATCTCCAGTTCGAGCAGATGCGCCGGCAGGCCGGATACGGCGAGCGCGTGCCTGACCTGGTCGGCGAAATCCGCCTGGTGCAGCTGGACCACGGAGACGTTGACGGCCATGCGCAGGTGCAGCCCGGCCGCGCGCCAGTCCGCCGCCTGGCAGCAAGCCGCCGTCAGCACCCAATTGCCGAGGCCGACGATGAAGCCGCTTTCCTCGGCCATGCGGATGAACTCCTGGGGCGGCACCATGCCCACGCCGGGCCGGTTCCAGCGCAGCAGCGCTTCGGCGCCGACAATGCCGCCGTCCGCCAGCGAGCGCTGGGGCTGATATTCCAGGCGGAACTCTTCGTGTTCGATGGCATGCCGCAGGGCGGTTTCCATGTCCAGCCGGTGTTCGACCTGGCGCGCCATCGAGCTGTCGAAGAATTGCCAGCCGTTGCGCCCGGCTGCCTTGACCCGGTACAGGGCGGTGTCGGCATTGCGCATCAGGGTCTGGCAATCGCGCCCATCCTGGGGCGACAGGGCAAGGCCCATGCTGACGGTGAGATACAGCTTGCGCCCGTCGATCGGGATCGCCCGCTCGAGCGCGGCCTGGATCCGTTCGGCGAGCTGTTCCACCTTCAGCCCGACGCGGTCTACATCCTCGACGACGATGGCGAATTCGTCTTCGCCCATCCGGGCCAGCATGTCGCCCGGATCGAGGCAGTCCTTCAGCCGCTGCGCGACGTGAACCAGCACCTCGTCGCCCAGGTCGTGGCTGAGGCTATTGTTGACGGTACTGAAGTTGTCGACGTCGACCAGGACTACTGCCGTCACCGAGCGGTTGTGCCGGGCCAGCACCAGGGCGTGTTCGAGATGGTCGGCCAGGGCGCGCCGGCTCGGCAGCCGGGTCAGGGGATCGACGTGGATCGCCTCGAACAGCTGCAGCTCGGATTCCTTGTGGGCCGTGATGTCGGTCGTGACCCCGCGCACGTGCAGTCCTCCTGCGGGACTGTCGGCCAACATGATATTGCTCCGAAGCCAAATGTCCCTGCCGTCCGGCGCCAGGATGTGGTGCTCGATCGGCTTCATGAGCCGCGGGCCGCCGAGGTTCAGCATGGGCTCGGACCGCTTGCCGTCGGGCGTGGTACACAGGCGCTCGCGCCAGAACTGCGGCTCCGCCATCCATTGTTCGGCCGGATAACCGGAAATGGCGGCGGCGTTGCCGCTGACGTAAGTGAAGCGGAAATCCGGCAGCGCCGCCTCCCACACGATGCCGTCGATGCCGTCGACCAGTTCCTGGAAACGGCGGCGCGCGGTGTCCAGCTCCTGGTTGCGCCTGGCCAGGCCGCCCTGGACCGCTTCGAGGTCGGCCAGCCGCAGCCACAGGAAGCGCAGCAGGGCCAGCAGCATCACCGTCGACAGCGCGCCGAGGCCGGCGAACTGCAGGCTGCGCGTCACCCAGGGTTGCAGCACTTCGTCGCGCCCGATGCTGGCTACCGCGACGATCGGCGACTGCGCCAGGCTCGCATAGCCGACCACGCGCGCGGAGCCGTCGATGGTGCTGCGCTCGGTTTCGTAGACGCCGACGGGCGCATGGCCGAGCACGCGGAAGGGCCAGGTGCTGGCCAGGTTGCGGTCCATCACGCCGGCGGACAGCGGCGTTTCCGTGATGACCCAGCCGTCGCGCCGTACCAGGACCAGGCGGCTGCTCTCGCCGAGGCGCAGGCTGCGGTAGAAGCGGTCGAAGTAGGCCATGTCGACCCCGAAGTTGACGATCATCTTCAGGGAGCCGTCCGGATTGTCGATCCGGCGTGCCACCGGGACCACCCACCTGGCGTTGGAACGCGACCGGACCGAACGCGACAGGTACATGCCGCGCTCGCGGTGCGTGCTCAGCCAGGCGTAGTAATCGCGGTCGCGTCCATCGGCCGGAACGGATGGGTAGGCGTAGGCGCTGGCGCGTATCTCGCCGTCGGGCGCCATGACGCCGGCGCTGCCGGCCACCGGGGAATCGCCGCCGGCCGCGACCAGGATGTCGTGCAGCGCGCGCTCGTCCGCCGGCACGGGCGCCAGACCGCGCCGCTCGATCTCGGCCATCGCCACGCGCAGCCGGGTATCGGCCTCGCCGAAAGTGCGCATCGCATGCTCGTGCAGCGTGGCGGCGATGTTGCGCATGTCCGACTCGGCCTGTGTGATGGTCGAGCGGTAATCCTGCACGATGGCTGTCCCTGCCGACACGGCGTACAGTCCCGGCAGGGCAATCGAGAGCGCGATCAGGCCACGTCGCAGCTTGCGAGCAGAACGCAGCACCATGTTGACTTTCCCCGGACAGGGTTGTAGGGGAATTCATCATACATCCAGTCTCTGGCGCTTCACATGCCTGTTCGGCCTGGAAAGCAACGGTGACCGGCCGAAGCACGACGCCGGTCCCGGCCGGCGCTCAGCATCGCAGCGACACGGCGGGCCTGCCTTTACTGCGTGCCCGCCACCGCCACCCGGTCGCGCCCGCCGCGCTTGGCCGCATACAAGGCCTGGTCGGCCGCCTCGATCAGGCTCGCCGCCTCGTTCAGCCCATCCTTGCCGAAGGCGGCCACGCCGATGCTGAGCGTGACGTGGTCCTTCACCGCCGCCGGCGCATGCGCCAGCGCGCGCGCGGCGATATCCAGGCGGATCGCCTCGGCCACGCCGGCCGCCTGCGCCAGCGTGGTATCGGGCAGGATGGCCACGAACTCCTCGCCGCCGTAGCGCGCAGCCACGTCGGCCGGACGCTTGAGCATGCCGGCCAGCGCCTGCGCCACCGTGATCAGGCAGGCGTCGCCCTGCTGGTGGCCGAAATGGTCGTTGTAGGCCTTGAAGGAATCGATGTCCATCAGCAGCAGCGAAAGCGCGCCGCCGTTTCTGTGGGCGCGGCGCAGTTCGCGTTCCAGCGTCATGTCGAAGTAGCGCCGGTTGTGGATGCCGGTCAGGCCGTCGACATAGGACCGGGCGCGCAGGGATTCGGCGTGTTCGAGCAGGTGGCGCTCGCGGTCGACGGTGCCGCTGACGTCGCGGATCTCGATCAGGCAGAGCTGCTCGTCGCCCTCCCTGAAGGGCGTCACCGCGATCGCCTGCTCGATGCGGGTGCCGTCGAAGCTGCCCGCTTCGCGCAGCGGAAACGGCGTGCGGCCCTCGAGGTTCGACACCTTGCGGGTACTGCCGTCGCCCGGCCCGGCCAGCACGGCTGCTTCCACACGCGAGCCGCGCAGTTCGGGAAAGACCGCGAACAGCGATTGCTCGCGCACGCGCGCGGCGGAGCGGCCGGAGCGGCTCACCATCCAGCGGTTCCAGAGCACGATGCGATGTTCGGCGTCGAGCACGATCACGCCGCAGTCGAGGAGGTTGAGGGCGCTTGCGGCGAGATCGAAACTGGTGTCGGTCGGATTCATCATGCCGACAGTGTAATGCTATTGCGTCAATGCAAAAAGGCCACCGGGGTGAGCCGGTGGCCTTTTTTTTGTAGCCTGGCGCGCTTAGATGCCGACCATCGACACCGCCTTGGTGTTCAGATAGCCTTCCATCGCTTCCGGACCGCCTTCGGTGCCGTAGCCCGAATCCTTGATGCCGCCAAACGGCAGCTCGGCGCTCGGCGTAGCCGGCTGGTTAATCCACAGCATGCCGACCTCGACCCGGTTCATCAGCAGCTGGGCGTTCTTGATCGAGCGCGTGAAGGCATAACCGGCCAGGCCGTAAGGCAGGCGGTTCGCCTCGCTGATCGCGTCTTCCAGGCTGTCGAAGCCGCGGATGCCCGCGATCGGACCGAAGGGCTCGTCGTTGAAGATGCTCGCTTCCAAAGGCACGTCGGACAGGATGGTCGGCGCGAAGAAGTTGCCGGTCTCGCCGATCCGCTTGCCGCCCGACGCCAGGGTCGCGCCGTGCTTCTGCGCGTCCTCGACCACCTTCGCCATCGCCGTCAGGCGGCGCGCGTTGGCCAGCGGGCCGAGGGTCGTCCCTTCGACCAGGCCGTCGCCCAGCTTCAGGCCTTCGGCGTGCTTCACGAAAGCGCGCGTAAACTCTTCCTTGATCGCGTTGTGCACCAGGAAGCGGGTCGGCGAGATGCAGACCTGGCCCGCGTTGCGGAACTTGGCGCCGCCGGCGGCTTTCACGGCCAGCGCGACGTCCGCGTCTTCGGCGACGATCACCGGCGCATGGCCGCCCAGCTCCATCGTCACGCGCTTCATGTGCAGGCCGGCCAGGCTGGCCAGCTGCTTGCCGACCGGGGTCGAGCCGGTGAAGGTGACCTTGCGGATGACCGGATGCGGGATCAGGTAGCCGGAGATTTCGGCCGGGTCGCCGAACACGAGGCCGACCACGCCCGGCGGGATGCCGGCGTTCACGAAACACTGCAGCAGCGCGGCGGGCGAAGCCGGGGTCTCTTCCGGCGCCTTGCACAGGAAGGAGCAGCCGGTCGCCAGCGCGGCGCCGAGTTTGCGGACGATCTGGTTGATCGGGAAGTTCCAGGGCGTGAAGGCGGCGACCGGGCCGACCGGTTCCTTCAGCACCAGCTGCTGGGCAGCCGGATTGCGCGATGGGACGATGCGGCCGTACACGCGCATGCCTTCGGCCGCGAACCAGTCGATGATCTCGGCGCCGGCCAGGGCTTCGCCCTTGGCTTCGGCGAGCGGCTTGCCCTGCTCCTGGGTCAGCAGGCGGGCGATGTCGCCGGCGCGTTCGCGCAGCAGCTGGGCGGCGCGGCGCATGACGGCGGCGCGCTCGGCGGCAGGCACGGCGCGCCAGGTCTCGAAGCCTTTCTGCGCCGCGGCCAGGGCGCGATCGAGGTCGGCGATCGAGGCATGGGCGACATTGCCGATCGGCTGGCCGGTGGCCGGGTTCACGACGGGAATGGTCTTGCCGCCGGTGGCCTCACACCATTCGTTGGCGATGAGGAGGCGGGTGTCGGGATAGCTGGACGTCGTCATGGGCATCAGGTCCTGTGTTTGGTTGAGAACATGATCATACCCTGTGCGCGCACGCCTTGCAGGCCCCGGCCGGCTCACGCCGGTCCGGGCATCTTTCCACGGGTTTTCAGTTGAAGCGGCCGTTGATGCCGCCCAGGCTGTAGCGGCCCGCGCCCAGCAGGGCCACCGCCAGCGCGCCCGCCAGGTACATGGCCTGCAGTTCGAGCGCCCAGCCGCCGGTCGCGCCCATCGTGAAGAACTGGCTGGTGTGCGCCAGCAGCAGCGCCACGACCATGTTGAAGGCGACGACCAGGGCCGCCGGACGGGTGGACACGCCCGCCAGGATCAGCAGCGGGGCGACCACTTCGCCGATATAGACCCCGTAGGCGAAAACGGACGGCAGCCCGGCCTTTTCCACCATGCCGACGATGGGGCCGATGCCGCCGCTCAGCTTCGAGAAGCCGTGGAACAGCAGCAGGATGGCGAGCACGGCACGCAGGAGCAGCTTGCCGGTATCTTCGCTCGAACGCAGGGTGTCGGCGGTGGCGGTAGTCGTGGTTTGCATGATTGTTCCTTTTTGTGTGCGGTTGACGTGGAAAGTACTACTCAGCTGAAAGCGTAGGCGTCCATTGCAAGGATGCCGTGTTCGAAGCTCGCGTGCACTTGTGTCGCGTGCGCGCCCTCCCCGGCCGCCCCCATGGCGACGAACAGGGGCAGCAGGTGCTCGTCGGTCGGGTGGTTCTCGGCCGCATAGGGGGCGACGCGGCGGTAGTCGAGCAGCGCGGCGCGGTCGTCGGCTTCCAGGCGCGCCTGCATCCAGGCGCCGAATTCGCTGACCCATCCCGGCACCGGCGCGTCGACGCCCTGCCCGCGGAATTCGTAGAGGTTGTGCGTCAGCGAACCCGAGGCGAGGATCAGCACGCCCTCTTCGCGCAGCGCCGCCAGCGCCCGGCCGATCACCTCGTGCTGCGCCGGGCTGGCGCCGCGCACGATCGACAGCTGGGCCACGGGGATGTCGGCCTCAGGATACATCAGGCGCAGCGGCACCCAGGCGCCGTGGTCGAGGCCGCGCGTGCTGCTGCGGCCGACCGCAATGCCCGCCGCTTCGAGCAGCGCCGCGGCGCGTTCGGCGGCCTCGGGCGCGCCCTGCGCCGGATACTGCATCTCGAACAGTGCGCGCGGAAAGCCGCCGAAGTCGTGGATGGTCTCCGGCTGCTGCGCCAGGCTCACGGCCGGGGCGCCGGCAGTTTCCCAGTGCGCCGAGACGACCAGGATCGCCCGCGGCCGCGGCAGCGCCTGGCCCAGCTGCTGCAGGAAGCGGCGTGCCGGGCTGTCCTGCAAGGCCAGCATGGGGGAGCCGTGCGAAACGAACAGGGTGGGAAGGGGTGGCATGATGTGTCCTCTTAATCTGGGCGGCGGATGCCGCGTCAACATGGAATCATCTTAATTGCGTGCTCCTGTGAGATAAATACGCGCGCCCATACAACACTGTCTCTCGATCCGGAACAATCATTGCCATGTTACCGCCGAGGTAACGTACGGTGGGCTCCCGAGCCCACCCTACGGTAACTCAAGGTGCCCCGGCATTTAGTCCCACGCCGGATCGGCAAACGCCTCCACCAGAAAATCGATCAGCAAGCGCACTTTCGGCGACACGAACTTGCGCGACGGGTAGACGGCATAGATCCCCAGTTCCAGCGAGCGGTAGCCGGCCAACGTCTCGCGCAGGGTCCCCTCGGCCAGGTCCGGCCCGACGATGAAGGTCGGCTGCAGGATGAGGCCCCCGTCCTGCAGCGCGGCGGCGCGGCAGGTGTCGCCGCTGTTGGTGCGCACCCGCGGCAGCACCCGCACCGTTTCCTCGCCCCCGGGTCCGGTAAAACTCCAGTTCTCGCCGGACGAGAACAGGCTGTACGAAATGACCTCGTGCGCCGGCAAGTCGGCTGGGCGCGCCGGTTCGCCGCGGCGCGCCAGGTAGGCGGGCGAGGCGCACAGGACCAGGCGCGTGGAGGCGAGCTTGCGGCTGATGAGCGTGGATGCGGGAAGCTGGCCGATGCGCACGGCGACGTCGAAGCCCTCCTCGACCAGGTCGACCACGCGGTCGGACAGGCTGATGTCGAGCGCCAGTTTCGGGTGCCGCGCCATGAAGGCCGGCCACAGGGGCGCCAGGTGCATCAGGCCGAAGCTGACCGGGACGTTCACTTTCAGCAGCCCGCTCGCCTCGCCGCTGCGCGAGGTGATCTCGGCCTCGGCCTCGAGCAGGTTGTCGAGCAGCTCGCGGCAGCGCACCTGGAAGATGGCGCCTTCGCTCGTCGGCGAGAGCTTGCGCGTGGTCCGGTGCAGCAGGCGCACGCCGAGGCGTTCTTCCAGCTCGGCCACGTAGCGCGACACCGCCGCCTTCGACATGTCGAGCACGTCGGCCGCTGCGGTGAAGCTGCCCGACTCGACCACGGCCGAGAATACTTTCATTTCGAGGAAGCGGTCCATTGTCCTTGTCTTTGCAATAGTCCCGTCCATTCTACGCCGATTACCTCGCCGTTCGAAGCAGGCGGCGCGCCGCGCATCGGCCAGGCGCGCGCCATGCCAAACGGGTCGGGCAGCCGTTATACTGCCTGATCGGGCTTGTGTGCAGCAGCCGGGAAGGACCGTCCGCTGTGCCATTGGGGAACAGCATGCGCGGACGCATCGGGTTGGCCTTGACGGTACTGGCAGCGCTGGCCGCGCTGGCGGCGCCGCCGTGGCTTGCGCTGCGCGAGGCGCGCCACCAGGCCTACGAAGCCGAATCCGACCAGGTGCAGCGCTACGCGCTCGACGTGCTGCGCCGCATGGACGGTACCACGCAGCAGGTCAACAAGGCCTTTCGCGCGCTCGAGCAGTCCCGGCTCGCGCCCTGCTCTCCGGCGTCCCTGGACCTGATGCGCCAGATCGACCTCGGCTCGAGCTATCTGCAGGCGGTCGGCTACGTCCGCGATGACGCGATCGTCTGCTCCTCGATGGGCGGCGCGCCGCTCGCGCTGGGCAAGGGAGCCTTCGAGTCGTCGACGGGGTTCATCTTTTATCCCAACGTGCCGGGCAACCTGCCGGGCCAGCCGCCGCTGATGGCGGCGCGGCGCGGGCAGCTGGCGGCCCTGGTCCACCGCGACCTGCCGATCGACGCCTGGACCGATACGCCCGGCGTGTCGCTGGGCGTCCTGCACGGCGAGGAACGCCGCGTCTGGATCGCGCGCGGCCCGATCGATCCGGCCTGGCTCGCGCACCTGGGGCAAGGCGACACGGTCACTTTCGCGGACCCGGGCCACGTGGTGTCGGTCCTGCGCTCGCGCCAATCGCAATTCATCGCCGTCGCCGCCGCGCCCATCGCCGAACTCGACCGGCGCAGCGCCGACATCGCGCGACGGATGGTCCCGGCCGGCGCGATCGGAGGACTGATCGTGGCGCTGGCGATCCTGCTGCTTGCGCGGCGCCAGCTGTCGATGGAGGGCGCCTTGCGCAATGCCTTGCGCCGCGACGAATTCTTCGTGTGCTACCAGCCCATCGTGCGCCTGCAGACCGGCGAATGGGTGAGCGCCGAGGCCCTGGTGCGCTGGCGCCGCGCCGACGGCACCCTGGTCGGTCCGGACCTGTTCATTCCGGTCGCCGAACAGTCGAAACTGGTGACCAGGATCACCGAACGCGTGTTGCGCCTGGTCGCCCGCGACGCCGGCCATTTCCTGTCGACCCATCCGGCCTTCCACGTCGCGCTCAACCTGGCGGCCGAGGATATCCACTCGACCGACATCGTGGGTCACCTGAGAACCATGCTGGCGCGCTGCGGCGCCCTGCCGTCGAACCTGATCGTGGAAATCACCGAGCGCGGCTTCCTGGACCTGGAATCGGCCCGCGACACCATCGGGGCCTTGCGCGGAAACGGCATCGAGGTGGCGATCGACGACTTCGGTACCGGCTACTCCAGCCTGTCCTACCTCGAATCGCTCGATCTCGATTTCCTGAAGATCGACCGTTCCTTCATCGAAGCCATCGGCACCGATGCGCCGATCAGCCTGGTCGTCGGCCACATCATCGCCATGGCCCGTTCGATGGGCCTGCGCATGATCGCCGAAGGGATCGAAAGCGAGGCCCAGGCCGATTTCCTGCGCGAGCGCGGGGTCGAGTATGCGCAGGGCTTCCTGTTCGGCAGGCCGATGCCTTTTGCCGAGCTGATGCAGCGCTTCAAGGAACGCGAGCACGCAGCCCTGGTGCGCATGGCCGGCGCCGGCGCCGGACCGTGAGGGCGGCGCCGGCCGCTTCGCTCAGCCCTCGCGCACGCCCGCTGCCGCCAGCGCCGTCATGTTGACGATGCGGCGCACCGTCGCGCTCGGGCTCAGGATGTGCACCGGCTTCGCCGCGCCCAGCAGGATCGGGCCCACGGTGACGCCCTTGCCGGCCGCGACCTTCAGCACGTTGAACAGGATGTTGGCGGCGTCCAGCGAAGGCGTGACCAGCAGGTTGGCGCTGCCGGCGAAACCGTTTTCGACGTGATACAGGTCGCGGATTTCCTGCGACAGCGCGGCGTCGCCATGGACTTCGCCGACCACGGCGAGATCCGGCGCGCTTTGCGCCAGCAAGGCGCGCGCTTCGCGCATGCGGCGCGCCGACGGACGCTCGGACGAGCCTTGCGAGGAATGCGACAGCAGCGCGACCTTCGGCTCCAGGCCGAACTGGCGCAGTTCGGCGGCCGCCATGCGCGTGATCGCGGCCAGCTCCGGGGCGCTCGGCTGATCGTTGACATAGGTGTCGGCGATGAACAGCGTCAGCTTGTCGAGCACCAGCGCATTCATCGCGGCCATGACTTCCGCGCCGGGCGCGAGGCCGATCTCGTTCTGGACGTGCGTCAGGTGGCTGTCGTAATGACCGGTCATGCCGCAGATCAGGGCATCGACCTGGCCCGACTTCAGAAGGCGCGTGCCCTGCAGCGTCGTGTCGCCCTCGGCCGCGACCAGCTCGTAGTCGGCGCCCTGCTTCAGGCGCAGGCCGGCTTCCTGGATGGCGCGTGCGATGGCGGCGCCGTCGCCGATCAGCACCGGGCGCGCCAGGCCTTCGTCGACCACGGTCTGCACCGCGCGCAGCACGCGGCGCTCGGTCGCCTCGGCATAGGCCACACGGCGGCTCTTCGCGCGGGCCTGGGCGAACACCGGCTTCATGAAGAAACCGGTGTGGTAGATCATCTGGCCCAGCTTTTCGCGGTAGGCATCCATGTCGGCGATCGGACGCGACGCGACGCCGGAGGCGGCCGCCGCTTCGGCCACTTTCGGCGCGATTGCGGCCAGCAGGCGCGGATCGAAAGGCTTCGGGATGATGTAGTCGGGACCGAAGGAGAGGTCTTGTCCCTCGTAGGCCGAGGCGACGACGTCGCTCGCTTCGGCTTCGGCCAGCTCGGCGATCGCGGTGACGCAGGCCAGCTTCATCTCGTCGGTGATGCGCGTGGCGCCGCAGTCGAGGGCGCCGCGGAAGATGTAGGGGAAGCACAGGACGTTGTTGACCTGGTTCGGATAGTCCGAACGGCCGGTCGCGATGATGCAGTCCGGACGCGCGGCTTTCGCCACTTCCGGACGGATCTCCGGCTCCGGATTGGCCAGCGCCAGGATCACCGGTTGATCGGCCATGGTTTTCACCATCTCGCCGGTGAGGACGCCCGCGGTCGAGCAGCCGAGGAAGACGTCGGCGCCGTTCACGATGTCGGCCAGCGTACGCGCGCCCGTCTCTTGCGCATAGCGCGCCTTGTTCGCTTCCATGTTGGCGTCGCGGCCGGCATAGATGACGCCCTTGGAGTCGGTGACATAGATATTCTCGCGCTTGACTCCCAGGATCACCATCATGTCGAGGCAGGCGATCGCCGCCGCGCCGGCGCCGGAGGCCACCAGCTTGATCTGGCCGATGTCCTTGCCGACCACCTTCAGGGCATTGAGCAGGGCCGCGCTCGAGATGATCGCGGTGCCGTGCTGGTCGTCGTGGAAGACCGGGATGTTCATGCGCTCGCGCAGCTTCTTCTCGATGTAGAAGCACTCCGGCGCCTTGATGTCTTCCAGGTTGATGCCGCCCACGGTGGGTTCCAGCATCGCGATCGCTTCGATCAGTTTATCCGGGTCGTTCTCGGCCAGTTCCAGGTCGAATACGTCGACCCCGGCGAACTGCTTGAACAGGCAGCCTTTGCCTTCCATCACCGGCTTCGAGGCCAGCGGACCGATGTTGCCGAGACCCAGCACCGCAGTGCCGTTCGAGATCACGGCCACGAGATTGGCGCGCGAGGTGTACTCGGCCGCCATCGCCGGGTCGGCCGCGATCTCTTCGCAGGCATAGGCCACGCCCGGCGAATACGCCAGCGACAGGTCGCGCTGGTTCGACAGCGGTTTCGTTGCCACCACCTCGATCTTGCCGCGCGTCGGGCTGCGGTGGTATTCGAGGGCGTCGGCGCGCAGTTGGGCGTCGTTGGTTTCGTTGAGGCTGCTTTCAGTGCTCATATTGTTTGGCGTAAAGGAAGTTGGAAGGCAGAGGGCAAGGCCCGGGGATGGTCAATCGTACACGACATCGGGGCGCCTTGCCGAGGTCCGGGCCGCCGGCGTCGACGGGCTACCCGGCGCGCATGCAGGGCCGGGGGAAGCCGCCCCGGCAGCTCGAACGGCCGGCCGCTCAGGCCGGCAAGCCGAGCCTGGCACGCGCCTCGGCAGGCGTCGCCGGACGCGCACCGTAGGCCGCGCACAGGTCGGCAGCGACCCGGACCAGCTCCGCATTGCTCGTGGCCAGGCGCTCGCGGTCGATGCGGATGTTGTCCTCCAGCCCGGTGCGTACCGCATCGCCCTTGCGCTTGAGGACCCACTCGATCACGTCGTTCTGGTGGCGGCCGATGCCGGCAGCGGTCCAGGTGGCGTTCGGCGCCACGCGTTTCAGCACCGAGAGCAGGAGATCGAGCAGGTACTCGGCCACCGGCAACGCATTCTTGATGCCCATGACGAACTGGACATGCGGCCGGTCGTTGATCAGGCCCGCGTCCATCAGCCGCCGCATGCCATACAGATGCGAGAGGTCGAAGATCTCGATCTCCGGCAGGATCGCGTGCTGCTTCATGGTCGCCGCCAGCTGGTCGACCAGGGCCGGGGCGTTCTCGTAAATGATGCTCGGAAAATTGACGGTACCGGTCGCCAGCGATGCCATGTCCGGCCTGTGGTGCAGCGCGGCGCCCCGGGCGGCCTGGTCGCGCCCGCGGCCGCCGGTCGAAAACTGGACGATCATGCCCGGACAATGTTTGCGTATGCCCTCCAGGACGCTGGCAAACAGCGCCGGATCGGATGAGGAACTCTCGTCCGGATTGCGCACGTGCAGGTGCACGAGGCTGGCGCCCGCTTCATAGGCTTCGTGGGTCGACTCGATTTGTTCGGCAACGGTGACCGGTACCGCCGGATTGTCTTTCTTGCGCGGTACCGAGCCGGTGATGGCGACGGCGATGATCACGGGATCCATGTTCGTTCCTTGGTCTGGTCAGGTTAACGATCGTATAACGCAGAAAATGGACAAAGGGGGCGGGCAGCGGCAAAGTGTGCGCCATGCGCCCGCAACCTGGCTCGCCCGATGCAGGCAGAAATTACCCACGATAATGTCTGAGATGCGGAATCAAAATTGGATGAATGACTCCCGCAGGCGTACAGTCGCGCTATCGATCACGCGACCAACGCACGGGAACCCCATCATGCACACTGCCACCATTACTTCTGTTTCGAACAAGACCGACACCCCCCTGCGCCGCAAGGCGCGCATCCTGCTGGCCGAAATTTTCTACGCACTCTCGCTCTCGAACCGCGCCTACTACCAGGGCCTGAACCGGTTCTGAATCCCGGTGCCCGACACGGGTTTTACAAGGTCCGTCCCGCATAGGCACGGACTTGCAGGCTGCGCCGCAGCACCTGGTCGGTAATCCATTTCGCCGCCATCAAGGCGCGCCCGCAGACGATATCGGGCGGCAGCTGCAGGTAGTCGTCGTTGACGACCTCCAGGCTGTAGCTGCCGCGGTAGCCGCCGCGGTCCAGCCGCCGCAGGATGCTCGACAGCTCAGCCGAGTGGCAGCCCTCGCCGGGGAAGACGCGCAAATGCCCGGCCGTCTCGATCCGCTCATCCAGGCTGCCCAGGTCGCGCCACATGAAATCCGACAGCTGGACCAGCGCGATTTTTTCCGAAGGCATGTCTTCCAGTCCTTCCAGCTCGTCGCCGCCGGCCAGCATGTGGAAGGAATCGAGCACGACGCCGAGATTGGCGTGCGCCGCCATGTCGACCACTTCCCACGCCTGTTCCCAGGCCCGCACATGGCGGCCCCAGGACAGCGCTTCATAGCCGATCCGCACCCCCAGCGGCACCGCCGAATTGGCCAGCTTGGCCAGGTCGCGGGCGATCCGGTCGAGCTCGCCGCTGGCGTGGCTCGAGGTGCTGGAAGCGACGACCAGGATGCCCGCCCCCACCGCCTTGCACACGCGCAGCAGGTGGCGGGCGATATCGAGCTTGTACGCGTGCAGGCCGTCGTCGAGGCCCTCGTAGTCGCGCATGACCTGGATTCCGGTCACGCGCAGCCCGCTTTGCCGGACCAAGCGTATCGCGTCCTCGAGTCCGCCCGGGTGCTCGACCAGGTCGCGCGCCCAGAGCATGATCTGCGAAAAACCGGCCGCCCGGCAGGCCGCCAGCTTCGACCCCAGCGGCCCGGCCAGCGTGATGCTGTCCAGGCCAAAATTCGTCAGGTTCATCGCGCCTCCGCGGCCGGCGCACGCTCGCTGACCACCAGTTCGAAGCTGACGCCTCCCTTGTACAGCCGGGTCAGGGCGCCCCTGGCGTGCGGCTGGGGCGGGTCGCGTTCGATGAAGACGATGCCGCGCTCCTCCAGCAGGCGCACGGCGGCGGCGACATCCGGCACGCCGAAACCGACCCGCACCAGCTGCTCTTCCCATTGCAGGCCGCCGGCCCCGGGCGGCGGCTCGATCAGCTGCAGGTAGAAGCTGCGGCAAGGACTGGCGAGCAGCGTCCCCTTCTGTACGACGCCGAAAAACTGGCCCTCGGGCAGCGCTTCGAAATGCATCAGCTGGCGGTAGAAATCGCACCACTCCGGCTGGCGCCCCTCGTCGATCGACTGCACCACACCGAAGAAATGCATGCCGGCCAGCGCAGGCGGCTGTTGCGGCGCGCCCGGGATCGGCTTGAAGTCGACGTCGTAGATGGAAAAGTCGCCGACCCGGTCGACGAAATACAGGATCGAATCGCCTGCGCCATGCACGCCCGGGATGTTCAGCTCCATGACGCCGGCCCGCGTCTGGATCGGCCAGGCGCCCATCTCGATGGCGTGTCGGTAGGCGACGTCGGCATCGCGCACCCTCAGGGCAATGGCGCTGATCACGGTCGTGGGCATGTCCTCGCGCGCCGACGAGGGCAGCGCGCGCTTGTCTGCGTTGACGACGATGTTCATGTCGCCCTGGCGGTACAGGGTCACTTCGCGCGAACGGTGGCGCGCGGTCGCGACAAAGCCCAGCTGTTCGATCAGGGCGCCGAAGGCTTGCGGCTGGGTCGTGGCGTATTCGATGAACTCGAGGCCGGCGATTCCAAGCGGGTTCTCGTTGGCGGCATTCTTGTCGGTATGGGTCATGCACTTGTCTCCGATGCATCAGCTGTCAAATCATAACGCGTTTCGCAGGTCCGGCAGCTTTCGTTCGCCGCCGCGGCGCAGGCTTGACCGAACCCTGCAACCGGCGCCGCTGCCCGAACTTCCACCCGCCACGCATAGTCTCCCGTATTGGGTTTGCCGTCGCGGGATCGGGCCGTGCCAATTATGAACTCAATGGGCGACTAGCGCACACATATTCGATTATCGCCCAACCTGTCCGTGATTTTTGTTCTAACATTTTCACATCGCACAACCATAACCCGGGGCGATGCGGGTGGCACACAGAAGGCCGCTCCGGACATACTCAACGATGGAGACATGATGAAAACCAGAATCGCAGGCGCCCTGGCCCTGCTTGCCTCGACAGGCATGGCCCAGGCCCAATCCGCCCTCACGATTTACGGCGATGTCGACGAATACCTCGGCTATATCCACAGCAGCAACGGCGAGCACATTACTGGCCTGAACGACGGCGCCATCCTGCGCACCCGCCTCGGCGTGCGCGGCAGCGAGGCGCTGGGCCAGGGCTACGAGGTCAAGTACAACCTCGAGATGGGCATCGGCGCCGACACCGGCACCCAGGCCGACAGCTCGCGCCTGTTCGACCGCCAGGCCTGGGTCGGCATGAACACGCCGGCCGGGGAAGTGCGCGTGGGCCGTCAGAATACCGAGATCTTCCTCACCGGCGGCCCCATCGACTACACGGAACGCACCACCTTCGGTTCCGTGATCAACACCTTCGGCGTCCCTTCGCGCTACGACAACGATATCTCGTACCGCACGCCGCGCGTCGCCGGCCTGATGCTGTCGCTGCACTATGCACTGCCGGAAAACGGCGGCGCCACGCGCGGCAACCGGCCGGTCTACCAGGCGGCGCTCGATTACGAGAAGGGTCCGTTCCGGCTCGGTTATGCCGGCCTGCAGGCGACCCCGAACCGGCTGACGGCCACCGTCCCCGACAAGGTCAGCTACCAGCACCTGTATGCCAACTACAAATACGATGCCGGCACCGTCTACCTGGCTTTTGTCCGCAGCAACAACTCGACCGGGAATGCCAACGGGCGCAACGCCGCCACCATCCTGAGCAATGTCGGCTCGCCGAACAATTATTTCGCCGGCACCGATCCGAATGCCGGGCGCTACTACAATATCTGGCAGATCTCGGCCGATTACCGTGTCACGCCGGCCCTGCGCGTCGGGGCGCTGTATGGCGTCATGCACGATACCTCGGGTGGCGACGCCGGCGCGCGCGGCGCCAACGCCGGCGCTTATTACGCGATGTCGAAGCGCACCACCCTGTACAGCTTCCTCAGCTACCTGAAAAACGAAGCAAACGCGGGCTTCCGCTTCAGCAGCTCGGCCGCCCCCTCGGCCAACCTGGCGGGGGACGCGATCAACGGCAGGAGGCTGACCGGCCTGCAGCTCGGCATCCTCCATCGTTTCTGAGCGCCTTTCCCAATCGCTTCAGGCATACAGTCCAACACTTTGCACGAACCAGGAGACACCATGGCTACCACGCTAAACGAGACTGCGCACGACCGCAGCCAGACCAAGAAGGCGACACTGAGCGGCTGGATCGGCTCGGTGCTCGAGTACTACGATTTCTTCATCTACGCCACCGCGGCCTCGCTGATCTTCCCGCAGATCTTCTTCCCGAAGGGCGATCCGAAGACCGCCATCATCGCTTCGCTGGCCACCTATGGCGTGGGCTATGTCGCGCGCCCGATCGGCGCCTTCGTCCTCGGCCACTGGGGCGACACCCGGGGCCGGAAACATGTGCTCGTCGTGTGCATGTTCCTGATGGGCTTTTCGACCATGGCCGTCGGCCTGCTGCCGACCTACCAGCAAGTGGGCATGCTGGCGCCCACCCTGCTCGTCATCATGCGCCTGATCCAGGGCTTCGCCGTCGCCGGCGAGATCTCCGGCGCCAGTTCGATGATCCTCGAGCATGCGCCCTTCGGACGGCGCGGCTACTTCGCCAGCTTCACACTGCAGGGCGTGCAGTTCGGCCAGATCCTGGCGGCCGCCGTGTTCCTGCCGCTGGCGCACTACATGCCCGAGGATGATTTCAATTCCTGGGGCTGGCGCATTCCTTTCCTGCTCAGCTTCGCGGTCATCGTCGTCGGCTACATGATCCGCCGTAACGTCGAGGAAACCCCGGCCTTCGAGCAGGAAAGCGTCGACGGCAAGGTTCCGAAGGCGCCGATGCTGCAGGCCGTGCAGGAAAGCTGGCGCGACATGCTGCGCGTCGTCTGCATGGCGCTGATGAACGTGATCCCGGTGGTGGCGACGATTTTCGGCGCCGCCTATGCGGTCCAGCCGGGCTACGGCATCGGCTTCTCGAAAGACGTCTACCTGTGGATTCCGGTGATCGGCAATATCGTGGCCGTGCTCGTCATTCCTTTTGTCGGCAACCTGTCGGACAAGATCGGCCGCAAGCCGCCGATCATCGTCGGCGCGATCGGCTCGGGCCTGCTCTCCTTCGGCTACCTGTACGCCATCAGCATCGACAACGTCCCGCTGGCGGTCGTGATGTCGGTACTGATGTGGGGCATCGTGTACCAGGGGTATAACGCCGTCTTCCCGAGCTTCTATCCGGAGCTGTTCCCGACCCGCACCCGCGTCTCGGCGATGGCGATCTCGCAGAACCTGGGAACCCTGGTCACGGCGATGCTGCCGGCAGTCTTCGCCGCCGTGGCGCCTCCGGGCGCGCGCGACATCCCGACCACGGTCGGCACCCTGGCGTTGATCGTGACGGCGATTGCCGCGCTGGCCGCGCTGAGCGCCCGCGAAACCCACCGCATCCGCATGGAAGACCTGGGCAAGCGGGACGCCGTGCCGGTCGACAAGGAAGAGTACAAGCACCTGCGCGAACAGAGCGTGCACGGCGGAAGCGGGGTCAAGGCCGCCGCCTAAGCGCCTCCAGCGTATCCGGGGTCCGGCAGTCGGCTTGCTGTACTGCCCGGCAAGGTGCGGGATAGCCGCAGCTTGCCGGGACAGCGGGCGCAGGCCTCAGAAAACGCGGCCGACCTCGGTCAGGCTGGACGAGCGCCGCAGGTCCGCCGGCGTCACGAAATCGGCGGGCGTCCGGAACAGTGCCTGCAGCGCCGGCGGCAGCTCCTGCCCGACGGCCGCCGGTTGGGTCGCGGCCGCCAGTGCTTCCTCCTTGCCTGCTCCGGCGGCCTGGTGGCGTACGGCGGCCAGGGTGATCGCAAACCTCGACACGGCCGCGCCGAGCTGCGCTTGCGGGACGAGGCGCTCGACCGGCTCGACCGGCTCGCTCGGCGGCCTGCCATACTGGACCTCGGCCAGGTACTCGGCCACCAACCTTTCAGCCTGCTTCTGAAGCAGCTCCTGGTTGAGCGGCAACTGCACGACCGCACGCTCGGCCGCCTCGGCAAAACCCGGCTGCAGCAGCTGCGGCTGCGCCAGCAGGGTGGCGGCGATGCTTCCCTCCTCGATGGCGGGCGCTGTCGGGGCGTAGGCTTCCCTGGCGATCCCGGGAATCTCCAGGTGAAACGGGTTGGCCTGGCCGCTGACCGCTTCGTCATAGGCCCGGTACACGAATTCCGAGCAGATCATCAGTTCCTTTCCGCTTTCGAGGAAGCGGTTGAGGGCCTCCGACGCAGCCACCGACACTGCCTGTATCATTTTCCCCAGGATGCCGGAAGGGCGTAACTTTTTCGTCAGCAGCAATATCCCGAGAAAAACAAGCTGCGGGTAGGCGTACTGCAGCTTCTTGTCCAGATAGTAATTGCCCCGGTTGAGCACGGGCGTCATGTCGCGCTTGTCGCGCAAACGGTGCACCACGACCCAGTTGTGACCTGGGAAACTCTGTTCCGGGGCATCCCGGATGACACCGGCATCCACGGCCTCGCCGATCAGGCCCCTGCCATCCCCGCCCAGGTACAAAGCCACATGGCTGACGTCACTGTTGGTGAAATACTTGATCGCATCCGACAGGATTCCCGTGCCGTTGTACAGCAGGACATCGCCGGGCTCGAGCGTCTGGACAAAGGCAGGCAGCCTGGTCTGCACGCCCACCATCCCGAGCACCTGGTCGGCGACCCTGGCCGCCCCACGTGCCACGTCCGACACCAGCCCCTCGTCGCGCGCGCCCGGCAGGCGCGCGGGCGCGTCGGTCGGGCGCACGCTGATCGTGATCTCGGTCACGTAGGCGCCCGCGTCGAGGGAAACCTGGGTTCCCGGCGCCAGGGTCATCTTTTCCGCCTGCCTTTCCTGGCCGGCAGCGGGCTTGAACGTCGGGCTGGCTGCTGCGGCGCCGCCATCCAGGCTGGGCAAGGGCGTGAACGCCTCTTGCTGCAAGACGGCGGCGACCATCTGCTGAACCGGTGCCGACAGGCTGTGCAATTCCTTCAGGTAGGCCACGATACGGCTGATCCGGACTCCTTCGTTGGCAATCCAGCTTGCCGACGCGCCCGCCGCACCCGTGCCACCGGCAGGCACACTCGCATGATGCAGCGCCACCACTTCCCACTGGTCGTTGAATACGGGCGATCCCGATGCGCCGGGCTCGGTGTCGGTTGTGTAATGCACGAAGTCGGGCAGCAGGTCGACAACCTTGTTTTCGCGCAGGGCCACCTGCTTTGGCAGGGCCCGGGGATGCTCGATGATCGCGACCGGCTCGTCCGGGAGTATCTTCGCGCTGGAGGCGATCAGCGGCAACACGGTCCGCTGGCGGGATCCCGCTGCCGGGATGATGCCGACCAGGGCAAAGTCCAACTCTTCGTTCGACAGGTAGCGATTCTTGTCGATGTGCGCAACGTCGAAACGCTCCATCTGCCCGTCGACCCCTGCCTGATAGTTGAACTGGATGACGCTCAGCTCAGCCGTGTCCGCATCCGGCAAGACGTGGTGGTTGGTGAGGATCACGCCTGGCGCCACCAGGAAGCCGGTGCCATAGCTGAGCTCGTGACCTTGCCCGTCGGTCGTGACCACGCGCCCGACCGCATCGGCAGCCAGGGCACCGTGCCCGAAATAGGCCACCGGCAGCAGGTCGTTGCTGCCGATGATGCGTTCAATGGCGGCGCTCATGCTGCGCGCGGGCATCTTAGCGGCGCTGATCACCGCCTGTACGAGATTCGGACTTGCCTGCGCCTTCCCTCCCTTGCGCGCGGCACGCTCTGCAATTTTTGCCGGGTCTGCAAGTTCAAGGAATAATCCCTGGTCCTTCAGCTTGTCGGCTTGTTGCCGGACCGCCTTTCTCGCCTCGAAACGCGCGGCTGCGGCACGGTCCTGCTGCTCCTTGAGCTTGGCGGTGTACCCGATCTCTGGCGTTCGCTGAATGCCCCGCTCGGAAACAAGGCTTGCTACCGGATTGTCGTTCATTGCAGTCTCCTTCGTCATGTCGATGCGATAGACGGCATGGCCGCGTTACCAGCTTGTTCGCCGGCGTAAGCGGTTAGACTGGCGGCTTCCTGGCATGACAAAGGCCGACCTTTGAGGAATCTCAAGGGTCACATGCATTCCCATTGCGCGCGGCTATAGACGAGCGAGAAAAGATCCGGCATGGCATCTTTTTACCTTGGCGTCTGGAGAACGATTCCTGGCTGCCGCGCCGGGAGCGAGGGTCGGCCGCGATCAAAGCCAGGGCCAGCCGAGGCGCTTGGGCGACCCAACAGGCGCGCCAGCCAGGCTTGATTTCGCCACACGCCGTTAGAACAGCAACAGGTGGCCAAGGGCCTTGGCGGCCTCGTTCAGTGGATGAAAATATCTGGCCGCCGCTTCCTGCGGAGTCGGCGGCCGGCCCTGCAGCAGGACGTTGATCCCGGCCACATACTGGCCGGCGGCGTCGCGTACCGGCACCGCCAGCGAGGACAGGCGCGGTTCGATCTGCTCGCGCGAGAACGCAAACCCGTTGGCGCGCGCCTGCGCCAGGATGGTGCGCAACTCCTCGCGGTCCGTCACCGTGTGCTCGGTATAGGCCTGCAGGCGCGTGTTGCGCAGATAGGCATCGCGTTGCGCGTCGGGCAGGTGGGCAAGGAGGATGCGGCCGATCGAGGTGCAGTAGGCGGGAATGCGGCGCCCCACGTTCAGGGACGGGGAAATCACCCGCGAAGCGGACGAGCGCGCGAGATACACGATCTCGTCGCTGTCGAGCACGGCCAGGGAACAGCTTTCGCCGATCTCCTCGCCGAGCTTGTCGAGGATGGGCTGGGACAGCATCGCCAGCGGCGAGGCCGACAGGTAGGAATGACTCAGCGACAGGATGCGCGGCCGCAGGTAGAACAGATTGGCCTCGTCCATGGCCACGAAGCCGAGCTTGGTCAGCGTGTGCAGGCTGCGCCGTGCCGCGGCGCGCGGAATGCCGGTGACATGGCTGACCTGGGCAATCGAAATGCGGCGCCGCTTTTCCGACAGCGCCATCATGACCGCCAGGCCGCGCGCCAGGGCCGTCACGAAGTCCGGGTCGTCCTTGTAGTGCTCCATGGCCGCGGCCATCTGCGCCTGCACGTCGAAGGCGAGCGGAACGGCGCGGCTGGCGCGGGGTGCCGCATTCTGGGCCGCATTCTGTGCCGCCTGCTCGGCCGGCTGGGGGACTTCGACTGACCTTTTCATAGCGACCCTTGTGCTCGCAAAGACGCCGATATCATAGCATCGGAATAAGGTATGGGCGCATGCCGGCCACGGTGGCCGCAATGCGCACACGGTGTCCGCGCCTTCGGTGGTGTCAGGCGTGCGCGCGCAGCAGCCACAGGCCAGTGCTCAGGGTCAGGAAGGAGAGCGCCGTGGTGACCAGCAGCGCCGCGGCACTGCGGTCGGCCAGGCCATGGGCCTGGGCCAGGATCGGATAGATGCCGAGCATCGGTACCGCCGCCATCACCACGCCGGCGGCCAGCAGCGCCGGGCCAGGCGGGGCGATGCCGACCCAGGACAGCGCGCTGGCCACGCCCAGCACCGCCAGCGGATGCCCGACCAGCTTGCCGATGGCGATCGCCAGCACGCCCGGTCCCATGCCGCGCAGCGGCAGGCCGACCAGGGTGCCGCCGATGACGAACAGCGACAGCGCGCCGGTGGCCTGCGCGAACAGGGTCACGCTGCGCGCCAGCGCCGCCGGCAGGTTCCAGCCGAGCAGGCTCATGGCGAGCCCAGCGGCCAGGCCCAGCACCAGCGGCATGCGCGCCACCCGGGCCGCGGTCTGGAAGAACACGCGGTGCGCCGGGCCGGCGCCCTCGCGGCCGCTCTCGGCCATCATCAGCAGCAGCGGGATCATCACCACGTTCTCGATGATCACGTTCATGGCCAGGGCCACGCTGGCCAGCGCCGGCATGGTCAGCAGCAGGATCGGCAGGCCGATGTAGCCGCTGTTCGAACACGACACGCCCATCGCTGCGAAGGTGCTGCCGACGTGGTCCAGTCCGGCCAGGCGGCGCGCGCACAGGAAGCCCAGGGCCATGCTGAGGAGCGAACCGCCCAGATAGGCCGCCATGTAGCCGGCGTTCAGGACCTCGGCGATCGGACGCTGGGAAATCGCGTTGAAGATCAGCGCCGGCAAGGCGAAATTGATGACGAATTTACCGAAAACCCGCATGTCCGCCTTGCTGAACAGCCCCATCCGTGTAGCGGCGTAGCCGGCCAGGATGGCGATATAGATGGGGCTGATGATGGCAAGGATGTCGAACATGCATTCGCTTTCAGGAAAGAGGATCGTGGGTGGTGTGCTGGTTGACCGGGGGAGGATTGCCATGCCGGCTGGCCCAGTGCGCCAGCGCCGCCAGCCGGAACGGCGCGTTGCCGGCGCCATAGCCCTGGTAGCCGTGGCGCCTCTCGATCAGCTCGAAGAAGAAGCGGTTGTCGAAAGGGGTACTGTAGGCATGCAGGATCTCGCCCTCCCCGCTGCGCTCGAGCATCACGCCCAGCTCGCTCCAGGCCGCAAGCGTGGCCTGCTCGATGCCATACTTGGCGCCCAGGTCGTCGTAGTAATTGGCGGGAATCGCCAGCATCGGCATGCCGCGTGCGCGCAGCTGGCGCACCGTGGCGACGACGTCGTCGACCGCGATCGCGATATGGTGGATGCCGGCGCCGCCGAACTGGCCGACGGTGCGTCCGACCACGGTGCCGGGACGGTCCGACACGTTGAGCGCATAGCGCACCTTCCGGTTCGGCGCCTCGAGCGCGCGGCTGCGGATGATGCCGTAGGGGTCGTGCAGGACCGTGTTCGGCTGCGGCTCCAGTCCCAGCAGGGCCCGATAAAAGAGCACCCAGCTGTCGAGCTGTCCCGGCGGCAGGACCGCGGCGATATGGTCGATGCGCGCGCCCGTGCCGAGGCAGGTGTCCAGCGCCGCTGCGCCCTCCGGCATGGCGTCGAGCACGAAATCGGCTTCGAAGCCGTGGCTGCCGCCCTGGTGGGTGTCAAAAAAATACACTAGGCTGCCGTCCGGCGCCCGCACCGCGGGAATCGTCAGTTCGTTCGGGCCGACCTGGCCCTCGACGCGCGTCGCGCCCAGCGCTTCGGCGCGCGCCAGCGCGGCTGCCGCGTCGTCGCAGGCCAGCGCCACCGCGCAGGCCGAGCTGCCGTGCTGGTCGAAATAGCCGCGCGCGAACGAATCCTCTTCGAGGTTCAACACGATGCGCACGTCGCCCTGCCCCAGCAATTCGACGTTCTTGGAGCGATGGCGCCCGATCGGACAAAAGCCGAGCAGGAACAGGAATTCGCGCAGCCGGCTTGCCGTCGGGCCGTCGACCGCGAATTCGACGAAGGCCCAGCCGTGCAGGACGGGGGGCGGCGGCGGATCGAGCAGCACCGCCCGCCCCAGCTGGCCGTGGGTGCGCTCCGGGTGCTTCAGCGAAGGCAGGTGCCGCACCTGTTCTTCCAGCCACAGCAGCGAACGCATGGCATCGAGCGCGGTGCTGCGCGCCGGCGCCGCGCGCACCTCGTCGCTGAAGATCTCGAGCGACATCGGCCCGTTGTAGCCGCTGTCGAGCACCGCGCCGACGAATCCGGTCACATCCATTTCGCCCTGGCCGGGGAAGCTGCGGTAGTGGCGGCTGTGCGTCAGCGGGTCGGTATTCACCCAGGGCGCATCGGCCAGCTGCATGAAGAAGATGCGCTGGCCCGGAATATCCTTGATCCCCTGCCAGTCGTCGCGGATCGCCAGCGTATGGAAGCTGTCGAGCGCCACGCCCAGGTTGGGACGGTTGGCGCGCTGGACGATGTCCCAGACCTGGCGCCAGGTCCTGACCGCCCCGCCCCAGGCCAGCGCCTCGAAGGCGATGCGCAGCTTGCGCCGCGCGGCCCGTTCGGCCAGCAGCGCCATCTGCTCGGCCCGCAAGTCGAGGTCGCTCGATGCATCGGCCGAGATGTTGGCGCACACCAGCAGCAGCTCGGTCCCGAGCTGCTCCATGACGTCGAACTTGCGCTCGGCGCGGTCCAGGTTGCGCAGCAGCTGGTCGGGGGCGACGCCCTCGAAGTCGCGGAAGGGCTGGAACATCTCGATCCGCAGCCCGAGGTCGGCGCAGATGCGGCGCGCCTCGCCCGGGGTTCCGGGGAACTGCAATAAATCGTTTTCGAAAATCTCGACCCCGTCGAAACGGGCGGCGGCAGCGGCTTCCAGCTTCTCCGGCAACATGCCCGAGAGCGAGACGGTGGCGATCGACTTGCGCATGGCGTGCTCCGTTCAGCCCTGTTGGTCCCTGGCCGCGATCATTGCGCGGAAATGCGCATCGATCCTGGCGGCGTCGGGCTCGAGGCCCGTGAACAGTTTGAAAGCGCCGACCGCCTGGCCGACGGCCATGTTGCCGCCGTCCGCCGTGGCGCAGCCTCGCGCGCGCGCCGCCTGCAGCAGCGCGGTATCGAGCGGGAAGTACACGACCTCGGATACCCACAGCGAAGGCCGCAGCAATTCCGCCGGCAGCGGCAAGCCGGGCACCGAATACATACCGACAGGCGTGGCGTGGATCAAGCCGCTCGCCCCTTCCAGGGCGGCGGCAATGTCGGTGCTGGCGCTGACCCGTCCGGCGCCATGCTGTTCGTTCAGCTTGGCGGCAAGCGCCTCGATGCGGCCGGCGTCGATGTCGACCACCGTCAACTGCTTGATGCCCATGCGCAGCGCCGCGTCCGCGATGGCCGAGCCGGCGCCGCCGGCCCCGAGCAGCACCGCACGCGACAGGTCGGCGCCCGGCAGCGCCCGTTTGAAACCCCAGGCCCAGCCGGAGCCGTCGGTATTGTGCCCGACCAGGCGGCCGCCGGTGTTGACCACGGTGTTCACCGCGCCCATCGCCTGCGCTTCTTCGGACAGGCCGTCGAGCAGCGGCAGGATGGCCTGCTTGTAGGGGAAGGTGACGTTGAAGCCGGCAAAGCCGATCGCGCGCAGTGCCTTGACCAGGCCGGCCAGGTCTTCTTCGCCGGCGCCCGGCTCTGCCAGGTCGATCAGCTGGTAGTGGAGGTCGATGCCGTGTTCGCGCGCCTCCTTTTCCTGCATCGCCGGGGTCATCGAGTGCTGGATGCCGCGGCCAACCAGGCCCACCAGCAGCTTGCGCGCTTTCGCGGCGCCGGGGCTCGCCGCCCCTTCATTCTTTAGCTCGTTCGTCGTGCTCATGATCGTGCTCCTTTCTGGTTCAGGCGCGCGCCTGCACGGCCGCGACCGCGGCCCGCAAGCCGAGCAGGTAACTGTCCACGCCGAAGCCGGCGATCTGGCCCAGCGCGATGTCCGCGATCACCGAGGTATGCCGGAACGGTTCGCGCGCATGGATATTCGACATGTGCACCTCGACGATCGGCACCGTGAGAATGGCCAGCGCGTCGCGGATGCCGTAGCTGTAGTGGGTCCAGGCGCCGGCGTTGATGAGGACGGCATCAACCGCTTCCCCATGCGCCGCATGGATGCGCTCGCACATCGCGCCCTCGCAGTTGGTCTGGAAGCTCTCGACCTCGGCGCCCAGTTCCTGCCCCAGCGCGCGCACGCGCTCGTCGATCTCGGCCAGCGTCACGGTTCCGTACTGGGCCGGGTCGCGCTTGCCGAACATATTCAGGTTGATCCCGTGGAGCGTCAGGATATTCATGCAGGTGCCCTCGTCATAGGATGCGTTGGACGGCGGCGGCATGCCGGCGTCGTTCGTGTAGTCGATGACGAAATACTACCGTGCGCAAAACGGACGATGGGGGCGTACAGCGACTAAGTGTGCGCTAAGCGCCCACGTTTGGCGGAGTCCGGGGCGAGCCCTGCGAGGAAGGACTTGCGAGGGTGGTTCGCATGGCTTGCCAAAACTGCGTGCGGGAGATGTGCTGACCCGATACCAGTGCGTCAAGCAGATGGGCTCCGCCCCTACGGCACCACCGCCGTGACTTCGATCTCGACCCTGGCCCGGTCCTCGACCAGGCCGGCTACCTGCACCGCACTCATGGTCGGGAAGTGGCGGCCGATCAGCTCGCGGTAGGCCGCGCCGATCTCCGGCCAGGCGGCGACGTACTCCTTCTTGTCGAGCACATACCAGGTCATGCGCACGATGTGTTCGGGCCCGGCGCCGCCCTCGGCCAGCACCGCGACGATGTTCGCCAGCGCCTGGCGCACCTGGCCGGCGAAATCGTCGGTATGGAAGACGCCCTGGGAATCCCATCCGACCATGCCGCTCACGAACACCATCCGGCCCGACGCAGAGATGCCGTTGGCGTAGCCGCGTGGTTTGGCCCACCCTTCCGGTTGCAGGAATTCCATTGGTCTTGCCTTTCCTTGTTCAGCTTCAGAGTGCCTGACATGCCGGTCAGGCGCGGGGAACCGCTTCTGCCAGCAACTCGCGCGCGATGATCAGCTGCTGCACCTCGGTCGCGCCTTCATAAATGCGCAGCGAGCGGATCTCGCGGTACAGGCGCTCGACCGGCTGCTCGCTGACCACGCCCAGGCCGCCGAACATCTGCACCGCGGCGTCGATCACCTGTTGCGCGGTTTCGGTTGCGCTCAGCTTGGCCATCGCGGCCTCTTTGGTCACGCGCCTGCCCTGGTCGCGCTGCCAGGCGGCGCGATAGGTCAGGAGCGCGGCGGCGTCGATGCCGGTCGCCATCTGGGCCAGTTTCGCCTGGGTCAGCTGGAAGTCGGCGAGGGTCTTGCCGAACATCTTGCGCGAGGTCGCGCGCGCCAGCGCCTCGTCCAGCGCGCGCCGCGCAAAGCCCAGGGCCGCGGCGGCCACCGAGGTGCGGAAGACGTCGAGGGTCGCCATCGCGACCTTGAAGCCCTGCCCCGCCGCGCCCAGGCGCTTCGATACGGGGACCCGGCATTTGTCGAAGCGCAGCCGCGCCAGCGGGTGCGGGGCGATCACGTCGATGCGCCCGGCAATCTCGAAGCCGGGCAGGTCCGCATCGACGATGAAGGCGGAAATGCCGCGCGCGCCCGGCGCTTCCCCGCTGCGCGCGAACACGACGTAGAAGTCGGCGATGCCGCCGTTGGAGATCCAGGTCTTCTCGCCGTCGAGCACATAATGGTCGCCGTCGAGCGTCGCGGCACAGGACATCGCCGCGACGTCGGAGCCGGCGTCGGGCTCGGACAGCGCAAAGGCGGCAATCGCCTCGCCGCGGCCGACCGGGGCCAGGTAGTCGCGCTTGTTGTCCTCACTGCCGAACAGCGTGATGGCGCCGCTGCCCAGGCCCTGCATGGCAAAGGAAAAATCGGCCAGGCCCGAGTGGCGGGCCAGGGTTTCGCGGACCAGGCAGACGGCGCGCGTGTCGATCGCCTCGCTGGCGCCGCCGCAGGCCGTGCCGCCGATCGCGTACTTCAGCCAGCCGGCCGCGCCCAGCTGCTTTACCAGGGCGCGGCAGGCGGCGTCGACGTCGTGGTCGTGCTGCTGGGGGATGTGCCGCGCTGCCCAGGCGTCGAGTTCGCGCGCCAGCTCGCGGTGGCGCCCGTCCAGGAAGGGCCAGTCCAGGTAATCAAGGTCGGCCATCGTGCTCAGTCTCCTTCGAATTGGGGTTTTTCCTTCGCCACGAACGCGTGGTAGGCGCGATGGAAGTCATTGGTCGCCATGCAGATCGCCTGGGCCTGGGCTTCGGCCTCGATGGCCTCGTCGACGCCCATGTTCCACTCCTGCTGCAGCATCTTCTTGGTCATGCCGTGCGCGAAGGTGGGGCCGGCCGCCAGTGCGGCGGCAAAGGCGCGCGCCTCGGCCAGCACGCTCTCGGGCGAACAGAGGCGGTTGAAGAAGCCCCAGCGTTCCGCCTCCTCGCCGTTCATGCTGCGCCCGGTGTACAGCAGCTCGGCTGCGCGTCCCTGGCCGATCACGCGCGGCAGCAGCGCGCAGGCGCCCATGTCGCAGCCGGCCAGGCCGACGCGGGTGAAGAGAAAGGCCGTCTTGCTGCGCGCAGTGCCGTAGCGGATGTCCGAGGCCAGCGCCAGGATCGCGCCGGCGCCGGCGCAGATGCCGTCGATCGCCGCGACGATCGGCTGCGGACAGGCGCGCATCGCTTTCACCAGGTCCCCCGTCATGCGCGTAAAGGCGAGCAGGCCCGGCATGTCGAGCTTGGTGAGCGGACCGATGATGTCGTGCACGTCGCCGCCGGAGCAGAAGTTCTCGCCGGCGCCGGTGACGACGACCGCCTTGACCCCGTCCGCGTAGGCCAGGGCCCGGAACAGGTCGCGCAATTCGGCATAGGAGTCGAAGGTGAGCGGGTTCTTGCGCTCGGGCCGGTTCAGCGTGATCGTGCCCACGCCTTGCTCGAGCGCGAACAGGAAGTGCTGCGGCTGGTAATCGGCCAGCTCGCTGCGGTTGCCCGGCAGCTGGTGGCGTTCGCCTGTGAGGTAAGGCATCAGGTCTCCTGGTTCTGTGGTTTGTCGGGGCCGCCCAGGCCCCGCTTCATGGTGGACAGCAGGGTCATCAGCGCCGTCCTTTCGTCTTCGCCCAGGCCGCTCATCAGCTCGATGATCCAGCCTTCGTGGCGCGCGGCCATGCGCCTGAACGCGCGCCGGCCGGCCGGACTCAGGCTGATGCTGAAGGCGCGGCCGTCGCCGGGCACCGCCTCGCGCACCACCAGCCCTTCCTGCTCGAGCAGGTTGACGATGCCGGTGACGTTGGCGCTGGTGACCATCATGCGCCTGGACAGCTCGCCCATGCGCAGGCCCTCCGGATGGCGGTCGAGCTGCGCCATCAGGTCGAAGCGCGGCAGCGTGATGCCGAATTCTTGACGCAGGCGGCTGCGGATCTCGGTTTCGATCAGCGTCGTGCAGGAGAGCATGCGCAGCCACAGCTTGAGCGACCCGTGATTGTTCCCGGTCAGGCGGCTTTCGAGGTCGAGCACTCCGTCCATCTCGTCGGAGGCTGGTGCGCTGCTTGCGTGTTTGCCGGTCACCTCAGCCCTCCAGCAAGCGGGCCGCGACCTGCTGCGGGGTGAGCCCGCTGCTCGCCGCCGCCATCTGCCGTTCGCGTTCGAGGTTGCGCTCGAGCTGCTGCTTGCCGGCGTAGTACTGCTTCGGCCAGGCGATATCCGTGTAGCCCAGTTTCGCCGTTTCGTGCAGGGTCCAGGCCGGGTCGGCCAGGTGCGGCCGCGCGATCGCGCACAGGTCGGCGCGGCCGGAAGCAATGATGCTGTTCGCGTGATCCGCCTCGAAGATCGCGCCCACGGCGATGGTCGGAATCCCGACCTCGTTGCGGATGCGGTCCGCGAACGGAGTCTGGTACATGCGCCCATACACCGGCCGTTCCTTCTTGCTGACCTGGCCCGAGGAGACGTCGATCATGTCCGCGCCTGCCGCCTTGAACAGGCGCGCGACGTCGACCGCATCGTCCGGGGTCAGTCCGCCGGGGGTCCAGTCGTGGGCGGACAGGCGCACGCTGATCGGCTTGTCCGCGGGCCAGGCGGCGCGGATCGCGGCGAACACCTCGAGCGGATAGCGGCAGCGGTTCTCCAGGCTGCCGCCGTATTCGTCGCTGCGCTGGTTGGTGAGCGGCGAGATGAAGCTGGACAGGAAGTAGCCGTGGGCGCAGTGCAGTTCGAGCCAGTCGAAGTTGGCCTCTGCCGCCGCTTCGGTCGCGCGCACGAAGTCCTGCCTGATGCGCTCCAGGTCCGCGCGGCTGGCCTCGCGCGCCAGCTGCGACACGCCTTCCAGGTACTGCTGGGGAGAAGCGGAGACCAGCGGCCAGTTGCCTTCTTCCAGCGGCAGGTCGGTGCCGTCCCAGGATCGCCGGGTCGATCCCTTGGCGCCGGCGTGGCCGAGCTGCATGGCGATCTTCGCATCGCTGCTCGCGTGGACGAAATCGACGATCCGCTTCCAGGCCGCCGTGTGCCCGGGCGTGTACATGCCGGGACAGCCCGGCGTGATGCGGGCGTCGGCGGAGACGCAGGTCATCTCGGCGAAGACCATCCCGGCGCCACCCAGCGCCCGGCTGCCCAGGTGCACCAGGTGGTAGTCGCCGGCCACGCCGTCCACGGCCGAATACTGGGCCATCGGCGAAACGACGATGCGGTTTTTCAGCACCGTGCCGCGCAGGCGGAAAGGCGTGAGCATCGGCGGTATGCTGCTTTGCCCGCGCGGCAGCGCCAGCCCGGCCTGTTCAAAGGCCCGCCTGGCGATCCAGTCCTCGAAGCGGTTGACGTAATCGGGATCGCGCAGGCGCAGGTTTTCGTGCGACAGGCGCTGGCTGCGGGTCAGCATCGAATAGGCGAACTGCTCGGCCTCCATGGCGGTGTAGCGTTCGACGTTCTCGAACCACTCCATCGAATTGCGCGCTGCGCTCTGGATCTTCAGCACCTCGACCGCGCGCAACTGCTGGTAGGCGTCCAGCACCTTGTCGATGCCCGCGCCGTTCTCGCGTTCGAAGCAGCGCGCCAGCTCGATCGCATCCTCAAGCGCCAGCTTGGTGCCGGAGCCGATGGAAAAATGCGCGGTATGGGCGGCGTCGCCCATCAGCACGACCGGCACGCGGCGCCCGTCGACGGCGTTCCAGTGCACCCACTGGCGGCACACGATGCGCGGGAAGGTGATCCACATGGCGGAGCCGCGCAGGTGCTTCGCATTGCTCATCAAGGCGTGGCCGTCGAGGTGGCGCGCGAACAGCCTTTCGCAAAAGGCGATGCCCTCTTCCTGGCTCATGTCGGCCAGGCCCGACTTTCTCCAGACCTCTTCCGGCGTCTCGACGATGAAGGTCGAGGTGTCGCCGTCGTACTGGTAGCAATGGGCCTGGAACCAGCCGTGTTCAGTCTCTTCGAAGGCAAAGGTGAAGGCGTCGAACTTCTTCTTCGTGCCGAGCCAGACGAAGCGGCAGTGGCGGCTGTCGATGTCGGGCTGGTAAGTATCGGCGTAGCGGCTGCGTACGCGGCTGTTCAGGCCATCGCAGGCGATCACGAGGTCGGCCCCGTACTGGCTGGCGATGGCGCCGTCGTCGGCGACCTCGGTTTCGAAGACCAGCCGCACCCCGAGCTCCTCGCAGCGCGCCTGCAGGATGTTCAGCAGGCGCTTGCGGCCGATGCCGCAGAAGCCGTGCCCGCCAGAGGTGATGGTGCGGCCCTTGAAATGGACGTCGATGTCGTCCCAGTGGTTGAAGGATTGCAGGATGGTGCGTGCGGTCTGTTCGTCCGCGGCCACCAGGTTGCCCAGGGTCTGGTCGGAGAACACGACGCCCCAGCCGAAGGTGTCGTAGGGCCGGTTGCGCTCGATGACCGTGATGGCGTGCGTCGGGTCCTGCTTCTTCATCAGCAGGGCGAAATACAGTCCGGCCGGGCCGCCGCCGATGCAAACGATGTTCATGACGTCTCCATGCTTTCTTTTGCTTCCTGGCGCAGCTTGAAGCGCTGCAGCTTGCCGGTTTCGGTACGCGGCAATGCGGCGCGAAACGCGATCCGGCGCGGATATTTGTAGGGCGCGACGGTCCGCTTCACATGGTCCTGCAGCGCCTTTGCCATCTCCGGGCCGCCTTCGAAGCCGGCGCGCAGAACGACATAGGCCTGCACCACCTGGCCTCGTTCCGGGTCGGGGGCGCCGACCACGCCGCACTCGGCCACCGCCGGATGCTGCAGCAGCACGTCCTCCACTTCCGGCCCGGCGATGTTGTAGCCGGCCGAGATGATCATGTCGTCGGTACGGGCCTGGAACCAGTAATAGCCGTCGGCGTCGACCTGGTAGGCGTCGCCGGTCAGGTTCCAGCCATGGCAGACGTAGTCGAGCTGGCGCGGGTCGGCCAGGTAGCGGCAGCCGGTCGGACCCTTCACCGCGAGGCGCCCGGTGACGCCGGGGCCGACCGGATTGCCGTCGTCGTCCAGGATGCAGGCGTGGTATCCGGGGATCGGCCGGCCGGTGGCGCCGGGCCGGATGTCCGCGCCGGCGGCCGAAATAAAGATGTGCAGCATTTCGGTGGCGCCGATGCCGTCGATCATGGCCAGGCCCGTGGCCTCCTGCCAGGCCTGGCGCGTCTGCAGCGGCAGCGCTTCGCCGGCCGAGACGCTGCGGGTCAGGCTGGCGAGATCGTGCTGCGCGGCCAGCGGCGCCATCTGCCGGTAGAAGGTGGGCGCGGTGAAGCAGACGGTGGCGCGATACCTGGCAATCGCCGCCAGCAGCAGCTCGGGCGTGAGCTTTTCGAGCAGCACCGCCGAGGCGCCGTAGCGCAGCGGGAACAATAGCAGGCCGCCGAGGCCGAAGGTAAAGGCCAGCGGCGGCGTGCCGATGAAGACATCGGCAGGCGTCGTCGCCAGCATCGAGCGCGGAAAGCAGTCGCAGATCGCCAGCACGTCGCGGTGGAAGTGCATCGTGCCCTTCGGGCGCCCGGTGGTGCCGGAGGTGAAACTGAGCAGGCAGACGTCCTGGGACCAGGTGTCGAGCGCCTCGAAGCGCGGCGGCATGGCCGCCATCAGGGCCTCGAGTGCGTCCGGGGCCGGGTCGTTAAAGGAGAGTATGCGCGGCGCTGTCTCGAGCTCGCGGCAGGCCAGGTCCAGTTCCGCGCGCAGGTCGGCGGTACACAGCACCGCGTCCACCCGCGCCAGCGTCATGATTGTGCCGAGTTCCCTGGCGCGCAGCAGCGGCATGGTAGGTACGGCGATCAGGCCGGCCTTCCAGGTCGCCAGGATGCAGGCCGCCATCATCGGGTTGTTGGCGCCGCGCAGCAGGACGCGGTTGCCGGGGACGAGGTTCAGCTCCGTGCGCAGCACGCCGGCGATACGGTCGACCTTCTCCAGCAGCTCGGCATAGGTCCAGTCCAGGTGCGCACCGCGGATCGCTGTCGAGGCGCCGTGGCCGCGCGCGACCATCCGGTCCAGCAGTTCGGCTGCGCAGTTGAGACGGTCCGGATAGGCCAGCTCGTCGAGCTCGAACAGCAGCTCGGGCCACTGTTCGCGTGGCGGCAGGTTGTCGTTCGCAAAGGTGTCCAGGTACGCGGTTCCGCTCATGGTGTCTCCGGCCAGTCGGGGAGGACAATCGGGGAAGGCATGGGCGCTCGTGGCACCCATGCCGGCCTCACGGCACAATCCTGGATACTTTAAGCTTAAACTAGATTGGGTGGCAAGCGATTCCGCTCGCTGGCTTTGAGGGCGGTAGCGGACCTTCATCAGGTGCAGTGGTCGTTCAACGTCAGCTTGAAAACAAGTGATCCGTTCAACTGAACACTGCACCAACTTCTGCGGCCGGCCAGATCGTGATTTGCCTGGATGGGGGCAGTCATGAAGGTCTTATGATGGTCCACAGGACAGGACGAGCGGGTATATTCCATTCCTGTTCGCCAGACTTCCTGACAACGCTCACTTGAGTGCATCGCGTAACATATGTTTCGTCAATGCTTGCGCAGGCCTCCAGACCATGGGCAGCTTCGCGAACTTTGCGAGTTTTCTGATCTTCCGCGAACGCCGCATTGCGACCGAAATCTGGTCCGCGATGTCGCTGCGTCCACGTTCCAGTGCAGTCGTATGAAGGTGAAGAAAGAATACCTCATCGATATCGTGACCCATATAAATCTTGGAAATACGGTCAATGTGATACTTCGAGCGATCGAATAGCACTGCATCGTCAAGTTTACCGAAGAGATCGAGTGCAATCATGGTGCGGTAGCATTTCTCGCACCGGCAGCAATTTTTATTATCCTGTCCGTTCGCGTCCTCACCTCGAAAGCACACATGCAGTTCGTTCAATGCCCTCTTGTCACGGCTCAGGTATTCGATCTTTTCAGTTCTTGAATATGCCGTTCCCTCATGAATGATTTTCGTATGTACGGTCGAGAAAAGAGGATCGGACAAAGGATGAGAACCCCATGGATCCAGACTGGAGTAATCGCATGATGCCGGAAGTAATATTTCATGGAAATGATCTTCGAACATTAACCCCACCGCAGCCAAAGCAGGGCCGAACGCAAACAATTCCCAGTGGGCTTTCTTCCAGCGCGTTTCGCGGATATTGGTTCGAACAGGAATGAAACACGCTTGATAGTGCGCGGCGATCGCGGAAAGGCGTTCGCAGTGATGCTTGAACGCTTCGTTTTTTGTAATCGGCATGTCAAAACCCTGGACCGTGATCCAGTTTTTAACGTCAGGACGGCGCAGTACCGTAAACGTCGAATCGACACCGGCAGAAAAGAACGATGCCGTCGTACGTTCTGTAAACGGGCGTGCTTCAAGGGGACCCGTCGTGATGTTGACCAGGTGCATTTCTTTACGCCAATATGCCCACAGACGGACAACGCTTTCTGCACCGCGCAGTAATGCAGGATCGACTGGAAGCGGGATGTGCAAGTCTTCGCCAACTGTCGCTGCGAGCGGCAACAAAATAGCCAGCCATGGGTTGCCACTCGATGAAGGCGTATAGGATTCCGGAAGTTCGAACCAGTAATCCTCGAGAACACCGTCGTCGTATTCCACCGTCCCCGTTACACGAACGATTCCGTTCGTATGTTGTGTCTTCAACACCCGCACCAATTTCATTTCCGGCCCTTAATTATTTCTGAATAGATATGTTTAATACAAATAAATATACCACATGAATTATGCATTGAACATTCCTTGCCGATTTGTATGATCATTGCCACAGACTGCAAATTGTGAATTAAAGCGACGTTACTTTCACATGAAGGTTATCAAAGAGCCGATCGCGTACATTGAATGCCGCAAATAATTGTCGAGTTCAAAAGGGCGTTTCATGGGAGTTATAACGTTCGCTTCGGGCCGGAAGCGAGCGCTACAATACGATTGCATTCGACTATAAGCGGACTGAGAAATATGGAAATATGGAAATCCCATTCGATATGACTTTCCCAAAGGCGAATTAAGAATAGTCAGCGATGCCGAGGGTCGACAACGGAGGTCTCCCAGCGGATCGGATAGCAAGCACTGCGAGCGGCTTAACCGCTCAAAACTGCCGTGCTATACTCGGCGCACTCATGAACCGCACCGTCAAAACCTTCCTCATCTGGCTGTTGATGCTCGTGCTGCCACTCCACGCGGTGGCGGCGAACGTCGGGATGTCGTGCGCGCCGGTCAAAGGTCTGGTTCATGTGATGGCTGACGTTTCAATGGCGCACCATGGCGATGCCGATGCTGCGCAGGCCCACCACGGCCATGCGCGCGGCGACGCCTCGGCTGCACATCAGGACGACGCTGCGGCCAAAGACCCCGGCAAGAAGCCGCACTCGTCCTGCAGTGCCTGCTCGGCACTGTGCATCGGTGCGGTGGCGCCTCCCTCCGCCTTCCTTCCCCTGCCCGCCTTCGACGGCTCCGACGCCGTCACCGTGGCGCCTGCGCGCTTCGCCGCCGGCTTCATTCCGGACGGCCTGCAACGACCTCCCCGGCATCCCTCGGCTTGATCGATCCGGGAGCTGACTGCCGCCGGTGCATCCGCACCGCCGCGTCCGCGTCCCGACTACAGGCGCGTGCAGCTGCACGCCGTGTTACCGATTTCGAGGATCCGTATGAAACCGATATTCCTGGCCACCGTCACCGGTGTCCTGCTGGCTGCGTCCTTCTGTACGCAGGCCGAGCCATCCGCGCGTACGCCGAACCCGCTCGACCCGAACGCGCCGGTTCCCGCGCCGGCCCATGATTCCGCGCTGAGCGGCTATGTGCGCTTCAGCGCGGACGCTTCAGCCACGCCCGACAAAACCTGGCGCCGCGCGAACGATACCCTCGCCGGCAATGAAGGCGGCGACGGCCACGCCAGCGCCGCGGCTCCCGGCGCGCCCGCAGCGCCTGCCGCTGCGCACAGCCACCATCATCCGGTCCCGGCAAAACAATGAGGACGCAGCCCTTCCCGATCAGGCTGCGCGTCGCCGCAGGCGCGTGCCTGCTCGTCCTCGGCGGATGCGCCAGCTTCAGCAAGGACGGCGGCCTCGACGCCGTCTCCACCATGACGTCGGAGCGCATCGGCCAGGATGTGCGCCTGCACGAAACGGGCGACGCGGCCGACGCCGAGGCCTATGCCGAGGCCGCCCGCCTGCTGGCGCAGCCGCTCACGCCCGACGCCGCCGTGCGCGTGGCCCTGCTCAACAACCGTGCCCTGCGCGCCTCCCTCGCCCGGCTCGGCGTGGCCGAGGCCGACCTGGTCCAGGCCGGCCGCATGCGCAATCCCGGTATCGGCTTCAGCCGCATGTCCGGCGGCGGCGAAACCGACATCGAGCGTAGCGTGATGGTCGACCTGGTCGGCCTGCTGACGATGCCGATGCGGCGCGATATCGAGGCGCGCCGCTTCGAGGGCGCCAAACTGGCCGCGGCGCTTGACGCCGTGCGCCTGGCCGCCGATACCCGCAAGGCCTGGTTCAATGCGGTGGCGGCGGCACAGTCGGCGCGCTACGCCGGGCAGGTGCGCGAAGCCGCGCAGGCCGGCGCCGAGCTGGCCGCGCGCATGGCGCAGGTCGGCAACCTCAGTGCCCTCGACCAGGCGCGCGAACAGGCTTTCTCGGCCGAGGCCACGGCGCAGCTGGCGCGCGCCCGCCACAACGCCGTCGCGGCGCGCGAACATTTGGCGCGGATGATGGGCGCCTGGGGAGAGCAGACCGCCTTCGGGCTGCCGGAACGCCTGCCCGATCTACCCGCGAGCCCGAAGGCAGCGGGCGCATTCGAGGCCGAGGCCATGCAACAGCGGCTCGACCTGCGCCTGGCAAGGCTGGAGCTTGAGGCGACCGCGCGCGCACTGGGCCTGACGAAGGCGACCGGTTTCATTAACGTCCTCGATGCCGGCTACCTCAATTCCAGCAAGACCGGGTCGGCGCGCGAGGACGGCTACGCCATCGAACTCTCGCTGCCGCTGTTCGACTGGGGCGGCGCGCGCGTCGCGAAAGCCGAGGCGGTCTACATGGCCTCCGTCCACCGCGCCGCGAGCGCCGCCGTGCTGGCCCGCTCGCAGGTGCGCGAGGCCTGGTCCGCCTACCGCACGGGTTACGACCTCGCCCGCCACTACCGCGACGAGATCGTGCCCCTGCAGAAGAAGATCTCGGACGAGACCCTGCTGCGCTATAACGGCATGCTGGTGAGCGTCTTCGAACTGCTGGCCGACGCGCGCAGCCAGATCGGCGGCGTCAACGCGGCGATCCTGGCCCAGCGCGATTTCTGGATTGCCGAGACCGAACTGCAGGCGGCCATCCATGGCGGCGCCGCCGCAGTACCGAACACCGAACAAGGATTGAGCCAATGAGTTCACGTCGAGACTTTTTCAGCGGCGCCGCGGCGCTGGTCGGCGCCGGGCTGGTGAGCCGTGCCGGCGCGGCCACCCTGCCCGAAGCGCCCATCATGGGGAGCGCAGCCACCCAGCCGCCGCCGGCGCCGCCCAACGGCCGTCCCTACAACCCGGTGGTGACCCTCAACGGCTGGTCGCTGCCCTGGCGCATGAAGGACGGCGTCAAGGAATTCCACCTGATCGCCGAGCCGGTGGTGCGCGAAATCGCACCCGGCATGCAGGCCAACCTGTGGGGCTACAACGGCCAGAGCCCGGGTCCGACGATCGAGGTGGTCGAGGGCGACCGCGTGCGCATCTTCGTCACCAACCGCCTGCCCGAGCACACCAGCATCCACTGGCACGGCCAGCGCCTGCCGAACGGGATGGACGGCATCACCGGGCTGACCCAGCCCGGCATCCAGCCAGGTAAAACCTTCGTCTACGAATTCGTCGCGCGCCGGCCCGGCACCTTCATGTACCACCCGCACGCCGACGAAATGGTGCAGATGGCGATGGGCATGATGGGCTTCTGGGTCACGCACCCGAAGAACCCGGCCCTGCACGCGGTCGACCGCGACTTCGTCTTCCTGTTGAATGCCTACGACATCGAACCGGGCAGCTATACGCCGAAGGTCAACGAGATGACGGACTTTAACCTGTGGACCTTCAACAGCCGCGCCTTCCCCGGCATCGACACGATGAACGTGCGCCAGGGCGACCGCGTGCGCATCCGCGCCGGCAACCTGACGATGACCAACCACCCGATCCACCTGCACGGCCACGAGTTCGAAGTCACCGGCACCGACGGCGGCTGGACCCGGCCCGAGTCGCGCTGGCCCGAGGTGACGACCGATATCGCGGTGGGGCAAATGCGCGCCATCGAATTCATCGCCGACGCACCGGGCGACTGGCCCTTCCACTGCCACAAGTCGCACCACACGATGAACGCCATGGGCCACAAGGTGCCGACCCTGATCGGCGTCGACCAGCGCGGCGTGGCCGAGAAGATCGCGAAACTGGTGCCGGACTATATGGTCATGGGCGACAAGGGCGGCTCGATGGGAGGAATGGACATGCCGATTCCCGAGAACACGCTGCCGATGATGGGCGGCCAGGGCCCCTTTGGCGACATCGAAATGGGCGGGATGTTCACCCTCCTCAAGGTGCGCAAGGACCAGAAGCCGGGCGACTACCGCGACCCGGGCTGGTACAGGCATCCTCCCGGCACGGTCGCCTGGGAATGGACGGGCGAGCCGCCCGCCGCCGTGCGCAGCAACGGGCCGGGCGCCGCGGCGACGCCGGACAGGAAACCCGTTGAAGTCGAAGTCACCGTCCGCAAGCCTACCGGCCACCAGGGCCATCACTGATTGCAATTCATACGAAAGGATTGAACATGAAACGACGCGAATTCTCCCTTCTCGCCCTGGCCGGCGCCTTCGGCCTGCCGGCCCTGGCGCGCGCCGCAGCGCCCGTGATCGAGGTCTACAAGAGCGAAGCCTGCGGCTGCTGCGGCGCCTGGGTCGAGCACCTGAAGGCCAACGGCTTCGCGCCGCGCGTGACGAACGTGGACAACCCGTCCGACTACCGCGAACGCGCCGGCATCCCGAACCAGCTCGGCTCCTGCCACACGGCGCTGGTCGGCGGCTATGCCATCGAAGGACACGTCCCCGCCGCCGAGATCAAGCGCCTGCTGGCCGAGAAGCCGAAGGCGCGCGGGCTGGCCGTGCCCGGCATGCCGCTCGGTTCCCCGGGCATGGAAGGACCGCGCAAGGACCCGTTCGACGTCTTCCTCGTCGACCGCAGCGGCCGCGCGACGGTCTACAAGCATTACGGCCAGGAGGTCCAGGCGGTGCAGGCTGGCGCGCCCGCCGACCTGGTCGACGCCGAAGTGAAAAAGGTCGACCGGGAAGCCGGCAAGATCACCATGCGCCACGGCGAACTGAAAAACCTGAACATGCCGGGCATGACGATGGCCTTCCGCGTCCGGGAAGCGGCGATGCTCGACGGCGTCAAGGCCGGCGACCAGGTGAAGTTCAGCGCCGACCGCGTGAACGGCGCGATCACCGTCGTGCAGCTCCAGCTGGCACAATAGGCCATTCATACGGGAGAATCACGATGAAGACGAACAAGCTGGCCGCCGCGGCCCTGGCGACCCTCGCATGCGCATTCGCCTCGCAGGCATGGGCCCACGCGAAGCTGCAGGCCTCGACACCAAAGGCCGACAGCGTGGTCAGTGCTGCCCCGGCGCAGCTGCGCCTGCAGTTCAATGAGCCGCTCGAGCTGCCCTTCAGTAAAGTCAAACTGGTCGACGACAAGGGCGTTGAGCTCCAACCGTCGAAGATCGCCGTCGACGCCGCCGATCCGAAGACCCTGGTGGGGGTACTGCCCGCGCTGCACCCCGGCGCCTGGCGCGTGCAATGGACGACCGTGACCCGCGACGGCCACAAGGTCAAGGGCGAGTTCGGCTTCCGCGTCAAGTGATGGAGGGCGAACTCGCCCTGGCCCAGCGCATCGCGACCGCCCTCCTCAACCTGGCGCTGGCCGGCGTGGTGGGCGCCGCCATCGCGCGCCTGTGGCTGCGGCGCGGCGTCTCGCCCTGGGCCAGGGCGCTGGACCTGCGCCTGCACGGCGCGATGCGGGCCGGCGTGGCGGCTGCCGGCCTGGCGTATGGCGCCGTGCTCTGGCTGGAAGCGGCAGCGATGGCCGAAGTGCCGCTCGCGCAGGCCTTCCCGGCCGTGCAGTCGGTGCTCGCGGCCACCCATTATGGGCTGGCATGGATGAGCGGTGCGGGCGCGCTGCTCGTGCTCGGGCTGACGCTCGTGCTGCCGGGCGGACGCGGCGCGGCGGCCGGCCTGCTGCGGCTGGTCGCGCTGGCGGCGCTCCTGTACAGCCGCAGCACCGTCAGCCACGCCGCGGCCGGCGGCGACTTCACCTGGGCCGTGGCGGCCGACTGGCTGCACCTGGTGCTGGCAAGCGTCTGGGTCGGCGCGGTGCTGGTCGCCGGGCTGGCCGCGCTGCGCGCGCAGCCGGCCGACCCGCAGAGCCGTCTCGAGTGCGGCGCCTACGTGCAGGCGCTGTCCCGTTCAGCGACCGTCGCGCTGGCCGGCATCGTCGCCACCGGCGCCGTCAGCGCCTGGCGCAGCCTGGGCACCATCGGGAACGCCTTCGGCAATCCCTATGCGGACACCCTGCTGCTCAAGCTGACGCTGGTGCTGTGCGCGGCGGCGCTCGGGGGACTGAACCGTTTCTCCGTCATGCCGGCCCTGCTGAAGGGCCTGCGGCAGGCCGGCCCGACACCACCCGCTACGCGCCGCAGGTTTGTCCTCATCCTGCGCGTGGAAACAGTCTTCCTGCTTGCCGCGCTGGTAACGGCAGCCTTCCTGGCTGCGACGCCGCCACCCGGTTAAGGCGCGCCCACCTCACCCGCGCTGCGCACCTTGCCGGTAATGCACTTCGATGGTCGAATGCACGATCTCTTCGTGGACGCCGAGCTGCTCGCGCAACCGGGCCGGGGTCAGCGCCGCGTCGTTCGTGACCACACTCATCGCGCAGGAATAAAACTGCTTGCCGACGCGCCAGACGTGCAGGTCGACCAGCCTGGTGGCGCCGGGCGCCGACGCGCCGGCCACGACTTCGCGGATTTCTTCCACCACCGGCGCATCCATTTCGCGGTCGAGCAGGACCTTGCCGGTTTCGACGATCAGGTTCTTCGCCCAGACCGCCACCAGCACCGCGCCGACGATGCCCATCACCGGATCGAGCCAGGACCAGCCGAAGGCCCAGCCACCGACCAGCGCGGCGATCGCCAGCACCGAGGTCGCCGCGTCGGCGATGACGTGGACGTAGGCGGACTTCAGGTTGAGGTCGTGATGTCCGTGGCCGCGATCATGACCATGGTCGTGGCCATGATGATCGTGTCCATGATGGTCGTGGCCGTGGTGCCCGTGTCCGTGGTCATGGTGCGCATGGCCGAGGATGCTGGCGCAGACGACGTTCACGACCAGGCCGATGATGGCGATCACGATGGCGTCCCGGTAATGGATGGGCTGGGGTGCGAAGATGCGCTCGATCGAGCTGAAGGCCATCAGCGCGGCGATCCCCAGCAGGAAGACGGCGCTGGTGAAGCCCGCCAGGATCTCGATTTTCCAGGTACCGAAGGCAAAGCGCGGGTCCTGCGCATACTTGCGCGCCGCCGCGTAGGCAAAGGCGCTCAGGCCGATCGCCAGCGCGTGGGAGCTCATGTGCCAGCCGTCGGCCAGCAGGGCCATCGAGTTCAGCCACCAGCCGGCGGCGATCTCGACCACCATCATGGCGAGGGTGATCCACATCACCATGCGCGTGCCGCGCTCGGCCTTGTTGCTGCCCTTGTCGAAGATGTGGTCGTGCGCGAGTTCGTCGCCGATGTGTGCGTGTGCGATGTGTGCTTGTGTCAGGTCCTGCATGGTTTTCCTCCACCAGCCGCGCTAGCGCCCGGCCAGTTTTTTCTCGCGCCGCGCGCGTTCGTTGATGATCTGGTGCCGGCGATGGTCGGTCATCTTCTTCCACTCGCGCGCTTCCGCCTGCGTGCGCAGGCAGCCGGTGCACAGGCTGGTCTTGCGGTCGAACTGGCACAGCTCGACGCAGGGCGATTTGACGGCCATCGCTGTCTACTTGAGGTAACTGCGGATCACGTCCAGCAGTTCGTCCGCCCCCTCGGTGCGCGCGGCCTGCGACAGCTCGCCGGCGGCGACGTGCTCGCGCACGTGGTCGTCGATCACCTCGAGCATCAGGCCGTTCATGGCCCCGCGGCTGGCGGCCAGCAGGTGCAGGATGTCGGTACAGCCGGCTTCGGCCTCGAGTGCCCGCTCGACGGCTTCGACCTGGCCCCGGATGCGGCGTACGCGGGCCAGCAATTTGGTTTTTTGACGTGCGGTATGGGACAAGGCAGGCTCGCTGAAGTATAGGGTACCGGGGTATTCTACCAGTCCAGTGCGCGGGTGCAGCCATTCGCCAATTCCTGCGTCATTTGCCATAATCGTGCTCCAATACAAGTCATCCGCTTGATAACGCTACCAAATGTGGTCCGGAACCAGATAACGATGAGCAAAGCACAGACCCAACGTACCCGCGCCAGCGGCCGCGTCACGCTGGCCGAGGTGGCGGCGCGCGCCGGCGTCGGCACCATGACGGCCTCGCGCGCGATCAGCCAGCCGGAAATGGTGTCGCCGGCGCTGCGGGCCCGGGTCGGGCAGGCGGTGGCGGAACTGGGCTATGTGCCCAACCGCGCGGCGCGCGCGCTGGCCTCGGCCCGCTCGAAGGTGATCGTGGTGCTGGTGCCCTCGCTGTCGAATGCAGTGTTCACCGACGTCCTCGCCGGCATCCAGGATGCGCTGGAACCGGACGGCTACCAGATCCTGATCGGGAATACCCGCTATTCGGACGCCGAGGAAGAAAAGCTGCTCAACACCTACCTGCAATCGAGCCCGGACGGCATCCTGCTGTCCGGCCTGACCCACAGCCGCCAGGTGACGGAACTGCTGGCGTCCTCGAAGCTGCCGATCGTCTCGATGATGGACCTGGCGGGCGCGCCGGACGGCCAGCCCGCCGCCTCGTCCACGACCACGGCCGGCATGTCGGTCGGCTTCTCCCAGCTGCAGGCCGGCTACACGATGACGCGCTACCTGCTCGACAAGGGTTATCAACGCATCGGCTTCATGGGTGCGCAGCGCGACGAGCGCACCCTGAAACGGCTTGAAGGCTACCGGCGCGCCCTGCAGGAAGCGGGCAGTTACGATCCCCGCCTCGAGACCATGGTGGCCGACCCGTCGACGATCGCGCTCGGCGCCGAACTGCTGGGCCGCATGCTCTCGAGCACGCCCGATTGCGACGCCATCTTCTGCTGCAACGACGACCTGGCCCAGGGCGCGATCTTCCAGTGCCAGCGGCGCGGCATCGCCGTGCCGCGCCAGCTCGCCATCTGCGGCTTCAACGACCTGCCGGTGTCGGCCTGGATGAATCCGTCCGTCACCACGATCGCCACCCCGCGCTACCGGGTCGGCTTCGAGGCGGCCCAGCTGCTGCGCGCCGTGATCCGCGGCGAGACCCCCGCCGCCACCCGCATCGACCTCGGCTTCACCCTGATGGCCCGCGAGAGCGCCTGATTTCCTGAGCCCCGATCCGCCCTCCCGCCTTCGCCGCCGGGGGCGGCCGCCGCATTGCGCGCGCAATCCTTATGCGGCAGTGCAGCATAAATAGCACTTTACAAATTCATTGATCGGCGTAGACTCGCCTCCACTTTGGTAGCGCTACCAAACGCGCTCAACTTTTACTGGTGTTCCGACTATGCAAGAGCAACTCATTTCCAGTCCCGAGCCGGCCCGCTGGGTCGTCATGGGCGTCTCCGGCTGCGGCAAGAGCGAGGTCGGCAAGCGCCTGGCGGCTGCCCTCGGCGTCCGTTTTCTCGAGGGCGACGCCTACCACAGCGCCTCGAACGTGGCCAAGATGGCGGCCGGCATTCCGCTCGACGACAGCGACCGCGCGGACTGGCTGCGCACCCTGCAGGGCGAAATTGCCGATGCGGCGGCGCGCGGCGAAGGCCTGGTGCTGGCCTGCTCCGCGCTCAAGCGGCGCTACCGCGACCTGCTGCGCGCCGCCGATCCGGGCCTGCGCTTTGCTCACCTCACCGGTCCGCGCGAACTGATCGCCGAGCGCATGGGGGCGCGCACCGCCCACTACATGCCGGCCTCGCTGCTCGACAGCCAGCTGCGCGATCTCGAACCCCTGCAGGCGGACGAGGACGGCGTCCTCCTCGACCTGCGCAAACCCCTCGCCGATCTCACCGAGGACATCCTTCATCCCCAGGGTCGCTAGAACCCACCACCAACAGGAGACAGACATGACAACTACCCACAAACAGAACATCCCGCGCCGCCGCTGGGGCATCGGCGCCCTGCTCGGCATGGGCGTCCTGATCAACTACATCGACCGCATCGGCCTCTCGGTCGCGGCGCCGCAGATCAAGGAGATGTTCAACCTGACCCCGGTCGAACTCGGCCTGCTGTTCTCGGCCTTCGCCTGGTCCTATTCGCTGCTGCAGATTCCGGTCGGGATGGTGCTCGACCGCTTCGGCCCGACCCGGGTCGGGCGCTGGGGCGCCTTCCTGTGGGGCGTGGCCTCGGTCATCACCGCCTTCTCGAGCGGCTTCGCCGGCATCTTCGTGGCGCGCATCCTGCTGGGCGTGGCCGAGGCCCCGGCCTTCCCGGTCAGCTCCAAGGCCACCGGCTACTGGTTCCCGCGCCATGAACGCGGCATGGCCACCGCCATCTTCGACGCCGCCGCCAAGTTCTCGAACGTGATCGGCGTGCCGCTGGTGGCGCTCACCGTCGTGACCTTCGGCTGGCGCTGGGGTTTCGGCCTGACCGCCGCCCTGAGCTTCATGTACTTCATCGCCTTCTATGTCCTGTACCGCGACCCGAGCGCCGACGAGCGCCTCTCCAAAGTCGAACTCGACTACATCCAGCGCGGCGGCGCGGCCCCCGAAGGCCCGGCGGAAGCCGGCGCGGTCAACATGCTCGGCTACCTGCTGACCAAGTCGAAAGTCTGGGGCCTGACCATCGGCTTCGCCGCCTACGGCTACACCTTCTACCTGTTCCTGACCTGGCTGCCCGGCTACCTGGTCGAGTCCATGCACATGAGTATCCTGAAGTCGGCCGGCTTTGCGGCCATCCCCTGGGCCTTCGCCACCCTGACCGACCTGTTCGTGGGCGGCTGGCTGATCGACCACCTGATATCGAAAGGCAAGGACGAATCGAAGGTGAGGAAAGCCGTGCTGGTGACCGGCATGACCTTCGGCCTGGCCGTGTTCGGCGCGACCCAGACCACCGATCCGGCCTGGGCCATCTTCTGGATCTCGATCGCCCTCGGCGGCCTGGCCTCGGCGGCGCCGGTCAGCTGGTCGCTGCCCTCGCTGATCGCACCGAAAGGCGGCGCCGGCACGGTCGGCGGCATCATGAATTTTGCGAACAACCTGATGGGCGCGGCCGCACCGATCGTGACCGGCATGATCGTCGGCGCCACCTCCTCGTTCACGAATGCCTTCTTCGTCGCTGGCGTCATCCTGCTCATCGGCATCGCCTGCTTCGTGTTCGTCCTCGGGAAGATCGAACCGATCCCCGATCCTGCACCACGCACCATCGCTCCCGTTCCAGCAGCCTGATTCATACAAGAAGAAAACCATGACGTTCACACTCAAACCTGTCGTTTTTTGCGCCGCCATCCTTTGCAGCGGCGCGGTACTCGCTGACCCTTCGTCGGTCGCATTCTACGGCGTCGTCGACATGGGTATTTCGGTCGACGGTGGCGGCGCCGCCGGCACCTCGACCCGCGTCACCAGCGGCATGGCCACCCAGAGCCGCTGGGGCTTCCGCGGTAACGAGGAACTCGGCGGCGGCCTGGCCGCCTTCTTCGTGCTCGAAGGCGGCATCCACGCCGACAACGGCACCTCGACCCAGAACAACACGCTGTTCGGCCGCACCTCGATCGTCGGCCTGCGCGGCAAACTCGGTTCGGTGAGCATCGGCCTGCAGGACACCCCGCTGTTCACCGTGCTCAACGTCGTGGTCGACCCGCTGCGCAACGGCATCGTCCGCTCCAACAACCTGATGCCGCCGACCGGCTTCCGGGCCTCGAATTCAGTGCTGTACCGCAGCCCCGACATGAACGGGTTCACGACGGCGCTGATGTATGTGGCGGGCGAAGTGCCGGGCAAGGCGTCGGCCAGCAGCGCGGTCGGCGGCTCCTTCAACTACAGCCGCGGTCCGCTGAACGCCAGCATCGCCTTCCACCGCAAGAACAACGACAGCGCCACCGTGGGCGGCACCGACCCGGCACGCAACCTGCTGCTGGGCGCGAACTACAATTTCGGGCCGGTGCGCGGCTACCTCGGCTACGAAATCAACCGGGGACCGAACAGTGCGCCGCTCAACAACAGCGCGGCGCTGTTCGGCGGCCTGCCGCCGGTGCCCTCCACCGACAGCCACGACCTGCTGCTCGGGGCCTCGATCCCGCTCGGGGCAAGTACTGTGGTGCTGACCGGCGTGCATGCGAACGACCGCACCCTGCGCAACCAGGACGCGAACCAGTTTGGCCTGGCCTACATGTATGCGTTCTCGAAACGCAGCGACGTCTACACGTCCTACGGCACCATTCGCAACCATAATGGTGCCGCCTACACCGAGGGCAACAGCGAGGAGCCGGGCACGGGCAACCGCCAGTTCGCGATGGGACTGCGGCACCGGTTCTGAGGCGCGACCCGGCGCACGGTCGACAGCCGCGACGTGGTGGTCGGCGACCTGTGCGTGATCGGCGAAAGCGATTGCGCAAGACCAGGCCACCGGTCCCGACCTGCTTCCTGGCTGGCGCGCCACGGGATCGATGCCGCGCTCAGCGCTGCGTCGCCGGGTCTCGAAGGCGGCGCGCCCCTGCCGTCGCTGGCGGCCTACCTCGGCGCGGATTTGCTGGTGATGGGCGGATATGGCCGCGCCCGACTGGGCGAATTGCCGGCGGGCGGCGCACCAGGCAGCAAGCAGAGTTGCACGCGCCTGTCTAGTTCCCGGCGCAAATTTCATTCAAATAATCGGAGGGATTTGATCTGGATCATGGCTATTGAATGACACGGGCGTGAGACTGTAGCATGGCGCCGTTTCGCCGCCGGGCTGCCCTTTCACCCGTTCATCTCTTGAGCCGACCCATGCGTTACAAGACCGTCCTTGTCCACGCCGACCTTTCGCGCCATGCGCCCGCCCGCATCGGCCTAGCGACCGCCATTGGCGCCGAACACGGCGCGCACCTGGTCGGCGCCGCCATGACGGGGGTGTCGCGCGCGGTCTTCCCCGACGGCTGCGACGCCCGGCCGGGCACACTGCTGGCCGGCTATGTCGATCCGCTCGTGCACAGTGCGCGGGAGGCGCTTGCACGCTTCGAAGACATCGCGCGCAGCCGCGGCGTGTCCCACGAAACCCGGCTGATCAGCGACCAGGCGCCGGATGCGCTGGCACTGCTGGCGCGCTTCGCCGACCTGGTGGTCGTCAGCCAGGATGACCCCGACGAGAGCCTGGGCTACCTGCCGCCGGCGCTGCGCATGCCCGATTACGTCGTGGTCAACGCGGCATGCCCGGTGCTGGTGGTGCCGCGCGTGGACCTGGCGCCCGCCCCTGCGCGCCGGGTCCTGCTGTGCTGGAACGGCAGCCGCGAAGCTGCGGTGGCGATGGCGGCGGCCCTGCCCCTGTTGCAGCGCGCCACCCATGTAAGCCTGGCTGCGTTGACGTCCGTGTTTCCGAACGAGTTCGCGAGCGCGGCGGAACTGGACGATGCGCTCGCCTTCCTCGGGCGCCACGCGGTGCGCGCCGTGCCGTCACTGCGCGACCCCGGCGGCGACACCGGCCGCGCCATCCTCGGCCTCGCGGCCGAACTGGACTGCGACCTGGTCGTCATGGGCTGCTTCGGCCACTCACGCTTCCAGGAACTCCTGCTCGGCGGTGCAAGCAGGACCGTCTTGCAGGAGGCGGCACTGCCCGTGCTGATGGCCCGCTAAGCCCGCACGCAGGGACTACAGGGAGCGCCGTCCGCCTCGCCCTTCGCACCTTCAAGACGAACACCAGCAGGAGAACATCATGCCGGACATGAACGCAGCCGACTTCACCGGACCCGGCGAAGCGGTCGTCAAGATCACCATCACCACCAACTGCGGCACCGACGTCCACATCCTGAACCTCGACGGCCACCGGGCCCAGTGCGGCGGGCACGCTATCGGCGGCTGGCGCTTCGGCAACTGCGTCGACGGCTGCCAGGCCGGGTACGTGCGGGTGCCCTTCGCCATGGCCAACCTGGCGCCGCTTCCCGACGGCCTGAGCGACGAGCAGCTGCAGATGTGCCCGGACATCATGGACGCCGTCGCTGCCGGTCCCCCGGAAGGCTCGACCTGCAGCTGCTGGTCGCTCACCGCTTCCGCCTCGGGCAGGTCGAGGAAGCCTGTGACTTGTTCGCCCAAGGGCGCGATGGCGTTCTGAAGGTGGCGATCGCGCCCTGAATGACCCGATCTGAACACAACGAAAGAAAGGACCCGCCATGTCCATGTACAAGACGATCGTCGTCCACGTCGACGACGCCTCCCACTTCGAGGCCCGGCTGAGGGCCGCCGCCGCACTCGCCGACGCGCACGATGCGCACCTGGTCGGCACCGCCGCCACCGGAATGTCGGTCGCCGCCTACGCCATGCTGACCGGCTCGATGGGGGCGATGCCGGGCGACGAGTTCGACTCCCTGCGCGCGAGCGGCAACGCGAGCCTGGCCCGCTTTGCCGAACGTGCGCGCCAGCTCGGCGTCAGGTCGGCCGAGGGCCGGCTGGTGGAGGACGAGAGCCGCGCCGGGCTGCTGCTGCAGTCGCGCTACGCCGACCTGATCGTGGTCGCCCAGGACAGTCCCGACGCGCCGGCGGTGCGCGGACTGCCTCAATACCTGGCGCTGCATGGACCGCGGCCGGTATTGACCGTGCCGGCCGGGTATGCCGGCGAACCGATCGCCGACAGCATCGTCGTCGGCTGGGACGGCAGCGTGCCCGCCCTGCGCGCGATCGATGGCGCCATGCCGCTGCTCACCCGCGCGCGCAGCGTGCGCCTGGCGCTGATCAATCCGGAACGCGAGGTCGGCCTGCACGGCGACGAGCCGGGCGCCGACATGGCCTTGTACCTGGCGCGCCACGGCGTGCCGGTCGACGTCGTCGTCGAGCGCACGGAGTGGCCCCCCGGCGAAGCCCTGCTGCGCATCGCGCACGACAACGATGCCGGGCTGCTGGTCACGGGCGCTTTCGGCCACAGCCGCTACCGCGAGATCGTGCTCGGCGGCGCCACCCGGGTACTCCTCGAGCGTGCACCGATTCCGGTACTGTACGCGCATTGAGCATGCCGGCCGTCAGCGCGCCGCCGCCCCAAGCCGGCGCAAGTGTGCGCACCAGCGCTCGACCTGCTGCGGCGTGAGCGACGCGGCGCCGCCCACCACGCACGTGCGCACCGGCCGGATGCCTGCAAAGCCGAGGATGTTGCGTTGCAAGGCCTTCAGGCTGTGCGCCCGGTAGAACCAGCGGTACAGTACCGCCGGCATGCCCATGGTGACGATCACGCGCGCGCTGCGCCCGCCCAGCAGCCCGGCGCGCAGGGGATTGCGGCTTTCCGCTGCGATAGCGAAGCCCGGCCGCGCCACCTGTTCCAGGAAGGCCTTGAGCAGCGCCGGCATCTCCCCCAGCCACAAGGGATACACGAGCACCAGGTGGGTCGCCTGCATGATCTGCTCCTGGACGGGGGCGAGCGCGGCCGGCACGCTGCCATGCTGCCATTCCTCTGCGCTGCGCAGCAGCGGAAAGTCGATCAGCGCGGGTTCGACCGTCTCGACGGCGTGGCCGGCGCCGCGCGCACCGTCGGCATAGGCCTGCGCCAGCGCGTGGCACAGGTGCCGCTTGCTACGGTCGGGATGCCCCTGGATGATGAGGATGCGCTGTGCCATCACGGCGCCCCGCGCGGGTCCCGCGGGTCCAGTATGCGGCCAACACTGCCCGTGCGCGCGCAGGCACCGATGAGCGCCACGGAATCGGGCGTGAAAAAGTGGTCGAGGTTGCGGATACTCATCTGGCGCTCCCGGTGCCTGCCGCCTGTGGCGGTCCCAGGTCCCAGCTTACGTCGACAGCCGGCCACTCGACAAGCCGCCGCTTGATTTGCATCAAATATCTCGAGAAGGAAGGTGAACCGCGCCGTCCTGTCAGCGCAGCCACGGCAAACATGGCGAATTGGATCATTAAATGGAACAGTGTTATCCGAACGGATAGCTTACTCTCGCTTTGCGGAACAGATAAAGTGCTGCCATCGCAAATGATTTGACAGGCAGCAAGTCCATGAAGGCATCGACACCCCAGCGTTACAGCCCGACCGCCATTGCCCTGCACTGGCTGGTGGCGCTCCTGATCGTCGGCACCTTCACGCTCGGCCTGGTGATGACCGACATCCCCGGCCTGACGCCGACCAAGCTGAAGTATTTTTCCTGGCACAAGTGGGCCGGCGTGACCGTGCTGCTGCTGGCCGCCCTGCGCCTGCTGTGGCGCCTGCGCACACCGGCGCCGGCCTATCCGGCCACGATGCCGGCCTGGCAGCACCTCGCCGCCCACGGCACCCACGCCTTCCTCTACCTGCTGATGTTCGGCGTGCCGCTGTCCGGCTATTTCTACACCCTCGCCGCGGGCGTACCGGTGGTGTACTTCGGCCTGTTCCAGCTGCCTGTATTGATCGAACCGGACCTGGCCCTCAAGCCGGTGCTGAAGGCCGTGCACTACTGGCTCAACATGGGCATGGCGGCCCTGGTCTTCATGCACGTCGCCGCCGCCCTGAAACACCTCGTCGTCGACCGCGACGGCATCACGCAGCGCATGCTGCCGTTTTCGAAAGCAAAGGAAGTCCAATGAAATCCCTGCGCCGCCTGGCCCTTGCGGCCGCCATCGTCCCGTTGTTCGTTCACGCTGCGCCGCTCAAGCTCGACGCCGCCCGCAGCAATGTGAGTGCCGTCTTCAAGCAGATGAACGTTCCGGTCGAAGCGAAATTCAAGCAGTTCAATGCCGTCATCGATTACGACGCCAAGCGTCCCGAAGCGGCGAAGGCGCAGGTGAACATCGCCACCGCCAGTCTCGATATCGGCGACCCCGAATACAACCGCGAAGTCGGCAAGAAGGAATGGTTCGACAGCGCCCGCTTCCCGCAGGCCAGCTTCGTCTCGAGCGCCATCAAGCCGGCCGCCAATGGCGCCTTGACGGTCGCCGGCAAGCTGACGATCAAGGGCAAGACGGCCGACGTCGCCTTCCCCTTGACCGTGAAGACGGAGGCCGGCAAGCAAATCTTCGAAGGCCAGATCCCGATCAAGCGCCTGGCCTTCGGCATCGGCGAGGGCGAGTGGAGCGATACCGGCATGCTCGCCAATGAAGTCACCATCAAATTCCGCGTCGCAGCGGCTAACTAATCCATTACCAACCAGAGGATCTACACAACATGAACATCAAGCACATCGCCGCCGCCATCTTTGCCCTGACCGCCGCCACCGGCGCCATCGCCGCCGACACCTATGCCATCGAGCCGAACCACACCTTCCCGAGCTTCGAGGCGGACCACATGGGCGGCCTGTCGATCTGGCGCGGCAAGTTCACGAACACGAGCGGCAACATCGTTCTCGATCGCGCAGCGAAAACCGGCAGCGTGGACATCACCATCGATGCCAGCACCCTCGACTTCGGCCACGCCAAGATGAGCGAGCACGCCAAGGGTCCGGACATGTTCGACGTCGCCAAATTCCCGACCGCGACCTACAAGTCGAAGTCGATCACCTTCAAGGGCGACAAGCCCGTGTCGGTCGACGGCGAGCTGACCCTGCACGGCGTGACCAAGCCGGTCAAGCTGAGCATCAACCAGTTCAAGTGCATCCAGCACCCGATGTTCAAGCGCGAAGTCTGCGGCGCCGATGCTTCGGCCAGCTTCAACCGCAGCGATTTCGGCATCGACTACGGCGTGCAAATGGGCTTCAACCCGACCGTCAAGCTGGCGATCCAGGTCGAAGCGCTGAAGCAGTAAGCTCTGCCCGCTCCGCCCGCTCAGGCCGCGATCGGCCTGGCGCTGAAATTGCGCGTGGCCTCGACCAGCGTGCGCGTATAGGGATGCACGCTGCTGCCGTCGACCAGGGCGGCGCTGGCCTGGATGTCGACGATGCGCCCCTCCTGCATCACCGCGACGCGGTTGCACAGGTGCACCAGCACGCCCAGATCGTGCGTCACCATCAGGTAAGTCAGGCCATCGCGCTCGCGCAGTTCGGCCAGCAGGTTCAGGATCTCGGCCTGCACCGAGACGTCCAGCGCCGAGGTGGGCTCGTCGAGCAGCAGGATGCGCGGCTCGAGGACCAGGGCGCGCGCGATCGCCACCCGCTGGCGCTGCCCGCCCGACATCTGGTGCGGATAGCGGTAGCGGAACGAGTCGTTCAGGCCGACCCGCGCCAGGATGCGCGACACGCGCCCGTCGATATCGCCGATCCTGTGGATGCGCAGCGGTTCCGACAAGGCCGTGTCGACCGTATGGCGCGGGTGCAGCGAACCGTAGGGATCCTGGAACACCATCTGCATCTGGCGGCAACGCGCGCGGTCGATGCCGGGTTTCAAGGCCTGGCCGTCGATACTGGCCTTGCCGGTCCAGTGCGGGTACAGGCCGGCCAGGCAGCGCAGCACGGTGGTCTTGCCCGAGCCGGACTCGCCGACCAGGCCGAAGGATTCTCCTTCTGCCACCGAAAACGACACGTCGCTCAGCACCTTGTGGGCGGCGGCGCCGGTCCCGAAACTCAGGTTCAGGGCATCGACTGCAATCATGCTGCTTCCTCCGGGGTGAGCCACAATGGGTCGCGCTGCAGCACCGGCAGCACGGGCCGGCGATGGTCCATGTCCGGCAAGGCGGCCAGCAGGCCGCGCGTGTAGGGATGGCGCGCATTGTCGAGGTCCGCGGCGGCGATCGATTCGACCACCCGGCCGGCATACATCACGAGCACGCGGTCGCAGAAGCTGCGCACCAGGTTCAGGTCATGGCTGATGAAGATCAGCCCCAAACCGCGCGCGGTCACCAGTTCGTCGAGCACGGCCAGCACCTGGGCACGGACCGAGACGTCGAGCGCGGAGGTCGGCTCGTCGGCGATGACGATTTCCGGTTCCGGGATCAGCATCATCGCGATCATCACGCGCTGCCCCATGCCGCCCGAGATCTCGTGCGGATAGCTGTCGTAGACCCGCTGCGGATCGCGGATGCGCACCGCCTCCAGCATCGCGATCACTTTGTCTTTCGCCTGCGCGCGCGGCATTTTGCGGTGCGCCAGCAGGGCCTCGGCGATCTGGTGGCCCACTCTCATTACCGGGTTCAGCGAATATTTCGGGTCCTGCATGATCATCGACATGCGCCGCCCGCGTATCGCCCGCATCGCCTTTTCGTCGGCCCGCAGCAGGTCGGTGTCGCCGAAGCGCAGCACCTTCGCATCGATGCGGGCGCTGGCCGGATGGAGTTTGAGCAGCGCGCGTCCCACGGTCGACTTGCCGGAGCCGGATTCGCCGACGATGCCGAGCTTTTCGCGGCCCAGCGTGAACGACACGTTGCGGACCGCGTCCACCATCCCGTCGCGCGTCGCGAAACGCACCCCGAGTTCCTGTACATCGAGTTTGAGCTCGTTCATCGTCATCCTTTCAGCTGCGCGGATCGAACACGTCGCGCAGGCCGTCGCCCAGCAGGTTGAAGGCCAGGCTGACCAGCATGATCGCCGCGCCGGGCATGGCCACCAGCCACCAGCACTCCATCATGTAGCGGCGCCCGGCCGAGATCATGGCGCCCCACTCCGCCACCGGCGGCTGCGCGCCCAGGCCGAGAAAGCCCAGGCCGGCTGCGGTGAGGATGATGCCGGCCATGTTCATGGTCAGGCGCACCACCACCGAGGACAGGCACAGGGGCACGATGTGGCGCAACAGGATGCGCAGCGGCGAAGCGCCCTGCAGCTGGACCGCGGCGACGAAATCAGCCTTGCGCAGCGAACGGGTCTCGGCGCGCGCGAGGCGCGCGATCGGCGGCCAGGCGGTGAGCGCGATGGCGATCACCGCGTGTTCGAGGCCCGGGCCGAGCGCCGCCACGAAAGCCAGCGCCAGGACCAGGCTGGGGAAGGAGATGAAAATGTCGGTCACGCGCATGAACACGGTGTCGACCATGCCGCCGAAATAGCCGGACACCGCGCCCACCGCCAGCCCGACCGGCCCGACCACGGCCGTTACCAGGGCGACGATGTACAGCGTGGTGCGGGCGCCGTGGACGACGCGGCTGAAGACGTCGCGGCCGTACTCGTCGGTCCCGAACCAGTGGACGCCGTCGGGCGCGCGCAGCGCCATCGACAGGTCCTGAACCAGCGGATCGTGGCTGGCGATCAGCGGTGCGCACAGGGCGACCGCGACCAGCAGCAGCACCACCAGCGAGCCGGCCAGGGTCATGGGATTGTGCAGCAGGTGGCGCGCCGCGCGCAGCAGGCTTTCGCTGCGCGCCTGCGCCGGCGTGTAGGTAATCGTCAGGGAGGTAGTCATCATTTCATCCGCGGATCGAAGATTTTATACAGCGCATCGGAGACCAGGTTCAGGGTCACGAAGATGATGCCGACGATGAGTACGCAGCCCATCACCGCGTTCATGTCGCCCAGCAGCAGGCTGTTGGTGAGGTATTGGCCGAAGCCGGGCCAGGCGTACACGGTTTCGATCAGGACCGCGCCTTCGAGCAGGCCGCCATAGGCCAGCGCGACGATCGTCAGGAGCTGGACCAGGATGTTGCGGAAGGCGTGCTGCCACACCACCCGCCATTCCGGCAGCCCTTTTACGCGCGCCGTCAGCACGTATTCCTGCGACAGCTGGGCCAGCATGAAACTGCGCGTCATGCGGCTGATGAAGGCCATCGAATGCAGGCCGAGGATGCAGGCCGGCAGCGTGATGTGCTTGACCGCGTTGCCAAAGGCCGCCCAGTTGCCGGCCAGTGCGGTGTCGACCAGCAGCAGCCCGGTCGCGCGCGGCACCACGCCGTCGTATTCGAGCGCGATGCGCCCCGAGCCGCCGGCCCAGCCCAGCCAGGCGTAGAACACCAGTAAACCCATCATGCCGAACCAGAACACCGGTACCGAATAGCCGGACAGGCTGATGACGCGCACCACGTTGTCGCCCAGGCCGCCGCGCCGGGTGGCGGCAAACACGCCGAGCGGCACGCCGGCCAGCGCGCCGAGGACGATGGCCAGTGTGGCCAGTTCCACGGTGGCGGGAAACACCCGCGCGATGTCGGCGGTGACGGCGTTCCCGGTCAGCAGCGAGGTGCCCAGGTTGCCGCTCCCGAGTTCGGCGATATAGCGCCCGAACTGCACCCAGACCGGCTGGTCGACCCCGAGCCGGGCCGCCGCCTCCTTGTACATCGAGGCGTCCGCGTCGGGGCCGACCAGCGCCAGCACCGGGTCGACCGGCATCACGCGGCCGATGAAGAAGGTCAGCACCAGCAGGCCGAGCAGGGTCAGCGCGGTGCTGGCCAGGCGGCCGCGCATGGCGCCGGCGCGGGCGCGCCAGCGGGCCAGGTCGGGTCTCCAGGAGGTAGTCGAGGCCATCTCAGTCTTTGTAAACATCGCGCAGGTGGGTAGTGGCCGAGGGGTGGCCGATGTAGTTGTGAACGCGCTTGCTCAGCACGACCGTTTCGACCATTTGCGAGACCGGCTGGATGGCGCCGACTTCGCGTTCGTAACGCTGCTGGATGCGGCGGTACATCTCGTCCTGCACGGCCGGGTCGCGCTCGCGCACCGCCTCCTCGATCAGGCGGTTGATCTCGGGATCGTGGAAGCTAGTGCGCCAGCCCTGGAAATTGGTCAGGCGGGCGGCGTCGCTGTTGTCCGGGTTGTAGACCAGGGCGCGCAGGTTGGCGTGCGGATGCGGTTCGACCCCGCCGCCGCCGCGGCCGACGATGATCTCGAATTTGCGCTCGCGCATCGCGCCGTAGACCTGGTTACCGGTGCCCGACAGGATTTTCGCGTCGATGCCGGCCAGCGCCAGCGTCGCCTGCAAGGAAGTGGCGATGTTGATCAGCGGCGGATCCGACATCACGCGGATCGTGGTGGCGAAGCCTTTCGGATAGCCCGCCTCGCCCAGCAGTTTTCTGGCGGCCGCCGGATCGAGCCGGTAGCCGGGATCGGGCAAGGTAGCCGCCAGGCCGATCATGACCGGCCGCTGGTGGCTGACGCCGTAATTCGGCATGATGGCCGCGTTGATGCCCTGGTAGTCGATCAGGCTGCGCAGGGCGAGCCGCACCCGGCGATCGGCAAAGTGCGGATCCTTCATGCTGACGGCCACATAGTAGGAGGTGCCGCGCAGGACCGGCTGCACCACCACGCCCCCATGTTTTTTGAGCGCCTCGATGTCGGGACCGGCCATGCCGGCGGCCAGGTCGACGTCGCCGCGCTCGATCATGAAGCGCAGCGACAGCGATTCGCCGATGTGGCGCATGACCACGCGCCGCAATCTGGCCGGTCCGCGCCAGTAGCCGTCGAAGCGGTCGAGCAGCATGGCGTCCTTGGCGCGCCATTCGGTCAGCGCGAACGGACCCGAACCGGCGGCGTGGGTCAGCAGCCAGGCCGCACCGAGGTCGCCGTTCTTCTGGTGCGCCATGACGGCCTGGCGATCCAGAATCGCCGCGCTGACCGAGGTGGCGAGCGTATAGAGCACCATGCGCGGATCGGTCGCTTCCGGCAGGTCGATGCGCAGGGTACGCGCGTCCTCGGCGCGGATCAGGCGCTCGACGTTGGCGGCCTTGAAGCCGTAGCTTTTCCAAGGCGAGGCCATCGCCAGGTTGAGTTTCAACACCCGGCGCAAGGACCAGGCCGCGTCTTCGGCCGTCAGCGGGTTACCGGACTGGAAACGCACGCCTTCGCGCAGGGTCAGCGTGAGGCTCATGCGGTCGGGGGCGATCTCCCAGCGTTCGGCCAGCGCCGGCCGCACCTGGCTCAAATCCTGCGGATCGAGTTCGACCAGGTAGTCGTACAGGTTGGCCACCACCCCGAGCACGTCGTTGCCGGTGGCGCCCGCCGGGTCGAGCGACAGCAGGTTGTTCATGTTCATGCCGATCACCAGCTGGTCCTTCGGGGTGGCGGCGAAGGCGGCCATGCAGGCCACCGCCCCCACCACCGCCAATCCAGCCTGCACCGCCCGGCGCAGCCATGCGATCATCTTGTTCATCGCTCAGTAGGTTTCCACGGTATGCGCTTCGATGTAGCCGAAGTTGATGTCTTCGCCCAGGCCCGGCTGCTGCGACAGGTGGACGAAACCGTCGGCATCCATCGGGTCGGCCAGCGAATTGAGGTAGGCCGGGACCTGGTCGTAGTCGAGGAAGGGGTGCAGCAGGCCGCGCTCGTACCACTGGCAGTTCTTGATCGCCGCCGTCACCGCCAGGTTGGCCGCGCCGTTGCCATGCACTTCGCAGTTCATGCCGAAGGCGTCGGCCAGCGCCGCCACTTTCAGGGTCGGCGTAATGCCGCCCACGCCCGGCACGCCGGCGCGCAGGATGTCGCAGGCGCCGGCCTTGACCCAGTCGGCGCGGCTGTGGTGCTTGCCGGCGATCGATTCGGGCCCGACGATCGGAATATCGAGCTGGCCGGCAAGCCAGGCATAGGACGCGATGCTTTGTTCGTTCATCATCTCCTCGAACCAGGCGAAGTTCAGGCGCTCGAGCGCGCGTCCGATGGTCAGCGCGTCGGTACGACTGTACCAGTGGTAGCCGTCCAGCATCAAGGCGATGTCCGGTCCGACCGCCTCGCGCACCGCGGCGCAGGCCTTGATGTCCATCGAGACGCTGGGCGCAAACGACACCGGCGGCATCCAGGTGTGCAGCTTGATCGCCTTGTAGCCGCGTTCGACCAGCTTGACGGCGAAGCGCGCGTAGTCGTCGGGCGTGGACAGGCCGCCTTCGAGCTGGTCGCCGCACATCGTGCTGCCGTAGGCCGGCACCTTGTCGCGGTAGGCGCCGAGCAGTTTATATACCGGCGTCTTCAGCGCGCGGCCGGCCAGGTCCCACAGGGCCTGCTCGATCACGGCCAGCGCGCGGTCGGTCAGCTGGCCGGCGCTGCCGCGCTGCCAGTGTTCGAGGTCCTGCCACAGGCGCTCGCGGTCGAAGGCGTCCTGCCCGATCAGCACCTTGCGCGCGAAGGCTTCCAGGATGTGCGGGCGGATCACCTCGACCGGGCCGAACGCATGGCCGCGGTGGCCGTCGTCGGTGGTAATGGTGAGCATCGCCATCGTCACGCGCTTTTCCGGGCCCGGGTGGGAATGGCCGGCGCTGTCGCTGGTACGGCTGCTCAGGTAGTGGAACACAGTTCCCTGGACGCGTTCAATTTTCATCTGCTGCTCTCAAAATGGTCAAAAAACGGCCGGGCGGCGCACGCCCGGCCATGCACTTACAGGTCCGTATTACAGGTCCGTATCACAGGTCATAACTCAGGCGCAGGTTCCAGGCGCGGCCGATCGGGCTCGACACGTTGTTCGCGTAGCCGGTCGCGTTCGAGTTGGTCGCCGGCGGCCTGGTGTCGGCCAGGTTGCTGACGCCGACCAGGATGGTGGTGTGGGGAATGCCCTTGTAGCCGGCCGTCAGGTTCCAGATCGAATACGAGCTGATGTCGCGCCGGAACTCCGGCAGCACGTTGTTCAGGTCGTGGTAGCCGGTGTTGTAGAAGTTGGTCAGCTGGCCGAACCAGTCGGCCCTGTTCCACGACAGGCGCGCCGTGTGCTTCCAGCGGAAGGTGTAGGTCGGGGCCGAGCTGACGTTGCCCGAACCGATGGAACCGAACCGGCCCAGGTTCGAGATCCATTCGCCTCCCTTCTCGTTCTGGGTCTGGAAGCGGGTCACATAGGTGCCCTCCAGCCCGACCCGGAAGTCGCCCAGTGGATTCCGCGGGAGCTTGTACTGGAGGCCCAGGTCGACGCCGCTGGTGCGCAGGTCGCCCAGGTTGTCGGTGGTGTCCTTCACATAGGCGAGCGAGCCGTCCGGGTTCCTGACGAACAGGTCGGCGTACTTGGCGGTGTTGGTGAAGATCGCATTCTGGGCCAGCACGCCGATGCTGTTCCGGACGCGGATGTCGTACCAGTCGACCGAAACGGTGGCGTTCCGGATCGGCTCGACCACCACGCCGGCGGTCAGATTGCGCGCCTTCTCCGGCTCCACGTCCGGGTTGCTGCCCTGCTGGATCGGCAGGATGGCATTGCAGACCACCAGCGGATTGGCGCCGGCGACGGCCGTGCCGGTGCCGGGCACGCCCATCCGTCCACCCGGGCACAGGAGCGGGTCATCCCACCTGGCAGTGGTCAGCGCGGTGGCGCCCGGAAGCCGGTAGCCGTAGCGGTCGAAGATGGTCGGGGCGCGAAAGCCCGTGCTGGCCGAGCCGCGCAGCATCAGCAGCTTCGTCGGCTGCCAGCGCACGGTGAGCTTCGGGTTGACGGTGCTGCCGAAGTCGGAATAGCGGTCGCCGCGCACTGCCAGGCCGACGTCGAGTTCCTTCGTGAACGGCAGGTCGAGCTCGGCGAAGGCGGCCGCGATGTTGCGGCTGCCCCTGGAGTGGCTCGGCATGCGGTTCTGGTACGGGACCAGGGCGTCGCCGTCGAGCGAGCGGTCCTCGTCGCCGTCGTGGTGGAATTCGGCGCCAGTGGCGAGGGTGAGCGCGCCGCCGCCCAGTTGAACCAGTTCGCGCGTGAAGGTGGTGTCGACGCCCGTGTACACGTTGGTCGTGTGGCGGATCTGGTTGCCGTCGACCGAGATGCTTTTCAGGTAGTCGAGGCCCTTCGCATCCTGGGTGCCGAAGGGATTGAGGATGCCGTTCAGGACACCGGCGTTCAACTGCGGGCCGTTCAGGTAACCGCGCACGAAGTACGAGTCGCGCCGGCCCGCCGCGTACACGAAGCCGAGACGGTAATCCCAACCCAGGGCCTTGCCCTCGTCGGCCAGCACCAGGCGCATGTTCTGCTGCTCGTCGTCGGCGATCGCCGGGCCGAGTTCGGCCACGCTCCAGGATACGTTCAGGGGCGAACCGTTGATGCCGGCGATGGCCGGCACGCCGGCGCTTCCGCCTGGATAATACGGGCTGCTCGGCGTGATCTTCATGGTCACGCCGTTGAAGCCGACGCTGGTCGTCGGCGCCTTCTGCGTCTTGATGTGTTCCTTTGCGTAGAGCAGCTCGGCGGTGAACAGCTTGTCGTCGCCGTGGCGCAGGCTGCCCTTGCTGAAGAAGGTGGTCTGCGCATTGCCCGGCAGCGCCAGGATATAGTTGGCGCTCAGGGCGCAGGTATTCTTCGGCGCGGGTACCGAGTACGGCGCCGTGCAGCCTTTCGAATAATACGGATTGCCGGTGATGCCGGTGCTGGGCGAGAAGATGTTCGCCGGCTGCGCATAGGTGCCGGTACTGAGCTTGGGTGCGATGCCCAGGCTGGCCAGCTGTTCCGGGCTGCTCAGTTCCGGGCGGTCGGCCGAGTCGAGCGCGCTGCGCTTGTGATGGTCGACGGTGGCATAGACGTTCCAGCCGTCTTCGGCCAGCGAGCCGACGCCGCCCAGCACCGACAGCCGGTATTCGCGCCCGCCGCCCGAGCGTTCCGGCTGCACGGTTTGCGCCGTCACGTTCAGGCCCTTGAAGCTCGGGCGCGTGATGAAGTTGAGCACCCCGCCGACGGCATCGGCGCCGTAGGTCGAGGAAGCGCCGTCGCGCAGCACTTCGGCCCGGCTCAATGCGCTCATCGGGATCACGTCGACGTTCACGAAACCGTCCGAGATCGGCTCGTTGGCCAGGCGCCGGCCGTTGAGCAGGACCAGGGTGCGGTTGATGCCGATGCCGCGCATGTTGACGTTGGTGCCGGCGCCGGCCGACGAGGGCACGTTGGTGGCGCCCACCGGCAGCGAAGTGACGACGTCGGCAACCGTGGTCAGCGCGCTGTTGGTCATCTCCTCCGCCTTGACGGTGGTGACGGGCACCGCCTGCTCGCTGGCGACGCGCTTGATGCTGGAACCGGTGATTTCGACTTTCTGCATCGGCGCCGCCGGCGCGGCCTCCTGGGCCGCGGCCGCGCCGGCCAGGCTGAGGACTGCAAGGGCGACCGCGGTCGCCAGGATGGTACGTCGCTGCGGTGGGCAATTCTGGTACATACTCTCGTCTCCTCCGTTGGTTTAGGTAGGCATGTGTCCTTGCGCCGGCACCTGGCGCGATCGGCGCGGTGTGCGTGCCACCCGGACCGGCCCGGCTCGGACCTGCTGGTGGAAACGGCGGCTGGCGATGCGGTCAATGCCGCATTTCTCTTGCCAGTCGTCAGACAACTTACGACCGAGTATAATCACATCATTTTGGAATAGCAAGCATCTCGACCGTCTCATTTTTTTCACAAAAGCATCCATGAACGACACCCATCCCCTCCCGGCCCGCAAGAAGGCCCGTACCCTGGCGCACAGCGTAGTGGCCCATATTTCGGACATGATTCGCGACGGCCGCATCGCGCCGGGCGAGAAGATTCCCTCCGAGGCGGAGGTGATCGCCACGCTCGGCGTGAGCCGTTCGGTGGTGCGCGAAGCGGTCTCGCAGATGCAGGCCGCGGGCCTCGTCGAGACCTTCCAGGGCATCGGCACTTTTGCAGTGGCGGGCGCGCCCCAGCCGATGGGCATGGCGACGGAAGGCGTCGTCACGATGAAGGACGTGCTCGCCCTGCTCGAGCTGCGCATCAGCCTGGAGACCGAAGCCGCGGGGCTGGCGGCCAGCCGCCGCACCGACAGCGACCTGGCCAGGATCCACGCCGCGCTGGCGCATTTCCTCGCGCTCTGCCGTTCCGGCGCCGAGACGGCACAGGCCGATACCGCCTTCCACCTGTCGATCGCGCATGCCGCCGACAACCGCTTCCTGTACGACACCCTGAACCACCTGGGCACCAGGCTGCTCCCCGAAGCGCGCAAGAACACCGTCCAGTTCACGCGCGATGCCCCGTCGGTGTACATCGAGCGGGTGACGCGCGAACACGACGACATCGTGACCGCGATCGTCCGCCGCGATCCCGAGTCGGCGCGCGCGGCGATGCGCACCCACCTTAGCAACAGCCGTGAGCGCCTGCGCCGGGCTTACGAGGCCCATGAGGCGAAATCGGGCTGAGAAAGTGTTTTAAATCGCCAGATACTCGTCAGACGTCTGATTAGTGTTCGTGCATTTTCGCCTTTTCTCCTGAACTGGCAGCAACAAAAAAGGGCTCGCCACCGAAGTGGGCGAGCCCTCTTGCCTTGCGTCTGGAGTTCGCGCAGGCGCCTAGCCCCGGCTGTGCGCCTTGCCGAACAGCGCGGCGACCTGCCTGCCCGCGCGTTCCAGCAGCATCCCGGCATTGCGCATCGCGTAGTCCAGGCTCACCGGCCCGGGCTGGATCGAAAAGCAGCCGTCGAAGGCCGCTTCCAGCGCCGGGTCGAGTTCGACCGCGCCCGACAGCAGGGTCACCGGAATCCCGCTGTCACGGGCCAGGCGCGCCACCATGGCCGGGCCTTTGCCGAGCAGGGTTTGTCCGTCCGAGCGCCCTTCCCCGGTGATGATCCAGTCGTAGTCGACTGCGCCGGGCGTCAGCCGGTGCGCCTCGAGCACGAACTGCGCACCCGGGCGCAGGCTGCCGCCCACCACCGTCACGGCGAACCCCAGGCCGCCGGCGGCGCCCGCTCCGGCGGCGCGACTCAGGTCGTCCCCCAGCAAGGCCGTGCAGCAACGGGCGAAATGCGCCAGCACGGCATCGGCCTGCGCCAGGTCGCCGTATCCCTTTTGTCCGCCGAATATCATGCTGGCGCCCTCGGGCCCGTTGAGGGGACTGGTCACGTCGGTCAGGCCGATCAGGTGCAGTCCGCCCAGCCATTCGGCACCGGGCCGGCGCTCGACCGACTGCACCCGCATCAGGTTGTCGAAGACCGGATCGAGCTCGTTCCCGGCTTCGTCGCGACACACCAGGGCCAGTTCCGCCAGCATGCCGGCGCCGGCATCGTTGGTCGACGATCCGCCCAGGCCGAGCGCAATCGTCGTGAAGCCGCGTTCGTGGATCGCCCGGATCGCCTGGCCGACGCCGCGCGTGCTGCGTGCGCCCGGCGCTGCGACGGCCGCCGGCAGGCCGACGATCTCGGCGACGTCGAGCACCGCGAAGCTGCCCAGCGCAGGGCTGGTGCAGGCCGCGAAGGGCACGGCGATCGTGGCGCCGTTGGCGTCCCGCACACTGACCTGCAGCCAGGTCCCGCCCAGCCCCTGGGCGATGGCGCTGGCGGACCCCTCGCCGCCGTCGGCAATCGGGGCCTCGCTCACCAGCGCGCCGGGGATGGCGGCGCGCACGCCGGCGGCGATGCTGGCGGCGACGGCGCTGGCCGGCAGGCTGCCCTTGAAGGAATCGGGGGCGACCAGCACCCGCAGCGGTTTGCGTTCACGCGACATCATGTAATTCTCCTGAATGGACGATGATCATAGGGCAGGCGCGCCCGGGCCTGGATTGCCGATTGCTCCAGCTGCTTTTCCGGATCGGCAAAGCTAGCCCCCATGGCGCAAGTGGTCGAGCAGCTTGAGCGCCTCCGGGGCCAGCGAAGCGCGCGCACGCACGCCCAGCCACAGCGAACGCCGGGCCCAGGCGTCGGTCAGGCGAATCGCGTGCAGGCCCGTGTGCTCGGGGCGCACCGCGCCGTCGGGCAGCACGCCGACGCCCAGCCCGGCTTCGATCATGCGGCAAATGCCGTCGAAGCTGCTGACCTGGATCCGCAGGCGCAAGGCCTTGTCGAGCGAGGCGGCGGCGTCGGTCACGCGTTGCAGCAGCGAGCTTCCCGTGTTCAGGCCGACCAGGTCGTATTCGAGCGTCTCGGAAAACGAGATCTCCGTCAGCGCGGCCAGCGGATGGTCGGCGGGCACGACCACCATCAGGTGATCGCGCCGGTACAGGTATTTTTCCAGGCTGGGCGCGGGCACGTTGTCGGCAAAAATACCGAGGTCCGCCTCGCCCGCCGCCACCGCCGCAATCGATTCGGCGCTGACCTTTTCCTCCAGGCTGAGGCGAATCAGGGGCTCCTCGCGCACGAAGGCGGCCAGGTCGCGCGGCAGGAACTGCGTGACCGCCGAGGTGTTGGCCCAGATCCGCACATGGCCGCGCACGCCGATGGCGAAATCGCCCATCGCATCGGCCATCCGGTTCACCGAATCGAGCACCGCGCGCGCGTGCTGCACCAGCTCCGTTCCCGCCGGGGTCAGTTCCAGCCCGCGCGGATGGCGGATGAACAGGCTGCAGTCGGCGGTGCGCTCGAGTTCCGCGATGCGCTTGCTCAGCGCCGACAGCGTCATGTGCGACTTGTCCGCCGCACGCGTCAGGCTGCCGGTGAGCGCCACGTGCAGGAACACGCGCAGGGACTGCAGGTCGAAGTGGCCGGGATTGATCATGGGGGCATCGGTTCGCTTTTCCGAAATGGAAAGGGTCCTTGAAGAATAACCGATTTCCAAACGGTTCCGCCAGACCTACTATCGATCCGACAACGTGAACAATCGAGGAGACGACCATGACGAAACCCCTGCGAGGCTTGCGGGTCATCGAGCTTGGACAACTGATCGCCGGGCCCTTTGCCGGCAAGATGCTGGCCGAATTCGGCGCCGAGGTCATCAAGATCGAACCGCCCGGCAGCGGCGACCCGCTGCGCAAGTGGCGCCTGCTGCACGAAGGCACCTCGGTCTGGTGGGCGGTGCAGTCGCGTAACAAGCAATCGGTGTCGCTCGACCTGCGCACGCCGGAAGGCCAGGACGTCGTTCGTACACTGGTGCAGGACGCCGATGTCCTGATCGAGAACTTCCGTCCCGGGACCATGGAAGCCTGGAACCTGGGCTGGGAGGCCCTGCATGCGATCAACCCGAAGCTGGTCATGCTGCGCGTGTCCGGCTATGGCCAGACCGGCCCTTACCGCGACCGTCCCGGCTTCGGCGTGGTCGGCGAAGCCATGGGCGGCCTGCGCCACCTGAGCGGCGAACCCGGGCGCACGCCGGTGCGTGCCGGGGTCTCGATCGGCGACTCGCTCTCCGCCCTGCACGGGGTGATCGGCGTGCTGCTGGCCCTGCGCCACCGCGACCAGAACGGCGGCGAAGGGCAAGTCGTCGACGTGGCGCTGTACGAGTCGGTCTTCAACATGATGGAAAGCCTGTTGCCGGAATACTCGGTGTTCGGCACGGTGCGCCAGGCTGCCGGCAGCAGCCTGCCGGGCATCGCCCCCACCAATGCCTACCTGTGCGCCGACGGCAAATACGCGCTCATCGCCGGCAACGGCGACGGCATCTTCCGGCGCCTGATGGAGGTCATCGAGCGGCTGGATCTGCGCGACGACCCGGAGCTGGCCCGCAACGACGGCCGCGTCAGGCACGTGGCGCGCCTCGACGCGGCGATCGGCGCCTGGGCCGCCGAGCGCACGCTCGACGAGGTACTGGACCGCCTCAACGAAGCGCGCATTCCGGCCGGCCGCATCTACGACGTCGCCGATATTGCCGCCGACCCGCACTACAAGGCGCGCGAGATGATCCTCGACACCCAACTGGCGGACGGCACGCCGGTGCAGGTGCCCGGCATCGTCCCCAAACTGAGCGCGACCCCGGGCGAGGTGCTGCATGCGGCACCGGCCCTGGGCGAACACACCGATGCGGTGCTGGCCGACATCGGCATCGATTCCACCACCCGCGCTGCCTGGCGTGCGCGCGGCATCATCTGAAGGAGCCGTGATGGCCAAGCAGCGTCTGTACATCCAGGAAGTCGCGACCCGCGACGGCTTCCAGAACGAGGCGGTCTACGTCGAGACCGAGGACAAGATCGCGCTCGTGAACGCCCTGAGCGAGTGCGGCTACGCCAAGATCGAAGTCACCTCGTTTACTTCACCGAAAGCGATTCCGGCGCTGAAGGACGCCGAAGCGGTGATGCACCAGATCCGGCGCAAGGAAGGCGTGGTCTACACGGTGCTGGTGCCGAACATCCGCGGCGCGGAGCGCGCCCTGTCCTGCAAGGTCGACGAAGTGAACCTGGTGATGTCGGTGAGCGAATCCCATAACCGCCGCAACCTGCGCATGACCCGCGAGCAGTCGTTTGCCCAGCTGGCGGAGGTGGTCAAGGTCGTCAAACAGTCGCCGGTCGCCGTCAACGTCTCGCTGTCGACCGCGATGGGCTGCCCGATGGAGGGCGAGGTGCCGGTGGCCGAAGTGCTGGACTGGACGGCACGCTTCGCCGACCTCGGCGTGCACGGCGTGACCCTGTGCGATACCACGGGCATGGCCTATCCCTCCCAGGTCGGCGAGCTGTCCCGGCTGGCCCGTGCGCGCTTCCCGGCGCTGGAGCTGACACTGCACTTCCATAACACGCGCGGCCTGGCGCTGGCGAATACCCTGGCCGCGCTGGCGGCGGGCATCGACCGCTTCGATTCTTCCCTCGGCGGCCTTGGCGGCTGCCCGTATGCGCCCGGCGCCAGCGGCAATGTCTGCACCGAGGAGCTGGTGCACATGCTCGAACTGGAGGGCTACGACACCGGCGTGGACCTGGACGGGATCCTGGCCGCCGCCGCCCGGCTGCCCGGCCTGATTGGCCATGAGGTGCCGAGCCAGATCCTGAAGGCCGGCCGCCGGCTCGACCTGCATCCGATGCCGGAGGGCGGCGCGGACATGCCGGAGCAGCGCGCGTTCGCGGGAGCGGCCGCATGAAAGTCGTCTTCCTGGATGCGGCCACGCTCCCGACCGGCCTGCGTTTCGACCAGGCGACGATCGACTACACGGCCTGGCCGTCGACCACGCCCGAGCTGGTGGCGGAACGGATCCGCGAGGCCACGGTCGTCATCACGAATAAGGTGCGCCTGGACGCCGCACAGCTGCGCGCCGCCGGCCAGTTGCGGCTGGTGGCGGTAGCCGCCGCCGGTACCGACAACATCGATCGCGAGACCGCTGCCGAATTGGGCATCGCGGTGGCCAACGTGCCCGACTACGGTTCCGATTCCGTTGCCGAGCACGTGATCGCGACCCTGTTCGCGCTGCGCCGCCATCTCGTCACCTACGCCGCCGCCGCGGTCGACGGCCGCTGGAGCGCCTCCGGACACTTCTGCTGGACCGGGCCGCGCATCCGCGACGTCGGCGGCAGCGTGTTCGGCGTCGTCGGACGCGGCCGCATCGGCGAAGCGGCGGCGCGGCTGGCGCGCGGGCTCGGGATGCAGGTGCTGTTCGCCCAGGCACCCGGCAAGCCGTGCCGGGACGATGAGCTGCCCCTTGGCGAATTGCTGGAATGCGTGGACGCGCTGACCCTGCACGTGCCGCTGACGCCAGCTACGCGCGGCATGATCGGCAGGGAGGCGCTGGCGCGCATGAAGCCGGACGCCGTCATCGTCAACACCGGCCGCGGTGCACTGGTCGACGCCGAAGCACTGGTGGAGGCCCTGCGGCTGGGGCGCATCGGCGGCGCCGCGCTCGACGTGCTCGATGTCGAACCGCCGCCCCCGGATCACCCGCTGCTGGCGCGCGACCTGCCGAATTTGCTGGTCACGCCGCACGTGGCCTGGGCCAGCGAACATGCGCAGGCGCGGCTGGCACGCAGGCTCGAAGAGCTGGTGCAGGCGCAGCTGGATTGATACCGCATTCAGGCAGCACACATATGATCAGACCAACCAGGAGACAAGCATGAAACCCATCCACAACCTGCTTTCGCACACCGTCATCGGCCTCGGCATGCTTGCCGCCACGGCCGCACAGGCGCAGGACCCGGCCTGGCCGGCCCAGTCGATCACGCTGATCGTGTCCTCGGCGGCAGGCGGCACCACCGACATGGCCGCGCGCATGATTTCCGATCCCCTGTCGAAGGCACTGGGCAAACCGGTGGTCGTCGACAACCGGCCGGGCGGCTCGGGCGCGATCGCGGGGTCGGCCGTCAAGCGCGCAAAGCCCGACGGCTATACCCTGCTGGTCCAGTACTCCGGCTACCAGGTCGTCACGCCCCATTTGATGAAGCTGCCCTTCGACCCGATCAAGGACTTTGCGCCGGTGGCCAACCTGCTGGTGGCGCCGCAGGTGATCGTGGTGCGCCCGGACATCCCCGTCAAGACGCTGCCGGAACTGGTCGGCTACGCCAGGGCCCACCCGGGTAAACTCAGCTACGCCTCGTCGGGCAACGGCTCGCTGCAGCACGTCACCGGCGAAATGATCCGCCACCTGACGCAGGCCGACATCACCCACGTCCCGTACAAGGGCACCGGCCCCGCCATCACCGATCTCCTCGGCGGCAATGTCGACATGACCTTCACCACGGCCCCTCCCCTGATCAGCCACATCAAGACCGGAAAACTGCGCCCGCTGGCCATCACCGGCGACGTGGCCCTGCCGGCCGTCCCCAACGTGCCGACCACCGCCGCCATCAAGGGCTTCGAGAAGCTCGACGTCAGTTCGTGGTTTGCCGTGTATGCGCCGGCCGGTACGCCCAAGCCGGTGATCGACAGGCTGACGAGCGAGATCGGCAAGATCACGCAGACGGCGGAGTTCAAGAGCAAGGCGGAAGCGCAGGGCGCCTACGCCGTGTACATGAACCCGAAGGAGCTCGGCGACTACACCGCCAGGGAATTCCAGAGCTGGGGCAAGTTCGTGAAAGAGGCGAAGATCACGGGAGAATGAGCAGGCAGGCAGCGGGGACGGCGGCGGCCAAGCGCGCGCCATCTGCGGGTCAAACTGCTAGTATGCCGCGATCGCTTGCCGATTGTCGTTGCCTCTCCGACTGCCATGCCGCCCTCTTCCCCAGCGGACCTCCTCTGCTCCCCCGGCGTGCTGCATGACCAGCTGCCGGCGGGTATCGTTGTGCATGCCCCGGACGGCCGCATCGTCTCGGCGAATCGGCTGGCCCAGGAACTGCTGGGCCGGAGCGAAGCGCAGCTGCTCGGGGTCGACCCCAGCGCCAGCGCCTGGGCCGTGCTGCGCGAGGACGGCTCGCCCATGCCGCCCGAGGAATTTCCGGCACACGTCGTGCTGAGCACCGGCCGCAAACTGTCGGGCCTCGTCGCCGGCATCGTCGGTTCCGGTTCGCCGTCCTGGCTGTTGTGCAACGCCTACCCGGACTTCGACGAAGCCGGGCGCCTGCGCCAGGTGGTGGTCTGCTTCACCGATTGCACGGCCTTGAAGAGGACCCAGCAATCCCTGGAGAAATCGGAAGAACGCCTGCGGCTCGTGCTCAAGGGCTCCACCGATGCACCCTGGGACTGGGACCTGGTCACGGGCGAGGTGTATTACTCGGCGCGCTGGTGGAACATGCTCGGCTACTGCAGCGGCGAAGGGCTGGACGACTCCGGCGCCTGGCGCCGTCTGCTGCACCCGGAAGACGACGCGATGATCGGCGCCTATCTCGCGGACCTGTTGCCGGGCACGCGCGACGGCTACAGCCTGGAGTTCCGGCTGCGGCACCGGGAAGGACACTATGTGCCCGTGCTGTCGCGCGGCTATGTGCTGCGCGACCACAGCGGCAGGCCGCTGCGTATTTCCGGCGTCAACACCGACCTCACGGAGCGCAAGCGTACCGAGCGGCACATCTACGAACTGGCCTATTTCGACCATTTGACGGGCCTGCCGAACCGCCGCTTCCTGATCGAGGAACTGGGACACGTGCTGGCGCGCGGGCGGCGCTCGGGACATTATGGCGCCCTGCTCTACCTCGACCTCGACAACTTCAAGCTGCTCAACGACACGATGGGGCACGACCTGGGCGACATGCTGCTGCGCCAGACCGCCGAGAGGCTGCGCGCCACGGTGCGCCACAGCGACCAGCTGGCACGGCTTGGCGGCGACGAATTCGTCGTGGTGCTGGAAGACCTGGGCATGTCGCCGCGCGCCGCGGCCGCCGAGGCCGACCGGGTCGCGAACAAGATCCTGTCGGCCCTCGGCCAGCCCTACCAGCTCGACTCGCTCCTGTTCAAGAACACGGCGAGCATCGGCATCACGCTCTTCGACAGCACCGGTACCGACATCGAAACCCTGCTCAAGCAGGCCGACCTGGCCATGTACCGCGCCAAGGCCGACGGGCGCGACATGGCCCGCTTTTTCGATCCCAGCATGCAGAACGAGGCCGACCGCCGCGCCGCCTTCGAGCTGGCGATGCGCGACGGCCTGTCGCTGGGCGAGTTCCGCCTGTTCTGCCAGCCGCAGTTCGATGGCCACGGGCGTCTGGTGGGCGCCGAGGTGCTGGTCCGCTGGCAGCGCGGCGAGCACGGGCTGGTCGGCCCCGACGATTTCATCGGCTTCGCCGAGGAGTCGGGCCTCATCCTTCCCCTGGGCGAGTACGTGCTGGAGGAAAGCTGCCGCGCACTCGCGCGCTGGGAGCGCGACCCCGTGCTGGCGTGCCTGAAGCTGGCAGTGAACGTCAGCATCCACCAGATGCGCGATTCGGATTTTCCGGCGGCGGTGGCGACGATCCTGGACGCCACCGGCGCGCCCCCGAAACGGCTCTGCCTGGAACTGACCGAGAGCGTGTTCGCCGAAAACATGCAGGAAATTAGCGAACGCATGTACGCGCTTCGGTCCCAGGGCATCTGCTTCTCGCTCGACGATTTCGGCACCGGCTATTCCTCGCTGGCCTATCTCAGGCGCTTCCCGCTCTCCGCGCTGAAGATCGACCGCTCCTTCGTGCACGACATCGGTATCGATCCGGCCTCGGGATCGATCGTCGAGGCGATCATCGCGCTGGCCCGCAAGTTCAAGCTCGAGATCGTGGCCGAGGGCGTCGAGCACGAGGCGCAGCGAACATTCCTGGTCCATGGCGGCTGTTCCTCGATGCAGGGCTTCCTGCTGGGGCGCCCGCTGCCGATGGCCGAGTTCGAGCACATGTACGGCGCCGCCGGCGCCGGGCATGCATGAGCGCCGCCCCCCGCCGCCCTAGTCGGCCTTGATGTTGCGCTCGCGGACGATCTGGGCCCAGCGCGCCGTTTCCGTCTTCAGCGTGGCCGCCAGTTCCTGCGGCGATGAACCGACAGGTTCCGCGCCGATCTGGGCAAAGCGCGCCCGGACATTGGCCTGCTTCAGCGCTTTCACCAGTTCGGCATTGAGGCGATCCACGATCGGCTTCGGTGTCCTGGCGGGCACGAAGACGGCATACCAGCCGCTCAGCTCATAGCCCGGAAGACCCGACTCGGAAATCGTCGGGACGTTCGGGAAGACGCTCGATCGTTTGGCGGTGGTCACGGCGAGCGCCTTCAGCCTGCCCGACTCGACATAGGGCTTGGCCGACGAGAGCGAATCGAACATGATGTCGACCTGCCCGCCCATCAGGTCGGTCACGGCCGGCGCGCTGCCTTTGTACGGCACGTGCACGATGTCGACGCCGGCCATCGAATTGAACAGTTCGGCCGCCAGGTGCACGGTCGTGCCGTTGCCGGCCGACGCGTAGGTGAGCTTGCCCGGCCGGGCTTTCGCCAGCGCGACCAGCTCTTTCACGTTGTTGGCTTTCACGGATGGATGGGCAACGAGCAGGTTGGGCACGATGCCCACCAGGCTGACCGGTTCGAAGTCGCGGGTGGCGTCGTATTGCAGTTTCGGATAAATGCTCGGGTTCACCGCGTGGCCGACGGACACGATCAGCATGGTGTGGCCATCCGGCGCCGCCCTGGCGACGATGCCGGAGCCGATCGCGCCGCCGGCGCCCGGCCGGTTCTCGACCACGACCGGCTGCTTCATGCTGACCGAGAGGCTCTCGCCGAGCGTGCGCGCCATCGTATCCATCGCACCGCCCGGCGGGAAGGGCACCACCCATTTGATGGGCTGGCTCGGGTAGGCTTCCGCGGCGGCGGCATCGACGCTGCAGGAAATCAAGGCGCTCGCGGCGAGTACTGTAAAGACGGTCCGGTTCATATCATCTCCCATCGTGATCAGGCGGTCTCGCGCACCGCGCCAGCCAGCGGCAGGGGCGCCGTCGCGGAGCGCTCATGCCGGATCAGCGAGACGGCAATCGTGGCGACGACGGCCGGGATCGAAATGGCCAGGAAATTCTGCTGCAGCGGCAGCTGCATGCCGACCAGGGTGCCGATCACGATCGGCGCCAGGATGGCACCGCTGCGGCCGACACCCGAAGCCCAGCCGATGCCGGTGGAGCGGATCGCGCTCGGGTAGAACTGGCCAGCATACGCGTAAGTGACGATCTGGGTGCCGATGGTCGAAGCGCCCGCAAGGCCGACCAGCAGGAACAGCACCGGCGTCGATACCGGATAGCCCAGCAGCGTGATCGACACCGCGGCCAGCGCATACATGGCCACCAGCACGTACTTGATGTGGAAGCGGTCGGCCAGCCAGCCGCCGCCGACGGCGCCGATCACGGCGCCGAAGTTCAGCACCAGGACAAACGTCAGCGCGGAACCGAGGCTGTAGCCGGCGCCAGCCATCAGCTTGGTCAGCCAGGAGCTGAGCGCATACACCATGAACAGGCACATGAAGAAGGCAACCCAGAACATGATGGTGGAGAAGGCGCGGCCTTCCTGGAACAGTTTACCGACGGGCGCGCCGGAGGCACGGTCGACCGCCGGCAGCGCGAAGCTGTCGCCCGCCTGCGGGCGGTAGCTCGGGTCGAGGCGCAGCACGATGGCCTTGAGTTCCTCGAGACGGCCCTGCCTGACCAGGAAAGGCATCGACTCCGGCATCGATTTCAGGACGAAGGGAATCAGCAGCACCGGCACGCCGGCCGCCAGGAACACCGACTGCCAGCCGTGCTGTTCGATCAGGCCCTTGCCGAGGACGGCCGCGAGCATGCCGCCGACGGCATAGCCGCTGAACATCAGGGTCACCATCGTGGCGCGGATCTTGCGCGGCGAGTATTCGGTCATCTGCGCCACCACGTTCGGCATCACGCCGCCGATGCCCAGGCCCGCCAGGAAGCGCATCACGCTGAACACATAGGGATCGTGGGTGAGGCCGGCGGCGGCCGTGAAGACGCTGAACAGCGCGAGGCAGATGACGATCGCCCAGCGGCGGCCGATGCGGTCGGCCAGGGTGCCGAGGAAAATCGCGCCGAACATCATGCCGAACAGGGCCGAACTGACCATGAAGCCGGCGTTCTGGGCGGTGACGCCCATGTCCTTCATGATGGACGGGACGGCGATGCCGGCCACCGCCAGGTCGTAGCCGTCGCAAATGATGATCAGGGCGCACCACAGCAGCAGGGATGCGTGGAAGCCGTTGAATTTCGCCGCGTCGGCGGTTTTGTGGATGTCGATGTGTCGCATGATACTTGTCTCCGTTATCGTTGGGTTTTGGTGCGAAACGCTCTTTACTGCGGGTTTTTCGATCTCTGAAGGTGCAACATCCAGTAGGCGAGCATGCCGATCACGATCCCCCAGAAGGCTGAGCCGAGGCCGAGGAAGCTCATGCCCGATGCGGTGGCGAGAAAGGTGATGACGGCGGCCTCGCGGTGGTCTTCCGCCGCATTGACTGCCGCCAGGTTGGCGGTTATCGGCCCGAGCAGGGCCAGGCCGGCCAGCGTGACGACCAGTTCCTTCGGCAGCGCCGCGAACAGCATCACGATCGAGCCGCCGCACAGGCCCGCCAGCAGGTAGAACACCCCGTTGGCGATGCCGGCCACGTAGCGCCGGCGCGGGTCCTCATGGGCGTCCGGCCCGGTGCACATCGCGGCGGTGATCGCGGCGATCGCGATCGTGATGCCGCCGGTGACCGCCACCGCCAGCGAGACCAGGCTGTTGACCGCCATGATCTGGCGCACGTTGGTGTCGTAGCCGGAGGATTTCAGCACTGCCATGCCCGGCAGGTACTGGCCGGCGAGCGTCACCAGCACCAGCGGCAAGGCCAGGCTGAAGGTGCTGGCCCAGGACCAGGCGGGCGCGATGAATTGCGGGGCGACCAGCTTCAGCTCGACGCGCGAGAAATGGGTGGTATCGAGCAGGAACGCGAGCAGCACGCCGGCGACCAGCAGCAGCATGACGCTGTAGCGCGGCGCCAAGCGCCGGAAGGCCAGCCAGGCGATGATCATGCCGCAGGCCAGCAGCGGCAGCGTGGCGGTCGAGCGGAAGGCATTCAGGCCGAAGGGCAGCAGGATCCCGGCCATCATGCCGCTGGCGACACCCTTCGGCACATGGGCCATGACGCGGTCGAAACTGCCGGACAAGCCGATCGCCAGCAGGATCGCGGCGGCCGTCAGGTAAGCGCCGACCGCTTCGTTCAGCGACAGGCCGGGGAACAGCGTGATCAGCAGGGCCGTGCCCGGCGCCGACCAGGCGGTGATGATCGGGGCCCGCAGCACCCAGGAGAGGACGATGCCCGACACGGCAGCGCCGATCGAGATGCCCCAGACCCAGGAAGCGAAGCCGGCGCCGTCGACCTGGGCCGCCTGGGCTGCCTGGTAGAAGATCGCGAGCGGTCCGGTGAAGGACACCAGCACGGCGAGAAAGCCCGCCGTGACGCTGGAAGCCGACCAGTCGGACCAGGACCGGCCGCCGGCGCCGGCGGCCTGGGATACGGCGGGCAAGGCATCCGCCGGCCTTCGATGACCAGTCTGTAGCATGCGTGTCTCCGGTAGTGAATCGTACGCGGCCGGTTCAGGCCAGCAGGAAGGATGCGACGGCGTCGGTGAACCGGTCCGGCGCCTCGACGTTCGAGAGGTGCGAGGCCGGCAGGGTCGCCATGGTCGCGCCCTTGATTGCAGCTGTCAGCGCGCACGCGTGGGCAACCGTGGTCACCGGGTCGTCCGTGCCGGCGATCACCAGCGTGCTCGCCTCGATCCGGCGCAGGTCCGGCGTCAGGTCGGCCATCGCGAGCGCTTCGCAGCAGGCCGCATAGCCTTCCGGGTCGAGTCCGCGCACGGTCTTTTGCATGCTGCCCACCACGACCGGCTGGCGCCCGACGAAGCCGGGCGTGAACCAGCGCGCAGGCGAGCCCGCGGCAATCTCGTTCATGCCCTCGGCGCGCACCGCCGCGGCCCTCGCCTGCCAGCCCTCGCGCGTGCCGATCTTCGACGCCGTATTGGCCAGCACCAGCTTCTGGAGGCGGCCCGGCGCATGCGCGCCGAGCCACTGGCCGATCACGCCGCCCATCGACAGGCCGACAAAATGCGCGCGTTCGATGTCGAGGTGATCGAGTAGCCCGAGCACGTCGCTCCCGAGGAGTTCGACCGTGTACGGTCCGGCCGGCGCACCGGATGTGCCGACTGAGCCGCCATGGCCGCGGGTGTCGTAGCGCACCACGTAAAAGCGCGTGGCCAGCACCGCGGCCTGGGCGTCCCACATCGACAGGTCGGTGCCGAGGGAATTCGAGAAGACGACGGCCGGGCGGCTGCGCTCGCCATCGCAGCGGACGTTGAGGGTGGCGCCGTTGACAGGAATGGTCGTCATGTTCACCCCTGGTCGCCGCCGGCCACCGGCAGCACGCTGCCGGTGATGTAGGACGCCTCGTCGGAGGCCAGGAACAGGATCGCGCGTACCTGCTCGTCGATCGTCCCATACCGGTGCATCAGGCTCGACTCGACGGTCTGATCGACGATGCCCTGGTACCAGGCCTGCTCCTGTGCGCTCAGCGGGTTCGGATTGCGCGGGACGATCCGGGGCGGCGCCTCTGTGCCGCCGGTCGCCACCGCGTTGACGCGGATGCCGTCCTGCGCATGCTCGAAGGCCAGGCTGGCGGTCAGCGCATTGACGCCGCCCTTGGCGGCCGAATAGGGAATCCGGTGAATGCCGCGCGTCGCCACCGAGGAGATGTTGACGATCGCCCCGCCCTTCTGCGCGATCATCGCCGGCAGTACGGCGCGGCAGCACCACAGGGTCGGGAACAGCGAGCGCCGGATCTCGGCCTCGATCTGCGCTTCCTCGTATTCCTGATAAGGTTTGGCCCAGATGGTGCCGCCGACGTTATTCACCAGCACGTCGATGCGGCCGAATTCGCGCAAGGCCGTCTCCATCAGTGCGCTCGCGCCAGCATACGTCTCGAGGTCGACGTTGGCGAGCGTGACCAGGGCGCCCAGCGCCTGCGCCTCGGCGCCGGTTTCCTCCAGCACCCGGGCGCGGTCGGCCAGCACCAGCTGCGCACCTTCGCGCGCCGCGGCCAGCGCGACGCCGCGCCCGATGCCCTGGGCCGCGCCGGTAACGACGACGGCCTTGCCTTCAAAACGGTTTTGGTTCGTCATCACTAAGCTCCTGCATTCGGCGAGAATTTCTCGTAATGGAAACTGGCGGGCGTGACGCCGATGTCGCCCAGCCAGCCGCGCACGGCGTCCACCATCGGCGGCGGGCCGCACAGGTAGACGTCGACGTCGCCGTCGTTCATCCAGGCTGGCTCGACATGGGCCGTGGCATAGCCCTTGCGCGGATGCGTGCTCTCGGGCGCCGCCACGCAGGTGACGTAAGTGAAGTTCGGATGGGCTGCCGCGATGCGCTCGAGTTCATCGAGGCCGATCAGGTCGAAGTCGTTGGTGACCGCATAGACCAGGCGCACCGGATGGGCGAAACCGCTTTGTTCGAGGCTGCGCAGCATCGACAGGAAAGGCGCGATGCCGGTGCCGCCGGCGAGGAACAGGACCGGCCGCGCGACCGGGCGCAGGTAAAAACTGCCGAAGGGGCCGAGGAAGCTGATGGCGTCGCCCGCGCCCGCCTGGTTGGCGAGGTAGTCGCTCATGCGCCCGTTCGGCACGTTACGCACGACGAATTCGACGCGGCCGGCGCCGGGCGCCGAACTGAAGGAGTAGGAGCGCGTCTGCTCGGTACCGGGAATCTGGACGTTCACGTACTGGCCGGGCAGGAAGCCGGGGGCCGCGCCATCGTCCAGGTCGATGGCGAAGCGGATGGTCGAAGGCGAGAACTGCTCGACCGAAGCGATCTTGCCGCCATAGCTGTGGGCGCCCGACTTGCAGGCCTGCGAGGTGGCCAGGATCTTGACCACGCAATCGCTTTTGGGGCGCATCTGGCAGGCCAGCACGAAACCCTTGGCCGCGTCGGCGGCTTCGAGCGCGTCTTCGATATAGCTGGACTCCGGCATGTCGTAGCTCCCGGACTCGCAATGGGCGCGGCAGGTGCCGCAGGCGCCGTCGCGGCAGTCCAGCGGAATGTTGACGCGCTGGCGATAGGCGGCGTCGGACAGGGTCTCCTTGTCGTTGCACGCGATGAAGCGGGTGATCCCGTCTTCGAACTGCAGGGCGATGTGATGGCTCATGGTGTCTCCTTGGCCGCGGACCGCCCTGCCGGGCTGCGTTGCGGCGATGTGTGAAGCTTGGGTAACGCTGCTTGGATGTGGCTGTTCAGATGTGATACACGTCGATCACCTGGTGGATGTAGTCATTCTTCAGAACGATGTACTTGTCCAGGATCTTCGGCTGGCTGCCGGCGAAATCGATCACGTAGCGCGACATGCCGAAATAGGAAAAATCGGTCTTGTAGCGGTGGCTCAGCGTGTGCCAGTTGAAGCGCACCGTGACCACTGTTCCTTCCTGCTTCTCGATTTCGATGTTGGCGATGTTGTGGCTGGTACGCGTGTCCGGCACCGTAGCGCTCGAGCGTTCGGTCTTGATCCGGAATACGCGGTCTTCCAGGCCCTGGCGCGTCGGGTAGTAGATCAGCGAGATCTCGCGCTGCGGGTTTGAGACCAGCTGGCCGTCGTCGTCCCAGGATGGCATCCAGAACTGCGCGTCCGGGTGGTAGCAGTCGAGCCACTCGTCCCAGGCCTCGTCGTCCAGCAGGCGCGCTTCGCGGTACAGGAATGCCGCGACGTCAGTGATGGCGATGGCGCTCATGGCTGCTCTCCCTGGGCCGCTTTGGCATTCTTCATGACGTCGAGCCAGTAGCGGTGCTGCACCGTATATAGCCCCTCGTCCTCGGTGCGCACGCCGCTCAGCACCGGCGCCAGGCCGATTTCCCTGGCCGCCTCGTCCGGGCCCTGGATCCACTGTTTGGCCCCGCGGCACATGTCGTTCCAGGGCATGGCGCTGCCGGCGTAGCCGGTCTGGCAGGCGCGGAATTCTTCCAGGTCGTCGGGCGTGGCCATGCCGCTGACGTTGAAGAAGTCCTCGTACTGGCGGATGCGGCGGGCACGCGCCTCGTCGGATTCGCCTTTCGGCGCGATGCAGTAGATCGTGACTTCCGTCTTGTCGACCGCGATCGGGCGCAGCACGCGGATCTGGGACCCGAACTGGTCCATCAGGTAGACGTTCGGGTACAGGCACAGATTGCGCGAGCGCTCGACCATCCAGTCGGCGGTCGGCTTGCCGTACTGCGCCGCATACTCGGCGTGGCGCGGGTAGTTCGGCCGGTCTTCGGGATTGGCCCACTTGGTCCAGAGCAGCATGTGGCCGTGGTCGAAGGCATAGAAGCCGCCGCCCTGGCGACCCCACTTGCCGGCATCCATGGCGCGGATCTTGTCTTCGCGCTCGGCCTCTTCCTTCCTGCGATTGGTCGTGGCGGCGTAGTTCCAGTGCACGGCCGAGACGTGGTAGCCGTCGGCGCCGTTCTCGGCCTGCAGCTTCCAGTTGCCCTCGAAGGTATAGGTCGAGGCGCCGCGCAGCACTTCCAGGCCGTCGGGCGACTGGTTGACGATCATGTCGATGATCTTGCCGGCCTCGCCGAGGAATTCCTCGATCGAGGGCACGTCCGGGTTCAGGCTGCCGAACAGGAAGCCCTTGTAGTTGGCGAAGCGCGCCAGCTTTTTCAGGTCGTGCGAGCCTTCCTTGTTGAAGCAGTCCGGATAGCCCGCGTCTTCCGGGTCCTTCACCTTCAGCAGCTTGCCGCTGTTATTGAAAGTCCAGCCGTGGAAGGGGCAGGTATAGGTCGCCTTGTTGCCGCGCTTCAGCCGGCAGAGCTGGGCGCCGCGGTGGCTGCAGGCATTGATGAAGGCGTTCAGCTCGCCCTGGCGGTTGCGTGCGATGAACACCGGCTGCCGGCCCATCTGCAGCGTGTAGTAGTCGTTGTTGTTCGGGATCTGGCTTTCATGGGCCAGGTAGATCCAGTTACCCTCGAAGATGTGCTTCATCTCGAGTTCGAACAGTTCCGGATCGGTGAACGCGCTGCGGTGCAGGCGGTGGTCGCCGGTTTCGTGATTTTCAACCAGCAGCGCGTCGAGGTCGATGTTGCTGGCCGTGGGACGTGCAGGCACGGGATGGATCGGGATCATGGTGTTCTCCTCTCAGGCTTCGCTTATGCCGCGGCGCGCTGGCGCTCGACTTGTGCGCTCGGTGCGGCTTCGATGTCGCGGTGCAGGCGGAAATCGAAATCGATCGATGCGAAGGGCTTGTCCTGGCCACGCGCGGCAATCGCTGCCGGGTCCTCCACGCGGGTGACCGGCGGCACCAGGCCTTCGCGGCTGGCGAATGCGAAGTCGTCCCACAGGTATTCATCGCCGTCGATGTTGATTTGCGTGGTCAGCTTGCGCTGGCCGGGGGCGCTGACAAAAAAGTGGATGTGGGCCGGGCGCTGGCCGTGGCGGCCCAACTGGTCGAGCAGCGTCGCGGTGCTGCCGCCCGGCGGACAGCCATAACCCTTGGGCATGATGGTCTGGAAAGCGTAGCGGCCCTGGTCGTCGGTGACGATCGTGCGGCGCAGGTTGAAGTGCGATTGAGTGGAATCGAAGAAGGAGTAATTCCCGAGCAGGTTGGCGTGCCAGACTTCGACTTTCGCGCCCGGCACCGCGTTGCCGTCGGCATCGAACACGGTACCCTGCATGAACAGTACCTCGCCCTGCCCGCTCTCGGTCCCGTCGTCGAGGCGCGCAAAGCCTTTGGCCTCCGGCGCGCCGGCCACGTACAGCGGACCTTCGATGGTGCGCGGCGTGCCGCCTTCGATGCCGGCGCGCGCTTCCGCCTCGTCGGCGCGGATGTCCATGAAGCGCTCCAGGCCCAGGCCCGGGGTCAGCAGGCCCAGTTCATTGTTCTTGCCGGCGTTGGTGAGGAATTCGACGCCCTTCCAGAATTCGCTCGGCTGGATGTCGAGGTCTTCCATCGCCTTGCACAGGTCGGCGACCAGGCGCAGGACGATGGCCTGCACGCGCGGGTTGGCGGGACGGTCGGCGGCGTCGACGATCCATTGTTTGGCCAGCAGGTCGATTTGTTGGTGGTTCATGTTTGTCTCCTAGGATTGGACTGGTTTCGGATTACAGGTCGCCAGCGCGGACGGACGAGGGGTGGCGGCACAGGGGCGTGACCGCGATCCGCATGTAAGGGAACAGCGGCAGCGACATCAACAGCGCGTGCAATTCTTCGTTGCCGGGCACGTCGAAGATGCTGACGTTGGCGTACTGGCCGGCGACGCGCCACAGGTGGCGCCAGCTGCCCTCTTCCTGCAGGCGCTGCGCGAGCGCCTTTTCTTGCGCCTTCAGGGCGTCGGCCTGGTCTTTCGGCATCGACTGCGGCAGCTGGACTTCCATCGTTACGTGAAACAGCATGGTGGTCTCCTCTTGTATTTGGGTTCAACGGCGGCGCATGCGGCGCAGCCTGGCGGCGTCGACGCGCACGCCCAGGCCCGGCTTCGACGGCACCTGCAAGGCGAAGTCGGCGTAGACCAGCGGCTCTTCCAGCACTTCCTCGGTCAGCAGCAGTGGCCCGAAAAGCTCGGTGTCCCAGGACAGGTCGGTGAAGGTGGCGCACAGGTGCGCCGTGGCGGCGGTACCGATGCCGCCCTCCAGCATCGTGCCGCCGTACAGGCCGATGCCGGCCAGCTGGGCGACGGTGGCGACCTCCTTCGCCGGGAACAGGCCGCCGGACTGGGCGATCTTCACGGCGAACACGTCGGCACCGTGGTTGCGGGCGATGTCGAAGGCGTCGAGCGGGCCATGCAGCGCCTCGTCGGCCATCAGCGCCACGTCGAAGCGGGCCGCCAGGCGGCGCATCCCGGCGCGGTTCTCGGCGCGCACCGGCTGCTCGACCAGGTCGATGCCGCCGGCTTCCAGCTGGGCGATACCGCGCACGGCATCGAGTTCGTTCCAGGCCTGGTTGACGTCGACCCGCACGCTGGCGCGGTCGCCGAGGGCGCGCTTGATGGCGAGCACGTGGTCCACGTCTTCCTGCAGGGCGCGCGCGCCGATCTTGAGCTTGAAAATGCGGTGGCGGCGCTTTTCCAGCATCGCCTCGGCCTCGGCGATGTCCTTCGCCGTGTCGCCGCTGGCCAGGGTCCAGGCCACCGGCACGCTGTCGCGCACCCGGCCGCCAAGCAGTTCGGAGAGCGGCACGCCGAGGCGCTGGCCTTGCGCGTCGAGCAGCGCCGTCTCGATCGCGCATTTGGCGAAGCGGTTGCCCTGGATGGTCTTGCGCAGCTTTTTCATCACGAGCGCGACCTTCGAAGCGTCCATGTTCATGATCAGCGGCGCGATGTGGGCGTCGATGTTCGCCTTGATGCTCTCCGGGCTTTCTTCGCCGTAGTTGAGGCCACCGATCGTGGTCGCCTCGCCCCAGCCTTCGATGCCGTCGTCGCAACGGACCCGGACCAGGACCAGCGTCTGCGTGTTCATGGTCGCGACGGAGAGCTTGTGCGGCCGGATGGTCGGGACGTCGACAAGCGTGGTTTCGATTTCGCGGATCATATTTAATTCGTATAATGGGATAAGTGAATACACGATATTCCTGAACATGATGACCGTCCAACACTGATTTGGTATCGCTTCGATACCCTGGAGGTATGAACATGGAGCTGCGCCACCTGCGCTATTTCGTCGCCGTCGCCGACGAAAAGAACTTCACGCGCGCGGCCGCACGCCTGCACATCGCGCAGCCGCCGCTGAGCCGGCAGATCCAGCAGCTGGAAGAAGAACTGGGCGTGGTGCTGATCGAAAAGGGTTCGCGGCCGGTGCGCCTGACCGAGGCCGGCAAGTTCTTCCATGCCCATGCCGCCGAACTGCTGGCCAAGGCCTCCGACCTGAAGGCCATGACCCAGCGCGTCGGCAAGATCGACCGCAAATTCGCGATCGGCTTCGTCGCGTCGACCTTGTACGGGCTGTTGCCGGAGATCGTGCGGCGCTTTCGCAACCGCTACCAGTCGCTCGAGATCAGCTTCCACGAGCTGACCACGATGGAACAGCTGCAGGCGCTCAAGGAGGGAAGGATCGATGTCGGCTTCGGCCGGCTCAAGAGTGAAGATCCGGCGATCCGCCGCATTGTGTTGCGCGAAGAAGCCTTGATCGTGGCCCTGCCCGTCGGGCACCGCCTGAGCGCGATCGAGGGTCCCCTGAAGCTGTCGCAGGTGGCGCAGGAGACGCTGCTGGTCTACCCGAAAGCGCCCCGTCCGAGTTTTGCCGACCAGGTGCTGGCCACCTTCAAGGAACGCAACCTGGTGCCGCAAACGGTGCTGGAGGTGCGCGAACTGCAGATCGCGGTCGGCCTGGTGGGCGCCGGCCAGGGCGTGGCCGTCGTTCCGCAAAGCCTGCAGGGCATGATCCGCACCGACGTCGTCTACCGGCCGCTCGACGAAGTCACGGCGGTCTCGCCGATCATCTTCAGCGCGCGCCACATGGACCGCTCACCGGAGCTGGTCAACATGCTGGAAGTGATCTACGAAATCTACGAGGAACTGGGGATCGCGCACGTCAGGCACAGCTTGTAGTGGCCCCAGCAAAAAGGCCAGCATGGAAGCTGGCCTCGTCTGTTTGTTGCCGGTCCTCGACCGGCGACTCGCTATTCTTTTTCGATCCCCGCCTTGCGGATGATCTCACCCCATTTCTTCGACTCGGCCTGCTGGAATGCCGCCAGCTCCTCGGGCGAGGTCAGGAAGATCGCGGTGCCGCTGGTCGCGTAGAAACCGCTGTTGGCGCCGGGGCTTTTCGCGGCCTTGCTCAGCAGCTCATTGAGCCTGGCGACCACCGGCGCCGGCGTTTTCGCCGGCGCATAGGCGGCGAACCAGTAACCGACGTCATAGCCCTTGACGCCGGCCTCGGCGATCGTCGGCACATCCGGCATCAGCGGCGAGCGGTGGCCTTCCGAATAGCCCAGGGCGCGCAGCTTGCCGCTCTTGATATGCGGCAGGCCGGTGGCGGAATCGGTAATCATCATCTGGATCTGGCCGCCCAGCAGGTCGGTGATGGCGTAGGTGTTGCTCTTGTAGGGAACATGCAGCAGCTGCACGTGGGCCAGCTGCTGGAACAGTTCGCCCGCCACCCGGCTCGACGAACTGCCGCTGCCGAAGCTGATCTTGCCCGGCTCCTTTTTGGCGAGGGCGATGAAGTCGGCCACGCTCTTCACGGGAGACGAGGCATTGACGACCATGATCTGTCCGCCCTTGCCGAGTGCCGTAATCGGCGCAAAACTCTTCACCGGGTCGTAGGGCACGGATTTGTACAGGTGCTCCGCAGCCGCGTGGGTGGTATTCGTCGCGATGAGGACCGTGTAGCCGTCCGGCGCGGCGCGCGCCACCTCGTTGGCGCCGATGAAGCCATTCCCGCCGGGCTTGTTGTCGACGATGACCGGCTGCTTCGTCTCCTGGCTGACCGCCTGTCCCAGTGCGCGCGCCAGCTGGTCGGTCGCGGTGCCGGCCGCGAAGGGCACGACGAAGTGGATCGGTTTTTCCGGGAAGCCGGCGGCCGATGCAGCGGCGGACAGCGCAAGGCATACGGCGGGGATGGCCAGATGACGCAGTTTCATGACACTCATTACTTGTCTCCTTGAGGGGTGGTTTTTGTATGTTAAGCGGTGGGTGCAAGGACCGTCGGACTGTCCTGGTCGGGAATGTCGAGGCTGAGGATCGCCGAACTCAGGGTTTTACCATGGGCGTCCAGGGCGAGCGAACGGGTGACGCCGCCGCTCAGGGCATCGTGCAGGACGAAGTTCAGGGCGCCAAGCGCCGGCAGCGCGAAACGCTGCACCTCCCCCGCGGCGATATCGGCGAAATGCGCTTTCACGCGCTCGGCGGTGAGGTAGTTTTCCAGCCGCGGATAGTCCTGCGGGTCGTAAGCGATCACGGAAATATTCGAGATATTGCCCTTGTCGCCGGCGCGCGCATGCGCGATCTCACGTAACAGCATGCTGGTTCTCCCCGAAGTGGACGGATGCCTGCACGGCGTCGCGCGGCAGCAGGGTCGATAATACCGCGACGATATCGCGCGCCGACTTGAAGGCGCCGCCGCCGCCCGCCGGGCCGCAGGTGTACAGGCTTTCCACTTCGTTGGCGATGCGCGCCGCTTCACGCAGGCTGTCGGTGCGTCCGGCCACGCGGATGCGCACCTCGTACGGTTCCGGATGCGGCGCGGCCAGCCGGTCGCGGTGCATGGCGTTCACGCCCAGGATGTCGTAGCGGATCTCGCTGGCCTGCACGCCGGTGATCTTCAGGCGCTCCTCGACGATGGACAGCGCCAGGCGCGCCCGGTTCAGCGCCCCCGGACCGGCGTATGACATCTGGCCCTCGCCGATATAGCTGTCGATGTAGCCGATCGAGACCTTCAGCGTATCCGGGCGCGGATGGCCGGTGGCGCCTTCGACCAGCACCCGGTCGGGGCCGATTTCCGTGATCCGCACCCCGGAGAAATCGGCGACCACGTCCGGTGTCAGGTAGGCGCGCGGATCGTGGATCTCGTAGAGCAGCTGTTCCTTGCAGGTGGCGGCCGTCACCTGCCCGCCGCTGCCTTCCACCTTGGTGATGACGACGCTGCCGTCCTCGGCCACTTCGCCGATGGGAAAGCCCAGCCGCGCCAGGCCGGCCACGTCCTTGTACCCGGGATCGGCGAAATAGCCGCCGGTGATCTGCCCGGCGCATTCCAGCAGGTGTCCCACCAGCGTGCCCTGCCCCAGCCGCTGCCAGTCGTCCATGGCCCAGCCGAATTCATGAATCAGCGGGGCCAGCACCAGGGCCGGATCGGCGGCGCGGCCGGTGATGACGACATCGGCGCCGGCGGCCAGCGCCTCGACCAGCGGCTGCGCGCCGAGATAGGCGTTCGCGGACAGCAGGCGTTCGCCGAGGCGGCTGACCGGCTGGCCGGTGTCGTCCATGAACTGCCCGGCGCGCAGCGTATCGAGCACGTCGTCGCCGATGACCGCCGCGACCTTCAGGCCTTCCAGCCCCATCGACCGGGCGATCTCGCGCACCATGGCGGCCGCGGCCAGCGGATTGGCGGCGCCCATGTTGGTCACGATCCGGATGCCCTGTTCACTGCACTGGGCCAGCACTGCCCGCATGCGCTCCGCGAGCAGCGGATCGTAGCCCCCCGCCGGATCCTGCATGCGCGCCCGCTGGGCAAGCGCGATCGTGCGTTCGGCGAGGCACTCGAAAATGAGGTAGTCGAGATCGCCTTTTTCGACCAGCTCCACGGCGGGCTCGAGACGGTCGCCGGAGTAGCCGGCACCGGCCCCGATTCTGATTCGTTTCATGGACGCTCCCTGGCAATGCACTTCCCTGCTTCACAGTGTGGCGCGCCCGACTAATTAAGTACAATGGTCATTTCAGATGGATTGATCCGGTTTTCGGATGAATCACAGGCAGGCAGGATGACGACCAATATCTCGACCAGGCTGCTGTATGCCTTCGTCGCGCTCGAGGAGACCCGGCATTTCACGCGTGCGGCCGAACGCTGCCATACCTCGCAGCCGGCCTTCAGCGCGATGATCCGCAAGCTCGAGGAAGCGACGGGCACGCGGCTGTTCGAGCGCGACACGCGCAATGTCACGCTGACCCCGGAAGGCGAACTGTTTTCCGAGGTGGCACGCTCGCTGATCGCCGAATTCGAAGCGGCCTTCGACGACATGGCCGATTACGTGGCGCGGCGGCGCGGACGGGTGTCGATCGCGGCCCTGCCTTCGCTGGCGGCGCGCGCCCTGCCCGCCGTGATCGCGCAGTACCGGCGCCAGTATCCGGGCGTGGCCGTGACCCTGCACGATGCCTTGTCCGATCAATGCCTGGCGCTGCTGCGCCAGCACAAGGCCGATCTCGTGCTGACGGCACCGGGCGCGAATTTCAACGAGTTCGAATCGCGGGTGCTGGGCAGCGATCCCTTCTACCTGGTGTGCCGGCGCGACCACCCGCTGGCCCGCAGGCGCCGCCTGAAGGCGGCCGACCTGGCCGGACAGGAACTCATTCATCTCGCCAAATCTTCGAGCGTGCGCCAACATGTCGACATCCTGCTGCGCGCCATCGAGACCGTGCATTCGGGCTTCGAAGTGGAACACCTGGCGACGGTGGCCGGCCTGGTGGAGCAAGGCCTGGGCGTGAGCATCGTACCCGAGCTGACCCTGTTCCAGTTCCGCCAGCTGGACCTGGCCGCGATCCCCCTGGACGCACACGAACAGACGCGTCCCATCCTGGTCGTCAAGCGCAAGGACCAGGCGCTGTCGATTGCGGCCCAGGTCATGCTGGAACTGATCGAGAAGCAGATCGGGCCGATCGGCACCCGGCGCCAGCCTCCGCAGCGTTAAAGCAGGTTGAGCCGCCCTGCCCTGGGCGGCTGGCGCACAGGCCGGCTATTCCAGTATCAGATCGACGCGCCAGGCCTCGCCATCGGCCACCGGCGCCACCGCGCGGAACATGGGAGCGAAGGCGATCGCGGTGGCCAGGGCCTGCGCCGAGGTCCGTTTGCCGCAAACGACTTCCCAGGTTCCGCCTGCGTCGCCAGGACCGGCGCGATGCAAGCCGAGCACCTCGCCGCTGCGCCGCGTGCAGCCGGCAACCTGGTCCACGCCGCGCTGGCTCGCAAGCGCTATCAGTATCGCGCCGGGCTTTGCCACCTGGTCCAGTCTGCGGAACAGCTTCTCCTTGCCGGCCATGTCGGTGCGCACGGCTTCGATGATCAGGTCGCAGTCTTTCAGGTGATGAAAGTTGACCGTCCCCGCCAGCAGGGCCATGCGCCGGCCGGCCGACCGGACCTGCGCCATCCCCTGGTCGAGCGTTTCGCGCCCGGTTTCGAAGAGCGTGACCGGGATGCCGGCCTCCAGCAGGTTGATGGCGATACCGGCGCCCATCGCGTTGGCGCCAATGATGCCGACCCGCCCGACAGGGCGCGGGCTGGCGTTCGCGAGCGCCAGGGCGTCGCGGCTTTCGTCGTTCATGTTGCTCATGTGGTTTCCTCGGTATGGCGCACAAATGGATCACGAAAAAAAAGCCCGCCGTGGCGGGCCTGTGCAGTGCTATGCGTCAGAACTGGTTCATCGTGTTGTGTTTGCCGGACGCCTTCAGCGCTGCCTCGCCGCTGAAGTATTCCTTGTGGTCGTCGCCCAGGTCGGAGCCCGACATGTTCTGGTGCTTGACGCAGGCGATACCCTGGCGGATTTCCTTGCGCTGCACGCCGGCCACATAGCCCAGCATGCCCTGCTCGCCAAAGTATTCCTTGGCCAGGTTATCGGTCGACAGCGCGGCGGTGTGATAGGTCGGCAGCGTGATCAGGTGGTGGAAGATGCCCGCTTCGCGTGCGGCGTCCGCCTGGAACGTGCGGATACGCTCGTCGGCCTCGCGCGCCAGTTCCGACTCGTCGTACTCGGCGCTCATCAGCTGCGAGCGCTCGTATTTCGAGACGTCCGCGCCCTCGGCCTTCATGCTGTCGAAGACCTGCTGGCGGAAGTTCAGCGTCCAGTTGAAGGACGGGCTGTTGTTGTAGACCAGCTTCGCGTTCGGGATGACCTTGCGGATTTCCTTGACCATGCCGCCGATCTGGGCGATGTGCGGCTTCTCGGTCTCGATCCACAACAGGTCGGCGCCGTTCTGCAACGAGGTGATGCAGTCGAGGACGCAACGCGCCTCCCCGGTGCCTTCGCGGAACTGGAACAGGTTGCTCGGCAGGCGCTTGGGACGCAGCAGCTTGCCGTCGCGCTTGATGATCACGTCGCCGTTGCCCAGGGCATCGAGCGAGACCTCTTCGGCATCGAGGAAGCTGTTGTACTGGTCGCCCAGGTCGCCCGGCTCGCGGGTGTAGGCGATCTGCTTGGTGAGACCGGCGCCCAGCGAATCGGTACGCGCCACGATCAGGCCGTCGTCGACGCCCAGTTCCAGGAAGGCGTAGCGCACGGCACGGATCTTGGCGAGGAAGTCTTCATGCGGCACGGTGACCTTGCCGTCCTGGTGGCCGCACTGCTTCTCGTCCGACACCTGGTTCTCGATCTGGATGCAGCAGGCACCCGCTTCGATCATCTGCTTGGCCATCAGGTAGGTCGCCTCGGCATTGCCGAAGCCGGCGTCGATGTCGGCGATGATCGGCACCACGTGGGTGACGAAATTGTCGATCTTGTCCTGGATGGCAGCGCGCGCCGGTCCTTCGGCGGCATCGAGCTGGCGGAACAGGCCGCCGAGTTCGCGCGCGTCGGCCTGGCGCAGGAAGGTGTAGAGCTCGCGGATCAGCGCGGCGACCGCGGTCTTCTCGTGCATCGACTGGTCCGGCAGCGGGCCGAACTCGGAACGCAATGCCGCAATCATCCAGCCCGACAGGTACAGATAGCGGCGGTCGGTGTTGTTGAAGTGCTTTTTAATGGAGATCATCTTCTGCTGGCCGATGAAGCCGTGCCAGCATCCCAGCGACTGGGTGTATTGGGACGGATCGGCATCGTAGGCCGCCATGTCGCGCCGCATGATGCCCGCCGTGTAGCGGGCAATATCGAGGCCGGTCTGGAACCGGTTCTGCGCGCGCATGCGGGCCGCCGACTCGGGATTGATGGCGTTCCAGCCCTCGCCCTGCTGCTGCTTGAGACTGGTGATGGCCTGGATATCGTTCTGGTACTGGGACATGATGACACTCCATGAAAGATGAATCGAAACCTGTGGCGTCCGCCGCTGAGCTGTGCTCGCGAACTGCGCCGGGATGGGTTCATCATAAATGAATACGCTCGGATATCTTCTGTCTTATATAAGACTTACCAGAATCTTTTATTCCTTTGTTTTCAATCGCTTGTATGACTCTTTTTGCAATGTGGAAGGTGGTTTTGAAGAATGGGATCATACGAACGGCGAACAGGCGTCCAATTTTTCGCAATATGAAACGAAGTTCGGCTGTGTGAAAAATAGGGCCGGCGCTGGCGAATGGACGCCTGACGCAGGGTGAGGAGGCAAAAGGCGCGATCGTGAACTGGAAGCGCCACCGAATACAGCGCGCTGCATTGCCTGGCATGAACTTTTGCAGGAACGGCTACGGAATCGCTGGGCGTGTTCGCAGCAGACCGTCTCTGGAAGGTGGAGCCTGCGGCGGCCGAGCGGCTGCTGTACGCAGGCTCCGGATACCATTCAGCGGCGTCCCTGCAGCTGCTGATCAATACAGCACCAGTGGAGAAGACGGGGTCTTCGGCCCGGGCGGTTCTTGCCGGACTGGGGAGCTTTCCGAGAGCGATCGGCTCGACTGGGCAAGAGAGCGCCTGCCTGCCGCGGGCGCGCATGCGGAGACGCTGGCCAGGATTCTCCACACGGACATCGGCGCCAGTCCATGATCGACTACGTGAAGCTCAAGAGGACGCGAGGTCTCGGAAAAGGCCGGCGTGATGAAGCCCCAGTCAGCGAGCGTCACTGTGGCATGCTTTTGGGGAATCGCACCTCGCCTTGAGGCGGGGAAATCCGGTTCGATGCAGCAAGGAAGGTCAAAGATCGAGGCCTTATCTTGTCGTCGACATGATCAGGCCTGGTCGTTTCTCTTGCCGTGAGCCCGGGATGGCTCAGTCGGGGTATAAGCGTTCGAAGACTTCCTTGAACATTAGCCACTGTTGCGGAATCGAAGTGCTCTTCAACTCTTCCTGATAAACCGCCAGCGCGATTTCAATCGCGGGAATCAGCTGCCGGGTTTTACGGAGCTTGGTTTGTTCGATCAGGTAGTTCACGAGATCGATTGGCCTGTGCATCTGCATGTCTTGCGGCACCAGAGCCGGGTACGGGACGAAATCTTGAGGATGCGCAGCGTGAAGCAGCAGAAGCGTGTATTCGCCAACCATCGCCTGAGCACCCAGCGCCCCCAAGCTATTGAGATACTTCAGCTCCAAATTGATGTTGTTGAGCAAATCGTTGTCATTACGACTGATTAGCAACGAGGGCTCATCACCTTGCCTGGTGAGTCCCACGATGAGACGTGGATCTTTCATGATCAATCCTTTCTACCCGGCCGGAGCCGGGCATGGACAAATGACGATTAAGGTGCAGGGTGCGCGCCGTTGTCAGTTAATCTTTTTGCCGTTTCGAAACAGGCAAACATCCGATCGTTAGCTTCTTGCTTGGACATTTCGACCTCTCGGTAAAGGTCCTGCCCTTTCCTTCCCTTGGCGTTGACGATCGCGTTGCAAACTCTGATCTCCGCGATATTGATGTCCACGCAAATTTGACCCAACTCGGCTTGGGTCTTGCCTCTCATTCCGCTGTCTGGCCCACGAAGGTGCCATCGTCACCCTGCCTGTGGGCCACGAGGACGTGTTTCCCTCTATTGGATCCCCTCGCTCTCCAGCCAGCCCAATGCGAGCTGATGGTTTGAGCTGCGCAGGGAACGTGCCCTGCTTGATGGCTGAGTAGATACTTGACCGCGATAGCCCAGTCATCGACATGACTTCGCGGATCCGGATGATCCGGCCGCTACCTGGAAGAGTTGGGATTTGCATCGCTGCTCCAATAAGGTTGACTGGTCCAAGAGTACCTGTACAGCCCAGGCAGGAACAGCATCTAACAGCCTGGTTTTCGCCCGGTTAGATTTGCTCATCGGTAGAGGTGGCCGTGAATGTCCGACCGTGGAGGCCAGCCGCAAAGGAGACTAGTAGCTGACCGTATCTCAGGTATCAGCCATTTGTCGCCACGCGGCATGTTGACGGGGGCTTCTTCGCGAGTCGCCATCGAAAGGCTCTCATGCTGAGCAAGTCCCATATTGTCCAGCGACGTACCGGGATGTTTCCCGTACTTTTCCCGTACAAAGCAAAAGGGCCTGTAACGCAACGTTACAGGCCCTTGACTTTGCTAAGAATTCTGGTGGGAAGTGCAAGTTTCGAACTTGCGACCCCTGCAGTGTGAATGCAGTGCTCTACCCCTGAGCTAACCTCCCTGACAACGAGGCGTATTATGCCAAAAACTTTCTCTACCGTCAAACTTTTGGCGAATAATTTCTCCACACGCATTCGCCTTTGACGCCTTTGTCGAGGCCGGCAAGCACTTCGTCGTGGAATGCCAGTTCGTCCGCACTGGCCGCGACGACGATGATCTCGCCCAGCGGCACGGCGTCGAGCTCGATGCCGTCGCTGGTGGATTCCGCCTCGTGGTCCATCGACAGCGAGTTCTGGCCGCGCGTCATGGCGAGATACACATCGGCCAGCAGCTCCGAGTCGAGCAATGCGCCGTGCAGCTTGCGGTGGGCGTTCGAGACGCCGTAGCGGTCGCAGAGGGCGTCCAGCGAGTTGCGTTTGCCCGGATGCATTTCCTTGGCGTTGACCAGTGTGTCGATCACGCCGCTGCAATGCGACGTAAAACTCGGCAGGCCGAGCCGCTGGAATTCGGCGTTGAGAAAACCCAGGTCGAACGGCGCGTTATGGATGATGACTTCGGCGCCGGAGATGTAGGCGCGAAGCTTCTCGGCGATCTCGTGGAATTTCGGCTTGTCGCTGAGGAACTCGGTGGTCAGGCCGTGCACCGCGAGCGCAGCCTCGTCGGACTCGCGCTCGGGGTTGATGTACTCGTGAAAATTGTTACCGGTGAGCGTGCGATTGACCAGCTCGACGCAGCCGATTTCGATGACGCGGTCGCCCGTGCGTGGGTTCAGGCCGGTGGTTTCGGTATCGAGGACAATCTGGCGCATGGCTGGCTAATCTTGAGTAAAGGCAAGACGAGAGTATAGCGCATGCGCCCCTGGATCAGCGTCGTACGGTGGTCACACCCCGGTTCGCCAGCACGTCGGCGCGCTCGTTGCCGGGATGGCCGTTGTGGCCGCGTACCCAGCGCCATTCGACCGTGTGCTGCTGCTGGGCCAGGTCGAGCGCCTTCCACAAATCGTCGTTCTTGACCGGCTCCTTGGCCGCGGTCTTCCAGCCGCGTGCCTTCCAGCCGTGGATCCATTCCGAGATGCCCTTCTGCACGTACTGGCTGTCGGTGTGCAGCACCACGTCGCAGGGCCGGTTCAGGACGCCCAGGGCCTCGATCACGGCCTTCAACTCCATGCGGTTGTTGGTCGTGTTCAGCTCGCCGCCAAAGATTTCCTTCTCGTGCCCGTCGGCCACCAGCAGCGCGCCCCAGCCGCCGGCGCCCGGATTGCCCTTGCAGGCGCCATCGGTAAAAATTTCCACTTTCGTCGTCATGCCAGGCGGTCTTTCCTTGATTCTTTATTCTCTGTTGGTTGCCGGGACAGCCTGCGGCGCCCGGCTCGACTTCTTGTTCCACGCCGGCCCGATCAGGTGCATGCCTTTCACGCGCTTGATCGCGTGCACGATGTAGACGGCGCCAAGGTAGGGCCACCACTTCTGCCCTGCCCCTTCCATCACCGCGAAGCGGTTGATCCACTGGGCCGTGCGAAACGGTGGCGCGTAACAGCCGAAATGGCTGCGCGTGACGCCAAGATTCAACAATTTTAACCAGTCTTTCATGCGGGGCATAGAGATGAATTCGCCTGCCGCCGGCAGGTAGCCGCTGCGCGTGACCTTGCCCAGCCCCTGGCGCACGCCCCACAGGCTGGCCGGATTGAAGCCGCAGATGATCACCTGCCCTTCGGGGATCAGCACGCGCTCGACCTCGCGCAGCACCTGGTGCGGCTCGGCCGCGAACTCGAGCACGTGCGGCAGCACGACCAGGTCCAGGCTTTGCGAAGCGAAGGGCAGCTCGGCGAAATCGAGGGCCACGGCGATCTGCTTGCCGCTGGCGGCGAACTCGAGTTCGTCGAAGGTCGAGGTGCGCGTTGCCGCCTGCCACTTGTTCGGCATACGGTTCGCGGCCAGGGCGTCGATCTGCGAGACGCCGATCTGGACCGCGTTATAGCCGAAGATATCGGCCGTCAGCTCGTCGAGGCAAGCCTGCTCGAAGGCGCGCACATAGGCGCCTGCCGGGGAAAGCAGCCATTCGTCGAGCGCTATAATGGATTTTTCTGACGCAGCGCTATCCATGCCACCCTCTCATGCAAACCAGACCAGATTCCAACGGCGATCACGCCGCGCGTAATGATTTGAGTGTCCTGACCATACCAGCGTTCAAGGATAATTATCTTTGGCTGATCCACGACGGGTCGAACGCCGCCGTCGTCGATCCCGGCGATGCGGCGCCCATCCTGGCGGCGCTCGCCGCGCACGGCCTGACCCTTACCGCCATTCTACTCACCCATCACCATGCTGACCACATTGGTGGCGTGCCCGCCCTGCTCGACCGTTTCGATGTGCCGGTATTCGGCCCGCGTAACGACGGCATCGATGCGGTGACCGAGCCGCTGGGCGAAGGCGACCGCATCACCGTACCGGGCCTGGGACTGGAGCTGGCCGTGCTCGAGGTGCCGGGCCACACGCTCGGCCATATCGCCTATGTGCGTACCACGCCGGGCCTGCATTGGCTGTTCTGCGGCGACACCCTGTTCGCCGGCGGCTGCGGCCGCCTGTTCGAAGGAACGCCAGCCCAGATGGCCGCGTCGCTCGACAAGCTCGCCAGCCTGCCCGAGGATACCGAAGTCTATTGCGCGCACGAATACACGCTGTCGAACCTGCGCTTCGCGCTGGCCGTCGAGCCGGACAACGAAGCACTGGTCCTGCGCATGCGCGACGAGAGCGCCAAGCGCGCGGCCGGGCTGCCGACGGTGCCCTCGAGCATAGGCCTGGAGCGCAGCACGAATCCGTTCATCCGTTACCGCGAGCCGGCCATTGCCGAGTCCCTGCTGGCGGCGGGCAAGCTGGAACGTGGGGCCGCGCCGGTGCAGGCATTTGCCGCCCTGCGTGAATGGAAAAACGTGTTCTGAACCGGCACTGCCGGCCTCGTGCAGCTCCCTCTCCCCTTCGGCCCTGCCAGCCTGGCGTGGACGCGTGCGTGGCCGGGCGCTGCATTTTGCTGCTTTTCCTGTGTTGGTTAGTTACATTTCGAAGGTACGCACCCTTCCCCCGATGCGGGCACCTCATGCATGCCACAGGCGAACGACGCCCGCAAAAAAAGGCGCCGTCGCGATGACGGCGCCTTTTCCCATACCGGCCTGACTCAGATTTCTTCGTACAGCGGCAGCGTCAGGAATTCCGCGAACTGTTCCGAGGTCGACATTTGCTCGAAGATCTCCGCGGCGCGCGCATAGCTCGGGTTGTCCCCGTTCGGCGCTGCTGCCTTGGCGTTCGCCAGTTCTTCCGGAATCATCGCGCGCACCATCTCGGCGGTCACCTTGCGGCCGTCGTCCAGCACGCCCTTCGGCGAACGGATCCACTGCCACACCTGCGAGCGGCTGATCTCGGCGGTGGCGGCATCTTCCATCAGGTTATGAATCGGCACGCAGCCATTGCCCGCCAGCCAGGCGCCCAGGTAGTGGATACCGACGTTGATGTTGTAGCGCAGGCCCGCTTCCGTGATCGGCGCTTCCGGCTTGAAGTCGAGCAGTTGCGCGGCAGTGACTTCGACGTCCGGACGCTGCTTCTCGATCTGGTTCGGCTTGTCGCCGAGCACCTTCTTGAATTCCGTCATCGCCAGCTCGACCAGGCCCGGGTGGGCGACCCAGCCGCCGTCGTAGCCGTCGGTCGCATCGCGCGCCTTGTCGGTACGCACGCCGCCCATGGCGATCTCGTTCTTTTCCGGATCGTTCTTGATCGGGATGAGCGCTGCCATGCCGCCGATCGCCGGCGCGCCGCGCTTGTGGCAGGTCTTCAGCAACAGCAAGGCATAGGCGCGCATGAAGGGCGCGGTCATCGTCACCTTCGGGCGGTCGGCCAGGCAGAAGTCCTTGTCATTCTTAAATTTCTTGATGCACGAGAAGATGTAATCCCAGCGGCCCGCGTTCAGGCCGGCGCTGTGCTCGCGCAGTTCGTACAGGATCTCGTCCATCTCGAAGGCAGCGACGATGGTCTCGATCAGCACGGTCGCCTTGATCGTGCCACGCGGCAGGCCCAGCGCCTCTTGCGTCGCGATGAAGATGTCGTTCCACAGGCGCGCCTCGAGGTGCGATTCCATCTTCGGCAGGTAGAAGTACGGGCCGGCGCCGCGCGCCAGCTGCTCTTTCGCGTTATGGAACATGAACAGGGCGAAATCGAAGATGCCGCCCGAGATGCGCTTGCCGTCGACCAGCACGTGCTTTTCGTCGAGGTGCCAGCCGCGCGGACGCACGACCAGGGTCGCGACCTTGTCGTTCAGCTTGTAGGTCTTGCCGTTCTGCTCGAGCGAGATCGTGCGGCGCACGGCGTCGCGCATGTTGATCTGGCCGGTAATCTGGTTGTCCCAGTTCGGCGTGTTCGAATCCTCGAAGTCGGTCATGTAGCTGTCGGCGCCCGAGTTCAGGGCGTTGATGACCATCTTGCGCTCGACCGGGCCGGTAATTTCAACGCGGCGGCACTCCAGCGCTTGCGGGATCGGCGCGATTTTCCAGTCGCCGTTGCGGATGTGGGCGGTCTCGGGCAGGAAATCCGGGCGCTCGCCGGCGTCCAGGCGTTTCGCGCGCTCGACGCGGGCGGCAAGCAGCTCCTGGCGGCGCGGCTCGAATTTTCGCGTCAACATCGCGACCAGTTCGAGCGCCTCGGGCGTGAGGATTTGTTCGAAACCGGGCTTGATCTCGGCCGAGATTTCCAGGCCTTGCGGGGTGGCGATGGTCATGTGGTGCTCCTTGAAGGGTGTCAAAAATCCTGTGCAGCGGTTGGCCAATGCCGCCCAGTATAAGCCAGCTTGGCGTTTGCCATATCATCAAGTATATTCAACAGAAAGTAGGCAAACGATACATTTGTGCATTTCATTTGTGCGTATTTGTCACAGATGGTGCATCACGATTACAGGAGCGGCGTGGGAAAGTTCAGGGAAATCTCGACCTTTGTCGAAGTGGTGGCGCGCGGCAGCCTGTCGGCGGCGGCGCGGGCCGAGGGAATCGCGCCGGCGATGATCGGGCGCCGCCTGGACGCGCTGGAAAGCCGGCTCGGCGTGAAGCTGCTGCAGAGGACGACGCGGCGCCTCGCCCTGACCGACGAAGGCGCGGCCTTTCTCGAGGATTGCCAGCGCATCCTGGCCGAGATGGAAGAGGCGGAGACGGCCGTGTCCGAACGCAGCGCGCATGCGAAGGGGCACCTGCTGGTGTCGGCCCCGGCCGGCTTCGGACGCCAGCACGTGGCCCCCCTGCTGCCCTCTTTCCTGGCCGAACACCGCGAGGTGACGGTCAACCTGAACCTGAACGACCGCGTGGTCGACGTCGTCGGTGACGGGGTCGATGTCGCGATCCGCATCGCCAGCCTTGGCGACTCGAACCTGGTGGCCGTGAAGCTGGCCGAGAATGCGCGCGTGGTGGTGGCGAGCCCCGCCTACCTGAAGCGCCACGGCACGCCGCGCACGCTGGCCGACCTGGCGCGCCACAACTGCCTGGCAATCAGCAGCGAAGGCAGCCAGCGCGGCTGGACCTTTCGCGAGCACAACAAAACGGTGACGCTGAAGGTGGCCGGCAACATGGTTTGCAACGATGGGGAAGTCCTGCACGACTGGGCGCTGGACGGGAAAGGCCTGGCCTGGCGCTCGATGTGGGAAGTCGGCGCGCACCTCGAGGCGGGGAAACTGGTGACGGTGCTCGACGATTATGCGGCGCCGGGCAACGATATCCACGCGGTATTTGCCCAGCGGCGACATTTGCCGCTGCGGATACGCGCCTTTGTCGACTTCCTGCGGCGCGCTTATGCGCAGCCGGATTATTGGCGGGCGGAAATCAAAGAGGTCGAAACCTGAGCGGGCGCCAACACGGCTGAGGAAACGGGTAGCTGTGGCGGCCTTGTGATGACTCCGCCATGCTGTGCGAAAGCGATAGACGAAAAAAAATCCCCGGCAATGCCGAGGATTTTTTCATCGTAACTCAGCGATTAGATCGGCTGAATGTTCGATGCTTGTTTGCCCTTAGGACCCGAGGTCACGTCGAACGAGACGCGCTGGTTCTCTTGCAGGGACTTGAAGCCTTGGCTCTGGATAGCCGAGAAGTGCGCGAACAGATCTTCGCCGCCTTCATCAGGGGTGATGAAGCCGAAGCCCTTCGAGTCATTGAACCATTTAACGATGCCAGTTGCCATTACAATTTCCTATTTCAGTTAAGTGGGCTTACGCCCGTTTATGATCGTTTGAAGAAGCAAGAAAGAAATGACAGACAGACTGCACTACTAGCTCGAACCCAACGATCCCGTATTATACCGAATAAAACCGCGCACAAGCAGTTTTCGCAAAATAAAAAAACAGTGTGCGTAACAATGCCGTACACCAACTATTTGCTCGACTATTGCGGGACTCGATTTGCATCGGCACTAGGGAGAATATAGGTCATCGAAGCTTGGCAAGTTTGCGCTGGATCAAACGGCTCGACGCTAGACTTTTGGCCTATGGCAACAGGGAAAACGCGGCGCTGTGATACGCCGGCGCGGGCGCCGCCAGGCCGCTGCGGACAAAATCGTCCAGTGAAGCCAGCCATGCGCGCCAGTCGTCCTCGCCCACGTGTTCGAAAGCCGTCAGCACGCGCAGGCGCTGCTCGAGTGCGCGCGCGCCCTGCCCCAGTTCGCGAAAGCCGAAGGTTACCGCGGCGCCGGCCAGCGTATGCAGCAGCGACTGCAGGTCGGCCGCCAGCGCGGGCGCCGGCGTGGCCGGATCGAAGTCCGCTCCGGCCGCGCCGAGCCGCTGCAGCGTGGCCGGCAGGCCGGCGCGGAAGTCTTCGTTCGCCTGGGTCAAGCGGACAAAGAAGTCCGTATCGTTTGCGCCCGTCACCGCTTACTTGGTGCCGAAGATGCGGTCGCCGGCGTCGCCCAGGCCCGGCACGATATACGCGTGCTCGTTCAGGTGCGAGTCGAGCGAAGCGACATACAGCTTCACGTCCGGATGCGCATCGTGGAAGACCTTGACGCCTTCGGGGGCCGCGACCAGGGCCAGGAAGATGATCTGGTCGTCGCGCACGCCGCGCTTCTTGAGCACGTCGACCGCGTGCACCGCCGAGTTCCCGGTGGCGACCATCGGATCGCACAGGATGAAGGTGCGCTCGGAGGTGTCCGGCAGGCGCACCAGGTATTCGACCGGCTCGTGGGTGTCGGGATCGCGGTACACGCCGATGTGGCCGACGCGCGCCGACGGCACCAGTTCCAGCAGGCCGTCGCTCATGCCGATACCGGCGCGCAGGATCGGCACGATGGCCAGCTTCTTGCCGGCGATGACGGGGGCGTCGATCGTCACCAGCGGGGTCTGGATCGCACGCGTGGTCAGCGGCAGGTCGCGCGTGATCTCGTAGCCCATCAGGAGCGTGATTTCCTTGAGCAGTTCGCGGAAGGTGCGCGTGGAGGTGTCGTGCTCGCGCATGTGCGACAGCTTGTGCTGGATCAGCGGGTGGTTCAGGATGTAGAGGCTCGGGAAGCGCGGGTCTTGTTTCATGATCGACATAAGAGGTGTTCTTTGGTTGAGACGTTCAACCTGCCATTATCCCAGTAGCGCGTCCTTTTGTCGCGCTCCGGCTGTAGAAACTTCATGCTAGAGCTTCAGGGCCCGCCCCAGGATCGCGTCGAGGTCGAGCCCGGACGGCAGCCGGCCGAAGGCGCCGCCCACATCCTGCGCGATGCGCGAGGCGACGAAGGCCTCGGCCACATACGGCGGCGCATGCTGCAGCAGCAGTGCGCCCTGCACCGCGATCACCAGCCGCTCGGCGAGCCTGCGCGCGCGCGCTTCGTCCGTGTCCAGCAGGTCGCGCCCGAGCTGCCCGACATACCGGGCGAAGCGCGCGTCGAGCGCCGCCGCCGGCGCCAGCTCGGCCTCGAGCGCCGCGCGCGCCGCTTCCGGCGCCTTGCCGAGTGCACGCAGCACGTCCAGGCACATCACGTTGCCCGAGCCTTCCCAGATCGAGTTGACGGGAAATTCGCGGTACAGGCGCGCCAGCGGCCCATCCTCGACATAGCCGTTGCCGCCCATGACCTCCATCGCCTCGGCGCCGAAAGCCGGGCCGCGCTTGCACAGCCAGTACTTGCCGGCCGGGGTCAGGATGCGGCCGAGCGCGGCTTCGTTCGGATCGTCTGCCCTGTCGAAGCAGCGCGCCAGGCGCAGGGCGAAGGCGGTGGCCGCTTCCGATTCGAGCGCCAGGTCGGCCAGCACGTTCTGCATCAGCGGCTGCTGCGCCAGCGGTTTGCCGAAGGCGGCGCGGCCGCGCGCGTGGTGCAGCGCGTGGCACAGGGCCGCGCGCATGATGCCGGCCGTGCCGACCACGCAATCGAGGCGGGTATGGCTGCCCATTTCGAGGATGGTCGGGATGCCGCGCCCGACCGCGCCCACCAGCCAGCCGACCGCGTCGCAGAATTCGACCTCGGACGAGGCGTTCGAGCGGTTGCCGAGTTTATCTTTCAGGCGCTGCACCCGGATCGCATTGCGGCTGCCGTCGGGCAGGAAGCGCGGCACGAAGAAACATGACAAGCCGGCACTCCCGCCTTCGTCGGTCTGTGCCAGGATCAGGTGGGCGTCCGACTGCGGCGCCGAGAAAAACCACTTGTGGCCGACGATGCGCCAGGCGCCCTCGCCTTCCTCGCCGAAGCGCGCCCTCGCCTCGCCCGGGGCAATCTCCGTTGCGCGCGTCGTGTTGGCGCGCACGTCGGTGCCGCCCTGTTTTTCCGTCATGCCCATGCCGATCAGGGCGCCGCGTTTCTGCCCGACCGGCAGCGAGCGCGGGTCGTACTCGTTCGAGAGGATTTTCGGGAGCCAGCGCTCGCCCAGCTTGCCGGCGCGGCGCAGCGCCGGCACCGAGGCGTAGGTCATCGTCACCGGGCACTGGGCGCCGTTCTCCACCTGCCCGAACAGCAGATAGGCGCCGGCCCGCGCCACCTGCGCGCCCGGGCGCGGATCGGCCCAGGGCGCAGAGTGGGCGCCGGCGCCGATCATCAGCGCCATCAATTCATGCCAGGCCGGATGGAATTCGATTTCGTCGATGCGCCGCCCGCTGCGGTCGAAGGCGACCAGGCGCGGCCCGTTGGCATTGGCCAGGCGCGCGAGGTCGAGCACTTCCGGACGGCCCAGGCGGGCGCCAAGCGCGTCGAGGCCATCGTGCGCCCACTGCGCGCCCTCGCGCGCCAGGCCCTCCTGCAAAGCCGGATCGCAGCGCAGCAGGTTGACGTCGCCGAAGGGCGGCGCCTGGTTGAAGACTTCGTGCGTGTCGAACTGGTTCATTGCGGCTCCTCGCGGCTATGCGCGTTCCGGTCTATAATGTTGCAAGAAAGCATCGAATCGAATGCTTTTGCTTTCTTAGGTGCAACTCATCGGCGACAATGGCGGTCTTGTATTGACAGCGCCTGTTAGCGATCCGTCAAGAGGCTAGCGCAAAGCGCGACGTCAGGCAAGGTGCCACTGCGGTAACGCAAATGAAGCGTAAAACACAGTGGCATCCGATCTTTTTTTAATGCCCCTTGGAATTTTTCAGTGATAAAGTGCCCTGTGGTTTGTTAAACTCGCACGGTTCCACCTGTTCAGGGTGCCCGCAATAAGGCAGATATTTCAACGATGCGCTCTCCTTCCGCCGCCGTGCCGTTCGACCAGCCGCGCCCGGCGCCGGCGCATGGCGCCGACAGCCTGCTCGAGGCCGCGGGCGATTGCGCGTTCCGGATCGCCCCGAGCGGCGAGATCCGCAGCGCCAGCCGGCGCACGCTGCGCCTGCTGGGCCTCCAGATAGCGGCCGAGGGCATGCCGCTGGCCGGCTTCGTGCTGGAGGGCGACGGCGCCGCCCTGCGCACCGCGATCGCGGAGGCCAACGCGGCGGCAGATCCGGTGCTGGTGCGCGTGCGCCTGCGCTGCGTTGACCAGGACCTACCCTTCGAACTGCGCATCGCCGAGCTCGGCGAGGACGACAGCCTGCTGGTCGTCGGGCGCGACATGAGCGCGCAGCACGCCACCGAGGAACGGCTGCGCCACATGGCGACCCACGACGCGCTGACCGAACTGCCGAACCGCCTGCTGCTGACCGACCGCATCCGCATGGTCGTCGCCAACGCGCGTCGCTCCGGCCAGGGCTTTGCCGTCGCCACGATCGGCCTCGACGGCTTCAAGAAGGTTAACGACGCGCTCGGCCACGCGATCGGCGACGCCGTGCTGCGCCAGGCCGCCGCGCGCCTGCGCCGGGCGATGCGCGACAGCGATACGCTGGCGCGCGTGGGCGGCGACGAATTCGTCGTGATCCTGCCCGGCACCGCCAGCGAGGCGCAAATCAAGCTGGTCACGGGACGCCTGCTGGCGACCCTGCAGTCGCCCTTCGAGCATGAGGGCCACACAATCCACCTCGGCGCCTCGGTCGGCGTCGCGCTCTATCCGCAGCATGCCGAGGACGACCACGGCCTGCTGGCGCTGGCCGACGCCGCCCTGTCGCGCGCCAAGGAAACCGGCAAGGGCCGCGCCGTGGTCTACAGCGCGCGCGAACAGGGTCCGCCGCAGCACGACATCTCGCTCGAGGCGGCCATGTTCTCGGCGGTGCGCGAAGGCGAATTCCTGCTCTACTACCAGCCGATCGTCGACGCCCGCACGCGTTCGATCGAAGGCTTCGAGACGCTGATGCGCTGGAAGCACCCGACGCTGGGCATGGTGCCGCCGGTGCGCTTCATCCCGATCGCCGAGACCAATGGCCTGATCAACCTGCTCGGCGCCTGGGCCCTGAAGTCGGCCTGCGCCCAGATCCTGCAGTTCGAGGAAGCGGCCAAGCGCGAGCTCTACATCTCGGTCAACATCAGCCCGCGCCAGTTCAGGAACGACAAGTTCCTCGGCGTGCTGGACGAGGCACTGGCCCTGTCCGGCATGCCGGGCAAGAAGCTCGTGCTCGAAATCACCGAGGGCACGCTGATGGTCGACCCGCTGCACGCGGAAACCATCCTCACCAAAATGGCCGAGCGCGGCGCGCGCATCGCGATCGACGACTTCGGCACCGGCTACTCTTCCCTGGCCTACCTGAAGCGCTTCCCGATCTCGGTGCTGAAGGTGGACCGCGCCTTCGTGAAGGACCTGCCGGACGCGCAGAAGGAGGCGGCGATCTGCAGCGCCGTGCTCGACATGGCGCGCCACCTCGACCTGTCGGTGGTGGCCGAAGGCGTCGAAACCGAGGAGCAGCTGGGCTGGCTCTCGGCACGCGACTGCCGCTACATCCAGGGTTATCTCACCGGCAAACCGATGCCGGCGCACGTGGCCCTCGCCGCCCTGCAGGACAACCATTACACGGCATTGCTGCCGCCAGATCTCCGGGCCAGTACACCATGACGCCACTTATGAATGAACGCGCGCCAGCAGCCGACGCCACCCTTGCCCTGCTGTGGGAGCGTATCCGCCGCCAGGGCGACATGCCCGGCTTCACGCGCGCCATCAATGCCATCCTGGCGTCGATGCGCGGCGAGGACGAGCGCGAATTCTCGATGACGCAGACCGTGCTGTCGGACCCGGTCCTGACGCAGAAGGTACTCAGGCTCGCCAACAGCGGCATGTACTCGGCCTTCGGCCAGCGCATCAACACGGTCTCGAAGGCGGTGCTGGTGCTCGGCACCGAGGCGATCGGCCATCTGGCGCTTGGTCTGAAGCTGATCGAGGAACTGGCGAAGAGCACGCCCGATTCGGCGCATGCACACGTCGAGATGGAAAAGGCCGTGCTGGCCGGGATGGTGGCCCAGCAGGTGGCCGCCAGCGCCGCCACGCGCGACCCCGAGGAAGCCGTGGTCTGCTCGATCCTGCATTCGCTGGGCCGGATGATGGTGACCTTCTACATGCCGGAGCGCTGGGCGCGCATGCGCGAGATCGCCGGCGCCGGCTGCGAGGACAATGCGGCGCAGGCAGTTCTCGGGCTGCCGCTCGAGGCACTGGGCCGCGCCACCGCCGAACACTGGGGCCTGCCGCGCAACCTGGTGGCGGGCATGCGTACGCTCGAGCCGGGCGAACGCGCCGAAGGCTTCGGCCATGACGACTGGCTCGCTGCCCTCGGCACCATGTCGACGCGCTGCGCAAACTCGCTCTGGAACGACGACGAGGCGGGCGCCACCCAGGTGGCCGAGCTGGCGCAAGCCTTCGCGCCGATGCTGGGCGTGGAGCCGGAACGGATGCTCGTTGCGATCGCCAAGGCGAAGCGCGAAGCGCAGGCCGACCTGACCATTGCGCCGCTCGCCAAGCCCCAGGAAACGCAGGCCCGCGTCGAGCAGGTGGCGCGCAAGCGCGAAGCCGGCAACCGGATCCTGATGAGCGGCGCGGCCGACATGCGCGACGCGGGTGTCGCCGTCAATCCGGGCCAGATGATGTCGATGGCGCTCGAGACCATCTTCCAGGGCCTGTCGTTTACGCGCGCCTTTGCTTTTCTGCGCAACCGGCGCGAGGGAAAATACCTGGCGCGCATGGGCTTCGGCTCGGCTGCCCGTGCCCTGATGCCGAACCTGAGTTTCGACGATGCCTATGGCGCCGACGTGTTCCATGCCGCGCTCACCAGCGACCGCGTGATCTTCATCGAGAATGCGCGCGACGAGAAATTCGCCGCCAAGCTGCCCGGCTGGTGGCGCGGCACCCTGTCCGAAGCGCGCTGCTTCGTCGTGATCCCGCTGTGCCTGAACGGCCAGCCCGTGGGCTTCATCTATGGCGACTGGGACGACACCTTCCCGTCGATCAGCCTGAGCCAGACGGAGTTTTCGCTGCTGAACGACCTGCGCTCGCTGGTCGTGCGCGCGATCGAGCGCCGCACGCAGTCCGAACTGGCGGCGGCCGGCAAGGCGTAGTCGTAGGGTGGGCTCCGCCCACGCGTGAACGTCGCACTGTGTTGGCTTCGCTTGAGGAAAGACTCCGCCAACGCGACGCCGGCGTCACGCGTGGGCATGCCCACCCTACGATCAGATCCGCGGCGTATCGACGTGCACGTCGCCGCACTGCGCACGGTGCATCAGCGCGTGGTCGATCAGCACCAGCGCCAGCATCGCTTCGGCGATCGGCGTCGCGCGGATGCCCACGCAGGGGTCGTGGCGGCCGAAGGTTTCGACCATGGCCGGCGCGCCCGTCTTGTCGATCGAACGGCGCGGCACGCGGATCGAGGAAGTCGGCTTGATCGCCAGCGAGACCGTGATGTCCTGCCCGGTCGAGATCCCGCCCAGCACCCCGCCGGCCTGGTTTCCCACAAAACCCTCGGGCGTGAGTTCGTCGCCGTGCTCGGAACCCTTCTGCACGACCGCATTGAAGCCGGCCCCGATCTCGACGCCCTTGACCGCGTTAATCCCCATCATCGCGTAGGCGATGTCGGCGTCGAGCTTGTCGTAGATCGGCTGGCCGAAGCCGACCGGCACGCCGGTTGCGACGACGTCGATGCGCGCGCCGATCGAGTCGCCGGCACGGCGCAGGTCGTCCATGTAGGCTTCCATCCGCGCCAGCAGCGCGGCATCATCGGTGGCGGCGAAGAAGGGGTTGTTCGGCACATGCTCCCAGCCGCCGAACGGGATCTCGATCTCGCCCAGTTGGCGCATGCAGCCGGCGAATCCGATGCCGTAGCGCTCGCGCAGCCATTTCTTGGCGACGGCGCCGGCGCCGACCACGGGCGCGGTCAGGCGCGCCGACGAACGGCCGCCGCCGCGCGGATCGCGCACGCCGTACTTGTGCCAGTAGGTGTAGTCGGCGTGGCCGGGACGGAAGGTATCCGCGATGTTGCCGTAGTCCTTGCTGCGCTGGTCTTCGTTCTGGATCAGCAGCGCGATCGGGGTGCCGGTGGTGACGCCTTCATACACGCCCGACAGGATCTGCACCCGGTCCGCTTCCTGGCGCTGGGTCACGTGGCGCGAGGTACCGGGCTTGCGGCGGTCGAGATCGGACTGGATGTCCGCTTCGCTGAGAAGCATGCCCGGCGGACAGCCATCGATGACGCAGCCGATCGCGGGACCGTGCGATTCGCCGAAGGTGGTGACTGAGAAGAGCTTGCCGAAGGAATTACCAGACATATGCGTATGCGGAAGGGTGCGAAAAAGACCATTCTACCAGTCCGCGCAACGATCGGCCGACGCCCCGCTTTTTCCTCCGACAATCCGCATTATGTTTCCCCGTAGATATAAATTTTTGCTTCGAGCAACAATATTTGAGCGCCGCGTTCGGTAATGTCCGCTATACTCCGTGGGTATGAACCGCCGAGCCTAATCTTGGAGACGCAACAATAATGCCCGCATCGATGTCGCCCGGGGTCGCGTTCGACGCGCACGACGACCTGATCTTCCTGGATGAGGCGCCGCTTCCGCACCAGCATGCAGGCCGGGCCGGCACGCCCGGCTGGCGCATCCTCGTCGTCGACGACGACGCCGACGTCCACTCGACCACGACCTTCGCGCTGGCCGGCCTGGAAGTGCAGGACCGCCCGCTCGAATTCCTGCACGCCTTCTCGGCGAGCGAGGCGCGCGCCCTGCTGGCGCGCGAACCCGATATCGCCGTGATCCTGCTCGACGTCGTCATGGAGCAACCCGATGCCGGCCTGCACCTGGTACGCCACGTGCGCGAGACGCTCGGCATGCTGGACGTCCGCATCATCCTGCGCACCGGCCAGCCGGGCTACACGCCCGAGATGGAAGCGATCCGCGACCTCGACATCAACGACTACCGCACCAAGTCCGAGCTCACCCGCACCAAGCTGTACACGACCGTGGCCGCCGCCGTGCGCGCCTACCAGCAGCTGCACGCGCTGGGTGTCGGCCGCGTGGGGCTGGAGCGCATCGTCCACGCCGGCACCGAGCTGATGCGCCTGCACGGCGCGCGCGACGTCGCCCGTTCGGTGCTGCAGCAGGCGGCCGCCCTGCTCGGCCAGGAAGCGAACGGCGTGCTGTGCGCGCGCGACGCCAGGGGCTTGCGCGTGCTCGGCGGCGCCGGCAGCGGGCTCGATCTCGAGCAGCGCATCCTCGACGCCCAGCACCATGCTCCCTTCAGCGGCGCCGTCAACCGCGCCCTGGCCGAGCGCCGTCCCGAATTCACGCCCACCTGCCTGGCGCTCTACTTCCCCGGCAAATCCGGGCGCGACTTCGCCGCCGCCATCCCGCTCGCACAACCGGTCAGCGACGGCAACAAGCGCCTGCTGCACGTATTCGCCAGCGTGGTGTCGGTCAGCCTCGACAACCTGGAACTGGTCGGGCGCCTGAACAACGCGGCCTTCTTCGATCCGCTGACCAGCCTGCCGAACCGCACGCAGCTGGTCGAGGACCTCGACGCCGCGGTGGCGAACGAAGGCGGATCCGAGGCCACGCTGACCCTGGTCGACCTCGACCATTTCGCCGAAACCAACGACGCCCTCGGCCACCAGTTCGGCGACCAGCTGCTGGTCACCGTCGCGCAGCGCCTGCAGACGCAGCTCGACCCGCGCCTGAAAGTCGCGCGCATCGGCGGCGACATCTTCGCGGTGCTGGGGATGGGAAGCCTGAACACCCCGGAAGCGATCCACGCCCTGTTCCGCGCGCCCTTCTCGATCGACGGCCAGGACGTGCAGATTTCAAGCACCCTCGGCCTGGTGCGCCTGGAAGAACACGACGGCAGCGGCGCCGACGCCCTGAAGGATGCGGACATCGCCCTGAAGCGCGCAAAGTCGCAGCAGCGCGGCGGCCACTTCTATTTCTCACGCAGCATGGGCGTCGAGATCCGCGAGCGGGTACGCCTGATGCACGCCCTGCGCAGCGGCGTCCAGCGCAAGGAACTCTTCCTCGCCTACCAGCCGCAGGTCGACCTGGGGACCGGGCGCCCCTTCGGCGCCGAAGCGCTGCTGCGCTGGCGGCTGGAGGACGGCACGATGATCCCGCCGGACCGCTTCATCCCGATCGCCGAATACTCGGGCCTCATCGTCGAGATCGGCGCCTGGGTGCTGCGCGAAGCCTGCGCCGAACTGATGCGCCTGCGCGCCGCCGGCTACCTCGATTTCACGATGTCGGTGAACGTGTCGCAGGCCCAGTTCCGCCATCCGCAATTCGTCGAGGTGCTGCGCCGCGCGCTGGAAGGCAGCGGCGCCCCGCCCGAATTCATCGAACTCGAAATCACCGAATCGATGGCGATGGAAGAACCGCAGTTGCTGGCCGAGATGCTGGCCCAGGTCAAGCGCACCGGGGTGTCGATCGCGATCGACGATTTCGGCACCGGTTTCTCGTCGCTGTCGCACCTGCAGCGCCTGAAAGTCGACCGCCTCAAAATCGACCGCGCCTTCGTCACCGAGATCACGGGTTCCGCACGCGGCAGCAGCATCGCCGCGATGATCATCCAGCTCGGGCGCAACCTGGGCTTGTCGGTGATCGCGGAAGGGGTCGAGGACGAGCGCCAGGCGCAGATCCTGCACGCGCTGGGCTGCCCGCTGGCGCAGGGCTACCTGTTCTCGCGGCCCTTGTCGCCGCAGGGATTACTCGAGTGGCTGGGCGCGCAGGGCGTCGGCGACGCCGCGTGACCTCATGCGCATGGTGGGCTCAGGGCGCCCACCATGCAAATGCGCGGCTTAATCCTCGGCCGCCTGCTCCGCCGGCCAATCGCGGATATACGCCTTCAGCATCCGGTTCTCGAAACTCTGCGCCTCCAGCACCGCGCGCGCGACGTCGTAGAACGAGATCACGCCCAGCAGCGTCTTGGCGTCCATCACCGGCAGGTAGCGCGCATGCTTCTCCAGCATCATGCGCCGCACTTCGTTCACCTCGGTTTCAGGGGTGACCGTGATCGGCGCCTCGTCCATGTGCTTGCGCACGGTGCCGGCGCCGAGTGCGCCGCCGTTGGCGTGCAGTACCTTGATCACTTCGCGGAAAGTCAGCATGCCGACGAGGTCGCCATACTCCATGACCACCAGGGAACCAATGTCCTTTTCCGACATCGTATTGACGGCGTCGGCGAGCAGGGTTTCGGGAGTCACCGTATAAAGGATGTTGCCCTTCACCTGCAGGATTTCTGAGACTTTCATATTAGCCACCCCGGCTTCTGTTGGAATATTCACTAGTCGATTTCTTTGTCTAAGGCATAACACGAATGTAGCCTAAGCCTAGCAGAAAATCCAGTTACGCGAGGGAGAAGCCGCGCTCAGCCTTGCGGCGCCCGTAAAGAATGTTACGATTCCGCCCATAATTATTTCTAAACGAGACGATCATGAGCGGTCCACACTACCCGGGCTTCGATACCCTGTCGCTGCACGCGGGCGCGGCAATCGACCCGGCGACCGGCGCGCGCGCCACGCCGATCCACTTCACTTCCTCCTTCGCCTTCCGCGATTCCGACCACGCGGCGTCCCTGTTCAACATGGAACGCAGCGGCCACGTCTATTCGCGCATCTCGAACCCGACCAATGCGGTGCTGGAAGAGCGCATCGCGGCCCTGGAGGGCGGCGTGGCCGGCATCGCCACCGCCAGCGGCCAGGCCGCGATGTTCCTCGGCCTCTCCACCATCGCCGGCGCCGGCTCGCATATCGTGGCCTCGCGCGCCCTCTACGGCGGTTCGCACAACCTGCTGGCCTATACCCTGAAGCGCTTCGGCATCGAGACGAGCTTCGTCGACCCGCGCGACCTCGACGCCTGGCGCGCCGCGATCCGCCCGGAGACGAAGGTCCTGTTCGGCGAAACCCTGGGCAACCCGGGCCTGGACGTGCTCGACATCCCGCGCATCGCCGCGCTGGCCCACGAGCACGACCTGCCGCTGATGGTCGACTCGACGTTTACGACGCCGTATCTGCTGCGCCCCTTCGACCTGGGCGCGGACCTCGTCTTCCACTCGGCGACGAAATTCCTGTGCGGCCACGGCACCGCGATCGGCGGCCTGCTGGTCGACGGCGGCACCTTCGACTGGCAGGCTGCGCACGACCGGAGCGGCCGCTTCGCCGAGCTGTGCACCCCCTACGAGGGCTTCCACGGCATGGTGTTCGCCGAAGAGTCGACCGTCGGCGCCTTTGCCCTGCGCGCGCGGCGCGAAGGCCTGCGCGACTTCGGCGCGGCCATGAGCCCGCACAACGCCTTCGCCATCCTGCAGGGGATCGAGACGCTCGGCCTGCGCATGGACCGCCACGTGGCGAACACGCGGCGCGTGATCGAATTCCTGTTGTCCAATTCGGCGGTCGAATCGGTGTCTTATCCTGAACTCGACAGCCACCCGGACCACCAGCTGGCGCGCACCCTGCTGCCGAAAGGCTGCGGCGCCGTCTTCACCTTCAACCTGAAAGGCGACCGGGCCGCCGGCCGCCGTTTCGTCGACAGCCTGAAGGTCTTCTCGCACCTGGCCAATGTCGGCGACGCCAAGTCCCTCGTCATCCATCCCGCCTCGACCACCCACTTCCGCGTACCGGTCGACCAGCTGGCGGCGTCGGGCATCACCGAGGGCACGATGCGCCTGTCGGTCGGCCTCGAAGATGCGGACGACCTGATCGAAGACCTGGCACGCGCCCTCAAGGCCGCGCAGAAAGGAGCCTGAGATGAAGCTCGATATCAAGGGCAAGCCAGCCTACGCCTACACCGGCGGCAAGGCTTTCGATGCGATGCTGCCGACCGTCGTCTTCATCCACGGCGCCCAGAACGACCATTCGGTCTGGGGCCTGCAGTCGCGCTGGTTCGCGCATCACGGCTATGGCGTATTGGCGGTCGACCTGCCGGGCCATGGCCGCAGCAGCGGTCCGGCACTGGCCAGCGTCGAGGAGATGGCCGACTGGCTGCTGGCGCTGCTCGATGCGCTGGGGGTGCGCAAGCCGCTGCTGGTCGGCCACAGCATGGGTTCGCTCATCGCGCTGGAAGCCGCGCACCGCGCACCCGGCAAGGTGCGCGCACTGGCCATGCTCGGCACGACTTACCCGATGAAGGTATCGGACGCCCTGCTGGCAACGGCGCGCGACGACGAGGACACGGCGATCGACATGGTCAACATCTGGTCGCACTCGAGCATCGCGCACAAGCCCTCGAGCCCGGCGCCGGGCTTTTCCGTGATGGGCGGTGCGCGCCGGCTGATGCAGCGCATGTCGGCCCTGAATCCGGCCCGGCTTTTCTACACCGATTTCTCCGCTTGTAACGCCTACGCCAACGGCGAGGCGGCGGCTGCCGCGGTACGCTGCCCGACGCTCTTCATTTTCGGGAAAAAAGACATGATGACGCCGGCGCGCTCGACCAGGCTGCTGACGGGCGCGATCGCGCACGGCAAGGTGGTACAGGTCGACGCCGGCCATTCGCTCATGAGCGAACAGCCCGATGCCGTGCTCGACGCGCTCGACGCGTTCGCGCTGTCGCTCGAGGAGCAGAGGACATGAGCTTTGCCGAGTTCTATCCGTTTTACCTGACCCAGCACGCGGACCGCCGCTGCCGGCGCACGCATTTCATCGGCAGCACGGGGGCCTTGCTGGCCATCGCGGCGGCGCTCGTGACCGGCAATGCGTGGTGGGTGCTGGCGGCCCTCGTGTTCGGCTATGGCGGGGCCTGGATCGGGCATTTCTTCTATGAGCACAACCGGCCGGCGACGTTTGCACAGCCGTGGCTGTCGTTCAGGGCGGATTGGGTGATGTACTGGCAGATGCTGACGGGGAAGCTCAGTTTCTAGCCGGGACAGTCGCGTAACGTAGGGTGGGCACTTGTGCCCACGCGGATCGCAGGTTCGAGCGGTCGAAAACGAGCCTCAGGTGCGCGACGGGCGCATTCCGCGTGGGCTCGAGAGCCCACCCTACGGTGCGCGGCCGTTATCGGCGAAATAGGAACTGATCGGCTGCTCCAGCCCCTGCCCCACCGCCGCCTCCACCTGCCGCGCCAGCGCCCCGGCATCGAGCGACAAATTCGACCCTTCCACCTGCTGCGCATTCGGCGCCAGCGCGGCTTTGGCGCCGCCGAACACGAACAGGCGGTAGACGTCGGCCACGCGCAGCTTGTCCGGGTCGGCCAGCAGTACCCAGTCGTCGGCCCCGGCGCGGTCGACGCCGCGCCAGCGGGGCTGGGCCGGCGCCTCGGGCTGCACCCGCCCGACCCAGCCGGCGGCCACCATCTGCTCGAGCAGCAGGCTCAATTCGTCATAGCCGATCCGGGTGTGCAGCCGGATCGCGCTCGACGACACCAGCGCCGACCCGGTCGCGTGGGCGCCGCCGTGCAGCACCTTCAGCACGGCCATCGCATCGACAAAGGCGCCGCCCGGCGCCGGCACATGCCACCAGCGCTCGTATTTCACGACCGGCAAGGCGGCGGCCACCACCGCGCCCAGCAGCGTGATCAGCCAGGACAGGTACATCCACACCAGGAACAGCGGCAGCGCGGCCAGGGCGCCGTAGATGATGGCGTAGGTCGGGAACTGGCGGATGAATAAAGCAAACAGGCGCTTCGCCAGTTCGAAGGCGATCGCCGCGCCGAGCGCGCCCCAGAGCGCGTCGCGCCAGTTGACGTAGCGGTTCGGCACCGTGACGTACAGCAGGGTATACGCGCCGGTGGTGAGCGCGATCGAGGCCAGCGTCGACAGCACGCTGCCGAGCATCGGCACGGCCCTGGTCACGCCGCCGGTGACCATGAACAGCTGGGCCGTGAGCGAGATCGAGAGGCCGAACAGCAAGGGGCCGAGGGTGATCAGGGCCCAGTAGGTCAGCATGCGCTGCATCAGCGGCCGCGGGCGGCGCACGCGCCAGATCTGGTTGAAGACGCGCTCGATCATGCCCATCATCGCCGTCGTCGTGAACAGCAGCACGACCGCGCCCAGCGCCGAGAGGCCCTTGGCCTTGTCGGCAAACTGGGTCAGGTTGGCGATGATCGTGTTCGAAATCGCCTTCGGCATCAGGGCCTGGGCGAAGTAGGTTTCCAATGCCGTGCGGAGCTGACCGAAGATCGGAAACGTGGTAAAAATGGCCAGTACGATCGTCAGCAGCGGGACCAGGGCCAGCGTCGTGGTAAAGGTGAGACTGCCCGCCACCTGGGGCAGCATCTCCTCGCGCAGGCGGCGCCGCGCGAAGCGCACCAGGTCCAGCACTTCGGCCAGCGTCAGCCCGCGGACGCGCTCGAAGCCGTCGCTGAACATCTCGTTCGTCGAGCGCGAAATTGCATGAACCGTCTTGGATAGCATGTTGTCGTTTTAGATTCGTCCTGAGCGCATTGTCGTGGCCAATGCGTAGAGCAAAGCATTCTATAATACCAACGATGAACCCGACCTCCCTGACTATTCTCGTTTTGTACTACTCGCGCCATGGCGCCACCCGCAAGCTGGCCGAGCTGATCGCCCAGGGCGTCGAAAGCGTCCCGGGTGTGGAGGCCCGCCTGCGCACCGTGCCGGCCATCTCGACGGTGGCCGAGGCGACCGCGCCCAGCATCCCGCTGGATGGGGCGCCGTATGTCGAATTATCCGACCTGGCCGAGTGCGCGGGACTGGCCCTGGGTTCGCCCACGCGCTTCGGCAACATGGCTTCGGCGATGAAATACTTCCTCGACGGTACGGCCGCCGAATGGCTGGCCGGCACCCTGTCCGGCAAGCCGGCGGTCGTGTTCGCGTCCACCGGCAGCCTGCACGGCGGCCAGGAGGCGACCCTGCTGTCGATGATGATTCCGCTGCTGCACCACGGCATGCTCGTCATGGGCCTGCCCTACACCCATCCCGAACTGATGACCACGTCCAGCGGCGGCAGCCCCTACGGCGCCACCCACTGGGCCGGCATCGACGGCGACAAGCAGGTCACGGAAGACGAAAAACGCCTGGCCGTCGCGCTCGGGCGCCGCCTGGCCGAAGCAGCCGCCAAATTGCACACACCACCCCACGGACCACGCTGATGCAAACCCAAAAGCTCTTTCATGGCGGTGCCATCGCCAGCCTGATCTGGCTGATCTGCTGGCTGGTGGCCTGGGAAATCTGGGTCGCCCCGCTGCACCCCGGCGGCTCGCTGCTGGCCTTGAAGGCCTTGCCGCTGCTGGTGCCGCTGCGCGGCGTCATCAAGCGCGACCTGTACACGCTGCAGTGGTCGTCGATGGTGATCCTGATTTATTTTGCCGAAGGCGCGGTGCGGGCCTGGAGCGATGCAAGCGAACTCTCGCGCATGATGGCCCTGGGCGAGGTGGCGCTGGTCTGCGTCTTTTTTGCCTGCGCCCTGCTCTACCTGCGTCCGTATAAAAAGGCGGCGCAGCGCATGGCCAAGGAATTGCTGGACAAGGTAAAAGTACCGCATGACTGAGGATTTCCTCGGACGCTGCCGCGCAATCGTCGGCGCGTCCCGGGTGCTGTCGGAACAGATCGACATGGCGCCCTACCTCACCGACTGGCGCGGCCGCTTCACCGGCCGTGCACGGGCCGTGCTGCTGCCCGCAAGCGTCGACGAGGTAGCGCAACTGGTGGCCGCCTGCGCGCACGCACGCGTGCCCATCGTGCCGCAGGGCGGGCGCACCGGCCTGGTGCTGGGCAGCGTGCCCGACGCCAGCGGCACGGCCGTCGTGCTCTCGCTGCGGCGCATGAGCCGCATCCTCGAACTCGACACCACCAACCGCACCATCACCGTCGAGGCGGGCGCGATCCTGCAGCAGATCCAGGAAGCGGCCGGCCGCGCCGGCTTATTGTTCCCGCTTTCGCTGGCGGCCGAAGGCAGCTGCACGATCGGCGGCAACCTGTCGACGAATGCCGGCGGCACCGCCGTCCTGCGCTATGGGAACACGCGCGACCTGTGCCTGGGCCTGCAGGTGGTCACCCCGAGCGGCGAGATCTGGGACGGCCTGCGCGGGCTGAGGAAGGACAATACCGGCTACGCGCTGCGCGAACTCTTCATCGGCGCCGAAGGCACGCTCGGCGTCATCACGGCGGCTGTCCTGAAACTCTATCCGCAGCCGAAGGCGTCCACCACGGCCCTGGTGGCGATGGATTCGCCGGAACGCGCGTTGTCGCTGCTGTCGCTGATGCAGGACCAGTGCGGCTCGAACCTCACCGCCTACGAGCTGATGTCGGATTTCTGCCTGCAACTCGTTTCCGAACACTTCCCGCACCTGCCGCGCCCCTTCGTCCGCAGCCATGCTCAATACGCGCTGCTGGAAGTGTCGAGCAGCGAGTCGGAAGAACACGCGGTCGCCCTGCTGGAAGGCGCGATCGAAGCTGCGCTCGAAGGGGGCTTGGCCGACGATGCCGTCGTCGCCACCTCGCTCGCCCAGTCGAGCGGCCTGTGGCAGCTGCGCGAACACATCCCCCTGGCCCAGGCCAGCGCCGGCAAGAACATCAAGCACGACGTCTCGCTGCCGATCTCGCAGATCGCCGCTTTCATTGCCGCGACCGATGCCCAGCTGGCGCACGCCTTCCCCGGCTGCCAGGTGGTCTGCTTCGGCCACCTGGGCGACGGCAACCTGCACTACAACGTCGCACCATCGAACGGGGTCTCGCACGAGGCCTTCCTCGGCAACCAGGACGCCATCAACCGTATCGTGCACGACAGCGTGGCCCGCCACGATGGCTCGATCTCGGCCGAACACGGGATCGGCGCCCTCAAGCGCGACGAGCTGCAACGCTACAAAGACCCCGTCGAACTGAACATGATGCGTGCCATCAAAGGCGCGCTCGACCCGCTCGGCATCATGAACCCTGGCAAAATTTTGTGAGGGAGAAAGCGATGCGAAGGGTGTGGGCGGTGTTCGGTTGGTTCATGCTGGCGCAGGCAGCGGCGGCGCAACCGGTCTATAAATGCACGCTGGACGGCAAGGTGAGCTATGCCGAGCATCCCTGCGCGATTGGCCGGACGACCGAGCTGGCTGTGCCGCCCGCCCCCTCGGGCGCCGAGGCTGCGGCCGCCCTGGAGCGCGACAAGGCGCGCCTGGCCGCGCTGCAGAAGGAGCGCTCGACGCTGGAAGCGCGCGCGGAACGCGAGGAGCGCGGACAGCAAGGCGCCGCGCGCGCAGCGGCGGCCACGCGCCAGAAATGCGAACGCCTGCGCCTGCAGGCCAGGTGGGCCGAGGAAGATGCCGCCCGCGCAGGCAAGGCGACATCGGCCGCGGCGCGCCTGAAGGCACGGCGGCAAGCGGAGGCGCTGGCGGTTCAATGTCCGGCCTGAACGTCCTGTCCCGCTGGCTGCTGGTCGGCGAATGGCGCGCCCACCCGCTGCGCGCCGTGCTGGCCGTGGCCGCGATCGCGGTCGGGGTGGCGATGGGTTTTGCGATCCACCTGATCAACGCCGCCGCCTTCAATGAATTTTCAAGCGCGATCAAGAGCCTGTCCGGCCAGGCGGACGTCCAGGTCGCCGGGCGCGAGGCCCTGTTCGACGAAGCCATCTATCCCCTGCTCGCGCAATATGAGGGCGTCGCCCTCGCCTCCCCGGTGCTCGAACTCCAGGCCGCGATCCCGAACGTCAAGGGCTCGCTGCGCATCGTCGGCATCGACCCGCTGCGCGCCGGCTATATCGCGCCCGACCTGCTGGGCGTGCCGGCCGAGGGACGCGGCAGCGACCTGCTGGCCGACGACGCGGTCTTCCTGTCGCCTGCCGCGCAGGGCTGGCTGAACCTGCGTGCCGGCGCGGCGCTGACCGTACGCGCCGGCACCGCGGACCTCCACCTGCGCGTGGCCGGCCCCGTGCAGCGTGCCCGGCCCGGCCAGCGCTTCGGCGTGATGGACATCGGCGCCCTGCAGTGGCGCTTTGGCCAGCTCGGCAAACTCTCGCGCGTGGATCTGAAACTGCGCGCCGGCGTCAACCGCGCGCAATTCGAGGCGGGCCTGAAGAGCGACCTGGAACGGCGCTTCCCGGGGCGCTTTCGCGTCCAGCAGCCGAACGACAGCGATCAGGAAAGCCGCAACAATAACCTCAGCCGCGCCTACCGCGTGAACCTCACCGTGCTGGCCCTGGTGGCGCTGTTCACCGGCGCCTTCCTCGTGTTCTCGACCCAGGCTTTATCGGTGATGCGCCGGCGCAGCCAGTTCGCGCTGCTGCGCGTGCTCGGCGTGGAGCGCGGCCAGCTGCTGCGGCAGGTGCTGGTCGAGGGCGCCAGTCTGGGCGTGATCGGCGCGCTGCTCGGGGTTGCCGCCGGCTATGCGCTGGCGGCGCTGGCCCTGCGCTTCTTCGGCGGCGACCTCGGCGCCGGCTACTTCCCAGGGGTCAAGCCGCAAGTCGTCTTCACGCCGGTCGCCGCCTGCGTCTTCTTCGCGCTGGGCCTGGGCGTGGCCCTGCTGGGCTGCCTGGCGCCGGCCCTGGAGGCGGCGCGCGCCAGGCCGGCCGTGGCCCTGAAAGCGGGCAACGAGGAGGCGGCCCTGTCGCACCTGGCGCGCGTCTGGCCATCCATGATCTGCCTGGCGCTGGCGGGCCTGTTCGCCTTCGCGCCGCCCGTGTTCGAGCTGCCCCTGTTCGGCTATTTCGCGATTGCCCTGCTGCTGATCGGCGGCATCGGACTGATGCCGCGCCTGGCCTCGGCGAGCTTCCGCCTGCTCGCGCGTCCGCTGCTGCGCATGCCGAACCCGCCGCCGGTGCTGGCGCTGACGCTGGCGCGCCTGGCGAACGCGCCCGGCCAGGCCTCGATCGCCCTGGGCGGCATCCTGGCCAGCTTCAGCCTGATGGTGGCGATGGGGATCATGGTCGCCAGTTTCCGGATCTCGGTCGACGACTGGATGCGCCACATCCTGCCGGCCGACCTGTATGTGCGCAGCAGCGCCGGCGGCAGCTCGGGCTTCTTCGGCAAGCCGGAGCAGGATGCGATCACGCGCGCCGCCGGCGGCAATCAGGTGCAGTTCCTGCGTACGCGCCCGATCTCGCTGGCGGCCGACCGTCCGGACGTGATCCTGATCGCGCGCGACATCGATGCGCTCGATCCGGGCCGTTTGCTGTTCCTGGTCGGTTCCTCGCTCCCGGTGCCGGCAGGTGCGCGGCCGGCCTGGGTCTCGGAAGCGATGCTCGACCTGTACGGCGTGCAGGTCGGCCAGACCCTGGCGCTGCCGCTGGGCGGGCGTCCTTCGCCCTTCTTCGTTGCCGGCGTCTGGCGCGACTATGCCAACCAGTCCGGCTCGATCGTCGTGCGCCTGGCCGACTACCGCGCACTGACCGGTGCGCTGGAAGTGACCGACGCCGCCATCTACGCCGGCAGCGCAGCGAACACGAACCGGATCGAAGGCGCGCTGCGCCGGCTGCCTTTCGGCCCGGCCCTGCAGCTGGCCCGCCCTGGCGAAATCCGCGCCGCCAGCCTGCAGATCTTCGACCGCAGCTTCGCCGTGACCTACCTGCTGGAAGCGATCGCCATCGTCATCGGCCTGTCGGGCGTGGCCGCGACCTTCTCGGCGCAGACGCTGGCGCGGGCGCGCGAATTCGGCATGCTGCGCCACGTCGGCGTGACGCGCGGCCAGGTGCTCGGCATCCTGGCCTGCGAAGGGGGACTGCTGACGACACTCGGCGTGGCCTGCGGTTTCGCGCTGGGCCTCGTGATCAGCCTGATCCTCGTATTCGTCGTCAACCCGCAGTCCTTCCACTGGACCATGGGCCTGCACCTGCCCTGGGGTTTATTGGGAATCGTCGCCGCCGTGCTGGTCGCGGCCTCGGTCGGCACCGCGCTGGTGTCGGGACGCTATGCATTGTCGGGCGGCCCGGTGCGCGCCGTGAGGGAGGATTGGTGATGCGCCTGCTGTTCGCTTTGCTGTTGTTCTGCGCCGGCCTGGCCGGGGCTGCCCCGCCTTCGTTCGCGCCCGTCAAACCGGGCATGGCGCTGGCTTTTCCGCGCGACTTCGGCGCCCATCCGGATTTTCGCACCGAGTGGTGGTATGTGACGGGATGGCTGACCACGGCCGCCGGCAAGCCGCTCGGCTTCCAGGTCACCTTCTTCCGCAGCCGCACCGAACACGATCCGGCCAATCCGAGCGCCTTCGCGCCGCACCAGCTGGTGATTGGCCATGCGGCGCTGTCGGATCCGGCGCTCGGCCATCTCGTGCACGACCAGCGCAGCGCGCGCGAGGGGTTCGGCCTGGCCTGGGCCAAACCGGGAGATCTCGACCTCAAACTCGACGACTGGCGCATGACGCGCGGGCCCGACGGCAACTACCGCGTCACCCTGAAATCGTCGGAACTGAGCCTCGAGCTGACGCTGGCGCCGGCCCAGCCGCCGCTGCTGCAGGGCGACGCCGGCTATTCGCGCAAGGGCCCGGCGGCTAAGCATGCGAGCTATTACTACAGCCTGCCGCAGCTGAAGGTGACCGGCATCGCGGGACGCGCCGGGGCCGCCGGACCGGTGACGGGCAGCGCCTGGTTCGACCACGAATGGTCGAGCGAAGCGCTGCAGCCCGAGGCGCAGGGCTGGGACTGGATCGGCGCCAACCTCGACGACGGCTCGGCGCTGATGGCTTTCCAGATACGGTCGAAGGACGGTGGTAAACTATGGGCGCACGCGGCGCTGCGCGGCCCCGACGGAAAAGTCGTCCGCTACACGCCCGACCAGGTGGCGTTCGCGCCGCAGACGCGCTGGAAGTCGCCGCGCACGAATGCCGAATATCCGGTCGCAACCACGATCACGACCGGCGCCACGCGCTGGCGCATCCTGCCCCTGCAGCCGGACCAGGAGCTCGATTCGCGCCGCTCGACGGGCGCCGTCTACTGGGAGGGAGCGGTCACGCTCGAACGGGACGGCGTGCCGGCCGGACGCGGCTACCTCGAAATGACGGGCTATGCGCGGCAGATGAAACTTTGAGCCACACGACAAAATCACAAGCAGAACAACAACAAGCGACACGATGACCCAGCGTTCACCCAGTTCCAGCACAAACACCAGCGCCAGCGCCGACACCGCCACGCCACGCAAGGGCAGCCTCGCCGCGCTCAAGGGTTTGCTTCCGTTCCTGCTCCCGTATCGCCGCCAGTTCGTCCTGGCCGGCATCGCCCTGCTGTTCGCGGCCGGCGCCACGCTGGCCATTCCCGCCGCGTTCAAGCAGATGATCGACCTCGGCTTCGGCGCCCAGGCCGGCGCCCACAGCATCAAGCACGTCGACGCCACCTTCCTCGCCCTGTTCGGCGTGGCCGCGGTGCTGGGCGTGGCGACCGCGGCGCGCTTCTACATGGTGTCCTGGCTCGGCGAACGGGTCACGGCCGACATCCGCAGCGCCGTCTACCGCCACGTGGTGCACCAGAGCCCGGAATTTTTCGAGACCACGCAGACCGGCGAAGTGTTGTCGCGCCTGACCACCGACACCACGCTGATCCAGGCCGTGGTCGGCACCAGCATCTCGCTCGCCCTTCGGAACACCCTGCTCTTCGTCGGCGGCCTGGTGATGCTGTTCGTGACCAGCGCCAAGCTGACTGCCATCATCCTGGCCCTGCTGGTGCTTGTCATCGTGCCGATCGTGCTGTTCGGGCGGCGCGTGCGCAAGCTCTCGCGCGATTCGCAGGACCGCATCGCCGACGCCTCGGCGCTGGCCGGCGAGATCCTGAACGCGATGCCGACGGTGCAGGCGTTCACCCACGAGAAGATCGAGGCCGAGCGCTTCGGCAGCTCGGTGGAAGGCGCGTTCGCAGCCGCCATGCAGCGCATCCGCGCGCGCTCCCTGCTCACCATGCTGGCCATCGTGCTGGTATTCGGCACCATCGTCTTCGTGCTGTGGCTGGGCGCGCACGCGGTGCTGGAAGGGACCATGACCGGCGGCGACCTCGGCCAGTTCATCCTGTACGCCTCGATCGTGGCCGGTTCGATCGGCGCGCTGGCCGAAGTGATGGGCGAAGCGCAGCGCGCCGCCGGCGCCACCGAACGCCTGCTGGAACTGCTGGCCGCGCGTTCCGACATCCGCAACCCGGCGCATCCGCGCGCCCTGCCTGCACGCTCCTCGAATGGCGCGGCCCTCGCGCTGCACGACCTCACCTTCGCTTATCCCTCGCGCCAGGACACGGCGGCGCTGTCGCACGTGTCGCTGGCGATCCGCCCAGGCGAAACGGTCGCCGTGGTCGGCCCGTCCGGGGCCGGCAAGACGACCCTGTTCCAGCTGCTGCTGCGCTACTACGATCCGCAGTCGGGCGCCATCACCCTCGACGGCGTCGACATCCGCGACCTCGACCTGCACACCCTGCGCGGCGCGATCGGCATCGTGCCCCAGGACACGGTGATCTTCTCCGCGGATGCGATGGAAAACATCCGCTACGGCCGGCCCGAGGCAACGGACGAGGAAGTCATCGCGGCGGCGAAGCTGGCCGCGGCCCACGAATTCATCGAGCGCCTGCCGCAGGGCTACTGGTCCTTCCTCGGCGAGCGCGGCGTGCGCCTGTCGGGCGGCCAGCGCCAGCGCATCGCGATCGCGCGCGCCCTGCTGAAAAATCCCCCGCTGCTGCTGCTCGACGAAGCGACCAGCGCGCTCGACGCCGAATCGGAACGCCTGGTGCAGGGCGCGCTGGAAGCGGCCATGGTCGGCCGCACCACGGTAATCATTGCGCACCGCCTGGCGACCGTGCAGCGCGCCGACCGCATCGTCGTAATGGAAGACGGCCGCGTGGTCGAAACCGGCACCCACGCCTCGCTGGTGGCGATGAAAGGGATCTATGCCAACCTGGCGGCGCTGCAGTTCCACAACGTGCATGTAGAACACTGATTTTGAACGGCTCTGTTGCGTAACGACAGCAAAGGAAGGGTTTTTTTCGTCGAATACTTGCTTGTAGGCAATTTGTAGGTATCATCCTACATATTTGTCACTGCCGCTTACAATCATGTCCAACAATCGGTATCACCCTGCCAACTGGAATGTCGGCACCAGGATCAGCGCCTTCAGCTTCGTCCTGGTCGGCGCCATCCTTGCCGCCCTGATCATGACGATCACGGTCACCACCGGCGCGATGCTCGAAGAGCGCGCCAGCCAGAACATGCAGAACGAACTCAAGGGTGTCGTCGACACCGTCGACTTGTTCAATCGCACCGTCTCGAGCGAAGCGGTCAGCTTCGGCAAGATCTTCGCCACCGAATTCGCCGGCGCTTTCGAAGCCGATCCCGCCAGGGCGGTCGACATCGGCGGCAAACAGGTACCAGCGCTGATCCACGGCGGCAAGGTACTCAACCTCGACTTCAGCGCGCCGGACCGCTTCAGTGCCCAGACCGGCGGGAATGCCACGATTTTCGTCGCCGACGGTGAGGATTTCGTGCGCGTCACCACCTCGGTGAAGAAGGAGAACGGCGATCGCGCCGTCGGCACCCAGCTCGACCGCGCCAGTCCGGCCTACGCCGCGCTGAAGGACGGCAAGGTCTACGTCGGCCTGGCCAAGCTGTTCGGCAAGCAGTTCATCACCCAGTACGAGCCGGTGCGCGATGCGGCCGGCAAGGTGGTCGGCGCCCTGTATGTCGGGGTCGACATCAGCAAGGACCTCGCGGCCCTCAAGGAACGCATCCGTTCGATCAAGATCGGCGACACCGGCTATTTCTATGTGCTCAATGCGGCGCCGGGCAAGGCCTATGGCGACCTGCTGGTCCACCCGAAACGCGAAGGCGAGAACATCCTCGACAGCCGCGCCTCCGACGGGCGCGCATTCGTGCAGGAGATCCTCGAGAAGAAGACGGGCTCGATCACCTACGACTGGAAAAATCCGGGCGAGACGAGCGCGCGCGAAAAAGTCGTGGCCTTCACCCACTTCAAGGACTGGAACTGGGTCATCGCGGGCGGCACCTACCGCGACGAGATCACCCAGGAAGCTGCGCGCCTGCGCAACAAGTACATCGGTTTCGGCCTGGTCGCGCTGCTGGTATTCGCGGCCATCCTGTATGCCTATGTGCGCGCCACCATCACCCGTCCGCTGGCGGTCGCCCGCGACGCCGCCGTGCGCATCGCCGACGGCGACCTGACCGTCAGCATCGAGCGCGGCCGCAACGACGAGATCGGCCTCCTGCTCGACGCGATGAACGGCATCAGCCGCAACCTGTCCGCGGTGGTGGGCAAGGTGCGCGACGGCGCCGAGCAGATCGCCAATGCCTCGAACGAGATCTCGACCGGCAACCTCGACCTGTGCGCCCGCACCGAGCAGCAGGCCGGCAGCCTGGCCACGACCTCCTCCTCGATGGGCGAACTGACCGAGACCGTGCGCCAGAACGCCGAGCACGCGCGCCAGGCCAACACGCTGGCGATGACCGCGTCGACCATCGCCCAGAAAGGCGGCAGCATGGTCTCGCAGGTGGTTGAAACGATGGAGTCGATCAACCAGTCCTCGCGCAAGATCGGGGACATCACCGGCGTCATCGACGGCATCGCCTTCCAGACCAATATCCTGGCGCTGAACGCAGCCGTGGAAGCGGCGCGCGCCGGCGAACAGGGCCGCGGCTTCGCGGTCGTCGCCAGCGAAGTGCGCAACCTGGCGCAGCGCAGCGCGGCCGCGGCCAAAGAAATCAAGGGCCTGATCGCCGCCTCCAGCAGCGAGGTCGACGCCGGCCGCGAACTGGTGTCGAAAGCGGGCGCCACAATGAACGAGGTGCTCGCCAGCGTCGGCCGCGTGACCAGCATCATGGCCGACATCACCGCCGCCAGCCTTGAACAAAGCAGCGGCATCGAGCAGGTCAACCGCGCCATCGGCGAGATGGACGACACCACCCAGCACAACGCCGCGCTGGTCGAAGAAGCCAGCGCCGCGGCGCAGGCGATGCAGGACCAGGCCGCCGAGCTGGCGCGCGCGGTGCGTCTGTTCAGGCTGGACGAGCGAACGAACGCGGCCGCGGTGCCGCAGTCGGCACGCCCGCCGGCGCTCAGCCACGGCTGACAATTGCAGCGCATTGCGGCGCGCAGTGCGCCGCAATGCGTGCCCTCACCCTGTCGCCGCTGCCCGCAGCGAAAACCGGCCCAGGAACAGTGCCCCGATCATGGATGAGAGAACCGTGATCAAAAAGAACCAGCTGGACGCAATCACACCGTAGGTGGGGTCCAGGTGAAACAGGTTCACGCCAAACAGGAAAGTCGCTTCGCGTACGCCCAGGCCGCCAACACTCAGCGGCAGCACGGCAGCAATCGATGAAACCAGGAACATGGCGAGGAAGGCCAGGTAATAGGCCGCCGGTGTACCCAGGTAAACAAGCAGCATGCCCATGCATGTCAATTGCAGGAGCTGCACCCCTATCCCAAGCGCAAACACGCGGGCGAGTCCTGCCGCGTCGAGCTTGATGAGCCAGCGATGGGCCAGGACGAATACGGCGACGATTGCGGCAACCGATGCAAGCGCGAACACGACGGCGCCAGGTGCGTGCCAGGGAAACGACAGGGTGGGCAGCAAGGTGCACAGGATGACCAGCAGGGCCAGCATGCCGCCGACACGGTCCACCAGCGTGATCGTGACCAGTGTACGCAGCGCGACGGCATGGCGACGATGCAGCACCAGGACCTTGTAGCCATCGCCGCCTATGCCGCCTGGTAAAAATAGGTTCAGGAACATGCCTGCATAATACAAACGCAGGTTTTCTGCCTCGCTCAGCTGCACTGCCGCGTGGCGTTGATACACATTCAAGCGGAGCGCCGCCACGATCTTGGACAGATTGAATGCGATGAAGGCGGCAGCCAGGATGGGTGCGCGCTGCGGGTGAAAAGCCAGGGTCCTTACCTGGCTCATGTCGAGATTCCGAAAGACGAAAACGATCAGACAGGCCGATATCAGCACCTGCAGAACGGCTTTCCATTTCTTGCCCGGCCGCTTAGACACCGATGTTTCTCTTGATCTGGTAGGGCTTCTTGTTTTGGGATTCGTAATATGTCCTCATGATCAGGTCCGCGATGAAGCCGGTGCTGATGAGCTGGATACCGGCCACGGTCAGCAGCAGTCCAAGAAACAATAGCGGCCGCCCGGCAATACTTGCTCCCATGAGCTTCTCGAACAGCATATAGGCGTTCAACGAGCAGCCCGCGAAAAACGAGACCATCCCCAGCGTCCCGAACAGATGCATCGGGCGCTGTCCGTATTTGCGCAGGAATACCATGAGCATCAGGTCGCTGGCGACCCGCAGCGTGCGGCCGATGCCGTATTTGGACACACCCGCATGGCGCGCATGGTGCCGCACCTGCATCTCCGTCATTCTGGCGCCATGCATGGTGGCCAGCACCGGAATATAGCGGTGCAGTTCGCCGTAGAGTCCCAGGTTTTTTGCGACCTCGCTCTTGAACAGCTTCAGCGTGCAGCCGTAATCGCTGATATGGACGTTCGTGGCGCGCCGGATCAGCCAATTGGCCAGCTTGCTCGGCATCCTGCGCAGCAGGAAGCCATCCTTGCGCCTGGCGCGTATGCCGGCAACCACGTCCCAGTCGCCTTCCCGCATGCGCTCCATCATGAGCGGAATATCATGCGGGTCGTTTTGCATGTCGCCATCCAGCATGACGATCAGTTCGCCATGCGCGGCGTCGATGCCCGCGGCCATTGCCGTCGTCTGGCCATAGTTACGGCTCAATACCAGCGCGCGGGTTGCCGGCGTGGCAAACCGTTCTATTTCCGCGACCGTGCAATCGCTCGAGCCGTCGTCGACGAAGATCAGCTCATGCTCTACCCGGGCAAGCGCCTCTGCAATACGCGCAATCAGGGGCTCAATGTTGCCCTGCTCATTCATGACTGGAACAACAACCGACAATAGCATTTACTTTTCCTTTACCGAGACGACTGCATAGTCGACCGCCATGGCGCCGTGCCGACCCTGTGGCTTGCCGACCTCGAGCCGCCCACGCTGGCGGAGCGCGCTCGATGGGTAAGCATTCAGAAAACTGTCCGGCCAATCTTCCGGATGGCCGCCGGAGCCGATCAGGAGTACGTCGCCACCGATGGCTGGCCGTCTCTGCAGCAGCTCGGGCAAGAGCATGACGGTCCATGCCGGATTATGCAGAGACAGGTTTCCCGCGGTCGTCAGCTCGCTTGCAACCAGTGTCTTCGCCTGCGGAAAGCGCCGCATCAGTTGGGCCGACAGTTCAGCGAACGGTACGCGCGTGTTCTTGCCCCAGTAGGCGCGGGCCGACAGGCCGGCCAGGATGAGCACGGCGAACACCCCCGCTGCCCAGAGCACGCTGCGGCATACCGTGCGCCGCGCGAGCGATGGGAAGACCGCAAAGAATGCGAGCGGCGACAGGAACAGGATCGGCTGCATCCAGCGGTCCTTGATTTTCGTGACTTCGCCGCCGAGGACCAGCGCCGTGACACATGCAAACGCCGCCAGATAAAACCAGAGAAAAAACCGGACCTCGGGACGATCGCGGGCCGCCCGTAGTTGATCCCGGCGCGGGTCCCCGTACCGCCACCAGATCCACCCGTACACGATCCACAACGGCGTGACGAACAGGAAGCTCGCGCTGAGCATGCTGCCAAGGCCGCGCGCCACGTTACCTGCATAGCCAGCGTCCTGGCCCTGCATTTTCTCCCCGGTGGAGCGGATCGCGAGATCCAGGTGATCGAGCAGCCAGAGCCCGTGCGGCGCCAGGCAAAGCATCAGCACGGCAAGCGATATCCAGGCCTTGCGGTTCCATACTGCCTGCCTGTGTTCCCGGACCAGCAGGCTGGCCGCAACCAGGCCAAGCGCAAACAGCGCAAAGTTATATTTGGACTGCAGCCCGAGTCCCATCAGCAGGCCGAACAGCGCATAGCGCAGTTTGCCCGGCTGCCGGAGCAGGCCGACATAGCACCACAGCGCCAGCGCGGCAACGCAGGTCATCAGCACGGAGTGCGTCAGGTCGCGTTGCGATTCCCATCCAATCTGTGGAAACAAGATGAGCGAGGCGGCGACCATGATGGCGCCGGCAACGCCGATGAGCGACCTGGCCGTGTAGAACATCGCCAGGTAGGTGCAGAACAGGAGCAGGTTCTTCTGGATGGACAAGGCAAGGATATTGACGCCGAACAGGGAAAACATGAGCCATTGCAGCCAGAAGTACAGCGGCGGCTGGCTGCCGTAGCCCAACTGCAAGTGCTGGGATCTGAGGATGGATTCCGATTCGTCCAGGTCGAGCACCGCAGGCGAGCTAACGCGCAGCACGACCTGCAACAGGAAATAGGCGGCGAGTACGAAGAGAAAATGCGTGCCGGCGCGCCTGTCGCAAGCCACTGGAATCGCGTCGTTTCGCATGTCTAGTCGATCTTGTTATGCGCCATCCAGGTGACCAGCCACTCCCGGAAGCGGCCCAGTCCCTCCCTCAGCGATGTTGCCGGCGCAAACCCGACCCATTCCTGCAATTTGCTCGTATCGGCATAGGTCAGCGGAACGTCGCCCGGCTGCATCGGCAGGAACGCGATCCTTGCCTTGACCCCGACTACCTCCTCCAGGGCTGCAATGAAATCCAGTACCCGGACCGGCTGGTGGTTACCGACGTTGAACACCGTGTGCGGCGCCCCGTTAGCGGCGACAACGGCGGGCTTTGCCACAACCCGAACCACCGCTTCAACGATGTCATCGATATAGGTAAAGTCCCGTTCCAGTGCGCCTTGGGCGAATACCGGAATCGCCTCGCCCTCGAGCATCTTCTGCGCGAAGCTGAAGTAGGCCATATCGGGACGCCCCCAGGGCCCGTACACGGTAAAAAACCGCAGGCCGCTGGCCGGGAACCCAAACAGGTGGCTGTAGGAATGCGCCAAGACCTCATTCGCTTTCTTGGTGGCCCCGTAGAATGAAACGGGCTCATCGGTCCTGTCGCTTTCCCTGAAGGGCGCGTTTTCGCTTGCGCCGTACACGCTGCTGCTGCTTGCATACACGAGGTGGCGTGGCCGGAACCGGCGGCAGGCTTCCAGAATATTGGCGAACGCGACCAGGTTCGACTGCACATAGGCAGCCGGATGTTCAATCGAATAACGCACGCCGGCCTGTGCCGCCAGGTGAACGACATAGGCCGGCCGAACACGGTCGAACAGGCGGTCGACCTGAAGGGCGTCAGCCAGTTCCACGGCTTCGCAGCGGATGCCATGCGGCGCAAGCAGGGCCTGCACACGCCCATGCTTCAGATGAACCGGGTAATAGTCATTGAAGTTGTCGCATGCGGCAACCGCCGCACCCATGCGAGCCAGGCGCGATGCGACAAAACTGCCGATGAAACCGGCAGCACCGGTGACCAGCACAGGGGCGCCGGCCGGGATCATTGCCGCCCCATCGGCGCGGCCCTGCCGATCCCGTGGTAGGCAAGCCCGAAGGACGCGACGAACTCGGGCTCATACAGGTTTCGACCGTCAAAGATGGCCCGGTGCCGGAGGGCGGCCGCAAGGAAGCCGAAATCCGGCGCACGGAATTCCTTCCACTCGGTGGCGATGGCCAGCACATCAGCGCCTTCGACGGCGGCCGCCGCGGAATTCGCCATCCTGAACAGTGTCTGGCAGCGTGCTTCGCCATGCTCCCTGAGCAGGACGCGCCTGGCCTCGATGCCGGCGACGGGATCGTAAGCCTGCACGCGGCAATTCGCCGCAAACAGTTCCCCTATCAGCGCGAGACTGGGCGCCTCGCGCACATCGTCCGTATTCGGTTTGAACGACAAGCCCCAGAGTGCGATGGTTTTTCCTGCAAGCTGATCGGCGCCCTTGAAGAAGCGTGCGATTTTCTTGAACAGGATATTCCTTTGCGATGCGTTCACCGCCTCGATGGCATCCAGGATGCGCAGGTCCTGCCCATGGTCGGCGGACGTCTTCAACAGCGCTTTGACATCCTTGGGGAAGCAGGAGCCTCCATATCCCATGCCGGCATACAGATAATCCGGGCCGATGCGCGGATCGGAGCCGATACCACGCCGCACCTGTTCAATATCGGCGCCCAGGGTCTCCGCCAGGTTGGCGAGTTCATTCATGAAACTGATGCGCGTCGCCAGCATGGCGTTCGCACCGTATTTCGTCAGCTCGGCGCTGCGCACGTCCATTTCGACCAGCTTTTCATGATTGCGGCTGAATGGCGCGTACAGGCGGCGCATGATTGCCGTCGCGTGCGGATCGTCGCTGCCGACGACGATCCGGTCCGGGCGCATGAAGTTCTCGATCGCCGCGCCTTCCTTCAGGAACTCGGGGTTGCTGACGACAGTGAAGTCGATGTGGGCGCCGCGTGCCCCGAGTTCTTCCTCGATGACCCTTTTCACCCGCTCGGCCGTGCCGACGGGCACGGTCGATTTGTTGACCAGAATGGTCGGCCGCTGCACGCGCCGGCCGATATTGCGCACCGCGGAAAGAATATGCGCCAGGTCGGCGCTGCCGTCTTCCTCCGGCGGCGTGCCGACGCACAGGAAAATAAGGTCGGCGTGCGCAACCGCCGTATCGTAGTCGGCGGTAAACATCAATCTGCCGGCCGCCATGTTATGCACCACCAGTGCATCGAGGCCAGGTTCGAAAATCGGGATGCGGCCGGCATTGAGCAGCTCGATCTTCCGTTCGTCCGTATCCAGGCATAACACGGCATTGCCGACATCGGCGAAGCAGGCGCCCGACACCAGCCCGACATATCCTGTGCCAATCACGGTTATCTTCATGTGCGTACAAGCAATTGACGACAAACAATCAGCAACCCTGGAGAATCCCGGGACCGGAAGTACTGAAGAGTAGACCGCTCGGGCCGGTGTGAAGTTCCCGCCGTCCGCACGCAGCCGTGCCGGACCCAGCGGCGAGCCCGGCGCCCCCTATTCCCTCTGCCGCGCCCCCGGTGTAAAGTGGCAAGCCCATCCCAGGAGCCCATCTTGACCGACGCTGAACTGATCCGCCGCTGCGACACCGTCTTCCCCGGCCACCGTGCCCGTACTCCCGCCGAGATGTACGCCGCCATGGCCGCCTGGTGCGAACAGCACGGCGTCGAGCACGACGTCTACGGTAGCGGCGAACTGATCGCGTCTTTCGAAGAAAAGATCGCTGCCCTGCTCGGCTTCGAAGCGGCCGTGTTCTGCATCAGCGGGACCATGGCGCAGGTCACGGCCCTGCGCCTGGCCTGTTCCGACCGCGGCGATACGCCTGCCGCGTTACACCCGACCTCACACATCTTAGTTCATGAACGCTCGAATTTCCAGATGCTGGGTCACTTCGACGCCCTGCAGGTCGGCGACCGGAATCGACCCTGGCTTGCAGCCGACCTCGAAGCGGTGCCGGACAAACTCGGCGCAATCGGTCTGGAAATCCCGATGCGCGAGATCGGCGGGCAAGTCTCGCCCTGGGAAGAACTGGAAAAGATCAAGCTGCACGCCAGAGCGCGCGGCGTGCACCTGCACATGGATGGCGCGCGCCTGTGGGAGGCGCAGGCCGGCTACGGACGCAGCGCCGCTGAGATCGCTGCCGGCTTCGACTCCGTCTACGTGTCGCTGTACAAGGGCGTCGGCGGCCTGGGCGGCGCCATGCTGGCCGGTTCGCGCACCTTCATCGAACGCGCCGCCGAATGGTTCCGGCGCCAGGGCGGCAACGTAATCCACCGCTCGCCTTACGTCGTCTCGGCGGCGATGCAGTTCGACGCGCGCCTGGCAAGCATGCCGGACTACTTCCGCCGCACGGAACTGCTGTATGAGGCCCTGCGCGAGCATCCCGCCATCCGCGTCAACCCGGCCAGGCCGGCCGCCAACATGCTGCACCTGCACCTGCCGGTGGGCCGCGAGCGGGCGCTGGCAATCCGCGCCGAGCTGGCCGAACGCCACGGCATCTGGCTGTTCAACCGCGTGTCGAACGGCGTGCTGCCGGACACCAGCTACTTCGAGCTCTATGTCGGCGACAACCTGCTGGCCGTTCCCGAGTCGCACCTGCGCGAGGCCCTCCGCCTGTTTGCAGATAAGTTAAAATAACGGGTTTCCCCAGAAGGACAGCAATGCGCCAATACCTCGACTTCATGCGCCATGTGAAAGAGCACGGCGCCCTCAAGACCGACCGCACCGGTACCGGCACCCTGTCCGTATTCGGGCACCAGATGCGCTTCGACCTGGCCGAAGGCTTCCCGCTGGTGACCACCAAGAAGGTGCACCTGAAGTCGATCATCCATGAGCTGATCTGGTTCCTGCAGGGTTCGACCAACATCGGCTACCTGAAGGAAAACGGCGTCTCGATCTGGGACGAGTGGGCCGACGCCAACGGCGACCTCGGTCCCATCTATGGCTATCAGTGGCGCAACTGGCCGACGCCGACCGGGGAACACATCGACCAGATCAGCCAGGTGCTCGAGCAGATCCGGAACACGCCCGATTCGCGCCGGATGATCGTCTCGGCCTGGAACGTGGCCGACATCCCGCAGATGAAACTGCCGCCCTGCCATGCCTTCTTCCAGTTCTATGTGGCCGACGGCAAGCTGTCCTGCCAGCTCTACCAGCGCAGCGCCGACATCTTCCTGGGCGTGCCCTTCAACATCGCCTCCTACGCGCTGCTGACGCACATGATGGCGCAGCAGGCGGGCCTGGAACCCGGCGACTTCGTCTGGACAGGGGGCGACTGCCACCTGTATTCGAACCACCTGGAACAGGCCGAACTCCAGCTTTCGCGCGAGCCCTTCCCGTTACCGAAGCTGGTCATCAAGCGCAAGCCGGAATCGCTGTTCGACTACCGCTACGAGGACTTCGAGTTCGTCGGTTACGAGTCGCATCCGGGGATCAAGGCGCCGGTGGCGGTGTAATCGCTGCGCGTGCCGGGTCCAGCCGTACACGATTGACAAGGCTGGACTCATCCTTTAGATTGAAGCATTGCCCGCCTCGCGCACGCCCGGCGGGTTTTCCTTTTTTCAGGATCGCATCATGACCATGGACCAGCTCGCGGAGCCAGTCTTGCCCCACCCTGCCGACGCTTCACCCCGGCCACCCGTTCTGCATATCGACCTCCATGCGGACCCGACGACGGGATATGCGGCGATCCAGAACAACCTCCCGGTCGTGCGCGCGGTAACGCTCACCAACAACGGCGACGAGGCACTCGACGACGTCGAGGTGCTGGTCGTCTGCGCACCCGCTTTCGCACGCGGCGAACGCCTGCATTTCGAGCGTCTGGCGCCTGGCGAAACACGGCGTATCGCACCGCTCGACCTGAAACCGGACCACGACTACCTGGCCGCGCTCGACGAGTCCGAACGCGGTTCGGTGACCGTCAGCGCAAGCGTGCGCGGACAGCCGGCGGCGCAGGCCGTCCACCCGGTCGAGGTGCTGGCCTACGACCAGTGGGCCGGGACACGCGCGTTGCCGGAACTGCTGGCTGCCTTCTGCATGCCCAATTCGCCGGTCGTCGACCGCCTGATCGCCAGGGCATCGAGCCTGTTGCGCGCCAACGCGCCCGGCCTGTCGATGAGCGGCTACCAGTCGAAGAACCGCGAACACGCGTGGAAGCAGGCGTCCGCCATCTACAGCACGCTCGCCGCCGAAGACCTGCAGTATTCGAACCCGCCGGCCTCGTTCGGCGGCGACGGACAGAAGATCCGCACGCCCGAGCGCATCCTCGACACCCATGTCGCCACCTGCCTCGACCTGGTCATGCTGTTCGCGGCCTGTCTCGAGCAGGCGGGCCTGCACCCGGTATTGCTGCTCAAGGAGGGGCACGCCTGGGTCGGCGCCTGGCTGGTCGAAGCGACCTTCCCGACCGCCGTGGTCGACGACGTGCAGTCGGTACGCAAGCGCGTCAAGTCGGGCGAACTGATGGTGTTCGAGACCACGTCCATCGCCGCCGGTGCGGGAACGACGCTGCGCACGGCGTGCAGGCAGGGTGAGGACCAGCTGGCCGACGACATGGCGTTTACCTGCGCCATCGACGTGCGGCGTGCGCGCGAAGCGCAGGTCCGTCCCCTGCCCTCGCGTTCCACCTCCGCCGCGCCTGCCCTGCCCGCGCTGGAGGCCGGCGCGCCGGCGATCGAAGAGATGCCGCCCCTGCCGCCGCTCGATCCCGGCCTCCTTCCCGTGCGCGAGCTCGCAGCCGACACCCCGGAAGGCCGCCTCGCCAAGTGGAAAAGCCGCCTGCTCGACCTGACGCTGCGTAACCGCCTGCTCAACTTCAAACCATCGAAGACGACGCTGCGCGTGATCTGCCCCGACCTGGGTGCGTTCGAGGACAGCCTGGCCGAGGGCAAGGAATTCAGGATCAGGGCGACGCCGCCGCTGATGACGGGCGTCGACCAGCGCGATGCCGCCGTCTACAGCGCGCGCCATGGCGCGACGCCGCTCGACGCGCTGGCGCTTGACGCGCTCGGCCGCGGCGAGATCGTCGTCGACAGCACGGGCGACGCGCTGGAGGCGCGGCTGCTGGAATTGTTCCGGACCGCCTCGACCGGCCTGGAGGAAGGCGGCGCGAACACCCTGTTCCTGGCCTTCGGTTTCCTCCAGTGGCAGGAAAGCGCGGACGCCGAGGCGACCCACCTGGCGCCGATCCTGCTGGTTCCGGTCACGCTCTCGCGGCAGTCGGTGCGCAGCGGTTTCCGCCTGGCCCGCCACGACGACGAGGCATTGGTGAACCCGACCCTGCGCCAGAAACTGGCCCAGGACTTCGACCTGAAGATGCCCGCGTTCGACGTGTTGCCGGGCGACGAAAAAGGCATCGACGTCGCGGCCATCCTGCAAACCTTCCGCCTGCACGTGGGCGAACTGAAGGGATGGGAAGTGAAGGAGACGGTCGAACTCGGGATCTTCTCGTTCACCAAATACCTGATGTGGAAAGACCTGCAGGACCGCCATCGGCAGCTGCAGGAAAACAGCGTCGTCGCCCACCTGATCAACAACCCGGGCAAGGCCTTTGCCAGCGAGCCGCTCGGGTTCGAGCCGCGTACGCTCGATGCGACGCACAGGCCGCACGACCTGTTCGCGCCGATGCTCTCGGACTCCTCGCAGCTGCGCGCCATTTGCGTGGCCAGCGGCGGCAAGAACCTGGTGATCGAGGGCCCGCCCGGTACCGGCAAGAGCCAGACCATCACGAACCTGATCACGCATCTGCTGGCTACCGGGCGCACCGTGCTGTTCGTCTCCGAAAAGATGGCCGCGCTCGACGTCGTGCACCGCCGCCTGAGCAGCCTGGGACTGGGGGCCTTCTGCCTCGAGCTGCACTCGGCCAAGGCACGCAAGGCCGATGTGCTCAAGCAGCTCGGCACGGCACTCGACGCCGCCGGCACGCGCACCGTGCGCGACTGGGAGCTCGAAGCCGGGCGCCTGTGGGCGCTGCGCCAGGACCTGAACGGCGTGGCCGAAGCCCTGCACCGGGTGCACCGCAACGACCTGACAATCTACGACGCCATCGGCACCACGGTCGCGCACCCGCTGTGGCGCCCCGCGCACATGAACTTCCCGTCGCTCGACGCGCATTCGCGGGAGGAACTCGATGCGCTGCGCGCCAGTTGCCGCCAGATGGCCGCATTGGCGGGCCAGCTCGCCCAGCTGGCCGGCCATCCGCTGGCGCTCATCTCGCGCCGCGACTGGACGCCGGCTTGGGAACAGGCGCTGCTGCAAGGAGCCGCCGGCCTGGAAGCGAAGGCTGGCGCCCTCCAGGATGCGGCCGGCCGCTATTTCGGCTTGCTGGGCCTGGACCACAGCGGCCTGTCGCTGGCCGAACTGGCCCTGCTCGACGAACTGGCCGATATCCTGTTGACGGCGCCGGCCGTGCCGCCGGGAGTGGCGCGCGCCGCCCACGACGAAGCCGCGCGCAGCCGCCTCTCCGTATTGCGCGGGCACGGCCAGGCACGCGCACAGGCGTGGGATACGCTCGGCGGTGCCTGGCGCGAAGACCTGGCCACCCTCGACGCGCAGGCGCTGCGCCTCGAATGGAGCGCCGCGACCCAGGCCTGGTGGCCAAAAAGCTGGTTTGCAAAACGCGCTGTCCTCAGGCGCATGAGCGCTTACCGCAGCGATGGACAGCGTCCGTTCGAGACCGCCATGCCCGGCCTGCTCGATACCCTTGCCACGCTCAACGCCGAGGACGGCGCGCTCGACGCGATGGCGCCCGAATCGGCAACCCTGCTCCAGCAGGATTTCGCCGGCCACAAGACCGACTGGACGAAAATCGAGGCGGCCGAACGCTGGGCGGCGCGCTTCGCCCAGGCCGTCCTGCGCCTGGGCGGCGGCGACCCCGAACTGGCGGCGGTGCTGCGCGAGAAGCTGGGCGCCCTGGTCGACGGCCAGCGCGCACTGCTGGGTGGCGACATGGCCCATGGCCGGACCCTGCTCGCCTATCGCGAGGCATGGCGCGCATGCGCCGGTGCCATGGACCAGGTGGGGCAACTGGCAGGCGGCACAGGCCTGGCGGGCGACGATTCCACCCCGGCAGCGCTGGTGCGCCTGCTCGCGATGCTCCAGGGCTGGCGCCAGGCTGCGCGCCAGCTCCAGCCCTGGAGCCTGTGGCAGCGCGCACGGTACGAGGCGCTCGGCAACGGCCTGCAGGGCATCGTCGACGCCCTGGAAGCGGGCGACACGCCGCTCGCGAGCGTGGCGGACTATTTCGAATTCAGCTACCGCAACTGGTGGGTGCGCGAGGCGATTGGCGCCGAGCCGGTCCTGTGCGCCTTTTCGAGTGCGGACCACGAGCGCAAGATCGCGGAATTCCGCCAGGCCGACGCGCGCTTCCAGGCCTTGACCCAGCAGTACGTGGCGGCGAAGCTGGCCGGACAGATCCCGGCGGCCGGCAGCGTGGCGCCGGGTGCCGACTCCGAGATGGGCAAGCTGCGGCGCGAGCTGCAAAAACAGCGCAAGCACATGCCGGTGCGCCAGCTGGTGCAGAACCTCCCGACCCTGATGCCGCGCCTGAAACCCTGCCTGCTGATGTCGCCGCTGTCGGTGGCGCAGTATCTCGACGCGGGCCACGCCCAGTTCGACGTCGTCATTTTCGACGAAGCCTCGCAGATTCCGGTATGGGACGCGGTCGGCGCGATCGCGCGCGGCCGCCAGCTGGTCTGCGTGGGCGACCCCAAGCAGCTGCCGCCGACCAGCTTCTTCAGCAAGGTCGATGAAGGCGAAGGCGACACCGGGGAGGAATTGCAGGACCTGGAAAGCATCCTCGACGAGTGCCTCGGCATCGGCATGCCGCAGCTGACGCTGCAGTGGCATTACCGCAGCCGCCACGAAAGCCTGATCACCTTCAGCAACGTCACCTATTACGACAATGCGCTGGTCACCTTCCCCTCGCCCTACACCGCGGACACGGGCGTGCGCTTCCAGCGCGTGCACGGCGTGTATGACCGCGGCGGCTCGCGCACCAACCGCGCCGAAGCCGACGCGATCGTGAAAGCCATCGAGGCGCACTACCTCGATGCGGCGCGGCGCCGGCAGTCGGTCGGCGTCGTCACCTTCAACCAGGCGCAGCAAAACCTGGTCGAACGCCTGCTCGACGAGCGCCGGCGCGCGTCGCCGCAGCTCGACGCGGCGCTGGCGCAGGCCAGCGCCGAGCCGCTGTTCATCAAGAACCTGGAAAATGTGCAGGGCGACGAGCGCGATATCATCTATTTCTCGATCACCTACGGACCTGACGCCGCCGGCAAGGTGAGCCTGAATTTCGGGCCGCTGAACCTGGAAGGCGGACACCGGCGCCTGAACGTGGCGGTCTCGCGCGCGCGCCAGCAGGTCGTGGTCTACAGCACGCTCATGCCCGAACAGATCGACCTGTCGCGCGTGCGCGCCAGCGGCGTGCGCGACCTCAAGCACTACCTTGAGTTCGCCATCCGCGGTCCGCGCGCGCTGGCCGAGCAGCGCATCCCGACCGGGCGCGAGCCGGACAGCCCGTTCGAGCGCCAGGTCATCGCGCTGCTGCGCGAACGCGGCTGGGAAGCGCACCCGCAAGTCGGCGTATCGGGCTTCAGGATCGATATCGGCGTGGTCGATCCGCGCGCGCCCGGCCGCTACCTGCTCGGAGTCGAATGCGACGGCGCGAGCTATCACTCGGCCGCCAGCGCGCGCGACCGCGACCGGCTGCGCAGGCACGTGCTCGAGGGCCTGGGCTGGGAATTGCACCGGATCTGGTCGACAGACTGGTGGATCAACCCGGAAGAACCGGCACGCCGGCTCATCGCGCGCCTGGAGGCGCTGGCGAGCCAGCCGCTCGAGAGCGAGCCCGAGGTCGTTCCCGAGCCGGACTACAGGCCGGAGGCGCCTGGCGAGGACGCCACGCCAACGACGGACGCGGCGGGACCGTCCGAGGCCACGCCCACCTCGGGCATGGCCCCTGGCCTGGCCCCCTATTGCGCCACCCCGATCGACGGCGGCGACGCCGATCTGTTCTACGAAAAGGCATCGATTCCGCTGATCCGCGCGCAGCTTGCGAACGTGATTCGCTACGAAGGACCGGTGAGCCGCGACCTGCTCTTCCGACGTGTGGCGCGTGCCTGGGGCGTGGCCCGCCTGACCCGCCGGGTCGAGGAACACCTGGCGCGCCTGGTGCCGCATGCGCCCGTCACGGCGGACGGCGAGGCCCCGGTATATTGGCCGGAAAACGTCAACGCGGCCGATTGGGAAGGCCTGCGTGTCCCGGACGGGAATGCCGATTCGCGCCGCGCGATCGACGATATCTGCATCGAGGAACTCGGCAATGCCGCGCTGTACGTGCTGGACCGGCAGGGCGCGACCGGCAAGGATGGGCTGGCGCGGGCGGTGTGCAGGCTGTTCGGCATCAGCCGCACCACGGCCGACGCGGAAGAACGCATCGCACGCGCGCTGCTGGCCGAACCGGCGGCAAGCCGGATCGCTATCGAGGGCGGCGTCGTGCGCAGCCTGCGGCGCTAGCCTGCGTACTGCGGACGCCATGGAGATCGGTACCGTTGCCGGGCTGGCGGCGCGCTTGGCGCGCGGCGCGCCGCCACGCTCGTTCGAGCGCCTCGTTACCCACGCGGGCATCGGCATCGTAGGCGACGTCCATGCCGACGCGCTGTCCCCGCGCCAGCTGCTGCTCGCGAGCAGCGGTGCCTATGCGGACTTCGATTTGCCGATGCATGCGCTGCGCGAGAACCTGCTGATCGACGCCGACACGGCGCAGCTGGCGTCGGGCACGGTCCTGCAGATAGGCGCCGAGGTGCGGCTGCGGATGATGTTCCAGTGCGAAGCCTGCGGCCAGCTCGACGCCACGGCGCCGCGCCTGGCGCAGCGCATCGGGAAGCGGCGCGGCATGCTGGCGCGCGTGCTGGCGGGTGGCGTCATCCGGCTGGGCGACCAAGTGTGCGACCTGGGCATGCTGGAATCAGCGTGGTCCGACGATTGGCGCGAGCGCGTGCGGCAGGTGCTCGACGCAGCGCCCGACGGCACGGTGATCGAATACCGCGCGCTCGCGCGCCTGGCCGGCATCCAGTCCAGCTATTGCCGCGCTTTTCCACGGCTGTTGGCCAGGCTGGGCGAGCGCTACGCAGCGACGGCGGTGTCGTCGCAATCGCCCGTTGCGCTGCCGCGCTGGGAAGGCGCAGGCCTGTTCGAGCGCTTCTGACCCGCCGCCGCGGCTGGCGCAGCCCACAGAAAGCTTGACACGCCGCCGCGCTCGCGACACCATCTGGCCTCCCATTTGCCCAATCGACAAGGACACCCGACATGCGCCTTCCCGCCCCTGCCTTTTACCGTTCCACAGGGGATGCCCGATGAGCCGCCTGACCCTGGTCGTGGCGATCGACGCGCAGCGCGGGATCGGTATCGACAACAAGCTGCCCTGGCACCTGCCCGAAGATCTCGCCCACTTCAAGCGCGTCACCCTCGGCCAGCCGATCATCATGGGCCGCAAGACCTTCGATTCGATCGGCCGCCCGCTGCCGGGCCGGCGCAACATCGTCGTCACCCGCAACGGCGACTGGAGCCACGCCGGCGTGGAGGCGGTGACCTCGCTCGAGGCGGCGATCGCACTCGTCGGCGAGGAACCGGCCAGCATCATCGGCGGCGCGCAGATCTTCGCCCAGGCGATGGACGTCGCCGAGCGCATGATCGTCACCGAGATCGCCCACAGCTTCGCCTGCGATACCTTCTTCCCTCCGCTCGACCCGGCGGTCTGGCTTGAAACCGCGCGCGACACCCATCATTCGGACGCGAACGGCTACGACTACGCCTTCGTGACCTACGAGCGCAAAGGCAGCGCACAGTGAAGCCGCCAGCTTCGCGTGCCGGCGACGGCTTCGCCGGCAAGGTCGCGGTCCTGATCGCGGTGCTGGCCACCATCGGCACGCTGTTCGGTTTCCTCGGCAGCAGCATGCACAACGACGCCTCGCTCTACAAGAGCAATGCCGCGATCGACAAGACCAGCGCCACCAACGCCTGGAACCATTACCAGGCCAAGTCGAACAAGCAGAACCTCGCGGAACTGGCCACCAATATTCCCGGCGTGGACAAGGCGCGCTACCAGCTCGAGGTGGACCGCTATCGCCTCGAAAAGGAAGAGATCCGCAAGGAGGCCGAGCGCTGGGAAGCCTCGTCCAGCGAGTGGAACGCGAGATCCGAACGGGCGCTGCACCGCCATCGCCAGTGGCTGCTGGCCTCGGTGGTCCAGCAGGTCGCGATCTCGCTGGCGGCCGTCGCCCTGCTGGCGCGCCGCACCTGGCTCCTGACCGCCACCTGCGCGGTGGCGACCTTCGGCCTGACCCTGGGCGTGTTCGCCGCCCTGCGCGCCGATCCGATGCCGATGATGGTCGCCCCCTTCGGCGCGGCCTTCGGCGCCGTCGTGCTGGCCGCGCTGTTCCAGCGTTTCGGGCGGGGCCGCCGGGGCTAGCTCACTGCATGGCATACTGATGTGCGCCATGCCGGGCCGCATCCCTATAACCTAGTAAAAAAATCTACACCGGACAGCGGTTTTTCTGCGAAAATCCGCTTCTTATTTTTCGGTGCCGTGCGTGGCAGGCCGTCCAACCCGGGCGCCCCTGCTCCCACGGCGCTTCGCATTGGAGCTGTCAATGAAATTTCGTTTCCCCATCATCATTATTGACGAGGACTTCCGGTCCGAGAACACCTCGGGCCTGGGCATTCGCGCCCTCGCCGCCGCGATGGAAAAGGAAGGCATGGAAGTGCTGGGCCTGACCAGCTACGGCGACATGTCGTCGTTCGCCCAGCAGCAGTCGCGCGCCTCGGCCTTCGTGCTGTCGATCGACGATGAGGAATTCGGCGGCGGCTCGCTCGAGGAGACCGATACCGCGCTGACCCGCCTGCGCGCCTTTGTGGAGGAAATCCGCCACAAGAACTCGAACATCCCGATCTACATCTACGGCGAGACCCGCACCAGCCGCCACATCCCGAACGACATCCTGAAGGAGCTGCACGGTTTCATCCACATGTTCGAGGACACGCCGGAATTCGTCGCGCGCCACATCATCCGCGAAGCGAAAGCCTATCTCGATTCGCTGGCGCCGCCCTTCTTCCGCGCCCTGGTCAACTACGCCTACGACGGTTCGTATTCCTGGCACTGCCCGGGCCACTCGGGCGGCGTCGCCTTCCTGAAGTCGCCGGTTGGCCAGATGTTCCACCAGTTCTTCGGCGAGAACATGCTGCGCGCCGACGTCTGCAACGCGGTCGAGGAACTGGGCCAGCTGCTGGACCACACCGGTCCGGTCGCGAAATCCGAGCGCAACGCCGCCCGCATCTACGGCGCCGACCACTGCTATTTCGTCACCAACGGCACCTCGACCTCGAACAAGATGGTCTGGCACTCGACGGTGGCGCCGGGCGACATCGTCGTCGTCGACCGCAACTGCCACAAGTCGATCCTGCACTCGATCATCATGTGCGGCGCGATCCCCGTGTTCCTGATGCCGACCCGGAACAACCTCGGCATCATCGGTCCGATCCCGCTCGAAGAGTTTACGGAAGAGTCGATCGCCCGCAAGATCGAAGCCAATCCGTTCGCGCGCGAAGCCAAGGACAAGAAGCCGCGCATCCTGACGATTACCCAGTCGACCTACGACGGCGTGGTCTACAACGTCGAGACCCTGCGCGAGATGTTGGACGGGAAGATCGAGACCCTGCACTTCGACGAAGCCTGGCTGCCGCACGCGACCTTCCACGACTTCTACAAGAACATGCATGCGATCGGCCGCGACCGCCCGCGCGCCAAGCAGTCGATGATCTTCTCGACCCAGTCGACGCACAAACTGCTGGCCGGCCTGTCGCAGGCTTCGCAGGTGCTGGTGCGCGAATCGGAAACCGTGAAACTCGACCAGGACGCCTTCAACGAAGCCTTCCTGATGCATACCTCGACCTCGCCGCAGTACTCGATCATCGCTTCCTGCGACGTGGCCGCGGCCATGATGGAAGCGCCGGGCGGCACCGCGCTGGTCGAGGAATCGATCCTGGAAGCGCTCGACTTCCGCCGCGCCATGAAGAAGGTCGACGCCGAATTCGGCCAGGACTGGTGGTTCAAGGTCTGGGGTCCGGATGTGGAGTCGGAAGAAGGCATCGGTACCCAGGACGACTGGATGATCCGCGCCGAGGACGACTGGCACGGCTTCGGCAACCTGGCCCCGGGCTTCAACATGCTCGACCCGATCAAGTCGACGGTCGTGACCCCTGGCCTGTCGCTCGACGGCCAGTTCGGCGAGACCGGCATCCCGGCCTCGATCGTGACCAAGTACCTGGCCGAGCACGGCGTGATCATCGAGAAGTGCGGGCTGTATTCGTTCTTCATCATGTTCACGATCGGGATCACCAAGGGCCGCTGGAACACGCTGGTGACGGCGCTGCAGCAGTTCAAGGACGACTACGACCGCAACAAGCAGATGTGGCAGGTGATGCCGCAGTTCGCCGCGGCCAACCCGCGCTACGAAAACAGCGGCCTGCGCGACCTGTGCAACGGCATCCACAGCTTCTACAAGCAGTACGACGTCGCGCGCCTGACGACCGAGATGTATCTGTCGGACCTGGTGCCGGCCATGAAGCCGTCGGACGCCTTCGCCAAGATGGCGCGCCGCGATATCGAGCGAGTCGCCATCGACGACCTCGAAGGCCGCACCACGGCGATCCTGCTGACGCCTTATCCGCCGGGCATTCCGCTCCTGATCCCGGGCGAGCGCTTCAACAAGATCATCGTCGACTACCTGCGCTTCGCGCGCGACTTCAACGAGCGCTTCCCGGGCTTCGAGACGGACGTGCACGGGCTGGTCAAGCGCGAGGTGAACGGCAAGCGCGATTACTTCGTGGACTGCGTGCGCCAGGATTGATCGGCGCGATACCGATGTGAAAAGAGGAGCCGCCGGCTCCTCTTTTTTTGGGGGCCACGCAGAGGTCAGCGGCGTTTCAGCTCGACGACCGGCGCCGGCGCTGCAACTGCCGGCGCCGCACTGATCTCGCTTCTGGCCTGCACGATCACGCTGCGCGCCGCGGTCAGCCCGAGTACGCCCATCACGCTGGCCACGAACAGGTCCGGCAAGCCGCTCCCCGCCTGCCACACGCCCAGCGCCGCCAGCAGCACGGCGACGTTCCCGATCATGTCGTTGCGCGTGCACAGCCAGACCGAGCGCATGTTGGCGTCGCCGTTGCGGAATGCGAACAGCAGCAAGGCGACCAGGCCATTCGCCGCCAGGGCGGCGACGCCGATCGCGCCCATGGTCTGCGCCGCGGGCACGGTGCCGCTTGCCAGGTGAGACAAGGCGGAACCGATGACGAAGACGCCGTAGGCGCCCATGGTCGCGCCCTTCACCAGCGCGGTGCGCGAACGCCAGACCGGCGCCAGGCCAAGCACGAACAGGGAAATGCCGTAGTTGGCGGCATCGCCGAAGAAGTCGACCGCATCGGCCAGCAGCGAAACCGAACCCGCGGCCCAGCCGCCGAGCAGTTCGACGCCGAACATCAGCGCGTTGACGACCAGCGCTATCCAGAGCACGCGCCGGTAGCGCGGATCGACCGGCGGTTTATCGAGCGAGCAGCCGCCGCTGCAGCAATCGGCCATGGCAGGCCTCCCGGATCAGGTTTTCGGCAGCGTCACGCCGCGCTGGCCCTGGTACTTGCCGCCGCGGTCCTTGTACGAGGTCTCGCAGACTTCGTCGGATTCGAAGAACAGCACCTGGGCGCAGCCTTCGCCGGCATAGATCTTGGCCGGCAGCGGGGTCGTGTTCGAGAACTCGAGCGTCACATAGCCTTCCCATTCGGGTTCGAAGGGCGTGACGTTGACGATGATGCCGCAGCGCGCATAGGTCGACTTGCCGAGGCAGACGGTCAGCACATTGCGCGGGATGCGGAAGTATTCGATGGTACGCGCGAGCGCAAACGAATTCGGCGGGATGATGCAGACGTCGCTTTTGACGTCGACGAAGGAGTTCGAATCGAAGTTCTTCGGGTCGACGATGGTGCTGTTGATGTTCGTGAACACCTTGAATTCGTCGGCGCAGCGGATGTCGTAACCATAGGACGAGGTGCCGTAGGAGATGATGCGCCGGCCCTCTTCTTCGCGGACCTGGCCAGGGGCGAACGGCTCGATCATGCCGGTTTCTTCCGCCATGCGGCGGATCCATTTGTCGCTCTTGATTGCCATGCTGGATTCTTTCAGGATTGCTTGGAATCCCGCGATTTTACGCGAAAAGCGGCGCGCGGTCGCCCTCAGGCTTGCCGCTTCGCCAGCATTGCCCTGGTTTTGACTTCGTGTTTCAGGAGGCGTGTAATCATCTCGTGCGTCAGCCGGGCGGCGCGCGCCGGGTGCTCGAGCGGATACAGGTGGCTGCCCTCGGTCATGACGAAGTTCTCGCCGACCAGCTTGCGGGTCGAGCCCAGCCCCGCCTGGCGCAGCTCTTCCGAACGCGTCGCGCCGATGAACCCGACCGGCACCGGAAAGCCGCGCCCGATCAGGTCGCCCAGGTGGTGCGGCAGCGAATTGTAGATGGCCGTCTCGACGCCGCGGTCGAAGCGCAGCTGGACGCCTTCCGGGTGGGGCTTGAGGCCGACGTCTAGATAGTCGTCCAGCACCCCCGGCGCCCAGGCCTTGAAAATATCCTTCGACATGAAATGCGCGTGCGCGGCGGCGCGATTGGGCCAGACGTTGCGGCGCCGTTCCGAAAAGCGCGCCGGCGAGAAGCGCGTGCCCTTCCCCAGCAGTTTCACGAAGCGCCATGCCAGCGCGCGCCAGCCCGCCACCACCGGCGAATCGAGCATCACCACGCAGCGCGCCAGGTCCGGCCGGCGCGCGGCCGCCATCGTGCCGAGCATGCCGCCGAGCGAGTGGCCGACCAGGATCGCCGGCTGGCCATGGCGCTCGATGTCGGCAATCAGCTCGTCGACCAGGTTGCTCCAGTTGTCGTCGACGGGGTAGCGCGGATCGTGGCCGACCATGTCGGTCTGGCGTACCTCGTAATGCGCGCCGAGCGCGTCGAGCATCTGGCGGTAGGTGCCGGAGGGGAAGCTGTTACCGTGACAGAAATGCAGCAGGGGCTTGGTCATGAAGCGCGCCGGTGGGTCGAAGGAGCTTCGATTGTAAGGTCAGGACAAACTTCCCTGCCTGCTCGCGGGCCTCCTTTAGAGGGAAACACCTACAGTCAGGTCGGCCGTGTAGCCGTTGACGGTGTCGCCCCCCATGCTTGCCATCTGCAGCGCCGTGCCGTCGCTGAACACGTTGTCCGTGGCATAGCTCATGCGCGCGAGCTTGCTCACGCTGGCGCTGTAGCCGGTCGCCGTGTAGACCGTATTGAGGGTGGCCAGCGGGAAGGTGAACTGCGAGGTCTTGACCCGGTTGGCGGCGCCCGTCGCCTTGGCCAGCGTCGGGTAGACCTCGAAGTGCACGTGCGGCATGCGTCCGTCGTAGCAGCCCGGGAAGATGGTGGTGAAGGTGACGTAGCCGTCGGCGTCCGCCTCCTGCACGCCGCGCAGGTAGTTCTCGCCTTGAACCGCGCTCGAATACATCGAGTAGTTGCCGTCGCGGTCGCAATGCCAGAGGTAGACCGTGGCGCCGGCGGCGGCCGCGCAGCCGTTCGCGACGTTGACGATCTTTAAACGGATCGTCAGCGGCACGCCCATCGCCACGCCCGCTGCCCCGGCCACGCTCCAGCGGATGTCCTTGCGCACGATGCCCGACAGGGTCAGGGCATTGGCGACCTTGCCGTTGCTCGAATTGGTGCCGTCGGCCGGGTACGGGCCGCCGGTCTCCTCGGGGATGAGCGAACAGGCCGTGCCGGCGGCGGTGTTGGTGGTGGTTGCCGGCGTGCTGACGGCAACGGTGGCCGTGCTGCCGCTGTCGGTGGACGCGCCGCCGCAGCCATGGAGCGGCACGGCGGCGGCGCCGGCGAACAGCCAGCGCAGGCTCTGGCGCCGGCTGGCGGCCGTGTTCAGCAGTTTGTCGAGGTCGGACTGCAGGTCGCCGTGATGGTGATGGGTGCTCATGATCCCTCCTTTCGATCAGCGTTGCGCGCGAGGTGCGCGTTCCTGTTTGAGCTGCGCGCGCTGCTCCGGCGTCAGCAGCGCCATGATCTGGCCGGCGGTACGCACGCGCAGCAGCTCGCGGGCGGCGATCGCCTGGCCCAGCGCCTTCGTCTGTGCCGACGCCTTTGCCTCGTTGAAGTCCCCGGCCTCGAACATCGCGCGCAGCGCTTCGTGCGCCTTGCGTTCGGCCTTGTCCTGTTCGCGCATTTGCGGCGCTTCGGCATGCAGGATGACGAACAGGCGGTCCTGCTGGGCTTCGCTCAGGTCGATGCCGCGCAAGAACGGCAGGCCGGGACCACTCATGCCGGCATGGGGACGGTGGCCGCCCGGGCCGTGGCGTTCGCCCGGGCCCGGTCCGGCGTCTGGTGCGCGATCGCCATCCGGCGCGGCCATGTGTCCGCCCGGCGGCGCCGGCAGCGGGTCGGCAAATGCGCCCGGCACGGCGCTGAAGGCGGCGGCGGCCAGGATCGTGGCGGTGATGCGAAAGCGGTTCATTGTGGCTCCTTGACGGTGTCTCGAAAAGCTTCATTCTCCGGCGGCCGCCTGTAAATCGCTGTAAATCGAAGGTAAAACCGCGTAAGGAACGCGCCGGGATCAGCCGCAACCCGCTTTGTAAAGATCGGTAAAAGCGCCCTGCCGCCGGGCTCCCGCGCGCCCGGCTTTGTTATCATCCCGGGGATGAATACCGTGCTGCTGATCGACGACGACACCGAGCTCGTCGCCATGTTGACCGAATACCTGGAGCAGGAAGGCTTCACGGTCGCCTGCGCCCATGATGGCGTGGCGGGAGCGCGCGAAGCGCTGAGCGGGCGCCATGCGATCGTGGTACTGGATGTGATGATGCCGGCCCTGAACGGCATCGAGACGCTGCGCCGCATCCGCGCTGCCAGCAAGATCCCTGTCCTGATGCTGACCGGGCGCGGCGACGATGCCGACCGCATCCTCGGGCTGGAACTGGGCGCCGACGACTACGTCACCAAGCCCTGCACGCCGCGCGAACTGACCGCCCGCGTGCGCGCCATCCTGCGCCGCACCCACGACGCCCAGCCGAACGCCAATGCCGGCGTCGTGCTCACCGTCGGCAAGCTGACCATGCTGCCCGAGCAGCGCCGCGCCACCTGGGACGGCGCCAACCTCGAACTGACCAGCACCGAATTCAACCTGCTGGAGGTGCTGGCGCGTCACGCGGGGCGCCCGGTCAGCAAGAACGAACTCTCCGAACAGGGCCTGGGCAGGCCGCTGGCGCGCTTCGACCGGAATATCGACGTCCATCTTTCGAGCCTGCGCCACAAGCTCGGCCTGCTCGACGATGGCCGCTCGCCGCTGCAGACGGTCTACCGTCTCGGCTACCAGCTGATCCGCCTGTGACGATGGCGCGCTTGCGCAAGCGGCCGGCGGGACGGCTGTTCTGGAAGTTCTTCCTCTCGATCCTGCTGGCGCAAATCGCGGCGGCGGCCGGCATCGGCAGCTATTTCTGGCTGCGCGAGCAGGCGCACCTGAAGAACAGCGTCATCGGCATCGAGACCGGACCGCCGGCCGCCTTCATGCTCGATTCGGCCGCCGTCGCCCTCAAGTATGGCGGCCTGCCGGCGCTGCGCGAGATCGTCAGGCCGGGCAGCCGGCATACCGTGCTCGTGGTCGACCCCAAGGGCCGCGAGCTGCTCGAACGCGAGGTCGCGCCCGCCGTGCTGGCGCAGGCGCGGCGCGAACTGGACGCCGACCGCCCCTTCCAGCCGGTGCGTGAACTGGTCGCGCCGGATGGCCGGCGCCTGCTCGCCTTCGTGCCGCGCCAGTTCCGGGCCGGGCCGGACGGCGTACCGCTGGCGGATCGCCCGGGAGCCGACGCCGGACCACGCTCTCATGGCGACGCGCACACTGGTGCCGGCGGTCCGCGCGGGCCCTTCGGGCCGGGCTGGCAGTTCAGCAAGCCGATTCCGCTGCTGGCCAGCGTGATCGTCAGCCTGCTGTTCGCTTTTCTGCTGGCCTGGTATTTCTCGCGCCCGATCCGCGCGCTGCGCAATGCCTTCGAGGCCGCTGCGGCCGGCGACCTGGCGCCGCGCTTCGCCGACGCGCGGCGCGGCGGCGACGAACTGAAGGACCTTGGCCGCGACTTCGACCGCATGAGCGCGCGCCTGCGCGCCCTGATGGACGGCCAGCGCCGCCTGCTGCACGACGTCTCGCACGAACTGCGCTCGCCGCTGGCGCGGCTGCAGGCGGCGATCGGCCTGGCCCACCAGCAGCCCGACAAGATCGCCACTTCGCTCGCCCGCATCGAACGCGAGAGCGTGCGCATGGACAAGCTGGTCGGCGAGCTGCTGACGCTGTCGCGCCTGGAAGCCAACCCGGAGCTGCCGAAGGCCGAATCCATCGACATGGCCGAACTGCTCGACGGCATCGCGTCGGATGTGCGCTTCGAGGCGGGCGAGGACGGCCCCGCAATCCATGTCGATATCGAGGGCGAGGCACAGGTGGCCGTGCGCGGCGAACCGGACCTGCTCTGGCGCGCCATCGAAAACGTGGTGCGCAACGCCGTCAGGCACGGCGGCGCCGGCGGCAGCGCGGAGATCAGGCTGCGCGCCGACATGCGTTTCGTGCAGGTCGAGGTGCTCGATCGCGGCCCCGGCATCGCGCCCGCGGACCTGCCGACGATCTTCCAGCCCTTCTTCCGCTCGAATCCGTCGAACAACAACGTCGACGGCCATGGCCTGGGCCTCGCGATCGCCGAGCGCGTGGTCCACGCGCATGGCGGGACGATCCAGGCAAGGAATCGGGAAGGCGGCGGGCTGCAGGTGGCGATCGCGCTGCCGCGGACGCCTAGGGCTCGTACCAGTAACGGGCGTACTGGCGGCGGTAATCCTCCGCGCCCACCTGCGGTCCGAAGTCGAGCGTGATCGCGCCCGATTCGTCGGTGCGCAGGCGGCGGATGTGCAGGTCGCCATAGCGCTCGAACACCTCCTTTTTCGGATGACGGTAACGGTTGCGGTAACCGACCTGGAAGATGCCGATCGACGGCCCGACCGCTTCCAGAAAGGCGGGCGTCGACGAGGTGCCGCTGCCGTGATGCGGCGCCAGCAGGACGTCGGCGCGCAGCTTGTCCGGCTCCTGGCTGACCAGGGCCGCTTCCTGCACCGCTTCGATATCGCCCGCCAGCAGCAGCGCCCTTCCCCGCGCCTCGATGCGCAAGGTGCAGCTGCGCGCATTCGCCTTGAGCTCCGTATCCGCATAGCTGGCGGGCGCCGGCTGCAGCATCTCGAAGACCACCCCGTCCCATTCCCAGCGCTGACCCGCCACGCAGCGCTCGTGCCGGCGCGCCGCATGCACGACCCGGTGCCCTTCTCCCAGCGAACTGCTCACCCGGTCGACCGCGAGCGCCTCCAGCAGCGTCAGCGCGCCGCCCACGTGATCGACGTCGCTGTGCGAGACGACGACCGTGTCCAGGTGCTTGATGCCGCGTGCGCGCAGGTAGGGCAGGATCACGCGCCCGCCCGCATCCTGGCCGGGCGCGTACTGCGGGCCGGTGTCGTAGAGCAGCCGGTGGCCGCTCGTCTCCACCAGCAGCGCCATGCCCTGGCCGACGTCGAAGGCGGTCACGGCAAACCTGCCGGGCGCCGGATGCGCCGGCTGCAGCAGGAACAGCGGCAACCATGCCGCCGCGCCGGCCCAGCGATGCGGCCAGCCGCGCGGGGCCAGCATCCAGCCGGTGCCGGCCAGCGCCAGCACGAACAGCCAGGGCGGCGGCGCCGGCGCGCTCCAGACCGCAAGCGGCAGCGTCGCCAGCCAGCCCAGCGCCGCGGCCAGCCATTCAAGCACGCCGTGTGCGCACCACAGCACCGGGCCGGCCAGGGGCGCCGGCAGCAGGCTGCCGAGGAGCGCCAGCGGCGTGACGACGAAGCTCACCACCGGAATGGCGAAGGCGTTGGCGATCGGACCGACGAGGGACACCTGCGAGAACAGCAGCAGCGTCAGGGGCACCAGTCCGAGCGTGACCGCGTACTGAGTGCGCGCCGCGAGTGCCAGCGTGCTACGCCAGCCGGCGCTTGATTCATCCAGGCGCCCGAGTCCCGCGTACAGGATCACGCCGACCGCACCGAAGGACAACCAGAAGCCCGGCCACAGCACGGCCCAGGGGTCGAGCAGTACGACCAGTCCCAGGGCAAGGCAAAGGATGTGCGTCACGCTCGTCAGGCGCCCCATCCACAGGGCCGCGGCAACCACCGCCAGCATGTAGAGGGTGCGCTGGGCCGGCACGCCGAAGCCGGCCAGCAGCACGTACACCAGCGCCGCGCAGGCGCCGCTGAGGGCTGCCACCTTCTGCGCCGGCAGCAGCAGGGGCAGCTGCGCGTTCGTGAAGAATGAGCGACGCCACAGGGCCGACAGCGCCAGCGCGGCAAGTCCTGCCACCATCGTGATGTGCAAACCGGAGATGGCGACCAGGTGGCTGACGCCGGTGCGGTTGAAGACATCCCAGTCCGGCTGCTCGATTCCGCGCTGGTCGCCGACGACGAGCGCCACGATCACGGCGGCATACGGCTTGCCCTCCAGCGCCGCGAGGATGCGGGCGCGCAGGATATCGCGGCAGCGCTCGACGAGGTGGCCGGGCGTGACGACGAACGCGTCGAGGCGGCGGTTGCCTGGCGCTGTGCGCACGTAGCCGGTGGCGCGGATGCCTTGCCCCAGCAGCCAGGCTTCGTAGTCGAAGCCGTGCGGGTTGGCATTGCCGTGCGGGCGCTGCAGGCGCACGGTCAGGCGCCAGCGTTCGCCGGGGTGCAGCTGCAGGGCTTCGCTCCCGGCGCGGTACCAGGACAGGGCGAGCATCGGCGGCACCTTCGCGTTGGTCGTCATGACCTGTCCGACCGCGAACTGGAAGCGCACGCCCTGGCCGAAATCGTGCGGGAGTTTGGCGACTGTCCCGACGATCTCGATGTCACGGCCTTCGTCGGCCTTGTCGAGCTGGGACCCAAGAGCCAGGTGGGCGACGATCGCCGCCCAGGCAAAGCCGGCCAGCGCGCCGGCGACCGTTGCGCGCACCGGACCGCGCAGGGCCAGCAGCAGCGCCAGCGACGCGCACAGGCAGGCCGCGATCTGCCAGGTGCCGGGGAGCGCGGCGCGCGTTTGCAGGAAAGCGGCGCCGGCGACGAAGCCGAGGATGGTGGAGCGCATCGTGCGCTGCGGGCGGCGGCGTGTGAGGCTCAGGCACCGGGTCCGTCGCCACTCCCGGCCTGCCGGGGTGCATCGGCAAGCCGCACCAGGCGCCACGCACCGCGGCGCTCGATCGACCTGGCTCCGTGGGCCGGGCGGCCGAAGGCGCCGGGCGGAAGTACAAAGGTTGCGGACGGCAGCAAGCTGCCCCGTGCGAACCAGCGCGTGCCGTCCAGCGCGCGCGGGTCCTCGCAGCGCCACCAGCCGCTCGCCGGACACGGCACGCCGGTGGCGGCGAAGCTGCCGACCGCGACGCCCTGCTCTTCCATGATGCGCGGCCCGATGCCGGACCCGCTGATGCCGGCAGCGGCCACCGGCGTGGCCGGCGCCAGCGGCACGGGCGACGGCACGCGTTTGCGGTTGCGCTTGTCGACAAGTTTCCAGGCGGTCTGGTTCTTCGACTCGTAACTCGGCTGCATTCCCCTGAGCTTTTCCCACAGGGTCTGCGGCGGCAGCAGCAAGGCCTGCGGCATGCGCTCGCCCTTCCTGATGTACTGGCGCTGCCCGCCCAGCACGCCGACGCCCCTGCCGCCGTCGCCGCACAGCCACCAGCCGCTCTCGGGGCAGCGCTCGCCGGCCAGGGCGTAGGTGCCAAGTGGGGTCGGCGGCGGTTCGGCCGCGACTGGCTTGCGTTCTTGCGTAGGGCGTAGCCGGATGCTGGACGAAATCTTGTCCCATAAGGCCATGGCGGCGTCCTGCGACAATGACGAGGGAACTGGTCCATTGTTGCTCTTGCCGGTCTCCATCGTAAAGGAAAGGTGCGGGAGCAACACATTGTCGGCAGTCCCATTTACTTCCCACCAAAAGGTGTAGACGATTGCATCGTTTTTCTCTGCGAATCGCGTAATCAGCTCGTCACCCGCGATGCCGCTGATCGTTCGTGGCGCTTCGCGCAAGTTAGAAACATGCATCCTGTCGGCGGCCGACAATTTCGCGTCCGTCTCCGCGCTCCTCTGCAGAAGGCTTTGCCGGTCAGGCTTGTTCCCCGCGGCCAGAATGAGCATGAATTGCATGTCGGGGTGATTGGGCAACCCAGCGCGCATAATGATTTCTTCACCCTGTCCGGCGCTCAGCGGATCGCGAAACCAGGCCCGATGGACACAAAAACCCGATTCGGATGGCGCCCGATTTTCCGGGTTCGGGACGAGCTTGGCGACGAGCTTGGACAGGTTTTCGATAAGGTCAGGATCATAATCGGATGCTGACACATCGAAACTCATGCCTTGTCCATGCACGAGGGCTTCGACTGCGACGCCTTCGTCGCGGTAGCGCTCCAACTCCAGTCCCCTCAGACGGGTTCCTTCCGCGACGTTTCGGCTGTGTACGAAAATTTTGCCGCTTACACCGTTTTCCGTCTTGACCTCCCGGACAGATTCGAGGTTCTTGTTTCCGCCGAGCCGGTCCGGGGCGGCACGAAGGCGCGCCTCGCGTTGCGCAAGTCGGTTCCGGAAGTCCGCCTCCGGCTCATCAAATGACGAAATATCGAAGCCATCGACGCGCGGCCGGACCAGCTCCAGCCTTGCGTCTTCCGGCATGTCGAGAAGAAATCTGCCGATACACACCGTTTTCATTCCCTTGGTCATTCGCGCTACCTCTTGTTCATCCCGACGTGCCGTCTCCCGCTTTTCCCGAACCTCTCCAAAGGCCCAGGCGCCTGTTAATCCGACGATGACGATCCCGGCCAGCAGTTTGGCCAGCCCGTTACGGAACCAGTGCGTCACGGCGTCTCCTGAACGATCTTCACAATCAAGCGGAGCGTCAGCTTCAGCATGTCCTGGTTGTTATAGGATCCTTGATGGTCATATCCTTGCGTCGCGAAAGTCTGCTTGACCTTTCCGCTCGGCCCCATGCCCGATTCGCGAGGGACCGTACCGTCACCTCGGGCATCTTGCTCCTCCAGCTCGAAGAGCAATTCCGCTTTTTCTTCCACCCGAACGCGACGCTGGCCAGCAGGAGTGCACCCGAGGAAACGCGCAGCGCCAAGGTTGGCGGCTGTGACAACGGCTGCAGCGCTTCTTTGCTGCCTTGCGACCCAACGCACCTGCCCATAAGATCGTTTGTGCCGGTCGTCGCCGTAAAACGCGTAGGTATTCGGGTGGTAATAATCGCCCAAGGATCGGTGGAATTTTTCTGCGGTTCCGATCGCCGACCTGATCGCTTTTTCCACACCGTCCCGTGTTTCTCGGTACTTCCCGGCGGGGTCGGCCAGGGCCGGGTTGATCAGGCGATACCAGGGCGTCATATCTCGGTAGAGATCATATGGATTCGGAGCCCTCGCGTTCGGAAAGTGCAAATAGTCGCCGCGGACAGGACCGCTGGCGGAGGCTTGAACGTTGATTTCCCGACCAGCATGCTGCGGTTTTCCATCCGCCGCTGTCACCCGGACGTGAAGCCACGGCCCAGGATAAAGGTGATTCGGAAGCAGCTCGAGCGCGCCGGGCGAGGTCGCCAGCACGGCAGTGGTTTTCTCGGTCGTATCTCCCAGGATTTTCGCCAGTGCGGCAGCGGCCAGGTTATCGAGCGGCCCGTTATCGGGACTCGACCTTTCTGTCCCGCAGGCCATTCGGCGGTATGCGGCCGGCGCTCCCAGTGCAGGCATGACACCGTGGATTACGCCCGCAATCTTGTCAGGGATGCGCTGGGCGCATGCTCGTGCGACCAAGCCCCCCATTGAGTGTGTGACCAGGATGACCTTGTCGCAGCGACGTTTAGCCGTCGTCCAGAATTCGATAATCTCGAGAATGCGCTTTTCCAGCCGCTGCGACGACTCCCCGCAATCTTCCAGCCAGTTGTAGCCAACCGCGTAGACGGGAAAATAGTGCTTCGCATGTTTCTTGAGATGATCTTCCTTCAAGGGTTCAAATTCTCGCAGCCCCCACTGCTGCGGCGTACAGGCCATCACCTCCTTCCAATGCGGCTGGATAAAAGGCTTTTTTTCATGGTCATCAAAACCGAAGGTCTGGTTCAGGCGCATTTGCAGCGCATGCAGCAATGGGCCGTATGAATCGGCGTGTACTTCCCCCCAGCCGCGTTCACGTACCTCCGCGTCCGTCAGTTCGTATCCGTTGACCGGATCGGGCAGGATGATGGCGCCAGTGTCGTCCACTTCCAGGGTGGGACCATCGAACAGTTTCTGGCGGACGGCCGGCGCGCGTTTTTCCCATATGAGCGATTCCTGGTACCCGTCCGTCAATCCGTTAGGCGGGCGCCATACCGGCACTCCTGCGTCGACCTGCCGGTTCTTTTCATTGATTGGTCTTCCCAAGCGGGGCTGACGCTTCGCCCTCAGATTCGTCCCCATAATACCGGGCACCACGATCACCGGAATAATATGATTCGCCGGCCTGAGTCCCAGCCCCCGGATTTTGTACTCGGTCGACGACATGAACGAATTGACTTCCCAACCGCCGTTGGACAAGGGGATCAGCGGGGGTAGCGGCCGGGTCGATTCACTCATGGGATGCGTGAGAATGCTGGCGTTCAGGGCAGAAGCTCGAAGCGCACCGGCCCGAGCGTGGCGCTCTGGACCAGTGAGGTACGTCCGCTCTCGTCGCTGACGCCATCGATGGTGCTGCCGTCCTCCAGATGCGCGATATAGCGCTGGTTCGGGATCGGTTCGCGTGTCTGCAGGTCGCGCACCACCATTCGCTCATCGGTGCGGATGCTGGACTTCGCGAAATCGAGGGTCGCCGGCGTGCCGCCGCCCGGGCCGCCGTGGACGACCGAGGACGCTTTGACGACGTGCTTGCCGCTGCCCTGCTGGGTGATCGTGCCCTCGGCCCATTCGGTCTGCGCGCCTCTGGAGACGATCCGCACCAGCGGCGCCTCGATGTGGATCGCTTCGGCCGAAATCAGGCTGATGCGGTTCGAGGACTTGATCTCGACATTGCCCTGGTGCGCCTCGAGCGTCACGTTGCCGCGCGCCGCCACCAGCTTGATGCCGAGTTGATGCGCAAAAGCACTGATACCGCGCGCCGCGCGCAGGAAGACGTTGCGGCCGGCCGAGACCTGGGCGTCGCCGCCGCTCGCCAGGTCGACCTGCTTCTCCGAGCCGAGCGCCACATTGTCCTGGCTGGCCAGCACGATGCCGGCGGGTGCCGTGATGGCGACGATCGGCGCGGCGCCGCCGCTCCCCGGCGCGACATTGGTGCCGCTGTCCCAGCCTTTCAGCTTGTCGACCAGCTCCGCCAGCCGTCCGCTGCCCGCCTCGTCGCCAGCATGCTGCCCGGCCAGTTTCGCCATCTCGTCCACCACGCTCTGCATCAGCTCCGTCAGGCCGATCAAGCCGGCGCGCGACAGCTGCTGCCCTTCGTCGGCAGGCGATGCCTCGGCAGTGACCAGCACGCCTTTGCGACCGCGGATCGCCACCGCCTGCTCGCTGCGCAGTTCCGCGCCCTCGCCGCGCGGCTTGCCCTCGCCGTTCGCGCGGGCACGCGAGAGCCAGCCGAGGTTCAGTTCGGACGCGCCATGGTCGCTCGCCAGCTGCACGCCGATCTCGCCGTGCGTGTCGTCGAAACGCAGCTGGCTGCCGCGCTGCCCGTTCACTTCGCGGCTGCGCAGGCCGGACAGGTAGCGGTTGCCCGGCAGCTCGCCGTTCGGGCTCAGCGCCGGTGGAAGCGCCTGTCCGTTGAACAGCTGCGCCAGCACGATCGGCTTGTCCGGGTCGCCGCCGAGGAAGGCGACCAGCACCTCGCTGCCCACCCGCGGCAGGCCGAGGGCGCCGCATTGCTGGTGGCTGCCCGGGCCGTTGCCGGCCCAGTTGGAGGCGACGCGTACCCAGGCCGAATCGAGCGGCGAGCCTGACGCGCCGGCGCCGTGCGCATGTTCGTGGTCGTGCGTACGCATGCCGGGAAAGCGGATTCTTACGCGCCCCAGGCTGTCGCAATGCACTTCTTCGCCCGCCGGGCCGACGACCAGCGCGCTTTGCAGCTGCGGATGCGGCAGGTCGGTGCGCTCGTCGAAGGCGGGGACGACCGGCACGCCGCGCCGCACGGCAGTGAAGCGTACCCGCACCGGACCGCCTGCCGGCGCGGCGGGGACAACCCAGCCGCTGCGCGCGAGCAGGCGTTCGATACGTGCCGTCATGTCGCCTGGCAGGTTGTTGCGCACGCTGGCCTGCAGCTCGGTGATCAGGAATTCGCGCTCGGGCGCGGGGTGGGTATCGATCTCGGGATGTTCGGCCAGCGTGAAGTACTGGCCCGCGCAGAAGTCGCGCACCGTTCCCTCGCCGTGGAAGCACTTGGCGTCGAAACCGTGGCGGGCGATGCGCAGCTGGCCGAGACGGGTATGGTCGTCGACGTCGTTGCCGGCGTGGGGCGCCTCGACCAGGTAGTCGTCGAGGCTTGCCGCCAGGGCGTTGCCGTGCCCGCCCTGGTCGAACCCGGCGCGCGCGCTCGTTTCCATGAAGCGCGCGCCGCCCGGGTGCTTGTAGTCCCAGCTGTGGCGCGAGGCCGAGCCCGGCTGCAGGCTACGGGCGGCGCTCCAGGCGGTGATGGTGTCGCGCTCTTCGGTGGCGTCGTCGCGGTGGTAGCGCACGGTGCCCGCCTTGTTGACGGGGAGCTTGGCAGCGTCCGCGAACAGCACCAGCGTGTGCGCCGGGATGCGGTCATCGGCTGCTTCGACCGCGCTGCCCCGGCTGCGCCCCGGCCGCACGCACCAGCAGATGCCGCGCCGGCGCAGCAGGCGCCGGACGAAAGCGGCGTCGGATTCGTTGTACTGCATCGTCTGCTCGCGCGCCGGGTACGCGCTGAGGTCGAGCAGCGGATCGAGTTCGTATTCGAAGGCGCCGGCCAGCACCGCGTTCGCATGGCGCCACTCGTCGAACAGCACCTGCACGATCGCCAGCTCGTTCTGGTTGCGGAAGATGCGGCTGTTGACGCGCTTTTCCATGATCGCCAGCGCGTCGCGCAGCACCAGCTGGTAGGTGGCCAGGGACCCGTCGCTGTCGCCGGCACGTGCTTCGGTGACGATGCCGCAGATGCTGCGCAAGTCGCCGCGGTCGGTGACGATCTGGATTTCGGCGGGCAGCGCGATGAAGCTTTTCAGCGGCAGCGCCGGGTCGCTCGCGACGCAGGCGACGCGGTATTCGAGGCCGCCGCAAACCGACTCGGTGCCGACGATCTGCTGCGGCAGCAGGGCCTCGGCTTCCAGGCCCTGGGCATGCGCGAGGCGCAGGCGCAATGCGCGGTGTGCCGTACTGAGCGACTGTTCATGCCGCAGCACCCGCAGGAATGCACTCGCGCTGTCCACATCCGTCTCCCCGGCCGAAAGAGCCATGGTCCCACGAACCCGACAATACCCGGTTGCGCCGTATCATTGTGTCCAGGCACAATGTGGCGAACTTCGCACTGTCTGGATCGTCGTCTGTATGCCTGCACAGCCGAGTCCGGCCAGCGCAAATAGTTCCGCTCGAGGCCGATTTGAGGGCAGTTTTATTCCGCGACCAGGGCCGCCAGGCGCGGCAGCGCGGCCAGGGAGCTGCGCCAGGCGGCGGCGCTGATCTCGGCCGGGTCGACGCCGCGCAGTCCGGCCAGCGCCGCGCCGATCGCGGGCAGCTGCTCGGGGCTGTTGCGCGCCGGGTGGATCCAGCTGGGCGAGATGTCCGGTGCATCGGTCTCGAGCACGATGCGGTCGAGCGGCAGGCCGGCCGCCAGCCGCCGGATCTGGAGCGCCCTCGTAAACGTCATGGCGCCGCCGAACCCCAGATGCATGCCCAGCTTGATGAAGGACTGCGCCTGCTGCTCGCTGCCGTTGAAGGCATGGGCGATGCCGCCCGGCGGCGCGATCTGGCGCAGGTGCTTCAGGACCTGGTCCTGCGAGCGGCGCACATGGGTCAGCACCGGCAGATTGAAGTCGCGCGCGATGCGCAGCTGCTCGCGAAAGAAGCGCTCCTGCTTCTCGCGCATCGCCGGCTCGCACAGCATCGGGATGAAGAAGTCGAGCCCGATCTCGCCGATGGCGACGAAGCGCGGATCGCCCAGCGCCGCTTCGACGGCAGTGCGCAGCAGCGCCAGGTCTTCGTCGCGCGCCTGCGGTACGTAGATCGGGTGAATGCCGAGCGCATAACTGGCGTTCGGCGCGGCATGGGCAAGCGCAGCAACAACGTCGAAGTTACCGCGTTCCACCGCCGGGATCACAATCATCGACACCCCCTGCTCAGCGGCGCGGCCCGCCACGGCGAGCGAGTCCGCGCCGAATTCGTGCGCGTCGAGATGGCAGTGGGTGTCGATCCACATCGTCGAACCTCAGTCCTCGAGCGGCACCAGCCCGTGTTCGGTCAGGCGCAGCGCACGGTCGCAGCGGCGTGCCAGTTCCATGTCGTGGGTGACGATGACGAAGGCCGTGCCGAGGGTGCGCGACAGTTCCAGCATCAAATCGAAAATGACGAGCGCCGTCGTGTGGTCGAGGTTACCGGTAGGCTCGTCGGCCAGCACGCAGGCGGGTTGCGTGACCAGGGCGCGGGCCAGCGCCACGCGCTGGCGCTCGCCGCCGGAGAGTTCGCCGGGACGGTGCACGACGCGCTTGGCCAGGCCGACTCTGGCGAGGATCGCTTCGGCCTGTTCGACCGCCCGCGCGCGCTTCTCGCGCCGGATCATCAGCGGCATGGCGACGTTGTCGAGCGCCGAGAATTCCGGCAGCAGGTGGTGGAACTGGTAGACGAAGCCGAGCGACGAATTGCGCAGGTCGCCGCGCCGGGTCTCGGACAGGGTCGCGAAGTCCTCGCCCAGCAGCGTCACCGCGCCGGCGCTCGGCGTATCGAGCCCGCCCAGCAGGTGCAGCAGCGTCGACTTGCCCGAGCCCGAGGCGCCGACGATGGCGACGCGTTCGCCGCGCCTGATCGCGAAATCGATCTTGTCGAGCACCTGCACCTGGTAGTCGCCCTGCCTGAAGGTTTTACTGAGGCCACGGCAGGCCAGCACCGGCGCATCTGTCTTCACTTCGGCCATCACGTTCGTTGCATCATTCATAGCGCAGCGCCTCCGCAGGCTTCACGCGCGACGCCGACCAGCTCGGGTAGAGCGTGGCGGCAAACGACAGGAACACGGCGACGACGCCGATGCGTGCCACGTCCGGCCAGCGCAGGTCGGACGGCACGGACGTGAATTGGTAAATATCCTTGGACAAGAACTGCACTCCCAATAACTGTTCAATGAATGGAACGATGACGTCGATGTTCAGCGCGACCAGCACCCCGCCGCCGACGCCGAGCGCGGTGCCGAGCAGGCCCGCGACTGCGCCCTGCACCATGAAGATCTTCATGATCGAACGCGGCGACGCACCCAGCGTGCGCAGGATCGCGATGTCGGCCTGCTTGTCAGTCACGGTCATCACCAGCGTCGACACGAGATTGAAGGCGGCCACCGTCACGATCAGCGTCAGGATAATGAACATCATCTTCTTCTCGGTCTGTACGGCGCCGAACCAGACGGCGTTGAGCTTGGACCAGTCGCGCATGACCAGGTCGCCCGACATCGATTTTTTCAGTTCGTCCGCCACCTGGGGCGCCTGGTGCATGTCCTTGATGCGCAGGCGCAGGCCGGCGGGCGCGCCAAGGCGTTCCATCTTCTCCGCGTCCTCCAGGCTGATGAAGGCCATGCCGGAATCGAACTCGGTATGCCCTGCCTCGAAGATGCCGGAAACGGTGAAGCTGCGCATGCGCGGCAGGAGGCCGGCGGGCGTGGCCTGGGCCTGCGCCAGCAGCATGGTGACCTTGTCGCCCACGTGCAGGTTCAGGGCGCCGGCCAGCGCATAGCCGAGCACGATATTGAAACTGCCGGGCGTGAGCGAATCGAGCCGGCCCTGGCGCATGGTGTTGGCGATCTCGGAGACATTGCGTTCGGCTGCGGGAAGGATGCCGCGGATGATGGCCGGACGCATGGCGCCATCCACCTGCTGCAGCAAGGCGTCGCTCTGCACGAAAGGCGCGGCGCCGAGGACGGCCGGATTGCGCAGCGCTTCCTGCGCGGACTCGCGCCACTGCGGCATGTCGCCACGTGCATCGAACACCTCGATATGCGCCAGCACCGACAGCATGCGGTCGGTGACCTGTTTCTGGAAGCCGTTCATCACCGACAGCACGATGATCAGCGCCGCCACGCCGAGCGCGATGCCGGCCACCGAGATCAGGGAGATGAAGGAAATGAAGCCGCCGCCGTTGTTGCTGTCGCCGCCCTTGCCGGCGCGCGTGTAGCGCAGGCCGACCAGCCATTCGAACGGGAGTTTGTGGATGATGCTCATGCTTTTCTTCTCATTCGTAGCGTAATGCCTGCGCCGGTTTCACGCGCGCAGCGGCCCAACTCGGGTAGAGCGTCGAGAGGAAGGCCAGCAGCACGGCCAGGCCGCCGATGCTCAAGACGTCCGGCCAGCGCAGCTCGGACGGGATCTCGCTGATCAGGTAGATCTCCTTCGAGAGGAACTGGATCCCGAACAGGCGCTCGATGAAGGGCACGATCACGTCCACGTTCAGCGCCACCGTCACGCCGAGCAGCACGCCCAGCGCGCTGCCGAGCAGGCCGACGAGCGTGCCCTGCACGATGAAGATCTTCATGATCGAACGCGGCGAGGCGCCCAGCGTGCGCAGGATGGCGATATCGGATTGCTTGTCCTTCACCGTCATCACCAAGGTCGAGACCAGGTTGAAGGCGGCGACCGCGATGATCATCGCCAGGATGATGAACATCATCCGTTTTTGCGACTGCACGGCGGCGAACCAGACGCTGTTCACCTGCGACCAGTCGCGCAGCACGAGTTCGCCCTGCAGGCTGCGCCGCAGTTCGGCCGCCACGCGCGGCGCCTGGTGCATGTCGCGCAGGCGCAGGCGCACGCCGGCGGGACCCTCGATGCGCGCAGCCTGGATGGCATCGTCGATGTAGGCAAAGGCGAGCGTGGAATCGAATTCGTAGTGGCCGGCCTCGAAGACGCCGGCCACGGTGAAGGTCTGGGTCCGCGGCGCGGCCGGAGCGCCGCCAGCCTGTCCCACGCTGCCGAGCAACATGGTCACGCGTTCGCCGACCGTCACATCCAGTGATTTCGCCAGCGCGCTGCCGAGCACGATGTTCATCGAACCCGGCGTGAGTTTGTCGAGGCTGCCCTGGCGCATCTGGTGCGCCACTTCCGACACCTTCGCTTCCTCGGCGGGCAGGATGCCGCGCAGCAGGGCCGGCTTCATCACGCCGTCGCGCAGCAGCATGCCCTGGACGTCGGCAAACGGTGCGACGGCCGCCACTTGCGGATTGCGCACGGCCTCGCGTCCGACGGCGCGCCAGTCGGGCATGGCGCCGCGCGCGTCGTAGACCTCGACGTGCGCCAGCACCGACAGCATGCGGTCGGTGACTTCCTTCTGAAAGCCGTTCATCACCGACAGGACGACGATCAGGGCCGCCACGCCGAGCGCGATGCCGGCCACGGAAATCATCGAAATGAAGGAAATGAAGCGGTTGCGGCCGCTGCGCTTGCCGGCGCGCGTATAGCGCAAGCCGACCAGGGCCTCGTACGGCAGCTTGTAGATGATGCTCATGTATTTAAGTGTTTGACAACCGACCCCGCAGTTTGCCACAAGAAGCTCATCCGTGACAGCACGCCACGCGTGGAACTTCATGCGCGCAAGACCTGTCGAACGGGTCAGTCCGCACGGAGGACGCACTGGAGCGCACCCGAGATGATGCGTGAAGCGACCGGCGAGCCGTATTTCGACCCGCACAAGCGGTGTGGCCTGGAGAGCACGTCCCGGCCTTCCGGAAGGGCGATCAATTACGCCCCGACAGCCCATTTGGCCTACAATCACGGGATGTCCCAGATTACGCTCGTCCTGCCCTTCGCCCTCCCGATTCCCGAATTCGCCCCCGACCTGGTGGGCGCCCTGCAGGCGCCGGCCCTGTCGGCGCTGCTGTCGCGCACCAGCAGCCATGCGCGCCTGCCGGCCAACGACGCGGTGCGCGCCCTGCCGCACGAGCAGTGGCTGGCGCGGGAGCTCGGCCTGGCGAACGGGGGCAGGCCCGCCTTTGCGGCGGCGGCGATGCGCGCGGCCGGCGTCGAAGCCGGTATCGAGCCCCTGAGCGGCACCTGGTTCATCGTCAACCCCATCCATATCGAGATCGCGCGCACCCACCTGATGATGGGCGACCTGCGCAATCTCGGCTTGACGGAGCCGGAGAGCCGCGCGCTGTTCGAGACGGCCCGGCCCTACTTCGAAGAGGCCGGCCACACCCTCGTGTATGGCGACGCCGGGACCTGGTTCATGCGCGCCGACGAATGGGCCGGGCTCGACACCGCCACGCCCGACGCGGCGCTCGGCATGGACCTGACGGACTGGATGCCGGAAGGCAGAAGCGCCGCGGCCTTCCGGCGCCTGCAGAACGAAGTGCAGATCCTGTGGCATACGCATCCGGTGAACGCGGCGCGCGAGGCGCGGCGCCTGCCGCCGGTGAACGCCTTCTGGGCCTGGGGTGCGGCCGATGCCGGGACACTGCCTGCGCCGAATGCACCGGCCTTGAAGACTTTCGACGCGGGCGGCGCGGTGCAGGCGCTGGCCGGCGCGCAGCCCGATGCCCTGCCGGACTTCGGCACGCGCCTGGACGGCGACACCATCCTCTACTGCGGCAGCGCGGCTCCCTACGCGGTCGGCGCCGACTGGGGCGGCTGGGTCGCCCAGCTGCAGCAGCTTGAAGCGGCGCTGTTCGCACCCATCTTGGACGCATTGACCAAAGGCCGCGTACGCGAAGTAAGACTGGTGCTGAGCCACCGCGACGCGCATGCCGAGTTCACCACCACCGCCCTGGCGCAACGCAAGTTCTGGCGCCGCCCTACCCTGGATCGACTGCTTTGAAAACCCGTATTGCCACCCGCCCCTGCCCGTTCCGCCAGTCCGAAATGCTGCGCCAGGGCGGCGTGCACCCTGTCCTGGCCCGCATCTATGCCGCACGCGGCCTGCTGGACGTGCGTGAACTGTCCTGCGAACTGACGGCCCTCGTGCCGCCGAGCGGCCTGAAACACATCGACGCCGCGGCCGTGTTCCTGGCCGACGCGATCGCCGCGAATAAAAAGATGACGATCGTCGCCGACTACGACTGCGACGGCGCCACCGCCTGCGCCACCGCCCTGCGCGGCCTGCGCGCGATGGGCGCGAACGTCGACTACATCGTGCCCGACCGCGTGGTGCACGGCTATGGCCTGACGCCGGAAATCGTCGAGCTGACGGCGCGCGAAAAGGCGCCCGACATCATCGTCACCGTCGACAACGGCATCGCCAGCGTCGACGGCGTGATGGAGGCGAACCGGCGCGGCATCGAGGTGGTCGTCACCGACCACCACCTGCCGGGCGACGCCCTGCCGCCGGCGCGCGTCATCGTCAACCCGAACCAGCCCGAGTGCGGCTTCCCGAGTAAACACCTGGCCGGCGTCGGCGTGGTGTTTTATGTGCTGCTGGCCCTGCGCGCGGAACTGCGCCGGCGCGGCGTGTTCGACGCCCAGAGCCAGCCCAAGCTGGACAACCTGCTCGACCTGGTGGCCCTGGGCACCGTGGCCGACGTCGTGAAACTCGACGCCAACAACCGCATCCTGGTCGCGCAGGGCATCAAGCGCATGCGCGCCGGGCGCATGCACGCCGGCGTGGCGGCCCTGTTCCGCGTCGCCGGGCGCGAGGCGCGCTGCGCTTCTCCCTTCGACCTCGGCTTTGCCGTCGGCCCGCGCCTGAACGCGGCCGGCCGCCTGGAAGACATGGCGCTCGGGATCGAGTGCCTGACCACCGACGACGAGGGCCGCGCCTGGACGATCGCCCAGCAGCTCAACGAGATCAACCTGAAGCGGCGCGAGATCGAGGCCGAGATGCAGGACACGGCCCTGCTGCACCTGGATGCCTTCGAGCCGAGCGACTCGAGCACCATTGCCGTCTTCGACGAAAGCTGGCACCAGGGCGTGATCGGCATCGTCGCCTCGCGCCTGAAGGAGAAATTCTTCCGCCCGACGATCACCTTCGCGCCCGGCGGGCTGGGACTGATCAAGGGCTCGGGGCGCTCGATCCCCGGCTTTCACATGCGCGACGCGCTCGACCTGGTGTCCAAGCGCGTACCCGGCCTGATCGAGAAATTCGGCGGCCACGCGATGGCAGCCGGCCTGACGATCAGGGCGGAATCCTTCGACGCCTTCCAGCAGGCCTTCGAGGCGGTGGGGCGTGCCTGGCTGACCCAGGCCCAGCTCGAGCGCGTGGTCGAGACCGACGGCCCGCTCGAGGACGAGTTCTATTCGACCGCCTTCATCGAGCTGTGCGATGGCCAGGTCTGGGGCCAGGGCTTCGCGCCGCCGGTATTCTGCGACGAATTCCGGGTGCTGAGCCAGCGCATCCTGAAGGAAAAGCACCTAAAACTCCTGCTGGAACGGAACGGGCGCCGCTACGACGCCATCTGGTTCGGCCGCACCGACGGCCTCGGCGAGCGCGCGCGCGTCGCTTTCCGGCTCGATGCCAACGAGTACAACGGCGTCACCAAGGTGCAGTTGCTGGTGGAGCATGCCGAGCCGGTGTGAGGCCGCGGTCCATTTGCAGGCCTTGCGGCTTGCCGGCGCACCGTAGGGTGGGCTCTCGAGCCCACGCGTTTGGTATGGACGCACATCCGCGGCGCCGCTCATCAACCGCTATCAACATGCTAATATCGACCCGTGCCGGGTCATGTGGCCCGGCTGGTTCGAGGAGCTGCATGCATGAGCGAAGCACAGCAAGTTACCCTGGTCACGGGCGGCAGTTCCGGCATCGGCCGCGCCATCTGCGAAGCCCTGCTGGCCGAGGGCCGCACCGTCCTCAATCTCGACCTCAAGGCGCCCGACTGGCGCCATGAACGGCTGATCTCGCTGCAGGCCGACCTGACGCGACAGGACCAGGTCGAGGCCATCGCCCGCGACATCGCCGCCCGCTACGCCGTCACCGCGCTCGTCAACAATGCCGGCGCCACCCGCCCCGGCAGCATCGACAGCGCGACCATGAGGCAGCTCGACGACGTCGTCGGCCTGCACCTGAAAACCCCGATCACCCTGGTCCAGGCCCTGCTCCCGGCGCTGCGCGCATGCGGCCATGGACGCATCGTCAACATCTCCTCGCGCGCCGCGCTGGGCAAGCCCGAGCGCATCGTGTATTCGGCCACCAAGGCCGGCCTGATCGGCCTGACGCGCACGCTGGCGCTGGAACTCGGTGGCGACGGCATCACCGTGAACGCCGTGGCGCCGGGTCCGATCGCCACCGAACTATTCAGGAACAGCAATCCGGAAGGCGCGCCGCAGACCCGGCGCATCCTCGACAGCATCGTCATCAAGCGCCTCGGCACGCCCGAGGACGTCGCGCGCGCCGCCCTGTTTTTCCTGGCGCCGGAGAACGGCTTCGTCACCGGCCAGGTGCTGTATGTCTGCGGCGGCACCACACTCGGCGTCGCACCCATCTGAATTCGCAGTCCTTTCCAACACAACAACATCCCGGAGACCCACCATGCACACTCTCGTACCGAAGCACCGCAAGCTCGCCCTGTCCATGCTCGCAACCGGCGCCCTCGCGCTGGCGCCGTTCGCCGCCCAGGCCCAGGCTTTCCCCTCGAAGGCGCTGACCATCGTGGTGCCGTTCTCCGCCGGCGGCACGACCGACATCCTGGCGCGCGTGGTCGGCCAGTACATGGCCAAGGACCTGGGCCAGCCGGTCATCATCGACAACCGCGCGGGCGCCGGCGGCAACATCGGCGCCCAGATGGTGGCGCGCGCCGCGCCCGACGGCTACACGCTGCTGATGGGCACCGTCGGCACCCACGCCATCAACCAGAGCCTGTACAAGAAGATGCCCTTCGACCCGATCAAGGACTTCGCACCGATCACGCGCGTGGCGCTGGTGCCGAACCTGCTGGTGGCGAATCCGTCGCAGCCCTTCAAGACCGTCAAGGAACTGATCGCCTACGCCAAGGCCAACCCGGGCAAGGTGAGTTTCGCTTCCTCGGGCAGCGGCACCTCGATCCATTTGTCGGGCGAGATGTTCCAGCAGATGGCAGGGGTCGAGATGCAGCACATCCCGTACAAGGGCAGCGCGCCCGCCCTGACCGACCTGCTCGGCGGGCAGACCGCGATCATGTTCGACAACATGCCCTCGGTGATCAGCCACGTCCGCGCCGGCAAGCTGCGCCCGATCGCCGTGACCACGCCGACCCGCTCGCCGGCCCTGCCGGACGTGCCGACGATCGCCGAGTCGGGCGTGCCGGGCTACAGCGCCACCTCCTGGTTCGGCATCCTGGCGCCAGCAAGCACGCCGGCGCCGGTCATCGCCAAACTGAACGCGTCGATCCTGAAGGCGCTGGCCGATCCGGAAGTGAAGAAGAAGCTGGCCGAGCAAGGTGCGGAGCCGCATGGCGAGAAGCCGGAGCAGTTTGCGGAGTTCATTCGCAGCGAGACGGCGAAGTGGGGGCAGACGGTGAAGGTGTCGGGCGCGACGGCGGATTAAGGACGACTGCGTGGGCGTAGGGTGGACTCCCGAGTCCACGCGTTACGGCGCTGGCAAACGGTCAGCGCCCGCAATCGCACCCGCGATCGAAGACCACCCTCCAGGTCCCCGGCCCCTCCAGCCGCCAGACCGAATTGAAACGCCCGATCTGCTTGCCCGCCGCATCCCGCACCGGCCCGCTGGAAAACGCCAGCGTGCCTGAGGCCAGCACCTCGACATCCACCGGCTCCCAGGAAAACGGCGCTGCCGGCTTGTCGAAATAAGCGCGCCAGGCCTGGGCCACGGCGTCCTTGCCGCGCGTCGCGCCGCCCGAACTCATGAACACCGCCTCGCGCGACAGGTAAGCCGTAAAGGCCTCGAAGTCGCGCCGTGCCATGCTGGCGGCGAAGCCGCGCTCGGCCTCGACCACCTGCTGGCGCAAATTGCCCGGCGCCATGCGCGAGCCGCGCGCCATGCCGATGGCCGCTGCCGCCACGCAGGCCACCACCAAAAAAAGAAGTCCCGCCGACCGCAACCTCATAGGTTAACCTTTAAGTTCGAGAATTTTCCTTTCGACAACTCGGCGCCAATTCTGTCACGCCGCACACGGCTTGACAACCGTCAGTTGCGAGCACTCCGAAAACAGAGTATAAATACTCCGAAACTGGAGGAAACAATGAACCTGGCCTATTCCTATCCGAGAAGCCGCTTCGAGCCCGCGGTGCTGGTCGACCTCAATTCCCGCGCCGAACGCGCGCGCCTGTCGAAGTCGGCGCTGACGGGTTTCTTCAAGCTGGCCGCCGCCTGGCAGCTGCGCGACGAGGATGCGCGCGAGCTGCTGGGCGGCCTGTCGCCCTCGTCCTTCTACGACTGGAAGAAGAACCCGGACCGGGTGCTCGAAGTCGACCGCATCACCCGCATTTCCTACCTGCTCGGCATCTACAAGGCCTTGCACATCCTGTACGGCGACAAGCTCGCCGACGAATGGGTGACGCTCCCCAACAGCAATCTCATCTTCGGCGGACGCACGCCGCTGGCGCATATGCTGGGCGGCGGCCTGCTGGCCATGCAAACGGTGCGCCAGTTGCTGGACGCACGCCGTGGGGGCCTGTGATCTTGGCGGTACTTCCGAAACTCACGAGCCTGCGCCAGTTCGACACCTGCCGCCTGCTCCCCCCGCGCTTTGCCGACCTCGAGGATTCGGTGCTCGCTCCCCTGGCCGACAGCGACGCCACCCTGCGCGACCTGTTCGACCTCGATAACGCGACCAACGAGCGCCTGCGCGGCGAAGCGGGCCTGCTGCCCGGCATCGGCATGGACGAACTCGTATTCGGCGTCCCGAATTTTCGGATCATTAACGCGGCATACACGTACGCGCGTCCCGAGGGCAGCCGCTTCAACGATGGCCGGCGCGGCGCCTGGTATTGCGCATTCGAGGCCGACACGGCGCTGGCCGAGGTGAGCTTCCACAAGACGGTCGAATACCAGGAAATCGGCCGCTTCGACGACAGCGTCACCTACCAGGCGATGCTGGCCGATTTCAACGGCAGCTTCCACGACATCCGCGGCGTGCGCGGCTTCGCCAGATCGCTCGATCCGCGCAGCTACGTCGCCTCCCAGGAACTGGCGAATACCCTGCTCGAGCTCGGCTCGATGGGCGTCATCTACCCGAGCGTCCGGCATCCGGGCGGCACCAATCTCGCCTGCTTCCGCCCTGCCCTGGTGGGCAATGTGCGCAGGGGCCAGGCGTATCGGTTAACATGGGCGGGGTCGCCCGTTCCGACCGTCGAGATAATCTAAGTAAATAAATACCAGCATGAAAACCAAGCCCGAAAACGATACCGAATTACATGACAAGATCAACCGCGAAACCGGCCGCATCCAATGGAGCGAGCTGGAACGCCATTTCGCCCAGGGCAATGTCATCTATGTCAGCGAAGAACTGGACCTGATCGACGTCGCGGTGCGCGTCTCGCACGACGACAAGGAGAACATCGCGCGCTGGATGAATGAGGGCAAGGTTGCGAAAGTCTCGGACCTGCAGGCGCAGACCTGGGCGGCCGGCGAAATCGCGCTGTGGGCGGCGGTCGTCCATCCCTTCATCCTGGTGCAGCTAGAAAAGAAGCAACTGCACTGATCCGCCCTGCCGGCGGCGCCGTCCGCGTGCCGCCCTCCCTGCACTATTGCATCAATACAATTATTCCATGTTGCAATTTTGCTGCATAGCATCATTTTTGCTCCCGTGCTGGTATACTCCCTCTAAACAGCCGAGCTCAGCTGCAGTCCAGCTCCACTTGCGCCGGCCGGTCCCCGACCGTTCCGTCTTCAACCGCGGCCACCGCCGCTCATTCATCAGGAATCCAACGTGAAGAACCTCAAGATCGGCGTCCGCCTGGGCGTCGGATTCGCCATCGTCCTCGCATTGCTGCTGGCGGTCACCGTCACCGCCCTGCTGCGCATGCAGGAAGCGGGCGACATGACGAACCGGCTCGTGCAAGTGAGCATGAAGAACCAGCGCGCCGTGGCCGAATGGGGCAAGCTGATCGAACTCAACCGGGCGAGCCTGGAAACCGCCTACGTGACCGACGACAGCGCCGTGATCGAACGCGTGAGCGCGCGCATGAAGGAAGTCTCGGCGCGCTCCACCGAACTGCAGAACATGATCGAAAGCTCGCTGCGCAACGAAGCGGTCCGCGCCCAGTTCGCCCATGTGAAGACGGCGCGCGATGCCTACCTGAAGGCGCGCACCGCGCTGCTGGACGCCAAGCGCGCCGGCGATGTCCAGGGTGCAGACAGGATCTACACCGGACAGCTCACCCCGCAAAGCGATGCCTTCCTGGCCGAGATGAACAAACTGGCCAAGATGCAGATCGAAGCCTCCGACGCCGTTGCGGCCTCGATCCTCGAGTCCTACGCGAACACCCGCGTGATCCTGATCGCCCTCGGCCTGACGGCCCTGCTGCTGGGCGTCGCCTGCGCCTGGGTCATCACGCGCTCGATCACGGTGCCGCTGCGCCATGCCGTCGGCTTCGCCCAGCGCGTGGCACGCGGCGACCTCACCAGCCGCGCCGCCGCAACGGAGCGCGACGAAACCGGCGACCTGCTGCGCGCCCTCGGCAGCATGTCGAAAGCACTGGCCGAGATCGTCGGCCACGTCCGCAGCGGCACCGGCGCGATCGCCACGGCCTCGAATGAAATCGCCAGCGGTAACGCGGACCTGTCCGCACGCACCGAGCAGCAGGCCGGTTCGCTGGAAGAAACCGCGTCCTCGATGGAAGAGCTGACGTCGACCGTGCGCCAGAACGCCGACAACGCCCGCGAAGCAAACAAACTGGCCCGCAATGCCGCCGCCATCGCCGGCGAAGGCGGCGCGGTGGTGGCTGAAGTCGTGGCCACCATGGGCTCGATCAACGCATCTTCGCGCAAGATCGTCGACATCATTTCGGTCATCGACGGCATCGCCTTCCAGACCAATATTCTGGCCCTGAATGCGGCCGTGGAAGCGGCGCGTGCCGGCGAACAGGGCCGCGGCTTCGCGGTCGTCGCCGGAGAAGTGCGCAACCTGGCCCAGCGCTCGGCCGGCGCGGCGAAGGAGATCAAGGCGCTGATCGACGATTCGGTCAGCAAGGTCGCCGCGGGCACCGGCCAGGTCGATCGCGCCGGCGCCACCATGGGAGAAATCGTGCGCAGCATCGAACACGTCACCGGCATCATGGCCGACATCGCCAGCGCCAGCGAAGAGCAAAGCGCCGGCATCGAGCAGGTCAACAGCGCGATCGTCGACATGGACAGCGTCACCCAGCAGAACGCGGCCCTGGTCGAGGAAGCCGCGGCCGCCGCGGAATCGATGCAGGAACAGGCCGAGCGCCTGGCGCAGGTGGTCAGCGCCTTCAGGCTCGACGACCTGGCCGGCGCGCCGTCGCGCCCACGCTCGGCTGCCGCTGCCGGCGCACAGTTGGCGCTGGCCGCCGCCTGAAGCGGTGCTCAAGGTGCCGGCAGCGAGCTTGCTGACCGGCCCTTCGATCTGGCAGGGCCGCGGCTGCGCGAAGGGTTGCATTGATGAAATCGGTGCGCGCCCTGAGGGGCAAGTGCCTTTTTGGTAATGAAAATTGCGTAAATTGTTGTCTCGATCATCATATTTTTCCGATAGAAACGAATCCGCAGATAGATTCATCAAATCGGCTATACTTCCATAAACTGTAGGAATATTGATGAACAGCAATTTAATCGAAGAGGACCCGATCCTGACCACCAGCGCCGCCGCGCGCCTGCTCGGCGTGGCGACCAGTACCGTCCAGCTCTGGATGGAAAGCGGTGCGATCGAATCGTGGAAAACCCCGGGCGGACACCGCCGCACGCGCGAGAGCCATATCCGCGCCCTGATGAACAAGGTATCCGGCCAGTCCGGCAACCTGGAGCGCCGCCTGCCGCCGACGCCGACCGATCCGGAATTCCTGCCGAATCCCGACCCGGGCTTCCCGGTGCCGGAAGAGGAAGCGCAGCGCCTGGCCGCGCTGGCCGCGACCCGGCTGGTGGACAGCTTGCCGGAAGAGCGCTTCGACCGCATCGTGCGCCTGGCCTCGAAAGTGACCGAGTCGCCGATCGCCCTGATCTCGCTGCTGACGGCACGCCGCCAGTGGTTCAAGGCACGGGTCGGCCTGCCCGCCCAGCAAACGCCGCGCGAATGGGCCTTCTGCACCCATGCGATCCTGCAGGACGGACCCTTCGTGGTGGAAGACGCGCTGACCGACGGGCGCTTTACCGACAACCCGCTGGTGCTGGCCGACCCGCACATGCGCTTCTACGCGGGCGTGCCCTTGCGCGACCCGTCGGGCATGGCGATGGGCACCCTGTGCGTGATCGACCGCGAGCCGCGCAAGCTGCGCGCGTCGGAATTGCAGGCGCTGATGGACCTGGCCGCGATTGCCGCGAGCGAGATCGAGGCCTCGGGCGAGCATTAAGCCTGGTGGTCGCCCACAGTTGACCTGAGCATGTGTTTGCTGGGCGGGGGACCGCCCACCCTACCGGTGCTGCAGCGCATGCGCCGCCTGGCGCATCAACAGCTCCGCCTTGCGCGGATCCGGTTCGCGCAAGGCCAGTTCCTGCAGGGCCGCCGGATAACCCAGCGCGGCCGCCTCTTCCAGCCAGCGCCGTGCCGCCGCGTCATCCTGCTGCACACCCTCCCCCGCCGCCAGCATGTTCGACAGCGTGAACATCGCGGCGGGCACCTGCGCCCGCGCAGCCGCCTCGATCAGGCGCGCCGCCCGGACGGCGTCCGCAACTACACCTGTACCGTTCCGATACTTCAGTCCCAGCCGGTAATCAGCCTGCGCATCGGCGGCCTGCACGGCGCCGCAGCATACGATGGCCAGCAGCAGCGCAGCGCCTTTCATTTCGCCAGGTCCAGCGCGTACAGCGCAAACCCCTTGCCGAGGCCATCGTCGGCGCGCACCTGGCTCAGGTTGTCGAGCCCCGCGTCCTGCGCCAGGCCGAGCATGCCGGGCGCCGAATGGAACACGACCGGCCCGGCCGTCTTCACCTTCGTGAAGCGCCAGCTGCGCGTCGCGCCATGCGCCGCACGGGTCAGCTGTTTCACGTCGCGGATATAGGCGATCAGGACGTCGCGGCTGGTGTCGGGCGAAGCGAGGACCGTCTTGCTGCCGTCCAGCCCCGGGAAATTGCCGCCGCCGCTGGCCCGGTAGTTGTTCGTGGCGACGATGAATTCCTGTTCCGGCGTCACCGGCACGCCGCGCAGGGACAGCTTGCGGATGCGCGCGCCCGGCGCCTGGGTGACGTCGATCTCGTAGCTGATCTCGCCTGAAGTCGGCGTATCGAAGTTATAGCTCGGCACCGCGGCGTTGACCAGCTCCTGCGGCTCAGTCCTGCCCGGGTCGATCGTATTGAAGCGGCGCGCCGAGGTCTCGAGCCAGGCTTTCAGGCCGGCGCCGTCGATCTTCACCGCATACAGCGCATTCGGATACAGGTAGAGGTCGGCGGCGTTGTTCAAGGCGAGGTTTCCGGCCGGGACGTCGGTGAAATCGAAGGCGCCGGCCAGGCCGCTCTTGAACGGCGCCGACATCGACAGTACCGGCAGCTTCGCGTACTGCGGCAGGTTGGCCGCCACATAGCTCTTCACGTACCGGGTCTGGGCCGCGTTCACCACCTGCAGCGCCGAGGGGTCGCCGACATCGGCGAAATAGGTGGTCATGCGGAAGTCGGTGCTGCCGACCGGCGTCTTGACGTAGCCGATGGTGGCCTCGTGCTCTTCGCGAATCAGGTCCGACACCGCCGGGTCGGGCGCGACGAAACTCTTGTCGGCGTTCTGTGCCGCGCGCGCTTCGACCACGGTCTTGTCCTTCTCGACCGTCCAGCCCTTGCCGCTCGCCCGCAGCTGCAGCGCGATCACGCCCAGGTGCTTGCCCCATAAATTCGCCATCACGGTCGGTACGCCGTGCACCAGGCCCTTCGCCTTGTCGACGCCCGGCAGGTTGAACTGCGGCGCCGTGCTGGCGGCGTTCGGGAACAGCTGGTGCGAATGGCCGAGCAGCATGGCATCGACGCCCGGCACCTGCGCCAGGTACCAGCCGGCGTTTTCCATGCTCGGCGTGTACGGATTGGCATCGAGCCCGCCGTGGGCGATGGCGACGACGATGTCGGCGCCCTTCCTGCGCATCTCCGGGATGTATTTCAGGGCCGCTTCGCGCACGCCCGTCGTGTAGACCTTCCCCTCGAGCCAGCGCTTGTCCCAGGACATGATGGTCGGCGGCGTGAAGCCGATGATCCCGACCTTGACGAGCGCCTCGATCGGCCGCCCGCTTGCGTCCGTCGCCTTGACGCGTTTTTCGATGATGCGCCAGGGTTCGAAGATCGGCTTCTTCGTCTTCACGCTGTAGACATTGGCCAGCACCTGCGGGAAGGCGGGACCGGCGCAGCGCCTGGGCTGGTCGACGCCCGCCACCTGGAAGCGGCTGCCCGTCACCTGGCTGAGGTAGGCCAGTCCATAGTTGAATTCGTGGTTGCCGATCGAGGCGCCGTCATATTTGAGGGCGTTCATCACCTTGTAGATGCCCAGCGTCTGGTCGCAGCGCAGCGGTTTCACCAGCGCCTGCCAGTCGGCCAGCGCATTGCCCTGGATCGTGTCGCCGTTGTCGAACAGGACCGTGTTGGCGAATTCCTCGCGTGCCTGCGCGATCAGGCGCGCCGTCCGGTCCAGGCCGATCGAGGGCTCGGCGGCGAGCTTGAAATAGTCGTAGCCGACCACGTTCGAGTGCAGGTCGGTGGTTTCGAGCACGGCGAGGGTCGCGCTGGCACCCTTGGGGGCGGATGTTGCGGCCAGGGCGGGGGCGGCGAGGACGGCAAAGAGGCCGGCGATGCCGATTTGACAAGGGATGGAGTGGTGCATGGGGCTGCTTTGGTTAGAAGTTCAGATGTGATGCGCCCAATGATACGGTGGCGGCACGAACCGGGGCAAGCGCCTGGGGTATAATCGAAGGTTCGATTCAACTCATTCAAATTGCCAAGATCATGGAAGCTGAACGCATCAACGCCATCGCCGCCCTGCTGAACGACCTGACCGGTCGCGAGGCCGAACTTCGGAGGTATCTTTGACTTCGATCGGAAGGCAGAGAAACTAGAGCAGGTCAACGAAGAACTCGAGGATCCGACCGTCTGGAACGACCAGAAACGGGCGCTCGACCTCGGTAAAGAGAAAAAGGCGCTGGAAGGCGTCGTGCTGACGCTCGAGAAAGCGAAAGCCGATCTCGCCGACGCATCCGACCTGTTCGAGATGGCGCGCGAGGAAGGCGACGACGACACGATCGAAGCCGTCAGCGCCGACGCCGACGCGATCGCCAAGGTCATCGAGGGCATGGAATTCCGCCGCATGTTCGGCAACCCGATGGACCACGCGAACTGCTTCATCGACATCCAGGCCGGCGCCGGCGGTACCGAAGCCCAGGACTGGGCCTCGATGCTGCTGCGCCAGTACCTGCGCTATTGCGAACGCAAGGGCTTCAAGGCCGAGATCCTGGAACAGTCCGACGGTGAAGTCGCCGGCATCAAGACCGCGACCATCAAGGTCGAGGGCGAGTACGCCTACGGCCACCTGCGCACCGAAACCGGCGTGCACCGCCTGGTGCGCAAGTCGCCGTTCGACTCGGCCAACGGCCGCCATACTTCGTTCACCTCGCTGTTCGTGTATCCGGAAGTCGACGAATCCTTCGAGATCGAGATCAACCCGGCCGACGTTCGCATCGATACCTATCGCGCATCCGGCGCCGGCGGTCAGCACATCAACAAGACCGACTCCGCAGTGCGCCTGACGCACGCGCCGTCGGGCATCGTCGTGCAGTGCCAGAACGACCGTTCCCAGCACCGCAACAAGGCCGAGGCCTTCGACATGCTGCGCGCGAAGCTGTTCGAGCTCGAGATGCGCAAGCGCATGAGCGAACAGCAGAAGCTGGAAGACTCGAAGACCGACGTCGGCTGGGGCCACCAGATCCGCTCCTACGTGCTCGACCAGTCGCGCATCAAGGACCTGCGGACCGGCTTCGAGACCGGGAACACGAAAAACGTGCTCGACGGCGACCTGGACGATTTCATCTCGGCCTCGCTGAAGCAGGGCGTAGGCGCAGGCGCCAGCGCATGACGGCACGCACCACGGCTCCTGACAAGCGCGCCCTGATCTTCGACATGGACGGCACCATCGTCGACAACATGGCCTTCCACACCCAGTCGTGGATCACCTTCTTCGAGCGCCGCGGACGCGCCATCGATGCGGACGAATTCTTCCGCACGACGGCCGGCCGCCAGGGCAAGGAGATCATCCGTTCCCACATGGGCGAGCACCTGGAAGACGACGAAGTGGCGCTGCTGAACCACGAAAAAGAGGCCGTCTACCGCGAGCTGTACGCGCCGCACCTGAAGGCGGTCGATGGGTTCGAAGACCTGATCGCCGACGCGCGCTCGCAGGGCATCGCCCTTGCGGTCGGCACGGCCGCGCCGCCTGCGAACGTCGAGTTCACCCTCGACGGCCTGGACCTGCGCCGCCATTTCGAGACCGTCGTCGGCGCCACGGACGTCCCGCGCGGGAAGCCGCATCCGGACGTGTTCCTCGAAGCGGCCAGGCGCTGCGGCGCGGAACCCGCCAACTGCATCGTGTTCGAAGACGCGCCGCTGGGCGTGGAAGCGGCGCGGCGCGCCGGCATGCGCGTGGTGGTGATCACCACCACCCTGCCGCGCGCAGCCTTTGCCGAATTCGACAACGTGATCGCCATCGTCGACGATTTTTCGAGCCTGTCGCTCGAGACGCTGTTCGCCTGAGTTTGGCGCGACCATACACCAACAAGAGTTGAACCAACCATGACTACGGAAAACCAAGAGAACACGCCAGTGCCAGCAGTGGCAGCGGCCGACGAAAACAAGATCATGACCGAGCGCCGCGCCAAGCTGGCTGCCATTCGTGGACAAGGCGTCGCCTTCCCGAACGACTTCAAGCCCCAGCACAAGGCGGCCGAGCTGATCGAAGCCTACGGCGCCCTGACGCGCGAAGAGCTGGAAGAGAAAGCGATTCCCGTGGTGCTGGCCGGCCGCATGATGCTGAAACGCGAAGCCGGCAAGAAGGCGGCCTTCGCCACCCTGCAGGACGCCTCGGGCCTGCGCGCCGACGGCCGCATCCAGATCTACGTGACCCTGGACGCCACCGGCGAAGCGGCAATGGAAGCCTTCCGCAGCTACGACCTGGGCGACATCCTGGGCGTCGAGGGCACGCTGTTCAAGACCAAGGTCGACGAGCTGACGATCAAGGTGTCGAAGCTGCGCCTGGTCACGAAATCCCTGCGCCCGCTGCCCGACAAGTTCCACGGCCTGGCCGACCAGGAAACGAAGTACCGCCAGCGCTACGTCGACCTGATCATGAACGAAGAGACGCGCCGCACCTTCAAGGCGCGTACCGCCGCGCTGTCGTCGATGCGCCGCTTCATGGAAAAGAACGGCTTCATGGAAGTCGAGACCCCGATGCTGCACCCGATCCCGGGCGGCGCCGCGGCCAAGCCTTTCATTACCCACCACAACGCGCTCGACATGCAAATGTTCCTGCGCATCGCGCCCGAGCTGTACCTGAAGCGCCTGGTGGTCGGCGGCTTCGACCGCGTGTTCGAAGTGAACCGCAACTTCCGCAACGAAGGCGTCTCGATCCGTCACAACCCTGAATTCACGATGATGGAGTTCTACGCGGCCTATACGGACTACACCTGGCTCATGGACTTCACCGAAGCCGTGATCCGCCAGGCCGCGGTCGACGCCCAGGGCACGGCCGTGCTGTCGTACGGCGGCCGCGAGCTGGACCTGTCCAAGCCCTTCCACCGCCTGACCATCGTCCAGGCGATCAACAAGTACGCGCCGGGCTACACGGACGAGCAGCTGAACGACGCCGAGTTCATCAAGACGGAACTCAGGAAGTTCGGCGTCAAGCCGTTCGCGAATGCAGGCCTGGGCGCGCTGCAACTGGCGCTGTTCGAAGAGACGGCCGAAGCGCAGCTGTGGGAGCCGACCTATATCATCGACTATCCCGTAGAAGTCTCGCCGCTGGCCCGCGCCTCGGACACCCGTGCCGGCATCACCGAGCGTTTCGAGCTGTTCATGGTGGGCCGCGAAATCGCCAACGGCTTCTCGGAGCTGAACGATCCGGAAGACCAGGCCGCGCGTTTCCTGTCGCAGGTCGAGGCCAAGGACGCCGGTGACGAAGAGGCGATGTACTACGACGCAGACTATATCCGCGCGCTGGAATACGGCATGCCGCCGGCCGGCGGCTGCGGGATCGGTATCGATCGCCTGATCATGATTTTGACGGACTCGCCGAACATCCGCGACGTGCTGCTGTTCCCGCACTTGCGGAAAGAGGACTGATCTTCTTGATCAATGAAAAACGGGGCGCTGCGGCGCCCCGTTTTTGTTGGCCGCGACGCGACGCCGTGTTTATTGCACGATCGTATAACAAGGCACATACGCCTTGCCCGGCAACTTCATCCGGCTCTGCTCGACGAACGAGGCCAGCAGCGCGTCCATCGGCACCATGATGTCGCTGTCGCCGTGGATCTCGTACTTGCCGTGCTTCTCGATCTCGCGGATCCCCTCTTCCTTCACGTTGCCGGCCACGACGCCCGAGAACGCGCGGCGCAGGTTTGCGGCCAGCAGGTGGGTTTCCTGGTTCTTGTGCAGCGACAGGTTGCGCATGTTCTCGTGGGTCGGCTTGAAGGGCTTCTGGAATTCGTGGTCGATTTTCAGCAGCCAGTTGAAGTAATAGGCGTCGCTCCTCGCCTTGCGGAATTCGCGCACCTGCTTGATCCCGGCCTGCATCTCGCGGGCGACCGCGTCCGGGTCGTCGATGATGATCTTGTAGCGCGCCTGGGCGCGCACGCCGAGGGTCTGGGCGATGAAGTCGTCGATCTGCTCGAAGTATTCGCGGGCGGTGGCTGGGCCCGTGAAAATCAGCGGGAACGGCATTTCGGCATTGTCCGGATGGAGCAGGATGCCGAGGATGTACAGGATTTCTTCGGCGGTGCCGGCGCCGCCCGGGAAGACGACGATGCCGTGGCCGGTGCGGACGAAGGCCTCGAGGCGCTTCTCGATGTCCGGCATGATGACCAGGTCGTTGACGATCGGGTTCGGCGACTCGGCCGCGATGATGCCCGGCTCGGAGATGCCGAGGTAGCGCCCGACCGCCAGCCGCTGCTTCGAGTGGCCGATGGCGGCGCCCTTCATCGGGCCCTTCATCGCGCCCGGGCCGCAGCCGGTGCAGATATCGAGTTCGCGCAGGCCGAGCGCGTAGCCGACCTGTTTCGAATAGTTGTACTCGACGCGGTTGATCGAGTGCCCGCCCCAGCAGACGACCAGGTTCGGGTTGCGCTGCGGCTGCAGGATGTTCGCGTTGCGCATGATGTGGAACACCGCATCGGTGATCCCTTCCGGCTTGGCGAGGTTGAATTTCGGGTTGTCGGTGACTTCGAAGTGAACGTAGACGATGTCGCGCAGGACGGCGAACAGGTGCTCGTGGATGCCCTTGATCATCTTGCCGTCGACGAAGGCGATCGACGGCGCGCCGCGGATATCGAGCTTGATGCCGCGCTCGCGCTGGATGATGCTGATCTCGAAGCTGCTGTAGCGCTCGAGCAGTTCCTTGCCGTCGTCGATCGAACTGCCGCAGTTCAGGACGGCGAGCGCGCACTTGCGGAATATGTTGTAGAGGCCGCCCTGGCTGGTGTCGAGCAGCTTGGCCACCTCGGCCTTGGACAGGACTTCGAGCCGGCCTTCGGGGGAAATAAGGGTGTCGACGACTTCGTAGTTCATGCAGGTCTTCCTTTCAAATGCGCCGGAAATAAATGCTTCCGGAAATAGTGCTGGCTGTTTCACCAATATACGACAAAGGCGCCGCGCATGCCTGCGCTTGTGTGCGTCAATGGTGCAAGCTGGCAACGCCTTGCACCGCCCGCGCGCGTGTTTACCACAAGGCCAAATATTTTTCTTATGGTAAGAAATTTCCACTAAAATGCGTCCCAACTGGAAATTCCGGCTGATCCCGGATTCCAACAAAACGGACATTCTCAAAACACTATTTTCGGGAGAACCCGCATGAGCGGTGCAGCAGTTTCACCAGGCAAAGAGGTTGCCATTCCAGAATTCAAACAGATCATGGGCCATCCGGCGCCGCTGTGGATGCTGTTCATGACCGAGTTCTGGGAGCGTTTCGCTTTCTACGGCATCCGTTGGGCGCTCGTGCTCTACATCGTCGCCCAGTTCTACGGCGGCGCAGCGGTCGGCCAGGCCGACGCCAACCTCACCTACGGTTCCTACCTCGCCCTGGTGTATGCCGGCGCCGTCTTCGGCGGCCTGATCGCCGACCGCGTCATCGGCTACCAGCGCTCGATCCTGATCGGTGCCGTCTTCATGGCGGCCGGCCTGTTCATGATCACGCTCCCGAACCCGGACATCTTCAAGCTCGGCCTGGCGACCATCATCGTCGGCAACGGCATGTTCAAGCCGAACATCTCTACCATGGTCGGCAAACTCTACGCGCTGAACGATACCCGCCGCGATTCCGGCTTCACCATCTTCTACATGGGTATCAATGCGGGCGCCTTCATCGCCCCGATCCTGACCCAGATCCTGGCGCAGAAACTCGGCGACGGCACGACCCCGGCCTACAAGGTGGTGTTCTTCGCAGCCGGCGTCGGCATGCTGGTCAGCCTCGTGTGGTTCTACATCGGCCGCAAGACCCTGCAGGGCATCGGCGCACCGGACGCCAACGCACAGGGCACCGGCCGTCCGATCGCCGTCATCATCGGCAGCGTCATTGCGATTCCCGGCGTGTACTTCCTGCTGAAACTCGGCGCCAACACCCTGCAGGTCATCCTGACCGTGCTCTTCGTCGCGCTGGCGCTGATGCTGATGATCGAAGGTATCCGCAACGGTAAGGTTGCGCGCGACAAGACCATCGCCATGATGATCATCTTCGCCTTCAATATCCTGTTCTGGATGTTCTTCGAACAGGCCGGCAGCTCCTTCACCTTCCTGGCCGACCAGATCGTCGACCGCAACCTGGGCGGCTTCATCTTCCCGGTGGCCTGGTTCCAGAGCGTGAACTCGATCGCCATCATCGCCTTCGCCCCGATCATCGCCGCCATCTGGGTCATGCTGGGCCGCCGCAACGCGAACCCGTCGATCCCGCGCAAGTTCGGCCTCGGCCTGATCTTCAACGGCCTCGCTTTCGGCCTGCTGATGTACGCGCTGTCGACCCTGGTCGACATGAACGGCAAGATCCCGTTCTGGACCCTGTTCACGGTCTACTTCATCCAGTCGGTCGGTGAGCTGTGCCTGTCGCCGATCGGCCTGTCGATGGTCACCAAGCTGGCGCCGGTGCGCCTGGTCGGCCTCGGGATGGGCGGCTGGTTCCTGTCGACCGGTATCGGCAACAACCTGTCCGGCATCTTCGCCTCGCACGTCTCGGGCGAATCGGGCATGTCGGTCGCTTCGGCGCTGGGCGGCTACACCTTCGGCTTCTGGTCGCTGGTGGGCGGCGGCGTGCTGCTGTTCCTGATCGCGCCGCTGATCCAGAAGCTGATGCACGGCGTGAAGTAAGCGCTTTGGCTCGACACAAATAACGGCAGCTTCGGCTGCCGTTTTTTATTGCGCGCTCACGAGGACCTGGGCTTCCTGTCCAGTGCCAGCTCCATCTGCGCCATCTCCTCCTCGATCCAGGCGCGGAAGCGCTGCACCTTCCCCATATTCTCCTTGTGCGGATTCGCCAGGAAGCGGTAGCCGCTCTCGAAGCGCGCGCTGCGGCAGGCGATCTGGCGCAGCGCGCCCGAGGCGATGTCCTGGCAGGCGATCCCGTAGGGCACCAGCGCCACGCCCTGCCCCGCCACCGCCGCCTGCACCAGCACGCCCCAGTGGCTGTAGGCGCGCGAAAAATCGTAATTCCCCTTCAGGGCCCGGTTCTCGTTCAGCAGCTGCAGCCAGCGCTCGGGCGACTTCTCGTACAGCAGCGGCCAGTCCTTGATGTCGGCCAGCGTCAGCTCGGCCTGGCCCGGCGCAAGCAGCTCCGGACTGTAGACCGGCACCAGCCGCTCGCGGAACAGGGTAGCCGGGTCGCCATCGCGCACCGGGCCGTAGCGGATCGCAACGTCGGTGCTGTCGGCCTCCATGTCGACCGGCGCGTCGTTGGAATCGATGCGGATATCGAGTTCGGGATACAGCTTGGTAAAACGGTGCATGCGCGGTACCAGCCACTTGATCGCGAACGAGTGCGTGGTCGAGATGCGCAGCACCGATTCCTCGTCGCCGCGCTGCAGCGCCGCCACCTTGCCGCGCAGGTCGGCCAGCATGCGGCCCACCGCGATCGCCAGTTCCTGGCCTTTCTCGGTGAGCGCGATATGGCGCGGGTGGCGCACAAAGAGCGCGAAGCCGATCGCCTCTTCCAGCTGCTTGACCTGCAGGCTGACCGCCGCCGGTGTCTTGTGCAGCTCGCGCGCGGCCAGCTTGAAGCTGCCCCAGCGCGCCGCACAGTCGAAGTCGATCAGGCCGGACAGGCTGCGCAGCGGCTTCATGCGGCCCCCATGCATAAATTTATCTTATTCATAGCGCTCGGTTTTTCTCGGTTGTGCGTTTCCACTGCTGAGCAGAAAATATACTCGATTCGTCAAGGAGAAGCCATGCACAAGGATATATTAGTGATCGGCGGGACCCGCTATTTCGGCAAGCTGCTCGTGCAGCGCCTGGTACGCGCCGGCCACCGGGTGACGATCGCCACCCGCGGCTACGCCCCCGACCCGTTTGGGGCGCGCATCGAACGCATCCGCGTCGACCGCCGCAACGAGACCGCCATGCGCGGCGCCTTCGCCAATAAACGCTACGACCTCGTGTTCGACCAGATGTGCTACAGCCCCCTGGACGCGGCGATCGCCGCGCGCACCTTCGCCGGCAAGGTCGGGCGCTACGTCATGACTTCCACGATCGACGTCTACCGCGGTATCCAGCCGTCCGGCGGCGCCCTACTCGAAACCGACCTGCCTGTGCTGGCGCAGCCGATCGACACCGGCTATCCCTGGCACGATCCGAAGCGCGCCGTCGAGAGCTATGTGGCCGGCAAGGTGCAGGCCGAGGCCTACCTGTACCGCGACGGCTCGCTGCCGCTGGTGACGGCGCGCCTGGCGCACGTGCTGGGCGGGCCGGAGGAGTTCACGGGGCGGCTGTCCTGGTATGTCGACGCGTTGCGCTCGGGGGTGGCGCTGCGCTATACGGATGCGCAGGCGAAGCTGTCGTTCCTGGGCACGCAGGAGGCCGCGGCTTTCCTCGACTGGGCCGGTGCCCAGTCGTTCACCGGGCCGGTGAATGCGGCGTCGCACGGGGCCTTGTCGGCGCACGATCTGTTCGGGCGGGTGGCCGACGTGCTCGACGCGCGGGCGGGCGCGCAACAGGTTGCCGGTGCGGCTCCTGGGGTCTTGTCGCCGTTCGATGCGGGACAGGCGACGGTGCTCGATACGGCACGCGCGTCGTCATTGGGATTCAAGTTCAGCCAGACGGACGAGTGGCTGGATAACGTGATTCGCCAGCACGATCTGGCGTTTGTGTAGGCCGCGGATGCTCGAACGGTGAACCGCGTGGGCTCGAGAGCCCACCCTACGGTGCACCGCCGTTGCAGGGTGGGCACTTGGGCCCACGCGGTTCACCCCACATAAAAGAACGGGCGCCTCGAGCGCCCGTTTCACTTACTGCTGCGGCTTCTCGCGCGCCACCCAGTACAGCAGCAGCACGATCGCCGCATACGGTATCAGGGACAGCAGATCCGCATGCGCCCCCGCGAAGAACGGGTTCGACGACTCGGCCCACTTCGCCATCATGCTGTCGAAATTCGTCATCACCCCCGCCGTGATCGCGATGATGATGCCCGCCAGCGCACCGCCGGCGATATAGCCGGAAGCCAGCAAGGTGCCCGAGCTGCGGTCCCCGGCAGCGGTGCGCTCTTCGTCGTTCAGCTTCGCGTACTGCGGCAGCTTGTTGTTGCGGCGGTCGGCCGCCCAGCGCACCGCGCCGCCGACCGCGATCGGCAGCGTCGACACCAGCGGCAGGTACACGCCCACCGAAAACGCCAGCGCCTGGATGCCGGCCATTTCCAGCACCACCGAGATCATCACGCCGAACAGCACCAGGGTCCACGGCAGCTGCTGGTCGAGGATGCCCTTGATGATGTAGGACATCAGCACGGCCTTCGGCGCGTCGTATTTCTTCACTTCGGTGCCGTCCGGACGCGTGTGGTGGTGGCCGTTGATGCCCGGGTCGACCAGGTAGGCCAGCTTGCCGTCCTCGCCCACCAGGTATTTGCCTTCCGGTCCGCCGGCGGTGCCGACCTTGCGCCAGACTTTATAGGTTTTATTGTCGCTCTCGGCCTGCGGGCCTTGCAGCTGCGCCGTCTCGGTCAGCTTCGACGCGTCGACCGTGATGCCGGGCGCGACCTGGGCGGCCGGCACATAAACGGTGCCGGCATCGTTCAGCTTCAGCAGGATCGGCCCCAGGATCAGCGCCGAGGCAAAGGCGCCGCACAGGATGGCGTACTGCTGCAGGCGCGGCGTCGAGCCGACCAGGAAGCCGGTCTTCAGGTCCTGGGAGGTGGTGCCGGCGTTGCTGGCCGCGATGCAGACGATGGCGCCGACCGACAAGGCGGTGACGTAATAGCGTCCGCCGGTCCAGCCCATGACCAGGAAGATCAGGCAGGTGAACAGCAGCGTGGCGACCGCCATGCCGGAAATCGGGTTCGACGAGGAGCCGACTTCGCCGGTCAGGCGCGAGGAGACGGTCGCGAACAGGAAGCCGAACACGAGGATCAGGAGTGCGCCCAGCAGGTTCATGTGCAGCGGCGTGGCGAAGGTGATGATGGCGATGATGGCCAGGCAGCCGATCGCAACCCATTTGAACGGAATGTCCTGGTCGGTACGCAGCGAAGGATCAGCTCCGGCTGCAGCCGTCGTCTTCTTTGCGCCCATGCCCGCCAGGCCGCCCTTCAGGCCATTCCAGATCGACGGCAGCGAGCGCACCAGCGAAATCAGGCCGCCCGCAGCCACGGCGCCGGCGCCGATGTACAGCACATAGGCGTCGCGGATGTCGTCGGGCGACATGTCCTTGATCAGCATCGTCCCGGGCGACAGCGGCACCGTCAGCAGCTCGCCGAAGAACTTGATCATCGGGATCAGCAAGAGATAGGACAGCACGCCGCCGGCCGCCATGGTAAAGGCGATGCGCGGACCGATGATGTAGCCGACGCCCACCAGCTCGGGCGAGATCTCGGCACCGGCCGAACCGGCCTTCAGCGGCGCGCCGAATTCGAAATTGGCGACATCCTTCCAGCCCTTGAACGAGACGTTGGCCACCTTGTACAGCAGGCCGAGGCCGAAGCCGCCGAAGATGATGGCAGCGCGGCGCCGGGCGTCGCGCGCGGCGTCGGACCCCGCTTCGCGCACCTCGCCCGCCGCTTCGCGCGAGGTTTCGGTGGCGGCCGCCTTCAGCACTTCGGCGCAGGCAGTGCCTTCCGGGTATTTCAGTTCACGGTGGGCGTCGACGATCATCGTGCGCCGCATCGGGATCATCATCAGGATGCCGAGAAGGCCGCCCAGCACGCCGACCAGCATGACGCGCGAGATCTCGAGGTCGAAGCCGAGGATCATAATCGCCGGCATGGTAACGCCCAGGCCGAAGGCGAGCGACTCGCCGGCCGAGCCGGCCGTCTGCGTGATGCTGTTCTCTAAAATGGTCGACTCGCGCCCGCCCATCTTCTTGAACATGCCGAACAGGGTGATGGCGATCACCGCCACCGGAATCGAGGCGCTGACCGTCAGGCCGACTTTCAGGACCAGGTAGAGCGAGGAAGCACCGAAGATCATGCCCAGCACGACGCCCATGACGAGGGCGCGGATGGTGAATTCGGGGAGGTTCGAGTTGGCCGGTATGTACGGCTTGACGGCGGCGGGAGCGGGATCGTAGGGCATCGTATTCCTGGGTTCTTGGGGCGCCGGGCAGTCGCAGCAGACTTAAGGCAGCCTGAAGGCGTGACTATGGCATAGCCGGAGGGCGAAAGAAAGCGGATTATAATGCGCGGCCGGGCCTGCCTTTTGCGCAGGCCCACAGCAGGAGAACACTGTCTTGACCAAGTCCCCACGCGCACCGCGCCAGCTCCGCCGTTTTAACAAGCAAGGCGGTTTCATCTTCTTCATCCTCGCCGCCATCGTCCTCGCCGTTGCCTGCGCCGCAGTCTGGTTCCTCATGACGATCGTGCCGAACGTGCCTTCGATCGACGCCGTCACCGACTACAAGCCGAAGATCCCGCTGCGCATCTACACCGCCGACAACCAGCTGATCGGCGAATTCGGCGAGGAGCACCGCGACTTCGTCCCGATCGACCAGATCCCGCCGATGATGAAAAAGGCCGTGCTGGCCATCGAGGATGCGCGCTTTTATGAGCACAAGGGCATCGACTGGATGGGCGCCGCGCGCGCCGTGAAGGCCAACGTGACGGGCGGCTTCGGCTCCGGCGGCGCCTCGACCATTACCATGCAGGTGGCCCGCAACTTCTTCCTGACGAAGGAAAAAGTCCTGTCGCGCAAGCTCAACGAAATCGTGCTGGCTTATAAAATCGAGGATGCGCTGACCAAGGACCAGATCCTCGAGCTGTACATGAACCAGATCTATCTCGGCCAGCGTTCCTACGGCTTCGCCAGCGCCGCGCGCAGCTATTTCGGCAAAAGGCTCGACCAGCTGACCATCGCCGAAACGGCGATGCTGGCCGGCCTGCCGCAGAATCCCTCGCGCCACAATCCGGCCGTGAACCCGAAGCGCGCCAAGCTGCGCCAGGAACAGGTGCTGCGCCGCCTGCGCGACCTCGGCGACATCGACGAGGCCCAGTACGCAAAGGCCGTCGCCGAGCCGCTGCGCGTGCATTCGAAGCCGCAGGAATTCGGCACCCATGCGCAGTACGTGGCCGAGCTGGCGCGCCAGGCCGTATTCGCCCAGTACGCCGAAGAGTCGTACACGCGCGGCATCAAGGTGATCACGACGATCGATTCGAAAGCCCAGGAAGCGGCCTACGATTCGGTGCGGCGCAACGTGATCGCCTATGACAGCCGCCATGGCTACCGCGGCCCGGAAGCGCGCATCGAGCTGCCGGCGGATGCCGAAGAACGCGAAGACGCCATCGTCGAGGCGCTGCAGAAGCGCCCGTCCAGCGACGGCCTGGAGCCGGCCGTGGTGGTTGCCGCTTCCACGAAATCGGTGAAGGTCGAGACCATCGACGGCGACGCCATCACGATCACGGGCGCCGGCCTGAAGTTCGCGGCAAGCGGCCTGTCCGAGAAAGCCAAAGAGGCGCAACGCATTGCGCCCGGCGCCGTGGTGCGCATCACGAAGGCCGGCAAGGCCGAATGGGCCATCACCCAGGTGCCGCTGGTGGCGGCCGCCTTCGTCGCGCTCGACGCCGACACCGGCGCCTACCAGGCCCTGGTCGGTGGCTTCGACTACAACCTGCAGAAGTTCAACCACGTGACGCAGGCCTGGCGCCAGCCGGGTTCCGCGATCAAGCCCTTCGTGTATTCGGCCGCGGTCGAAAAGGGTTATTCGCCAGGCACCCTGATCCTCGACGAGGCACTGACCATGCCTGGCGAGAACGCCGGCGCCGACTGGTCGCCGGGGAACGACGACGGCGTATTCAGCGGTCCGATCACGATGCGCTATTCGCTGGCGCACTCCAAGAACGTGCCGACCATACGCCTGCTGCGCGCACTGGAGGTGCCCTACACCCACGACTTCCTCGGCAAGTTCGGTTTCGACCTGGCGCGCCATCCGAAGAACATGACGCTGGCGCTCGGCACCGGCGCCGTGACGCCGCTGCAGATGGCGGGTGCGTATGCGGTCTTCGCCAACGGCGGCTATGGCGTCAAGCCCTACCTGATCGCGCGCATCGAGGACGGCGACGGCAAGGTCCTGGTCGAGAACAAGCCGCCGGCCGCGCGCCAGGAAGCCGCGCGCGTGCTCGACCCACGCAATGCCTTCGTCACCGATTCCATGCTGCGCGACGTCACGCGCTACGGCACCGGCGCCGCCGCCACCAAGCGACTCGGCCGCAGCGACATCGCCGGCAAGACCGGCACCACGAGCGACGCCATCGACGGCTGGTTCGCCGGCTATGGCGGCAATATCGTGGCCGTGGCCTGGATGGGCTATGACGAACCGCGTTCGCTGGGCGGCCGCGAATTCGGCGCCACCCTGGCCCTGCCGATCTGGATCGACTACATGCAGGTGGCGCTCGCCAAGCGGCCGGAGGCGGAGCGTCCGCAACCGGAAGGCATCATGCGCGAGAACGACGACTGGGTCTATGCGGAGTTTGCGGAGCGGCCGGAGCTGCACACGATCGACATCGATCCGGCGACCCTGAATGCACCGCAGCCCTACCTGACGGACGACGAAGAAACCGGCAGCGAGCATCCGCGCGCGGACGGTTTCGCGAAGCCGCCCGAGCCACCGGCGGCGCCGGTATTCGTGCCGGCGCAGCAGTGACAGGGCGAGCGATGCGACCGGCACTCCCGGCGGCCGGTCCGGGATGCTCCCGGAGCCGGCCGCCTGCCGCCTTCATCGATTGACCAGGCTAGGCGGCTGCAACAAGGCAAGCACCGAGCCCAGCAACAACGCAGCGGACACGACGTACATGCCTGCATCCGTGCTGTTGGTCACGTCCTTCATCCAGCCGATGATCGATGGGCTGACGAAGCCGGCAAGGTTGCCGATGGAATTGATCATGGCGATGCCGGCGGCGGCGGCCGTGCCGCCGAGGATGGCGCTCGGATAGGTCCAGAAGACCGGCATGGTGGCCAGCAGGCCGGCGGTACCGAGCGAGAGCGCGGCCATGGCCAGCGTGACGTTATTGCCGTAGATGGTGGCCAGCAGCAGGCCCAGGCCGCCCAGGGCGCTGGCGATGGTGAAATGCCAGCGGCGCTCACGGGTGCGGTCCGCGCTTTTCGCGACCGCCAGCATCGCGACCACGGCGCAGCCGTAAGGAATGGCGGTCAGCAGGCCGACGTTGAGCGCATCCTTGACTCCGGCCGCCTTGATCAGCGTCGGCAGGTAGAAACCGACGCCATACAGGCCCATCATGCAGCAGAAATAGATCGCCGCCATCAGCCAGACACGGGGGTTGCCGAAGACGCCGGACAGCGCGTGATCCTCTTTCCCGGCGTTCTCCTTCGCGATATTGTCTTCCAGCAGGCGTTTCTCATCGTTGCTCAGCCATGAAGCAGCGCGAATGCTGTCGGGCAGATAGAAGAGCGTGACCACGCCGAGCAGCAGCGAGGGCACGGCTTCGACCAGGAACAGCCATTGCCAGCCCGGCATCCCGTGGAAGCCGTTCATGGAATTCAGGATCCAGCCCGACAGCGGCCCGCCCACCACGCCGGCCACCGGGATGCCGATCATGAACAGCGCATTCATGCGGCTGCGCCGCTGCGCCGGAAACCAGTAGGTCAGGTACAGCACGATGCCGGGGAAGAAGCCGGCTTCGGCCACGCCCAGGAAGAAGCGCAGCACGTAGAACACGGTCGGGCTGCTCACGAAGATCATGGCGCCGGACAGGATGGCCCAGGTGATCATGATGCGGGCAATCCAGACGCGCGCCCCGACCTTGTGCATGATGATGTTGCTCGGAACTTCGAACAGGAAGTAGCCGATGAAGAAAATCCCGGCGCCAAGTCCGTACACGGTTTCGCTGAACTGCAGGTCGCTCAGCATCTGCAACTTGGCGAAACCGACGTTGACGCGGTCGAGGTAAGCCGCGACGTAGGAGACGAACAGGAAGGGCAGCAGGCGCGCCGTCACCTTGGCATAGGTGGTGGTTTCCAGCTGCTCCCGCTGCGCGATGCCGGCCTCCTGCGAGAGGGTGGGTGAATCCATTTTATTGACCTCACTTGATCGGATGAACAAAGCGCCGGCGGCCAATGCGGTCGCGGCGTCTACACAACGCAGTGTAGAACGCCTGTTGCCATCCCAGCAAGCGGCGCACCGCAGGAAGCGCCCCGTCCCGGGCCTGTCGTTCCCCGGGCTTGCGCAGTGTGCCGTCACGGTGTCGCGGGCGGCATCTTCGCAGTACTGCGCTCCCGGATTTCCCGGTTGACCTGATTCACCAGGAAGGCGCCGGCAATCGTCGTCGCCACCAGCACCCACCCTACCCTGTTGAATCCGTGCAGCCTGCCATCCGCCCCGATACTGACGAGATGCCCGGCAATCACGGCCGCGACGCCACCCGACAACTGCTGGATGGACGCGCTGATCGCATTGAACGAACCGCGCATCCGCGGTTCGGGCACCGAGGCGGACATCGCCTGGTAGGGAATCATGCGTGCGAAAATTCCGATGAACATCGTGACGTTGACCAGGACCAGTACAGGCAGGGACACGCGCCCCAGGTTCGTGTACACCAGCACCATCGCGATGGTGACTCCGCTGCCGGCCAGGAAGACCGGCATCCGTCCGACCGCATCGACCATCTTCCCGACCAGGGGCGCGGTCAGGATGGTGCACAGGCCGGTCAGCAGGTAAATGGTCGGCAAGTCCGTGCTGGCCAGGCCGACATTGTTGACGATGAATACGCTGCTGAAGGGCATGATCATGAAGCCGCCCGTCGTCAGCAGGACGGTGGTGGCAAACGCAGGCAGATGACGCCGCGACACGATCGTGTCGACCAGATGCCGGACCGGATGGACCTCGTGCGCACCGTCCAGATGGGCCGTGACCGGCTTCAGGCGCCACCCGACGAGCAGTCCTCCCAGCGCGCCCAGTCCGACCAGCAGGAAGAACGGCGCATGCCAGTCCCAGCGGGTCGACGCCAGCAGCGCCAGCGGCAGGCCCAGCACCTGGCTGGCGGAAAACGCCGTCTGGATGATCCCCATGACCCGCCCGCGCAGCGCAGGCGCGAACAGGTCGGTTGCGATGGCCAGCACCACCGAGCCGATCACGCCGCCGAACAAGCCCGTCACGATACGCGCCAGCAGCAGGGACGGAAAGGTTTGGGCCAGGCCGCACCACAAGGTCCCTGCGAGAAATCCGACATAAAAGAACAACAGCAATTTTTTGCGGTCGAAGCGGTCGGCGAATCCGGCCGCCAGCAAGCCGCTCAGGCCGGCGCTGAACGCATAGGCCGAGACGATCATGCCGAAGCGCGCCGGCGTGATAGCGAGCGCGGGAATGATCAGCGCGCCGAGCGGCGCCATGACCATGAAGTCGAGGATCACCGCGAATTGCAGGAAGGCGAGCAGGCCCGCCACCAGCTTCTGGTAGCCGCTGAACTTGCCGGCGGTGGCCGGCTCGGTTGTCGTTTTCGGTGCGTCGGGCATGGTATTCCTTTCAGTTCCAGGCGTCGATGATCCAGTCCGCCGGCTTGCCGCCCGGTCCGCGCGGCAAGGCGGGGCCGAAAGAAAACGCGGCCGGCCGCTCGGGCGGGCTCAAGCGTTCGGCGATCCAGCCGTCCAGTTCCTGGCGCAGTGCCGCCGTCGCGACGCCCTCGCCCGCCACCACGAAGGCTTTCAGGCGGGCGCCCTCGTCCGGACGCATCGGGCGCACGACGCATTCGCGCACGTCCGGATGCAGCGCCAGCACCTCGGCCACATAGGCTGGATACACGTTCGTGCCCCCGACCTGCACCGCCTGGTCGATGCGCCCGTCCGGCACGAAGCGCTCGGCGTCGATCCACTCGAGCCGGTCCTGCAGCGGAAAACCCTGGTCCCCGCGTTCGATCGTATTCTCCTGCGCACCCCGGCGCCAGTACGGGAGCAAGCGATACGGCGCACCGGCCTCCTCCCTCCACCCGACGCCCGCCGTCTCCGAACTGCCGTAGACCTGCAGCAGGCGCATCCCGGTTGCGGCAAGCGTGCGTGCCGTCGCATCCGCACACGGCGCGCCGGAACTGACGCCGGCCACGTCGCCGGGAAAGCCCGGCGCCAGCGCCGCCACCTGGTGCCAGAAGTCGGGATGCGCCACCACCAGGTCCCCCGGCGCCAGCTGCGCGGCCAGGGCCGCCGGCGAGGAAGCGCGCAGGTCGAGCACCGGCAGCGGCGCCGCCCCATCCTGCGGCAGCAACACGGTGAACAGGAAACCGTAGATATGATGGGCCGGCACGGCCGCCAGCACGCGGCGCCGGCCGGGCAGCAGGCGCGCCAGTTCGTCGACTTCGCGCCACAAGTCCGCGAGCGTATGCGCACAGCGCTTCGGCGCGCCCGAGCTGCCCGAGGTGCGGAAGGTCAGCACGCCTTCCTCGCGCGCCAGGCTGGCCCGGGCACAGGCGATCCAGTCGGCCAGCCCGGTCTGCGCCAGCAAGGCGTCCTCCATGCCGGCGCGCGCAAATCCCAGCAGGTCGGCCAGGCTGGTCGCGGCGCCCATCAGGTCGAGCGAATCGGCGCCGAGATCGGCCACCAGGTCGAGGCCGGGAGGCCAGGAGGACGGGACAGGAAGCGGCCGTCCGGGCCGCGCGGCCGCCAGTTCCGCCGCGACGAGGTCGCGCACGAGGCGGGCGAGTGCGGGTTCGTGCCGCCACCAGCGTGTCTTTACAGGCGCTTGCATTTGCTTCTTTCGCGACAGTTCGGGGCTGGCGATGGTGCAGCGGGCCGCCTTTTCTGTCAACATCGTGACCGCAAGCGCCCTGCACGATTGACACCCGCGCTCGTGCATGCCAACATTTGTTTCTCAAAATCAATTCGCAAATTCGTCAATTCACCAATTCGGCCATCCGGCGGAGATCCAACATGACCAGTGCACCCCCCACCTTCGACACGCGCGGCCTGGCCGACATCCTCGACGCCAGCAGCCAGGAACAGCTCGACACGCTCGACTTCGGCGTGATCGGCTTCGACGCCGACGCCAGGGTCCAGCGCTACAACGCCTTCGAATCGCAGGCCGCCGGGCTGTCGCCGCAGCGCGTGATCGGCGAGCCGCTGTTCACCAACGTCGCGCCCTGCCTGAACAACTTCATGGTGGCCCAGCGTTTCGAAGACGCCGCCTTCGACGCGGCCGAACTCGACGACACGATCGACTACGTGCTGACCCTGCGCATGCGTCCGATCAAGGTCAAGCTGCGCCTGCTGGCCAGCGCCGCCAGCGGCACCCGCTACGTGCTGGTCCAGCGCCGGTGATCGACTTCTCCAACGACGTGGACGCGAACGCGGAAAGCCTGCGCGCCGAGCACGAAGCCCTGATGCAGTTCCTGTACCTGGCCCCGGTCGGCCTGGTACAAGCCGGCATCGACGGCGAGATCGTGATGATCAACCCGATCTCGGCCCAGCTCCTGATGCCGCTGTCGCCGGACGGCAGCCTGACGAACCTGTTCACCGCGCTGGAAAGCGTGGCGCCCGACCTGCGCCTCCAGTGCGCCCAATACCCGAAAGCCAACGGCATGGTCTTCGAAGGCGAGCACATCCACCTGCGCGCCGACGACAGCATCCGCGGCACGCCGCAGATCCTGTCGCTGACCCTGCTGAAACTGGACGCCGCGCGCGTCATGGCCGTGATCCAGGACGTGACGGCCGAAGTGCGGCGCGAACGCCAGCTGCGCCAGAGCGACGCCTGGCTCAACGCCATCCTGACCCGCATCAGCGACTACGCCCTGGCCGCGGTCGATCGCGCGGGCCGCCTGTGCGACTGGAACGAGAGCATCGCGCGCGTCACCGGTTTCGGCGAGCACATCGTCGGCTCGCCCTATTCCATCTTCTATCCGCCCGACGCGATGACCGGCGAGCACCTGCTCGACCGCCTGCGCGAGGCCGACACCAACGGCTGGAGCATGGACGAAGGCCTGCGCCTGCGCGCCGACGGCAGCCAGTTCTGGTGCAGCGCGCTGATCGCGCCCTTGCCGGACCGCGAAGCCTTCGGCGACGATCCGGCCGCCCCGCGCTACTGCCTGATCCTGCGCGACATCAGCGACAAGCGCGCCGCCACCGAGAAGCGGCGCCAGGCCGCCTTCTGCGACCATCTGACCTCGCTGGCGAACCGGCGCGCCTTTTTCGAAGCCGCCGAGCTCGAACTCGACCGCGCGGCCCATACGCCGCGTTCGCTGGCCCTGATCGTGTTCGACGCCGACCACTTCAAGCACATCAACGACCGCTACGGCCACCCGGCCGGCGACCGCGTGCTGTGCGACCTGGCCAACGTCCTGCGCGACACCTTCCGCGCGGTCGACACGGTGGCGCGCCTGGGCGGCGAGGAATTCGCCGTGCTGCTGCCCTCGACCGGCATCGAGCAGGCGCTGGCCGGCGCCGAGCGCCTGCGCGCGCTGGTGGCGACCCGCCTGGTCGCGGCCGACGGCGCCGAGATCGCCTACACCGTCAGCGCGGGCGTGGCGATCCTGGACGGCACGGCTGGCGGCATCGACCTCCTGATCAAGCGCGCAGACGAGGCGCTTTACCAGGCCAAGGCGCAGGGACGCAACCGCGTCGCGCCCTGGACTCCCGAACTGACTCTTCATGAAAACACTCCACAGCGAAGCCGCAATGCGGATTGAGCAGATCGACGCCTACGAGGCCCTGGTGCAGTTCCTGTACCGGGCCCCGATCGGCCTCGTGCAGACGGGGCTCGATGGCGCTGTCGAGATGCTCAATCCGATGGCCTCGAACCTGCTGATGCCGCTCGCCCGCGACGGCGGACTGGATAACCTGTTCGCGACCCTGGAAGCGGTTGCACCTCAGCTGAAACAGCTGGCGGACGCCTTCGACCAGCCTTCGGGCGTGGTCTGCGAGGCGCTGCGCGTGCCGCTCGGCGACGACCACAGCGCGCCCGGCGCGCCGCAGGTGCTGTCGATCAGCCTCTTGAAACTCGATCCGGAACGCCTGATGGCGGCGCTCACCGACGCGACCCTGGAGATGCAGCGCGAGCAGGAAAACCTGCGCCGGCGCCTGCGCAGCGCGGCGCGGACCGACGCCCTGACCCGGCTGCCGAACCGCGCCGCGGCGCGCGAGCAGCTGCAAGGCCTGCTCGACCGCGGGGCGAGCGCGGAGCGCTTTGCGCTGCTGTTCCTCAATTGCGACCGCTTCCGCCAGATCAACGACACCCTCGGCCAGAGCGCGGGCGACCGCCTGCTCACTTCCATCGGCGACCGCCTGCTGGCGGCGCTGGCCGACCGCATGCGTGCCGGCGGCCTGCCGGCGAACGGCCGGGTCGACCCGGCCGCGGGCGGGACCGGCCTGGTGGCGCGCGTCGGCGGCGACGAATTCGTGGTGCTGCTCGACGGCCTGCGCCACCCGGACGAAGCCGAGCGCCTGGCCCTGCGCCTGCTCGACACGCTGGCGCGGCCGCACCAGGTCGACGGCCATGAAGTGGCCTGCCGGGCGAGCATCGGTTTGTTCTGGGGCGGTGAGCCTGGCAAGGACGGCGAGATCGCCGGCGACGCCGACGCGGCGATCGGCGACGCCAGCATCGCCATGATCGAGGCCAAGCGCGCCGGCGGTGCGCGCCACGTGATGTTCGAGGCGGCCATGCGCGAGCGCGCCGCGCGCCGCGCCGACATCGAGGCGCAGCTGCGCACGGCGCTGGCGGAAGAACAGCTGTTCGTCATGTACCAGCCGGTGGTCGGCCTGAATCCCGACGGCTCGACCGACCACTCGGCCGGCGTCGAGGCCCTGGTGCGCTGGCAGCATCCGACGCGCGGGCTGGTGCCGCCCTTCGACTTCATCGGCGTGGCCGAGGAATGCGGACTGATCGACCAGATCGGCGACTTCGTGCTGGAGCGCTCCTGCGTCGACTTCATGCGCTGGCGCGCGCAGCTGGGCGGGGCCGCGCCGCGCCTGATGGCCGTGAACCTGTCGCGCGCCCAGCTGGCCCAGCCCGACTGGACGGCGAAAGTGGCGAACGTGCTGGCCCGCACCGGCATGCCGCCCGAGAGCCTGCAGCTCGAAGTCACCGAAAGCCTGGCCGCCCAGGACGAGCAGATCCAGGTGCGCCTGCACGAACTGAAAAGCCTCGGCATCAAGCTGGCGCTGGACGATTTCGGCACCGGCTATTCCTCGCTGTCGAGCCTGCACCTGTTGCCGGTCGACACCGTCAAGATCGACCGCTCCTTCGTCTGCAAGGCCGATACCAGCCACCACCACCGGGTGCTGATCGAAGCCACCGTCAAGGTCGCGCAGAGCCTGGGCATGAACACGGTGGCCGAAGGCATCGAAACGGCCGCCCAGCTCGACGCCGTGCGCGCCCAGCTCTGCGCCAAGGGCCAGGGCTATCTGTTCAGCCGGCCGCTGGTGTCGAATGCGCTGGTGGAGTGGATCGGCGCAAATCGCTGACACCGAGGCTGGCACCGGGGCTGACGCTGTCCGGCCCGTCCTACACGGCGGGCCTCCCCCTTCCTATGGCGCCCCTTTGCGCGCCGTCGCATCATGCCATCCACCGGGGGCGCGGCTATGAATCAGGCGCGCCGCGCTGACATGCGGTCACCGCTGCACATTAACTGTCCGGTATCTCCTACACGTATTCACGTTCCCTTCCTATGGCGGCGGCAAACGGGCGCTCGCATGATAAAGACCTCAAACCAATCTGGAGGGAAAAGAATATGAAACGAACCACACTGAGCATCATCCTCGCCGCCTCGATGGGCCTGGGCCTGGCCGCCTGCAAGTCGACCGACACGATGGACAGCTCGTCGGGCAGCAGCACGATGGGTTCGACGAAGAGCGGCAGCGGCGCCATGACCGAACGCGGCAACCCGACCACCGGCGCTACCGGCAGCACGCCGACCACCAGCTCGACCGGCACCACCACGGGCTCCGGCGCCTGGGGCAGCGGCACGGCGGGCGCAGCCGGCACGACGGGCACCAGCGACACCAGCGGCACCAGCGGCACGACGGGGACGACCGGCACCACCAGCACCCCGCCCACGACGGGCACGGGCACCGGCCGATAGTTCGGCTTCACCCGCGGCTTGACCGGCACGCCTCCCCTGCGAGGCGGAAGTGCCGGCAGAGCGCCGGTCGCCGGCATGGCGACCGGTGCCCTACCCCAGCAAGCCATGCTCGATCGCATAGCGGGTCAGCTCGGCGTTACTTTTCATTCCCATTTTGTCGAGCACCCGCGCACGGTAGGTGGTCACCGTACTCGGGCTCAGGTGCAGCTGCCCGGCGATCCTGACCAGGCTCTCGCCTTCCGCGAGCCGCTTCAGCACCTCGAGTTCGCGATCGGACAGCAGCGCGTGTGATCCCAGCCGGTCGCCGCCGAGCATGCCGGCAAACCGTTCCATCGTCTCCGGCGTCAGGTATCTGCCGCCGGCAGCTGCTTTGCGGACCGCGGCAACGATGACGTCGGTGCTGCTGTTCTTGTTCAGGTATCCGGCCGCGCCCTGCCTGAAGGCGCGCAGCGCGTAGGTTTCCTCGGGATAGGCCGTCAGCACGACGGCCGCGGTTTCCGGCTTCAGCGTCCGCAAGCGCTTGATCAGATCCAGTCCGCTTTTGTCGGGCAAGTTGATGTCCACGAGAACGACATCGACGTCGTGCTCGTTCGCGAACTGCAACGCGTCCTGTGCCGTCTCCGCTTCGCCGACCACTTCGATGTCGTCGGCCGTTCCCAACATCAGGCGTATGCCGTTACGCACGACGCGATGATCGTCCACCAACAAAATGCTGATCCTGTCAGTGTTCATCCGTTTCACCCCTCCCACACCCAGCTGCTCCCCGCATCATTCCGCCCACATCACTCCCCGGCCAGCTCGATCCGGTTGCGCCCGCCCGCCTTGGCGCGATACAGCGCCGCGTCGGCCAGCTGCAGCAAGCCGCTGCAGGACAAGCCCTGGCCGGGACCGGCGGCGGCGACGCCGATGCTGAGCGAACTCGGAATCGCGCCGAACCCGGTCTGTACCGGTTGCGCGGCCACCGCCGAGCGTACCCGTTCGGCGACCTCCATCGCACCGGCGGCATCGCAGGCCGGCAGCACGATCAGCAGCTCCTCGCCGCCATAGCGCCCAAGGGAATCATAGGGCCGCAGGACGCCGCCCACGCGCCGGGTCACTTCGCGCAGCACCGCGTCGCCGGCCAGGTGGCCATACACGTCGTTGGTGCGCTTGAAGTGGTCGAGGTCGCCGAAAATGACCGCCACCGGCTGGTGCTCACGGCCCAGGCGCACCAGCTCCTTTTCGAGGATGTCGATGACCGCGCCGCGATTGTAGATGCCGGTCAGCGCATCATGGCTCGCCTTGAGCCGTAATTGCTGTTCCAGTTCGCTGATCCGGCGCCCGGCCCGTATCCGCACCTGCAACTCCTCGACGTTGAAGGGCTTGCCGATGAAATCGTCGGCGCCGGCGTTCATCGCCTCCACCACGAACTCGGTTTCGCTGCGCGAGGTCAGCATGATCAGGTAGACATAGCGGTCCTTCACGCGGCTGCGGATCAGCCGGCACACGTCGATGCCGTCCATGCCCGGCATCATCCAGTCGATGATGGCCAACATCGGCGCGTCCGGCTCCTGCAGCCGGTCGCAGGCGCTCTGGCCGTCGGCGACGGTCTCGACCTCGTAGCCCCAGTCTTCCAGCGTGTCCTGCAAATACAGCAGCGAGAGCCGGTCGTCGTCTGCGATTAATACTTTCATAGGTCTTTCTCCGTAAGCTGTGCCAGTTCGGTGGTCAATTCCGCCGCGCGCGCCTGCAAGTCCCTGACCGCTTCCTGCACGCGCCCGGGTTCCCTGTTCTTGCCGATCTGTTCGAGCCGGTTCGCCGCCTCGGCCAGCGGCTCGGCGCTGACGGTGAACGCGGCGCCCCTGAGCCGGTGCGCCAGCCGTTCGACGGCGCGCATGTCGCCGGCGGCAATCGCCAGCTGCAGCTCGGCCAGCGAATCGGGCAGGTCCTGCAGGAACAGGGCTGCCAGCTGTTTCAGCAGCGTCAGCTTGCCCCGGGTCCGTTTCAGGGCCGATTCCAGGTCGAAGGCCGTCGGTGCGCCCGTGGGCGCGGATGGCGCAGGCAGGGCCTCCGGGCCCGGCTTGCCGGGCCTGCGCTGGGTAGCCTCCAGCCGTTCGATCAGCTGATCGGTGTCGATCGGCTTGGTCAGGTAGTCGTCCATGCCGGCGGCCAGGCAGACTTCCCGGTCATCCTTCATCGCATTCGCGGTCACCGCGATGATGTGCAAATGCCTGCCGTTCAGCTGCTCGCGGCGCCGGATCTCGGCAGTGGCCTGGTAGCCGTCCATTTCCGGCATCTGGCCATCCATCAGGACCACGTCGAATGGCTGGCCGGGCGGCTCGTGCTCGAGCAACTGCAAGACCTCCAGGCCGTTCCTGGCGATCGAGAAGGAATGGCCCAGCCCGGACAGGATGGCCGCGATCAGTACCTGGTTGATGTGGTGGTCTTCGGCGACGAGCACATTCAGTTTGCGCGCCGGGACCGCGCGCAGCGGCAATGGGTGCTCCGGCGCCCCGCCCCTGCCGGCCGGGGCGGCGCTGGCGGCCGAGGCGATCGCATCGAACAGTTCCGACTGCTTGACCGGCTTGCGCACGAAGCGGGTCACGCCCAGGGCGTTGCAACGGGCGATTTCCGCCGACGCGTCGCTGGAGGACAGCATCATCACGGTACCGCCGGCCAGGACCGGCGACGCCTTGATTGCCTTGGCCAGCTCGAAGCCGTCGAACTGCGGCATGCCGGCATCGAGCAGGACCAGCGGGAACGGGGTGCCGCGCGCCGCCTGCTCGCGCATTTCCGCGAGCGCCTGGCGGCCATCGGCCGCCAGCACCGGCTGCATGCCCCAGCTGACCAGGATCTCGGCCAGTATCAGGCGGTTCGAGCGGTTGTCGTCGACCACCAGCACCGGCATGTTCTTCAAGGCCGGCGCCTGCTGCCCGATGCCGGGGGCGGGCTGGTGTTCAGGCAGCCCGAGGCGCACCGCAAGATGGAAGGTGGTTCCCTTGCCGGGTTCGCTTTCGACCCGGATCGTGCCGTCCATCAGTGCAACCAGCTGGGAAACGATGGTCAGGCCGAGCCCGGTTCCGCCGTACTGGCGGGTGGTCGAACTGTCGCCCTGGGCGAAGGCGGCGAAGATGTGGGCCTGCTGCTCGGGCGACATGCCGATCCCGCTGTCGGCCACGCTGATATGCAACAGCGTGCCCGTTTCCCCTTGCGGCTCGCCGGCCACGCGCACCACCACCTCGCCCTGCCTGGTGAATTTGAGCGCGTTGCCGGCGAGGTTGACGATGATTTGCGCCAGCCGCCCGGGGTCGCCCACCAGCAGGGCCGGCACGTCGGGCGCGACGTGATAGGCCAGTTCGAGCCCCTTTTCGCTGGCGCTCGCCGAAAACGTCTTCAAGGTATTGCCGACCGCCTCGCGTACGTCGAACTCGACCGCATCGAGTTCCAGTTTGCGCGCTTCCATCTTGGAGAAGTCGAGGATGTCGTTCAACAGCCGCAACAGCGAATCGGCCGACGATTTCATCAAGCCCAGGTATTCGCGCTGCTGCGCGGACAACTGCGTGTTCAGCACCAGGCTGGTGAGCCCGATCACGCCGTTCATCGGCGTGCGGATCTCGTGGCTCATGTTGGCCAGGAACTCGCTCTTGGCCTGGTTGGCCGCTTCCGCCTTGTGCTTGGCATCCTCGAGTTCCTGCTCGTAACGCTTGAGCAGGGTGATGTCGTGATCGCTGCCGCGATAACCGAGCAACTCGCCGTCTTCGCTCAGCATCGGGACCGCACTCGACTGCGTGTAGCGGTCGCTGCCGTCCTTGTGGCGCCAGCGCAAGACCAGATTGGTCCAGGTGCCCTTGCCCGCGGCCAGCCTCGACAGTTCGGTGGCGACTTCCCGTTGCGCGTCCGGATGCAGGCAATCGACAATCGTCGTGCCGATCAGTTCTTCCGGCTGGAAGCCGAGAATATCGGTGACCGCCGGGTTCGCATACAGGACGCGTCCCTGCGTGTCGATCGACCAGATCCAGTCCATCGTGGTTTCCACGATCGAACGGAATTTTTCTTCGCTCTCGCGCAGGGCCTCCTCCGCGCGCTTGCGTTCGGTGACGTTCGTCAGGAAGCAGAACAGGTGCGCCTCGCCCTCCAGTTCGACCAGGTTCACCGAGATCAGCAGATCGAGCACCCTGCCGCCCCTGGCGCGCGCGCGCATCGGGAAGTCCCGGACCGAACCACGGGCATGGATCCGCGCGACCATGGCCGCGCGTTCCTCGGGCGACAGCCAGAAATCGATGCTCAGCGACGTCTGGCCGATGACTTCGTGGCGCTCATAGCCGAGCATCTGCAACAGGGCATCGTTGACGTCGAGGAAGCCGCCGTCGGCAACACGGGTGACCGTGATTGCAACCGGGCTCAGGTTGAAGACCTCGGAAAAACGCGATTCGGACTGGCGCAGGCGCGCTTCGGCCTCCTTGCGTTTGGTCACGTCCATCATCGCACCGATCGCCCTGGTCGGGTTGCCGTCCTCGTCACGGATGATGTAGGCGCGGTCGTGAATGTGCATGTAGCTGCCGTCGGCCCTGGCGAAGCGATAGTCCTGGGCCCAGGACCGGCAGCCGCTCGCCAGCTCCCGGTCGACGACGGCCAGCAGGGCGTCGCGGTCTTCCGGGTGGACCCGGTCGCGCCACCACGCCGGCCCGCTTTCGACCTCCTCCGGCCGGTAGCCGAACTGATGGGTGATGGCTTCGTTCCACCACGTCTGCTCGGTCGCGAAATCGAGATCCCACACCACGTCGTTGGTCGCCTGCGACACCAGCCGGAAGCGCTCTTCGGCCTTGCGCATCTCCTGTTCGGCATGCCGGCGCCGGCTGATGTCGCGCACGATGCCGACGAACAGGCGCTGGCCTTCGACCCGCATTTCGCGAATCGCAATCTGCATCGGGAACTCGCTGCCGTCCTTGCGCTGGCCGTGCACGTCGATCGCCGCGCCGCCGATGATGCTGGCGGTACCGGTGCGTGCATAGTCCGCCATGAACCGGGCATGGTTGCGCCTGAAGCGCGCCGGGATCAGCATGTCGACGTGACGGCCCGCGGCCTCGTCCGGCTGGTAGCCGAACATTGCCGCCGCGGCGGGGTTGACCGACTCGATCCTTCCCAGTTCGTCGATGGTGATCAGGCCGTCGGCCACGTTGTCGACCACCGACCGGATCCGCGCTTCATTGATGTCGGCCTTGCGCTTGGCTGCCAGCAAGGAGGTCACCAGCGGCACCAGCTGCCAGCGCAGCAACAGCAGGCTGGCGGCGACCAGCAGCGTCAACAGCGCCAGCAGATCGGTCATCTGCGCCCTGATCTGCGCAAACAGTTCGGCCGTATCCTGCTTCACCACCACGCCCAGGCCGAAGCCGGGTACCGGACCGTGGGCCGCGATTACCTGCTGCCCGCGCCCGTCCGCCAGCGTGACCACACCGGCCTCCCCGTCCAGCGCACGGCTGGCGGGCCACGGCTGGCCTTTGGTTACACGGTCGATGACGGGATAGCCGGACAGCACGAGGCGGGTCGGCAGGCAGCGCATCTGCCCGGCGCTGAGCGCCGCGCAGATGATGATGTCGCCGGTTTCCCCCAGCAAGCGGGCATCGGCCAGCAATTTGTCGATTGCCGGCATGGCGTTCTGCAGCACCAGTGTCCCGAAACGCTTGCCCTTGTGGATGACCGGCACCTCCACCTGCATGATCGCGTGCTCGTCCCAGAGCAGGGTCGCCCCCTGGCGCATGGGCAGGGCCAGGCGCGCCTGGCGCACCAGGTGGCCGCGCTGCAGGATCGCCGCGCCGTCGGCCGCGAGCACCGCCATGCCGGCGTCCATGTCCCCCATGACGTGCAGGTCCATCTTTGCCAGCGCTGTGGCGCGGTCGCGCGCCGGGTGGGCCGCGATCTCCTGCAGCGAGGCCAGCACGGATGGGTCGGATGCCAGCGCACGCGCCAGCTTGACCCGGTCGTCGAGGACGATTTCCAGTAATTGCGTGCGATTGGCGAGCGCCGCTTCCAGGTTCTGCTTGAGCGACGCCTCGGTGCGCTGGATCGACAGCACGAATCCCGCCAGTCCGCCGGTGAAGGCGAGCACGAACAGGATCAGGGTGGCGAATGCGGCAATCCGCTTGTCCTCGCGGTCGGCATACACGCCGTTGAGCTTGAGTGTGCGGAACCAGAGCGCCCACAGTCCGGCACCGAGCAGGATGAAACCGATTGCCGTGTGCGGCGCCATGCGCGCAAACCGGTACCAGTTATAAAGCAGTTCGAGCTTGAGCGAATAGCCGACCAGGCTGAAGATCCCGGCCGCGAGGATACCGTGGACCAGCACCTGGAGGGCGAGCTGGGCCGCCCGCGAGGAGCGCAGCCGCTGCATCAGCAGCAGACAGGCGCCGGTCAGGATGAAGCCGGCGCTGGTCAGCGGCGCCATCCGGCCCGGGTGCGGGTTGCCGTCATCGAACCACTGGGTGACGAACAACTGGTCGATGCCGAAATCCGTGCCGAGAACGTCCTGCAGCAAGATTGTGGCGGCAAGGGTGGCCACCAGCAGGCCGGCCGCCTGCTGGCCCCTTTCGCGCAGATCCGGTCGCGATTCCGGCAACACCAGAGCGCCGCCGGCCACGAAGAAGCTCAGGGCGACGTTGAACAGCATCGGGAAATAGTTGGGCGTGAGATGGACCAGACGCGTCTGGCCGGTCCACCAGCCCGCCATGACCACCAGGCCAAGCAGTGAAACCAGGATACCTGCCGCCTGGTGCGGCCGAAGCTTGCGCATGGAGTGTACGTTTGAAATCAGGTTGGCGTGACCGACCACCGGCGCCCATCCTGAAAGGCGTGCACAGGCAGTCGGTCCACAGCGCGGAAAACACTTGCCGCGGATGATGAAGAAGGGACAGCCGTCGGTAAAGACGTCCCGCATTTTGCCCCAGCGGCCAACAAAAAGATAGCCGCAGGGCAATTTTGTAATATTTGATTCGCAGGCTTTGTAACCATTGGTGGAATGCCGGCACCGGCCCCGCACCGGCTGTCACCCCCGACCCGGCAGCATGTGCTGCGGAACAGGGACCGAAAGTAGCACCCGTTTGTTGCGGTGCAACAACGGCTGCGTCCCGCCCGATGCAATGCGGTGCGCGCCGCTAGCGCGTCCGCGCCCCCATGAAGGCGTCGATCAGGTCCGCTGCAAGTGGCCGGCTGAACAGGTAGCCCTGGAACGCGTCGCACTGGTGCTGCGCCAGGAAATCGCGCTGCGCTTCGGTCTCCACGCCTTCCGCGATCACCGCCAGCCCCAGGCTCTTTCCCAGCGTGATGATGGTGCGGGCAATCGTGGCGTCGTTGCCGCCGGCCAGCACGTCCCTGACGAAGGACTGGTCGATCTTCAGCTGGTCCAGCGGCAGCCGCTTGAGGTAGGCAAGCGAGGAATAGCCGGTGCCGAAATCGTCGAGCGAGAAGCCGACGCCCTGCGCTTTGAGCGCGATCATCCTGGCGACCGTCTCTTCGACGTTGTCGATCAACAGGCCTTCGGTCAGCTCCAGCTTGAGGCGGCGCGGGTCGGCGCCGGTCCGTTCGAGCACCGCCAGCACCTGGCGCACGAAATCCGGATGGCGGAACTGGCGCGCGCTGACATTGACGGCCATGGTCAGGCGCGCAGTCCCGGGACGCGCGCCCCAGCTTGCCAAGCGGGTACAGGCCGATTCGAGCACCCACTGCCCCAGCGGCAGGATCAGTCCGGTTTCTTCGGCCAGCGGGATGAACTCCGCCGGCGACACGAGGCCGCGCCGCGGGTGCCGCCAGCGCACCAGCGCCTCGGCGCCGGTCGGGTAGCCCCGGGCATCCACCTGCGGCTGGTAGTGAAGCAGGAACTCGCCGCGCTCCAGGCCAAGGCGCATGTCCGCCTCCAGCGCGGCACGCGTGGCGATCGCGGTCTGCATGTCGGGGTCGACAAAGCGCAAGCTATTCTGCCCGGCCGCCCTGGCCTGGTACAGCGCGAGGTAGTGGACCGGGAGCACGCTTCCATTCTTGCTCCAGGAAACATCAGCGTCGCACTGGCCGTGACGGCCGGTGTGCGAAGCCTGGTGGCTGGGGCAGGCGTGGACCGGATACGGGTCGCCATGCGCGTGCTGGTAATCCGTCACCGCGCTGTCGAACAGGCGGGCCAGGCGGCGATACTCGAGCGCCACCATCACTTGCCGTGCGAGTGTGGACAGGGCCGCGGTTTGTGCTTCGGTGAGGGCGCGCGGCACGCGGTCGATGACGGCGATGGTGCCGAGCGCGAACCCGTCGGGCGACACCAGAGGCATGCCGGCATAGAACCGGATGCCGGTCGTGCCGGTGACGAGCGGGTTGTGCGCAAACCTCGGATCCTCATATGCGTCAGGCACCTCGAACAGTCCGGTGCCGGCAATGGCATGGGCGCAGAACGCGATCGCGCGATCGGTTCCTGCCATATCGACTCCCGTCACGGCCTTGAACCATTGGCGCCGTTCGTCGACAAAAGTGATCGCGGCAACCGGCGCCTCGCAGACCTGGGCGGCCAGGCGCACCAGCTGGTCGAAGTCGGTCTCCCGCGGCGTATCGAGGATAGCGTATGACTTGAGTACATTCAGGCGACCTTGCTCGTCGCGTACGGCTTGGATCATGGGTCGATGCTCGCTTCAGGTTGGGCCTTGCTGCAGGCAACTCGAGCCAGGCCCGGCTCCGGCCCGGCGGCGTAGCGATTGGCGGCAGTATGCGCGCACCGGCCAGGGACCGGTATCGGCGATCCAACGACGTTTTGTAGTGGTTCAGCTACAAGCGATCTCGCCGCTGCGATCGCGCTCCTGTCGGGTAGAATCGGGGTTTGCTGGCGCCGACGGATAGCTGACGATGAAAAAATGGCTTGCACAATGGTTCGGCGGGACGCACTCCGTCCCGGTGCCTGCGGCCGTCCCCGCACCCGCGCCCCGGGCGGCGGCGCTGCGCGGCGCCGGCGCCGAGGTCGGCATCGCCTTCCTGAAGTGGCTGGCCGGCCCCGCGGCCGACGAGGCCCAGGCACCTGCCGCGCGCCTGGTTCTCGACGAGCTCGCGCGCCTCGCGCACACGCCATCCGCCGCGGCCGGCCTGGTGCCGCGCGTCCCGGCCGTCATTCCCCAGCTCCTGCGCAGCCTGCGCGACGACAGCGTCTCGGCAGCCGACCTGTCGCGCCAGCTCTCGCAGGACGTGGTGCTGGTGGCCGAAGTGATCCGCGAAGCCAACAGTCCGTACTACCGTTCGTCGACCCCGGTGCGCACCATCGAAGGCGCCGTCGTGATGCTGGGGCAGAACGGGATGCGGATGCTGCTCGCGCGCGTTGCCTTCCGCCCGATCATCAGCATGCAGACGGGCCGCCTGGCGCGCCAGGTCGCACCGCAGGTCTGGAGCCAGTCCGAGAAATGTGCGCTGGCCGCCAGCCTGCTGGCACCCGCGCTCGGCGCCAATCCCTTCGAGGCTTACCTGGCAGGCTTGATGAAGAACGTCGGCCTGATCGTCGCCTTCCGCGTCATCGACCAGGCCGGTCCCGGCGACAGCTTGCCGCAGTCGGACGGGTTCCTGGGCGCGCTGCTGGTGTCGGCGCGCGCGCTGTCGGCTGCGATCGCGCGCGAGTGGGAATTTCCGCCCGGGGTGGTGCAGGCGATCGGGCAGGCCTGGGATGCGGAGGCGCCGCCGCTGGCGCAGGCACTCGCGCAAGGCGATCGGCTGGCCACCCTGCGCGTGCTGGCCGATGGCGGCGTGCTCGGCGACGACGACCCGCAGCTGGTGGACGGTATGGACGCCGTCCAGCGCAGCTGTTTCGACAAGCTCCATGACAAGGAAAACGATGCCGTTCCCGATTGAGCACAAGCTGGTCATTGGCGTCGCCTCCAGCGCCCTGTTCGACCTCTCCGAATCGCACCAGGTCTATCTCGACAAGGGCCCCGAAGAATACCGGCTCTACCAGGAAGCGCACCTCGACGCCATCCTCGGCAAGGGCGTGGCCTTTCCCTTCATCCGGCGCTTCCTGAACATCAATGCCTGCTTCCCGGACGAGTCCCCGGTCGAGGTGGTGCTGTTCTCGCGCAATTCGCCGGAAACGGGACTGCGCGTGATGCGCTCGATCGCCCATTACGGGCTCGACATCTCGCGCGCCGCCTTCATGGCCGGCAAGTCGCCGTATAGTTACCTGCCCGCCTTCAACGCCTCGCTGTTCCTGAGCGCGAACGAGGAAGACGTCAGGAGCGCGATCGCCGTCAACTACCCGGCCGGCCTGGTCCTGCCTTCGCAGATCGACGACGGCGAGGAGGACCTGGAACTGCGCGTGGCCTTCGACTTCGACGGCGTGCTGGCCGACGACGAATCGGAAGCCGTCTTCAAGCGCGACGGCCTCGACCGATTCCACGCCCACGAGACCTTGCACATGGAGCGCCCGCACAGTCCGGGGCCGCTGGCGAACATGTTCCAGAAACTCGCGATGATGCAGCGCCTGGAAGAGCGCGCGCAGCGCCGGGACGCCGGCTACCGCCGCATCGTCCGCATCGCCATCATCACCGCGCGCAGCGCGCCCTCGCACGAGCGCGTCGTGACGACCCTGAAGAGCTGGGGCGTATCGGCCGACGAAACGTTTTTCCTGGGCGGGATGGACAAGGCGCGCGTGCTCGAGGTGTTCCGCCCGCATATCTTCTTCGACGACCAGCTGACCCATTTGCGCGCGACGCCGGGCGGGACGATCCCGATGGTGCATGTGCCCTTCGGGGTGGCGAACCGCGCCGCGGCGCCCGGGCCGGAATCCTCAGTCGCCTGAGGCGACGATGCGCTTGCGGCCCTCGCCCTTGGCGCGGTACAGGCGGCGGTCGACCAGCTCGATGAAGGCCTCGGGCGCATCCTGCCCGCCAGGCACGATCGTCCCCACGCCGACGCTCACCGTCAGCACGTCGTCCACGCGCGAATTACGGTGCGGGATGGCCGCACGCGCAAGCAGGCGCGCGAAACGTGCCGCGATGGCATGCGCCGCCTCCGCATTGGTGGCCGGCAGCAGCATGACGAATTCCTCGCCGCCCAGGCGCGCGCACAGGTCGCGCGTCCGGGAAGCCGTGTCGTCGAGCAGGCCGGCGACCTGCTGCAGGCACAGGTCGCCCTGCGGGTGGCCGAAGCTGTCGTTGTACTGCTTGAAGAAATCGATGTCGAGCATGACCAGCGACAGCGGCTCGCCGCAGGCGCGTGCCTTGCTCCACTCGACGTCGAGAATCCTGTCGAACATGCGGCGGTTGGCGATGCCGGTCAACGCATCGCGGTAGGACATCGTCTCGAGCTCTTTCTGCAGCTGCAGGATCTTGTCCTCGGCCGCTTTTCTCTCGGTGATGTCGAACATGAAGCCGACCAGGCAGTCGACGCTGCCGTCCGGATGGCGCTTGACGTGCACCACGTCGCGGATCCACACCAGATCGCCGTCGCGGGTCAATGCCTGGTAGTCGGCTTCGTGGTCGACGCCCTGCATCGACTGCGCCACGCAGAAGTCGACCGTCTTCTGGCGGTCGCTTTCATGGATACGGTCGGCCCAGTCGTTCACGGTCTGCCAGCTGTCCTGGCGCCAGCCGAGCAGCGTCTCGATCTGCGGCCCGATATAGGTGAAGCGCATGCTGGCCCAGTCGATCTTCCAGGGAATGGCCTTGGTCGATTCGAGCAGCGTGCGGTAGACGCCGGGGTCGTCGTAGGTGGGGCTGGAGTTCATGCGGCCTCGTGGCAAGCGGTTGGCTGGAAGCTGCCGTCGGCGAGCAGGACACGGGCAACATCGAGGAGTGCGGCGGGAGCGTCCATGCGATAGATTCCGTGGGATTCCATGCATGTTACATCATGATAATGACAAATTCTTACAATGAGGCAATCGCACCACACTCGGGCGCCGGAGGCGGCGCGCAAGGCCTGCCAGGACTGGTTACGACGCCGGGGCACCCGGCCCTCGCGTATGATACCCATCTTTATACGGCCCACCTTCCATTTCTTTTCGCTCCATGACCACCGATTCATCCAGCCAGGACCTCAGTTTCGACGAGGTCGCCTCCGCCGCTTCCGCCCTGCAGGGCGCCGGCACGCCGGTCACCCTCGACGCCCTCGTCGACGCCCTCGGCGCCGCGCCGAGCGCCATCGGCCGCCACCTGCGCGCCTGGCGCCTCGAACACGAGCAGCCGCCCGCGCCGGCCCCGGCCGAACTGCCGCCCGCCCTCCTCGCCGACCTGGCGAAATGGGCGCAGCAGCACGCCGTCGACGCCGGCGCCGGAGCGCGCGCAATGCAGGCGCGCCTCGAAGCCGACATGGACGACCTGATCGCCGCCGGCGAGCGCCTCGAAGCCGAGCGCGCCGACCTGTCCGCGCAGGTCGAGAGCGCCAGCGACGCGCGCGACGCGGCGCAGGCAATCGCCGATGAACGCAACGAAGAAATCGAGCGCCTGAACGCCGAACTGCGCAATGCGCGCCAGGTCGCGATGGACGCCCTGGTCAGCAAGGCCAAGGACCAGCTGGCGATCGACGGCAAGGATGCCCAGCTGGCCGACCTGCGCGGGCAGCTCGAGCGCAGCGTCGCCGCCTCGTCGGCCCAGTCGGATGCGCGCTTGGCTGCAGAGATGGAACTGGTCGGCGCGACCACCGCGCGCGACAGCCTCGCGCTTGAAGTCAAGGACTTGCAGGCGCAGCTGGCGGCGGCGAAAAGCGACCGCGGCGCGCTGCGCATGGAACTGGACGCGCTGCGCAAGAAGGCGAAATAAGCCAGGTAGGGTGGGCTCCGCCCACGCGGCGATACGTACCGGCTCGGTTGTCTCGCCGGATGATCTTGCGTCGAACTATCACCGCGTGGACTCCGCCCACCCTACGGCGTCACCGATACCGTCCGCTTCAGGCAGCGCAAGGTGAACGTCGAGCGCGTGTGCTTCACGCCCGGCAGTTTATATAGCTTCTGGCGCAGGAAGCGTTCATATCCTTCCGTCCCCGACACGGCTACCTTGATCAGGTAGTCGTATTCCCCCGACAGCAAATACGCTTCCATCACTTCCGGCAGCTCGGCCAGCGCGTCCGAAAAAGCCTGCAGGATCTCATCGTCATGACGGTCGACCGTCACCTCGATGATCACCGTGTCCGGCACGCCGAGTGCGCGCTGGTCGAGCACCGCGACGTAGCCGCTGATGTGCCCCGCTTCCTCCAGCGCCCGCACCCGGTGCCAGCAAGGCGTCGGCGAGAGGTTCACCGTCTCGGCCAGCTTCTGGTTGCTGATGCGCCCGTCGCGGCTGAGCGTACGCAGGATCTTCCTGTCGATCTCGTCGAGTATTCCTTCCTTCATCGGCAGCGCCTCCTGTCTATACGAGCATAAATGGACAATCCTCCTGCATTTTATCCGATTCGAAGAAGGACCATCCACATCGGCCCGCTTTTGGCCGGGTGAACGAAAGAATATTTTTTGTGCGCTGCAGTAAAATTCTTGTTCGCCATCCCAGCAGGATGAAGCCCCGCAATCCGTCGCCAAAAGCATCGTTTTGCCCGCAATGCAGCAACCAGAATTCGGAGTAGTCGTGTCGGAAGCAGTTTCACGCGCAGGTCTGGGCTACCGGGATGATTCCCTCGGTGCCGAACTGCCGCTCATGTTGGTCACCCCCGCCCTCTTCGCCGCCAACCTCGTCGTCGCCCGCTGGGCCGAGAGCGCGGCGCTGCCGCCCTTGTTCCTGGCCTTCGGGCGCTGGGCGCTGGCCTTTGCGATCCTCCTGCCGAGCGTCGGCCCGCGCCTGTGGGCGCTGCGCGCCACGATCATGGCTAACTTCCCGCGCCTGATGCTGCTGGCCGGCCTCGGCATGGGAATGGCCGTCGGCCCCCAGTACATCGGGGCGCGCCACACCAGCGCCGCCAACATCGCCATCATCTTCGCGGCTTGCCCGGCGCTCGTCATGCTGCTCGAAACCCTGGTCTGGAAGGCGCCGCTCGCACGCAGGCAGGCCGGCGGCATGCTGCTCGCCGTGTCCGGCGTGCTGGTCGTGCTCTCGAAAGGCGACATTGCCGCGCTGGGCGGCCTGGCCTTCGGCACCGGAGATTTGTGGGTCGTGCTGGCCGCCTGCGGCTGGGCGCTCTACACGGTGCTCGGCAAGCGCCTGCCCTTGCCGGCGCTGCCGAGCACCGTCAAGCTGGCGGCCCTGATCGGCGGCGGCGCGCTGGTACTGGCTCCGTTCGCGGTGCTGGAAGCCTCGCTCGGCGACGTCGCCAACTTCCACGATCCGCGCCTGTACATCGCGCTCGGCTTCCTGGCGGTGGTGCCGAGCCTGGGCGCCTATTTCTGCTTCGACCGCCTGGTTGCGATCGCCGGTCCGGCACGGGCCAGCTTGTCCGTGTACCTGATCCCGCTGTTCGCGACGCTGGCCGCCTGGCCGCTGCTGGGCGAAGCGCCGCGGCTCTACCACGCGGCGGGCTTTGCCATCATCCTCGGCGGCGTCGCCTTCGCGGCCGGACGGCGCCGCTGAGAGGCTGGCGTGCGCGGGGGCGCGGCCGTATCGGTTCGTCTATAATGAACGACCCATCGGCCCGACCTCATACCGCACGCCTGCATGCCTTTCGATCTCAAAAAGCACCTCCCCAAGCCCGGTAACCGTTTCGTCCTGCCCGCGCTGGCGGGTTCGTCCGATGCCTATGCGCTCGCCGTCGCCGGCCTCGAATGCAAGGTCAGCAAACAGATGCTCACCGTCGTCGTGGCGAATGCCAGCGACGGCCAGCGCCTGCTCGACGAAATTGCCTGGTTCGCCGACGGCAAATTGTCCTGCCACCTGCTGCCGGACTGGGAAACCCTGCCTTACGACGCCTTCTCGCCGCACCAGGACCTGGTCTCCGAGCGCCTGGCGACCCTGCACGAGATCCGCAACGGCCAGTGCGACGTGCTGGTGGTGCCGGCCACGACTGCCCTGGTGCGGCTGGCGCCGCCCTCGTTCCTGGCGGCCTACACCTTCTTCTTCCGCCAGGGCGAGAACCTGGACGAAGCGAAACTCAAGGCGCAGCTGACCCTGGCCGGCTATTCGCACGTGTCGCAGGTGATGTCGCCCGGAGAATACTCGGTGCGCGGCGGCCTGATCGACCTGTTCCCGATGGGGTCGGCCCTGCCCTACCGCCTCGACCTGTTCGGCGACGAGATCGAAACCATCCGCACCTTCGATGCCGACACCCAGCGCTCGCTGTACCCGGTGCGCGAAGTGCGCTTGCTGCCGGGGCGCGAATTCCCGATGGACGAGGCGGCGCGTACCGCTTTCCGCAGCCGCTGGCGCGAAAGATTCGAAGGTGACCCGTCGAGGGCTCCGGTGTACAAGGACATCGGCAGCGGCATCGCCTCGGCTGGCATTGAATACTATCTGCCGCTGTTCTTCGAAGAGACGGCGACCCTGTTCGACTACCTGCCGGAAGACGGCCCGCTGGCCCTGGTCGGCGACATCGACGCGGCCATTGCCCGCTTCTGGACGGACACCGAATCGCGCTACCGCTTCCTGAAGAGCGACCGCGAACGTCCGCTGCTGGAGCCGCGCGAGCTGTTCCTCTCCAGCGAGCAGTTCTTCACCTGCGCCAAGCCGCACGGGCGCTGGAACATCCCGCGCGACCCGAACGCGCCCGCATCGGAACTGTCGGCGCCGATTCCCGACATCGCCGTCAACCGCCGCCTGGACGACCCGCTGGCTCCCCTGCGCGCCTTTATCGCACGCACTGGTTGCCGCGTGATGATCTGCGCCGAGTCGAACGGCCGGCGCGAAACGCTGCAGCAGTATTTCAACGAGTACCACCTCGACATCGTGCCCGTGGAGGGCTTCGAGGGCATGCGTGCCAGCGATGCCAGGGTGGCGCTCGGCGTGGCGCCGCTGCAGGCGGGCTTCGAGCTGTTGGAGGAATCGAGCGGCTGCATCGCCTTCATCACCGAGACCGAACTGTATGCGGGCTCCGGCCGGCGCGCCGGCAAGAAGAAGCAGGAAGCGACCAGCCAGGTCGAATCGATGGTGCGCGACCTGTCCGAGCTCAAAATCGGCGACCCGGTCGTGCACATCAACCACGGCATCGGCCGCTACATGGGCCTGATCTCGATGGACCTGGGCGAAGGCGAGACCGAGTTCCTGCACCTGGAATACGCGAAGGACACCAAGCTGTATGTACCGGTGTCGCAGCTGCATGTGATCTCGCGCTATTCGGGCACCTCGCCGGAAGACGCGCCGCTGCACTCGCTCGGCTCGGGCCAGTGGGACAAGGCCAAGAGAAAAGCGGCCGAGCAGGTGCGCGACACCGCGGCCGAACTATTGAACCTGTATGCGCGCCGCGCTGCCCGTACCGGCCACTCGTTCGAGTATTCGGCGACCGACTACGAGAACTTCGCCCAGAGCTTCGGCTTCGACGAAACGCCGGACCAGGCCGAAGCCATTTCCAACGTCATCAAGGACATGACCTCGGGCCGGCCGATGGACCGCCTGGTCTGCGGCGACGTCGGCTTCGGCAAGACCGAAGTCGCGCTGCGCGCCGCTTTTATTGCCGTCATGGGCGGCAAGCAGGTGGCGATCCTGGCGCCGACCACGCTGCTGGCCGAACAGCATGCGCAAACCTTCGCCGACCGCTTCGCCGACTGGCCGGTAAAAATCGCCGAGCTGTCGCGTTTCCGCACGGGCAAGGAGATCAACAACGCGATCAAGGGCATGGCCGACGGCACGCTCGACATCGTGATCGGCACCCATAAACTGCTATCGCCGGACGTGAAGTTTACGCGCCTGGGGCTGGTCATCATCGACGAGGAACACCGCTTCGGCGTGCGCCAGAAGGAAGCGCTGAAAGCCCTGCGCGCGGAAGTCGACGTGCTGACGCTGACCGCGACGCCGATCCCGCGGACGCTGGGCATGGCTCTGGAGGGCCTGCGCGACTTTTCCATCATCGCCACCGCGCCGCAGAAGCGCCTGGCGATCAAGACTTTCGTGCGCAGCGAAGACGGCTCCATCATCCGCGAAGCCTGTTTGCGCGAACTGAAACGCGGGGGCCAGATCTACTTCCTGCACAACGAAGTCGAGACGATCGAAAACCGGTATTCGATGCTGCGCGAGCTGCTGCCGGAAGCGCGCATCGGCGTGGCCCACGGACAGATGCACGAGCGCGACCTGGAAAAGGTGATGCGCGACTTCGTGGCCCAGCGTTTCAATATCTTGCTGTGCACGACCATCATCGAGACCGGCATCGACGTGCCGACGGCGAACACGATCATCATGCACCGCGCCGACAAATTCGGCCTGGCCCAGCTGCACCAGCTGCGCGGCCGTGTCGGCCGTTCGCACCACCAGGCCTATGCCTATTTGCTGGTGAATGACGTGCAGAACCTGACCAAGCAGGCGCAGCGCCGGCTGGACGCGATCCAGGCGATGGAAGAACTGGGCAGCGGCTTCTATCTCGCGATGCACGACCTCGAGATCCGCGGCGCCGGCGAAGTGCTGGGGGAGAACCAGTCGGGCGAGATGCTCGAGATCGGGTTCCAGCTCTATTCCGACATGCTGAACGAGGCCGTGCGTGCCCTGAAAGCCGGCAAGGAGCCGGACCTGGCCGCGCCGCTGTCGACCACCACCGAAATCAACCTGCACGTGCCGGCCCTGCTGCCGGCCGACTTCTGCGGCGACGTGCACGAGCGCCTGTCGATCTACAAACGCCTGGCCAATTGCGAAAGCCAGGGCAAGATCGACGACATGCAGGAAGAACTGATCGACCGCTTCGGCAAGCTGCCGGAACAGGTCAAGGCCCTGATCGAGACCCACCGCCTGCGCGTCGCAGCGAAAACGGTCGGCATCGTCAAGATCGACGCCCACAGCGAGGCGGCAAGTCTTCAATTCATGGAAAAGCCGCCGATCGATCCGATCAAGATCATCACGCTGATCCAGAAGAACCGCCACATCAAACTGGCCGGCCAGGACAAGCTGCGCATCACCGCCGCCATGCCGGACCTGGCTGCGCGGGTGCTGCAGGTGAAGCAAACGATCAAACAACTACTGGCATGACGTATATGAATCTCGTGTTACAGGGGCCGCAGGCCGCGCAGGACGTATTGAACTCCATCGCCGCGCTGGCGCGTCCGGCGTGTGCAAGCGCATTGTCGGCGCACGCGCTGCGTTGCGAAGATGTCGCCTCTTCGCCCGAGGTGGTGGAGGCGGTGCACGCGGCGGCCCTGGCTGCGCAGGTCGATGCGACCTTCATCGAGGCGGGCCGTTCGCTGTCCGACTTCGCGCTGGTGGCGATGGACATGGACTCGACCCTGATCACGATCGAGTGCATCGACGAGATCGCGGACATGCAGGGTCTGAAAGCCCAGGTCTCGGAAATTACGGAAGCGGCGATGCGCGGCGAGCTCGATTTCGCGGCCAGCCTGACGCGGCGCGTGGCGCTGCTTGAAGGGCTGGAAGCGACGGCCCTGGAGCGCGTGTACGAGGAACGCCTGCGGCTGTCGATGGGCGCCGAAAGCATGCTGGCCGCGGTGCAGGCAGCCGGCCTCAAAACCTTGCTGGTGTCGGGGGGCTTCACCTTCTTCACCGACCGCCTGAAGCCGCGCCTGGGACTGGACTACACGCATGCGAATGTGCTCGAGATCGAGAACGGCCGGCTCACGGGGCGCGTCGTTGGCGGCATCGTCGATGCCGAGGAAAAGATGCGGACCGTGCAGCGCGTGTGCGCCGAGCTGGGCGTGCCCACCTCGCGCGCGATCGTGATGGGCGATGGCGCCAACGACCTCAAGATGATGGGCGTCAGCGGGCTGTCGGTGGCGTTTCGCGCGAAACCGGTGGTACGGGCGCAGGCGGACGTGGCGCTCAACTTCAGCGGACTCGACGGGGTGCTGGCGGTGCTGGGCTAGCAAGCGTCCGCGTGGGCGGGGGACCCGCCCACCCTAGGTCTCTCCGGGCCAATTCTCATCCATTTCTGCGCCAGCGCAAATCCCCTGCCGTGCGTCCCTTGAGTCTCCCGCCTCTCCCCCTTTAGATTGGTCACTGTGCCGGCACCCGTACGGCGCATGTATCAGTCCAACCCCAGGTGTAACAAGCTGTAATTCCGCGCCAAAATGGACACGAAAAAACTATCATGGCGACATCAGGAGGACCGCCATGAAAAAACTTATTGTTGTATTTGCTTCGCTGGCTGCCCTGGCCGGCTGCGCCGTGCCGGGTCCGGGCCCGGCCAACTACGGCACCCGTGCCTATGCCCAGTCCAACGATCCGGACGGCTGGCAAACCGTGTCAGTGACGCCGGTGCCGATGGGTACCGGTGCCCGTGCGGGCGACGCCGGTGTGGTGACCAGCTCGAACGTCGTCGTCAACCCGGCCCCGGTCTACGCGGGTCAGCCGGTTTACGTGGCGCCGCCGGTCTACGTCGCCCCGCCGGTCTACGTGCAGGATCCGTTCTGGTACCCGCCGGTCTCGATCGGGCTGGGCTTCAGTTTCGGGCGCAGTTGGGGCGGTTACCGTCATCACGGTGGATATCGCCACCGATAATCGGCAGCGCCGGCCGCGCGATCCATCGCGCTGCCGCAAAAATGCACCAGAACAGGGAGGCCGCACGGCATGTGCGGCCTCTTTTATTTTGTGCGTCCATACGCTCTTTTCCTTACCGTTTTCTTACGCTGATTTATCTGTGTTGCATGGTGCGATGCATCATAGCAATCGATTGCTGTTGGCCAATTGCTAACCTACAATGGGTCGGTCGATGGCATCGCACATGGGTATTTTCCCCCGCGGTACAACGTACGGCATGACCAAAAACACACTACGGAGACGGCAATGAATTTCAAGCTGAAAGCATTGGTTGCAGGGGTAGCACTGGGTTTTTCGATGTCTGGCATGGCCGCGGAGCCGATCAAGATCGGCGTGTCCGGTCCCTTCACGGGCGGCTCGGCGCCGATGGGCGTCTCGATGCGTGACGGCGTCAAGCTGGCCGTCAACGAGATCAATGCCGCCGGCGGCGTCCTCGGCCGCAAGCTCGAAGTCGTCGAGCGCGACGACGAAGCGAAGAACGAACGCGGCGTGCAGATCGCCCAGGAGCTGATCAACAAGGAGCACGTCGTCGCCACCGTCGGCTACATCAACACCGGCGTGGCCCTGGCCTCGCAGCGCTTCTACCAGCAGGCGCAGATCCCGGTGATGAACAACGTCGCCACCGGCTCCGTCGTTACCCAGCAGTTCGCCACCCAGCCGATGAATTTCGTCTTCCGTAATTCGGCCAGCGACGCCATCCAGTCGCAGATGATCGTCGACGAGGCCATCGGCCGCCGCGGCTTCAAGAAGGTCGCCATCCTGGCCGATTCGACCAACTACGGCCAGCTCGGCCGCGCCGACCTGGAAAAGGCGCTGGAGAAGAAAGGCATCAAGCCGGTCGCCGTCGAAAAATACAACCTGCAGGACGTCGACATGACCTCGCAGCTGCTGAAGGCCAAGCAGGCCGGCGCCGAAGCCGTGCTGACCTACGGCATCGGCCCGGAACTGGCGCAGATCGCCAACGGCATGGAAAAGCTGGGCTGGAAAGTGCCGATGATCGGCAGCTGGACGCTCTCGATGGCCAACTTCGTCGACAACGCCGGCAAGAACGGCGAAGGCACGCGCATGCCGCAAACCTTCATCCAGGATCCGAGCACGCCGAAGCGCAAGGCCTTCATCGACGCCTACGTCAAAGCCTACAACCCGCCGGGCGGCCGCATGCCGTCGGCCGTGTCGGCAGCCCAGGGCTACGACTCGATCTACCTGCTGGCCGCGGCCATCAAGCAGGCCAATTCGACCGAAGGACCGAAGATCGTCGCGGCGCTCGAGAACCTGAACACCAAGGTCGATGGCGTCGTCACCACCTACGACAAGCCGTACAGCAAGACCGACCACGAAGCCATCAACTTCAACAACACCGTGTTTGGCGAAGTGCGCGGCGGCCGCGTGGTGCAGGCCAAGTAAGGCAGCTGCAGTAACTGCCGATCGTGGCCAGCCAGGACAGTCCTGACTGGCCATTTTCTTGTTGACCGGAGGCGCGGGGGTGCAATTCCCGGGCGCCTTCTTCGGGTGAGAATCATGGATATCCTTTTGCAGCTGGTCTTCAGCGGAATCGCGCTCGGCATGATCTATGCCGTCGTCGCATTCGGCTATCAACTTACGTTCGCCACTTCCGGCACCCTCAATTTCGGCCAGGGCGAGGCGCTGATGCTCGGCGCCCTGGTCGGCCTGTCCCTGGTCGGCGGCATCCACGGCGGCCCCTACATGAGCTACTGGCTGATGATCCCGCTGGTCATCGCCTTCGGCGCTCTGCAGGGCATGTTCGTCGAATGGATCGGCGTGCGGCCGGCAATCCGCATCAAGTCCGAATTCGGCTGGATCATGTCGACCATCGCGCTCGCCATCATTTTCAAGAACGTCGCCGAGAACATCTGGGGCAAGGACGTGCTGCCCTTCCCCTCGCCGCTCTCTTCCACCCCATTCCAGTTCATGGGCGCGAACGTGCAGCCGATGCAGGTGGCCGTGATCATCGGCGCCCTGGCGATCATGCTCGCGGTCGAGCTCTTCAACCGCAAATCGATCTACGGCAAGGCCGTCGTCGCCACCTCGAACGACCGCGACGCGGCCGGCCTGATGGGCATTAACACGGGCCGCGTGATCACCTTCTCGTATGCGCTGTCCTCGGCCACGGCCGCCTTTGCGGGCGCCCTGATCGCACCCCTGACGCTGACCAGCGCCACCATGGGCGCCTCGCTCGGCCTGAAGGCCTTTGCGGTGGCCATCATCGGCGGCCTGACCTCGGGCATGGGCGCGATTGTCGGCGGCCTGATCCTCGGCATCGCGGAAACCGCGACCGGCTATTACATTTCGACCGGCTACAAGGAAGTGCCGGGACTGATCCTGCTGCTGCTGGTGCTGGCGGTGAAACCGTCCGGCCTGTTCGGCAAGGCCGCGATCAAGAAGGTCTGACATGACTAAATCGAAACCCCTCCTCATCGCCAGCGTGCTCGGATTGATCGTGCTGGCCGTGTTCCCGCACGTGTTCACCAATCCGTATTACATCCACCTGGCCGAAACCATCCTGATCTACGCGATCCTGCTGTTCGGCCTGGACATCGTGGTCGGCTACACCGGCCAGGTCTCGCTCGGACACGCCGGCCTGTTCGGCGTCGGGTCCTATGTCACGGGCGTACTGGTGATGAAGCTGGGCGCGCCCTGGTTCCTGGCGATCCCCGCCAGTATCGGCATCTCGGCCCTGTTCGGCGCGGTGCTCGCATTGCCGGCGCTGCGCGTCACCGGCCCGTACCTGGCGATGGTCACGCTGGCCTTCGGCACCATCGTCCAGATCATGATCAACGAGATGACCTTCCTCACCGAAGGCCCGCTCGGCATCATGGTCCCGAAGCCGAAAGTGCTCGGCGCGGACCTGAGCGAGACCCAGTATTTCTACATGGTCGCCGTGTTCATGGTGCTGTCGCTGGTGGTCGTGCACCGCCTGCTGAAATCGAACATCGGGCGCGCCTTTGAGGCGCTGCGCGACAGCCCGATCGCCTCGGACTGCATGGGCGTCTCGGTGTACCGCTACAAGGTCTACGCTTTCGTGATCAGCGCCGGTTTCGCCGGCCTGGCCGGCAGCCTGTACGCGTATTCGGAGCAGTACATCTCGCCGAATACCTATAACTTCGAGCTGACGATCCTGTTCCTGCTGGCCGTGATCATGGGTGGACGCAAGACCCGGGTCGGCGCCATCCTCGGCGCCATCATCGTCGTCATGCTGCCCAGCCTCTTGTCCGACATCGCCCTGTTCCGCCAGATCGCGGTGGCGGCCGCCGTGCTGGGCGTGATCGGCTCCGCAGTGGCGCTGGCAAAGAAACGGGCCACCCCGCGCAAGGTGCTCGTTCCTCTGGTCGCCACGATCGGCCTGGCGTTCTGGTCGTACCGGATCCAGAACATGACCGACTGGCGCCTGACCATCTTCGGCCTGATGACGCTGTTCGTGGTCTACTACCTGCAGGACGGTATCGTCGGCTTCTTCCGCCAGCTGCTCGGACGCCGCGTTGCGCATACGAAGTCGGTCGGGCTCGACGCGACGGCCGATGCCTTCGAGGGCGTGGCGAAAGTCGAGGCGGGCGGCGACCTGCTGCGCGCCGAAAAAATCCTGATGCAGTTCGGCGGCCTGAAAGCCCTGAACCAGGTCGACCTGAACGTCGCGCGCGGCACGGTGCACGGCCTGATCGGCCCGAACGGTTCCGGCAAGAGCACGATGATGAACGTCCTGACCGGCATCTACAAGCCGACCGCGGGCGGCGTCGTGTTTGCCGGCCAGCCGATCACGGGCCGCACGCCGTCGCAGATCGCGCTCGGCGGCGTGGCGCGCACCTTCCAGAACGTGCAGCTGTTCGGCGAGATGACGGCCACCGAGAACGTGCTGGTCGGCCTGCATCACACCTTCCGTTCGACCGTCTTCGACGCGATGGTGACCACGCCGCGCATGCGCCGCGAGGAAGCGGCGGCAAGGAAGCGCGCCGCGGCGATCCTCGACTTCGTCGGTCTCTCGGACCTGGCCGACGAGGAGGCGCGCAACCTCCCCTACGGCAAGCAGCGCCTGCTGGAGATCGGCCGCGCGCTGGGCCTGAACCCGCACCTGCTGCTGCTGGACGAACCGGCGGCGGGCCTGACGGCGCCGGACATCCGCGAGCTGATGGCGATCATCCGCAAGATCCGCGACCACGGCATCACCATCATCCTGATCGAGCACCACATGGACGTCGTGATGTCGATCTCGGACACGGTCACCGTGCTCGACTTCGGCCAGAAGATCGCCGAGGGGATCCCGGCACGCGTGCAGGCCGATCCGAAAGTCATCGAGGCCTATCTCGGCGGCGCCAGCGAAGCCACCCCACCGGCCGCGGCCGCGGTATAAGGAGACCGATCATGTTATCGATTCAAAACCTGGAAGCGGCCTACGGCAAGGTGCAGGTCCTGCACGGCATTTCGCTGGAAGTCCCGCAGGGCAAACTGGTCACGCTGATCGGTTCGAACGGCGCCGGCAAGACGACGACCATGCGCGCCATCTCGGGCATGATCAAGCCGAAGGCCGGCAGCATCACCCTCGGCGGGAAGGACATCACGGGCCTGGACTCGCACCGCATCGCGCGTGCCGGCCTGGCCCATTCGCCGGAAGGCCGGCGCGTGTTCGCCACCATGAGCGTCACCGACAACCTGCTGCTGGGCGCCTTCCCGCGCTTCACGCGGGCCCGTCCGAAAGGCGACGTGCAGCGCGACCTGGAAAAAGCGATGGAGCTGTTCCCGCGTCTGAAGGAAAGGCGGAACCAGCTGGCGGGCACGCTGTCGGGGGGCGAGCAGCAGATGCTGGCGATGGCGCGCGCCGTCATGCTCAACCCGGACGTGGTGCTGCTCGACGAACCGTCGATGGGCCTGGCGCCGATCCTGGTCGAGGAGGTGTTCCGCATCATCACGCGCCTGAAAAGCGAAGGCGTGACGATGCTGCTGGTCGAGCAGTTCGCCGCGGCCGCGCTGAACGTGGCCGATTACGGCTATGTGCTGGAGAACGGGCGCATCTCGGTGCACGGCCCGGCCGAGAGCCTGAAAAACGACCCGAAGGTGGTGGCGGCCTACCTCGGCGGCGGACAGGCGCACTGATGAGCCGCATCGATGCGTGATGCCGGGGCGCTCGAGGGCCGCGATTACGCCGCCGCCCTGTGCGTCGTGCTGGTCTGGGGCACCAACTTCGTGGCCATGAAGCTCGGCCTGCGCGAAGTCACGCCCTTCCAGCTCGGCGCCGGGCGCTACTTCTTCGCGCTGCTGCCGCTGCTGCTGTTCGTGCGTCCGCCCAAACTGGCGCCGCGCTGGGTGGTGCTGTACGGCCTGTTCCAGGGCGTTGGCCAGTTCGGCCTGCTGTTCCTGGCGCTGCGCGCCGGCATGTCGGCCTCGCTGGCGCCGGTGATGCTGCAGATGCAGGTGTTTTTTACCGCCCTGTTTGCGTGGGTCGTATTGAAAGAGCCCGTCAGCGGGCGCCTGCAGGCGGCGATGGGCATCGCCGCAGTCGGTCTTGGCTGCCTGTGCGTCGACGCGTTCGGGCGCGGCTCGGCGGTCACCTTGACCGGTTTCATCCTGAGCATCCTCTCGGCCGCGATGTGGGCAGCCTCGAACATCGTCGTGCGTATCGCCCAGCGCAGCACACCGCAATTCGACGTGCTGCCCTTCATGGTCTGGAGCTCGATGGTGCCGATCCTGCCCTTCGTCCTGCTCTCGCTCGCCTTCGACCCGCCGTCGACCAGCTGGAACTGGCGCGCCGTGTCGGGCACCGCCTGGGCCTCGATGGCCTACCTCGGCTGGTTCGCCACCATCCTCGGCTATGCGATGTGGACGGGCCTGCTGAAGCGCCACCCAGCCAACCGGGTCGCGCCCTTCTCGCTGGCGGTGCCGCCGGTCGGCATCGCGGCCGGCATGCTCGGCCTCGGCGAAGCGGTCACGCCCTGGCAATGGGCCGGCATCGTGCTGGTCGTGGCCTCGCTGGCGCTGGTCATGTTCAGGCCGCGGGTCCGCGCCGCCGCCCCGCAATGAATGCACCCTTATAATGCGGTTTTGACAGCAGGCTCCCGATGACGACTTCCAAATTTTCGCGTTACACGGCCTCCCGCATTTTCTGGTTCCTGTTCGGATGCGGCCTGGGCAGCATGGGGCTCTGGAGCGGGATGCGGCAGAACCTGATCGGCGAGACTTTCATCGGCGTCGGCCTGCTCCTGCTCGGCATCCAGGGCCTGCTGCGCCCGGTCGTATTGAGCCGGGCCGGCAAGATGAGCAAGGAAGAAATGACGCGTGAAGTGTCGATCGGTTCCGACGTCCTGCACGGCGCCCTGTCGCTGGCGATGGCGGCCTCGCTGCTGGTCGGCTTCGTGCTGAAATACGTGGTCAAGATCTGAGGCGGCACAGCGGCCGGCAAATTATGCATCCTTGCCGGTAAGGTAAAGTTTCCCCGCTCGACCTACTATTTCCAGTAGCCAATTTTTCTCGACATTCCGTCGTATTTCCCCCACGACATATGCGCTCGTCAGTAAAAAACTGATGAGTTTACCGACCAGCCGTAGATAAGCCTGCCACGATGCCGTACTCTGTAGGACATCTCCTACCCGAGGCTGCGCATGGACCGTTCGTATCCGTTTTCCCGTCGTATCGAGCAGCGTGTGCACTTCCGGCGTCGCGCGCTGGCGGCCACGTCCGCGGGAATAGCTGCCTGCGCGGTAGCGTACGGGATGCTGCCGGCGCAGGCGCCCTACGCGCCCTTGACGCTGGAGTCCGGTATGGCGGCCCTCCAGCCAATGACGGTCCCGGTCTCCGATCCCCTGCCGATGGCGCGCCGCGTCTACCGCTACTCGGTCGTGCCGGGCGGCGCGGCTGACCGGGCCGAGCTGGAACGCATCCTGCGCACCGACAAGGTGGTCGCAGCCCACTACGCCGGCTTCGAGGTGGCCCGCGCCCGTGCCGTGACGGTGTCCGCGCCACGGGCGGTGTACGTCTCCTATCGCAAGGGCGACCGGATTTACTGGACCAGCAGGAAGGTCATGCTGCAAGTAGGCGAAACCCTGCTTACCGATGGCCGCAACGAGATGCGCGCGCGTTGCGCGAACCGTATCTCGGATGTGCCGCGTTTTCCGGTCGAGCCGCACGCGCCCAACCCCGACGAGCTCGATGAGCCGGTGGACGCCACCGAGGGCGAGCTCACCCTTGTCAACGCACCCGAGCCGGATGTGGATCCGCCGGAGCTGACGGGCCAGCCCTTCAAACTGGTGTGGCCAGCCAACTCGCCCCCGACCGACGATCCAAGGCCTGGCCGCAGGCCCTTCGGCAACGAGCCTGCGCCAGGTCTGCCATCGCCGCAGACGGGCTGGCTCGGCAGCGCGAGCATTCCGCCGCTGGCGCGTGCCACGCCAGGAGATCGGCTGCTCGCTTCGAACACGCCGCCGCCCCTGTCGCGCGCCATCACGGTGCTCCCCGAGCCGGGTGATTCCGCGCCCGGGATGCCGCCGCCCGTTACCGACATCGACCCCTTCGTCCCGCGGCCCGACCCGAGCCAGCCGGCTACGCCGTCGAACCCGCCGCTCGATGAGCAGCAGCCGGCCGATGTGCCCGAACCGGCCAGCACATGGCTGTTTGCAGGGGCACTGCTGGCGATGCTGGTGCGGCGCAAGAGGCGCTAGTTCGACCCGGCTAGTCCGAACCGAACAGGTTGCCCGCGTCCAGGATGGCCCAGGCGATCTCGGGCTTTTCCTGCAGGCGCTTGCGGACTGCCGCCGGTACCGATTGCCGCACCTTCTTGCACAGCCCCGGCTTTTCCTCGAGCACGATGATGATGCCGCGCATCGTGCGCACCTCGTTCGGCCCCGGCGCGATGCGCAGCTCGGCACCGATGTTCCGGCGGATGAGTTCCTGCACGTGCTGCAGGTCGGCATAGCTGTCGATGCGCTCGATGCGCTCGATCAGTTTCATTTCCTGCTTGCGGTCGAGCGCCAGCGGCCGGATGTCGGCACCCGGCTCGGCCAGCAGGCGCTCGCGCTCGCAGACGCAGGCGCCGGGCGGGCACTCGGCACGGATCGGAAACGGCAGTGGGGGCAAGGAGGCGGTCACGGGCGCTTGTCTGAAAATTCGCTCTTGGTGGGAGACCCTGACGATTCTAGCGCGTTCGCTGCGTCGAGCATCGCCAGCATGCGCTTGTGGTGCGAGCCTTTCCAGAATACGCGACCACAAGCGTCGCAAGTGGTGAACTCGGTGTGCTGCTCGCGCACGGATTCCGGCAGGCGCTCCAGCACCTCCTCCCTGGCAACCGGCCGCAGCGGCAGGTTGCAGTGCAGGCATAGGGTGAACGGCCGGGCCAGCGCAGCCAGTCCAAGTCGCTCGAACAGTTCCCGCAATTGCGCCTCGGGCCGGATCGTGTGCAGGTAGCAGCCGTGTTCGACCTCGCGCCGTTTCAGGAGTTCGCGGTCGCGCGTGAGCACGGTGCGCGCCTCGCGTCCGGCAATCGCCGCGATTTCCTCGTCCTGGTACCCGTTCTCGTAGAGCGTATCGAAACCGGCCATGCGCAAGAGGCGCGCCAGGCCGCCGAGGTGGGCGTCGGCGACGAAGCGGATGCCGGCCGCCGCACTATCCCGAAGCGGACAGACGAGGACATCGTCGCCGTCTTCCAGCAGCCGGTCGAAGCGGCTCGCCTCGCCATTCACGAGGATGCGCCCGACTTCGGTATGCGGCACGCCCAGCGCCTCGACCATGTGCTTGGTCGTCGCGGCCCGCGCGCAGGGCGTGGCAAAGGCGCGGTCCCTGCGCTCGCGCGGCAGGAAGTCGTTCAGTTCCCCGACAAAGCGGAAGCTCGCCTGGACCATGGAAGATTCACTGCGCCGTCAGCCGCCGCCGGTGGCACGCAGCACGTCCAGCGCGTTCGGCACCGCCTCGCCGGCGGCCGTGTTATCGAAGATGCACCACACCTGGCGCCCGGCGGCGCGGTGCACCTCCAGGTCGCGCACCAGGGCATCCAGGTAGTCCTGCGAATACGAGGAATAATAGATGCGCGGCGCCCCGTGCAGGCGCACGTAGATGTCGTTCGTCGTCGGCACGTGCGGCCCCGGCTGGCCGGCGGCCGGATCGGCGATCACGCGCGTCACCTGCCGTTCGCGCAGCACCTCGGTGGCGATGTCGCTGAACCAGCTCGGATGCCGCCCCTCACAGGCGACCATGCAGCCGAAGCTGTCCTGCAGTTTCTGGAAGAACGCGCGCGCGGTCTCGTCGTGGAAACCGAGTTTGGGCGGCGTCTGCACCAGCAGGCAGCCGAGCTTGTCCTTCAGCTCCTTCACCTCGCCGGCAAAGCGCGCCAGCAGCCCGTCGATGTCGCGCATGGCCGCATCGTGCGTGATGGCGCGCGGCACCTTGACCGCAAAGCGGAAATCCGGCGGCACGCTCTCGGCCCAGCGCGCATAGGTCTTGGGCTGGTGCGGCTTGTAGAAGGACGAGTTGATTTCCACCACCGGGAATACGGCGGCGTAGCGTTCGAGGTGGCTGCCGGCCGGCGGAAAGGCGGCGGCGGCTTCCTTCGGGATGTTCCAGCCGGCGCAACCGATGAGGGGCGCGGCATCGCTCTGATTCATCATCGAGGCTCTTGCAATAATGTTACGCCGATTGTACGCCGCCCTTGCTTGCCGGGGCGCATGGTTGAGCCAGGGCGGCGGTCAGGCACGGGACGCCGCCCGCCTCCGGTCCGTCTTACAATAGCGCCAACGCGTTCTTTTCAAGGAGTACCCCGTGTCAGATGCCATCCACATCGTCTGCCCTGCCTGCGACGCCGTCAACCGCCTGGCCCCGGCGCGGCTGGCCGACAATCCCGTCTGCGGCAAGTGCAGCGCGCCCCTGTTTGCCGGGCGCCCGCTCGACGTCACGTCCGAACGCTTCAATAAACACATCGGCCGCAACGATATCCCCGTGCTGGTCGATTTCTGGGCCGAATGGTGCGGCCCCTGCAAGATGATGGCCCCGGCCTATGCCCAGGCGGCAACGCGGCTCGAGCCGCGCGTGCGCCTGCTGAAAGTCGATACCGAGCGCGCCCAGGACCTGTCGGCGCAGTTCGGCATCCGCAGCATTCCTACCCTCGCCCTGTTCCGCGGCGGCCGCGAGGTGGCGCGCCAGCCAGGAGCCATGGACGCCGGCAATATCGTGGCCTGGGTCCAGTCGAAGCTGTAGGCTTGCAACGTTAACGAAAATGCCACTAATGGCTGCTACAATGGCCCGCAAGCGGGGTCGTCCCGCCGGTAGCACACAAGGGAGCCATTCATGTCGCAACAACTCGTTATGGACAGCGGTACCGAGGACGCCAAGCAGATGGCGCGCATCCTCTACCTGGTCCACGCCTGCACCTTCTTCTTTTCGCTGGGCATGCTGTCCTTCCTGCCGCTGATCGTCAACTATATCAAGCGCCCGGACACGAACGGCACCATCGTCTACAGCCACCACAGCTGGATGATCCGCTCGTTCTGGTTCTACGTGATCTGGATGGGCGTCGGCTTTGTCTTGTTTGCAACGATCATCGGCATCCCCGTCGCCTGGCTGGTCTGGGCCTTGGCGTGGTTGTGGAAGGCGTATCGTCTGATTCGTGGTTTTTTGGATCTGAACAGCAACAAACCGATGCCGGTCTGAGGCTTGTTCTGCGCTTTTCGGCAATTTCACGGCTAGAATACTTTCCTGATGGCACCACCACTATTCGGGATGAAATATGAAATCGGTTCAGCAGGAAGTCGACGAGCGCAGCAATCTGACGGGCACCAACAAATTCGAGCTCCTGCTCTTCCGCCTCGGCGGGGATGAGAACGGCGAGCGCAGCGAGCTGTTCGGCATCAACGTGTTCAAGATCCGCGAAATCGTGGCGATGCCGCAGATTACGGCCGTGGCCGGCTCGCCGGCCCACGTGCTTGGCGTTGTCAACCTGCGCGGCCAGATCATCCAGGTGCTGGACCTGCCGGCGATCGCCGGCGTCAAGCCCAAGACCGGCCTGAACATCATGCTGGTGACCGAGTTCGCGCGCACCACCCAGGCCTTCGCGGTCGAGAGCGTCGAAGAAATCGTGCGCCTGGACTGGAGCCAGGTGATGTCGGCCGAAAAGAGCGCCGGCAGCGGCATGGTCACCAGCATTGCACGCCTCGAAGGCGAGAACGGCGAGCCGGGCCGCCTGGCCCAGGTGCTCGACGTCGAGACCATCCTGCGCAACATGAATCCGGATTCGGGTCCCGAGATCAGCCAGCAGTCGGTCGGCGCGAAAATCCAGATCAAGCCGGGCTCCGTCGTCCTGGCGGCCGACGATTCGGTCGTCGCACGCGCCCTGATCGAACAGGGCCTGGACGCGATGGGCCTGCCCTTCATCATGACCAAGAGCGGCAAGGAGTGCTGGGACCAGCTGAACACGATCGCGAACGCGGCCGAAACCGAAGGCAAGAGCGTCTACGACCGCGTGGCCCTGGTGCTGACCGACCTCGAGATGCCGGAGATGGATGGTTTTACGCTGACCCGCAACATCAAGAAGAACGCGCGCCTGGCGAATTTGCCGGTGGTGATCCACTCCTCGCTGTCGGGTACGACCAACGAGGAACACGTCAAGAACATCGGCGCCGATGCCTATGTGGCGAAGTTCTCGGCCGAAGACCTGTCGACGACGCTGCGCCGCGTACTCAAGCAGTAAGCGAACGCTCGATCAGGACAAAGGGCGCGTGGAGTTTTGCTCCACGCGCCCTTTTCGTTTTGCCGCGCCGCCCGGCGCTTGTCCTCAACGCTCGCGGGCCGCTTCGTGCCAGGCCTTCTGCATCGGCGACAGCAGGTATTCGATCACGGTGCGGGTGCCGAGCAGGATTTCGGCGTTCGCCTGCATGCCGGCGCTGAGCGGGAAGCGCGTGCCGTCGGCTTCGAGCGCCGAGGCGTCGAGCGCGACCAGCGCCTTGTAGGTCGAACGCGGCGTGGCGCCGGGCGCGGCGGCCGGCGCGCCCTCCTGCGCGGCGTCGACCGCATCGGCGCCGATGTGCTCCACCCGCCCCTGCACCATGCCGTACTTCTGGAACGGGAAGGCGGCGAACTTCATCCTGACGGTCTGCCCTTCCTTCACGAAACCGATGTCGTCGTTCGACAGCCAGACTTCGGCGCGCAGGCTTTCGTTACGCGGCACCAGGGTCAGCAGCACGGTGCCGGGCTGCACGACGGTGCCGATCGAATGGGTCGCCAGGTCCTTGACCACGCTGTCCTGGGTCGCCTTCAGTTCCATCAGTTCCTTGCGGTGGGTCTGCTTGGCCAGCTCCTGCGACAGCTGGTCGACGGCGCGCTGGGCCTCGCCGCGCTCGACGTGCAGCTGGCGCCGGTAGTCGGAGTCGATCTGGACCAGCTTCATCTCCGATTGCCGCACGCCGGCCCGTGCCGATTCGATCATGTGCGACTGGGTCGCGAGCTCCTGCTCCTTTTCGATGCGTTCGCGCCGCTTGTCGCTGACCAGCACGCCGTTCGCGAAACCGTCGCGGCCGAGCTTTTCGAAGGCTTTTTCCTGTTCGCGGTAATGCGGGAGGATGGCGCTGAACTTGTGCTCGACCTCGAGGGCGGCTGCCAGGTCCTGGCGCGCCTTGGCCAGGCGGCTGCGCTCCTCGGCCAGTGCCGCCTCGAAAGCGGCGCGGTCGGCCCGGTACTGCGCCTGCGCGGCGGCGGCGAGGTGGGCCGAATCGCCCGCCTGGCTGTGGAAAGGCGCATCGGCCAGCTCGGCATCGATACGGCGCAGCGCCAGGCGCTTGCCCTGCAGGTCGGACTGCACGGAGTTGGCGTCGGCGTCGGTCAGCAGCGTATCCATGCGCATCAACACCTGCCCGGCGCGCACGCTGTCGCCTTCGCGCACCAGGATCTCCTTGACGATGCCCGACTCGGCGGGCTGGACGATCTTCACATAGCTCTGCGGCACGAGCTTGCCCTCCGCGACCGCGACGATGTCGAGGCGGCCGACGATCGACCACACCGCCATCCCGGCCAACAGCAGCAGCAAGGCCCACAGCACCTTGCGGCCAAGCGGATTCGGCGCCTTGCCTTGCAGGCGCAGCAGCGGCGGCGAGAAATCGAGTGCGCTGGCGGGGTAACCGGACCACGCGCTGGTTTTTTTGCTGTTCACGGACGATGACTCATCTGGTTAATGTAAGGTGGCCGGGACCCGCGGTCCCGGCCTTCCGGACTTACTTGATTTTCTTCGTACCCTTGCCGAGGCCTTCGAAGCCCTTCAGCTCGACGCCGCCGATCGCGGCCAGCGAGGCCTGGCCGCCGCCGAAGGCGGTGGTCGAGCCGAGGAAACCGCTGCTCGCCTGCGCCAGCACCGTGGTGTCGACGCCATTGCGTTCGTCGGCCCAGGTCAGCGTCTTGCTGTCCGCCTGCGCCTTCGAGACCGCGAGATCGACCGCCAGCCAGGCGCCGAAGGCCTGCGCCGAGGTCGTGTTGGCGACAACCGGGGCGGGCAGCGCGAACTCGGCGACCTTGTTGAAGTTCAGGTAGCTCGGCACCGCCGGGCCGCTGGCAGTGCCGGCAGCGGGCGCTTCGACCGCGGCGGCAACCGCGAGGGTCGCCACGCCGTTCGACGCCGTGACACCAGCCGACAGCGACAGCTTCTTGCCGGCCGAACCAGGGTTGCCCGGCGACGTGCCCGGGCCGTCGTTCTGGTTGGTGTCGTGGCCCGCCGGTGCAGCGTCCTCGCCATTGCCCAGGCCTTCGTTGCCGTGGCTGACCGCCAGCGTGAACACGTCCGACGCCGACAGGCTGCCGGCCGTGCTGCCGTCGGCAGCGGCGTCGGTGGCCGTGACGCGCACATCGATCTTGCCGACCTGCTTGGGCGAGGTGCCCGAGAAGGTGCCGGTGGCCGCGTCGAACTTCAGCCAGGTCGGCAGCGCGCTACCGTCGGCCAGGGCGGCCGTGTAGCTCAGCGTGTCGCCCTTGTCGATGTCCTTGAAGCTGCCGGCCGGGAGCGCAAACGAGAAGGCCTTGTTGAAGGTGACGTCATGGTCGGCCAGCGGCGTCACCACGATCGGTGCGTCGTTCACGCCGGCGACAGTGATGTCCAGGGTCGAGGCGGCGCCGGCGATGCCGTCGCTGGCCTTGACCACGAAGCGCTCGGTGACGCTCGCATTGCGGCCCAGCGACTGCGCAGCGGCGGTGTCGAGCTGGTAGCTGTAGCTGCCGTCCTGGGCCAGGGTCAGCTTGCCCAGGCTGCCGGTCACGGTGCCGGCGTTGGTCAGCGCCAGGCGGGTGCCGGCGTCGACATCGCGGTCGTTGGCCAGCAGGTTGCCGCTCACGCCGGCCGCGTCTTCGGTCAGGCGCGCGCTGTCGGCGGCCAGCACCGGCACGTCGTTGGTGCCGGTGATGGTGACCGCGAACTGCGAGGCGGCATTCGCCTGGCCATCGGTGGCGAGGTAGCTGAAGCTGTCGACCACGGTCTGGCCCGCGGCGAGGGCCTGCACGACCTGCGAGCCGTTGTCCAGGCTGTAGGTGTAACTGCCGTCCTGGGCCAGCACCAGGCTGCCGTAGATGCCGGCATAGGTGCCCGGCGCCGCCACTGCCAGCACGGAGCCGGCGTCGACGTCGTGGTCGTTGGCCAGCAGGTTGCCGCTGGCGACGAGCGTGCCGTCCTCGCCCACCTGGGCGGTATCGGCGCTGACCAGCGGCGCGTCGTTGGTGCCGGTGATGGTAATGGCCAGTTCCGATGCCGACTGTGCGCTGCCGTCGGTGGCGAGGTAGCTGAAGCGGTCGACGACCGTCTGGCCGGCGCCCAGCGCCTGCACTGCCTGCAGGCTGTCGTCCAGGTTGTAGCTGTAGCTGCCGTCCTGCGCCACCACCAGGCTGCCGTAGATGCCGGCATAGGTGCCCGGTGCCGCCACGGCCAGCGTGGTGCCCGTGTCCGCATCGCGGTCGTTGGCCAGCAGGTTGCCGCTGACGGCCGGGGCCAGGTCTTCGCTGACCTGCGCCACGTCGGCGCTCACCGCCGGCGCGTCGTTGGTGCCGGTGATCGTAATGGCCAGTTCCGATGCCGACTGCGCGCTGCCGTCGGTGGCGAGGTAGCTGAAGCGGTCGACGACCGTCTGGCCTGCGCCCAGCGCCTGCACTGCCTGCAGGCTGTTGTCCAGGGTGTAGGTGTAGCCGCCGTCCTGCGCCACCACCAGGCTGCCGTAGATGCCGGCATAGGTGCCCGGTGCCGCCACGGCCAGCGCGGTGCCCGCGTCCGCATCGCGGTCGTTGGCCAGCAGGTTGCCGCTGACGGCCGGGGCCAGGTCTTCGCTGACCTGCGCCACGTCGGCGCTCACCACCGGCGCGTCGTTGGCGCCGGCGATCGTGATGGTCAGGTTCGCTGCGCTGCCGGCGATGCCGTCGGTCGCCACGTAGGCGAAGGTGTCGGTCACGGTTTCGCCCGCGTTCAGGGCCTGCACGTTCGCGGCCCCCGCGTTCAGGGCGTAGCTGTAGCTGCCGTCCTGGGCGATGGTGAGATTGCCGTAGACGCCTTCATACCTGCCCGGCGCGGCCACCTGCAACACGGTGCCGCGGTCGATGTCGCTGTCGTTGGCCAGTACGTTGCCGGTCACCGCGGCGGCATTGTCTTCCGCCGTGGCGGCGCTGTCGCCGGCCGTCACCGGACCGTCGTTGACGCCGACGATGCGCACGTGGGCCGTCGCGGTCGAGGTTTCGCCCATGGCGTCGGCGATGGTGTAGGTGAAGCTGTCTTCCACAACCTCGCCCGCCGCCAGGCTCTGGTAAGCGTCGCCGATGTCGTAGCCGAGCATGCCGTCCTGCAGGCTCAGGTCCACGCCGAGCGCCGACTGGCCGACCGCGATCACGGTCACCACGTCGCCGGCGTCCGGGTCGGTGTCGTTGGCCAGCAGCCGGGTCACGGGGACGTTCAGCAGTCCGTCGTCTTCGCCCAGCGCCAGCAGGTCGTCCGCTGCGGTCGGCGCCGCGTTCAGCAGGCCGGCGATGCCGCCATGGTCGAGCGTGGTGCCGTCGTCGAACACGATCTCCGTCACGCCCTCGGACTGGACCAGCCAGTCGGCCAGCACGATGCTGTCGCCGGTGGCGACGATGGTCAGGACGAGGTCATTGCCGGACTGCCCGGCATGCAGGTCGGCGGCGGTGAGTCCGCCGCGGATGGCGAGCGTGCCGCTGCCTTCCGAATCGATCACGCGGTCGTTGCCGTCGCCCGCGCCGAACAGATAGGTATCCTTGCCCGCGCCGCCCAGCAGCAGGTCGTTGCCGGCACCGCCGGCCAGGGTGTCGTTGCCGGCCATGCCGGACAGGAGATTGTCGCCGCTGTTGCCGGTCAGGACGTTGTCCGAGGCGTTGCCGCTGCCCTGCAGGTTGGCGCCGCCGGTCAGGACCAGGTTTTCCACGTTCGCACCCAGCACGTGGCTGGCGCTGGCGTAGACCGTGTCGACGCCAGCGCCGGCCGCTTCGACGACGGTGTCGCCGGCGTTGTCGACCAGGTAGACGTCGTTGCCGGCGCCGCCCTGCAGCATGTCGGCGTCAAAACCGCCGTCCAGGCGGTCGTCGCCCGCGCCGCCCAGCAGGGTATCGCTGCCGGCGCCGCCATTCAGGATGTCGTTGCCCGCGCCGCCGTCGATCAGGTTGGCGCCGCTGTTGCCGGTGATGGTGTTGTCGAGCGCATTGCCGCTGCCGTTGATGTTGGCGCTGCCGGTCAGTACCAGGTGCTCGACGTTCGCCGACAGCAGGGTCGTCGCACTGGCCAGCACGGTGTCCACGCCCTCGCCCGCCGCTTCGATCACGACGTCGCCGGCGTTGTCGACGATATAGGTATCGTCGCCGGCAGCGCCGGCCAGGGTATCGGCGCCGAGGCCGCCGTCAAGGACGTTGGCGCCGCTCGTGCCGAGGATGCTGTTGGCCAGCGCGTTGCCGGTGCCGTTCAGGTCGCCAGTGCCTTGCAGCACCAGGTTTTCGACGTTGGCGCCAAGGGTGTAGCTGAAGCCCGCGCGCACCGTGTCGGTACCGCCGCCCGCCGCCTCGACGACGGTGTCGGCCGTGTCCACTTCATAGATGTCGTCGCCGCTGCCGCCCTGCAGGCTGTCCGCGCCGGCGCCGCCGACGAGGGTGTCGTTGCCGGCGCCGCCGACCAGGGTGTCGTTGCCGGCGCCGCCGTCGAGAACGTTGTTGCCGCCGTTGCCCGTGATGAGGTTGTCGGCATCGTTACCGCTGCCGTCGAGGTTGGCGCTGCCGGTGAGGGTCAGGTTCTCGAGCTGTTCGCCCAGCGAAGTCGAGAAGCTGGACTGGACCGTGTCCACGCCCTCGCCCGCGTTCTCGACGATGCGGTCGGCCGCGTTGTCGATGACGTAGGTGTCGTTGCCGCTGCCGCCGATGAGGACGTCGTTGCCGACGCCGCCGTCGAGCGTGTCGTTGCCGGCGCCACCGAGGATGGTGTCGTTGCCGGCCATGCCGGAGAGAACATTGGCCGCGTCGTTGCCCGTGATCAGGTTGTCCTGCGCGTTGCCGGTGCCGTTGATCGCGGCGGCGCCGGTCAGGACCAGGTTCTCGACGTTGTTCGAGAGCGTGTAGTTCGCGCTAGCATAGACGATGTCGGTGCCGGCGTTTGCCGCTTCCGTGATGAGGTCGGCCGTGTTGTCGGCGATATAGGTGTCGTCGCCGGCGCCGCCGGCCATGGTGTCGATGCCTGCGCCGCCGTCGATCAGGTTGTTGCCGGCGTTGCCGGTGATGCTGTTGGCCAGCGCGTTGCCGCTGCCGGACAGGTTGGCGGCGCCCGTCAGCACCAGGTTCTCGACATTGGCCGTCAGGGTGTAATCGATCGAGGACTGCACGGTGTCCGTGCCGGCGCCCGCGCCCTCGACGACGGCATCCTTCGCATCCTCGACCACATAGGTGTCGTTGCCGACGCCGCCCTGCATCAGGTCGGCACCGCTGCCGCCGTCGAGGATGTCGTCGCCGCCGTTGCCGACCAGCGTGTCCATGCCCGCGCCGCCGTTCAGGGTATTGGCCGCATTGTTGCCGGTGATGACGTTGTCGAGCTCGTTACCGCTGCCGTTGATGACCGCGCCGCCGGTGAGCACCAGGTTTTCGACGCTGTCGGTCAGGGTATAGGTGATCGAGGACTGGACCGTGTCGCTGCCCTCGCCCGCGTTCTCGACAACCAGATCGCCCGCATTGTCGACGACGTAGACGTCGTCCTCCGTGCCGCCGGCCATGCTGTCGGCACCCACGCCGCCGTTGAGCAGGTCCTTGCCGGCATCGCCCTGCAGGCGGTCGTCGCCGAGGTCGCCGTTGAGGGTATCGTCGCCGTCGCCGCCGATCAGGGTATCGTTGCCGAGGTTGCCATTGATGGTGTCGTTGCCGGCCTTGCCGTCGAGGACGTTCGCGCCGGTGTTGCCGTTGATGATGTTGGCCAGTTCGTTGCCATTGCCGTCGATGTCGAGCGTGCCGGTCAGGGTCAGGTTTTCGACATTGTCGGTGAGGGTGTAGGTGATGCTCGACTGGACCAGGTCGGTGCCCTCGCCCGCCGCTTCGACGACCAGGTCGCCGTTGTCGTCGACCACGAAGGTGTCGTCGCCCAGGCCGCCCGCCATGCGGTCCGCGCCCGCGCCGCCGTTCACGATGTCGTTGCCGGCGTCGCCGAAGAGTTGGTCGTCCCCCGCCTCGCCGTAGAGAACGTCGTTGCCGTTGCCGCCGCTGATGCTGTCCTTGCCGGCACCCGCGTAGACGGTGTCGGCGCCATCGCCGGCGGCGGCGGTGTTGTTGCCGCTGTTGCCGGTGATGATGTTGTTGAGCGCGTTGCCGGCGCCGTTCAGGTCATCCGTGCCGGTCAGGGTCAGGTTCTCGACGTTGGCGGTAAGCGTGTAGTCGATGCTCGAATACACGGTGTCGGTGCCGGCGCCGGCCAGTTCTTCCACGACGTCGCCCGCATTCTCGACGATGTAGGCGTCGTCGCCGTAGCCGCCCTGCATCAGGTCGGCGCCGAGGCCGCCGTCGAGGGTGTCGTTGCCGTAGAGGCCGGCCAGCGTGTCCTTGCCTTCGAGGCCGAACAAGCTGTTGTTCGCGTTATTGCCGGTGACCGTGTTGTCAAGCTCGTTACCGGTGCCGCGCGTGCCGGCGCCGCCCGTCAGCACCAGGTTCTCGGTGTTGGCGGTGAGGGTGTAGTCGACGCCGGACTGCACCGTGTCGAGGCCTTCGCTTGCGTTCTCGACCACCAGGTCCAGCACGCTGTCGACGATGAAGGTATCGTCGCCCAGGCCGCCGGCCATGCGGTCGTTACCCGTGCCGCCGTTGAGCACGTCGTTGCCGGCGTCGCCTTGCAGCTGGTCGTCCCCGCCGTCGCCGTTCAGGGCGTCGTTGCCTTCGCCGCCGATCAGGGTATCGTTGCCGAGACCGCCATTGAGGGTGTCGTTGCCTGCCAGGCCGTCGAGGACGTTGGCGCCGGCATTGCCGTTGATGATGTTGTTCAGCTCGTTGCCGGTGCCCGCGATGTCCTGGGTGCCGGTCAGGTTCAGGTTCTCGACGTTGTCGGTCAGCGTATAGCTGATGCCCGCGTTGACCAGGTCGGTGCCTGCGCCCGCGCCTTCGATGATCAGGTCGCCCGCATCGTCGAGGATGTAGGTATCGTCGCCGCTGCCGCCTTCCATGCGGTCGGCGCCGAGGCCGCCGTCGAGGAGGTCGTTGCCCGCTTCGCCCAGCAGCAGGTCATTGCCGGCGCCACCGTTGAGGGTGTCGTTGCCGGCGCCCGCCGCGAAGCTGTTGTTGCCGGCGTTGCCGGTCATGACGTTGGCCAGCGTGTTGCCGATGCCGTCCAGGTCTTCGCTGCCCAGTAGCACCAGGTTCTCGACGTTGTCGGTCAGCGTGTAGCTGATGTTCGAGCGTACCGTGTCGTTGCCGACGCCCACCGCCTCGGTGACGCGGTCGCCCGCCTGGTCGATCACATAGGTATCGTCGCCTTGCCCGCCGTCCATGGTGTCGGCGCCGAGGCCGCCGTCCAGGGTGTCGTTGCCCGCGTTACCGAAGAGGACGTCGGCGCCGTCCATGCCGAACAGCAGGTTGTTGCCATTGTTGCCGCTGATCGTGTTGTCGAGCTCGTTGCCGGCGCCGGTGCCGGCACTGCCGGTCAGCGTCAGGTTCTCGACCTCGGCGCTCAGGGTGTAGTTGACGCCCGCCAGCACCTTGTCGATGCCTTCGCCGGCCAGTTCGCTGACCACGTCGGCGCTGTTGTCGACCACATAGGTGTCGTCGCCGCTGCCGCCTTCCATGCGGTCGACGCCGGTGCCGCCGTCCAGGGTATCGTTGCCGAGGCCGCCGACCAGGCGGTCGTCGCCGCCGTTGCCGTTCAGCGTATCGTTGCCCTCCAGGCCGTACAGGACGTTGGCGCCGCTGTTGCCGTTGATGACATTGTCGAGCGTGTTGCCGCTGCCTTCGAGCACGGCGCTGCCGGTCAGCACGAGGTTCTCGGTGTTTTCCGTCAGGGTGTAGCCGATGCTCGACTGCACGGTATCGACGCCAGCGCCGGCCGCTTCGACCACCAGGTCGCCGCCGTTGTCGACCACATAGGTGTCGTCGCCACTGCCGCCTTCCATCGTGTCGGCACCCAGGCCGCCATCGATCAGGTCGTTGCCCGCTTCGCCGACCAGGCTGTCGTCGCCGGCCTGGCCGTTGAGGATGTCGTTGCCGTCGCCGCCGAAGACGAAGTCGTTGCCGGCGCCGGCATTGACGGTGTCGGCACCGGCGCCGGCCTGCACCGTATTCGCGCCGCTGTTGCCCGTAATGAGGTTGTTGAGCGCATTGCCGCTGCCGGCCAGGTCGGCCGTGCCCGTGAGCGTCAGGTTCTCGACGTTGTCGCCCAGGGTGTAGTCGATGCTCGACTGGACGGTGTCGCTGCCGCCGCCCGCCGCTTCGATCACGCTGTCGCCGGCGGCATCGACCACATAGACGTCGTCGCCGGTGCCGCCGCTCATGGTATCAATGCCGGTCCCGCCGTCGAGGGTGTCGTTGCCGGCCGCGCCGATCAGGGTGTCGTTACCGTCCAGGCCGCTCAGGATGTTGGCGCCGTTGTTGCCGGTGATGACGTTATCGAGGGCGTTACCGGTGCCGTTGACGGAACCGGAGCCGGTCAGGGTCAGGTTCTCGACGTTGTCACCCAGGGTGTAGGTCACGCTGGACTGGACCGTATCGGTGCCTTCGCCCCCGTTCTCGACCACGCGGTCGCCGGCGTTGTCGACCACATAGGTGTCGTCGCCGGCCGCGCCGATCAGCGTGTCGGCGCCGCCGCGGCCATCGAGGACGTTGGCGCCGCTGTTGCCGGTGATCGTGTTGTTCAGCGCATTACCGGTGCCGTTGATGTCGGCACTGCCCGTCAGGATCAGGTCGTCGACGGTGGACGACAGCGTGGTGGTGACGGACGAATTCGTGGTGGTCATGGGTTTCCTCTTGTTTTACGTCGGAAGGCTGGGGAATCAGGCGGCGGGTGCTTGCGCGGCGGGCGGCACGACCTGCATTTTTGCTGCGGGATGGCTGCGGGTTGCGGCGGAGCGGTCGAAGCTGAACACTTCGTCGACCTGCAGGCCACGCGGAATCTGGTGCGTGATGAAGACCATCGTGACCTTGCCCTTCAGGGAGTTCACGGTACGCGCGAAGCCCTCGGCGGTCTGCTGGTCCAGGTTCGACACGGCTTCGTCGAAAATCAGGATGTTCGGGTTGCGCAGCAGTGCGCGCGCGATCGCCAGGCGCTGGCGCTGGCCGCCGGACAGGCCGGTGCCGCGCTCGCCGATCTCGGTCTGGTAGCCCTGGGGCAACTTGTCGATGGTGTCGTGGATCTCGGCGGCCTTGCAGGCGGCGATGACGTCGTCGAAGCTGGCATGCGGATGCGCCATCACCAGGTTGTCGTAGATCGTGCCGGAAAACAGCACGGTCTCCTGGGGCACGACGCCGAAGCTGCGGCGCAGTTCATTCGCGGCCAGGAAGCGGATGTCGCGCCCATCGAGCAGGACCTGGCCGTCGCCCGGCTGGTAAAAGCCCAGCAGCAGCTTGGCGAGGGTGCTCTTGCCGCAGCCCGAAGCCCCCATCAGCACGGAGAGGCGCCCCGGCTTGAACGACAGGTTCAGGTTGCGGTACAGCCAGGGGTGGTGCTCGGAATAGCGGAAGGCCAGGTTGACCAGCTCGAGCGCGCCCTGCCCGCGGGCTTCGCGGCTCGGCACCATCGCGTGGGGCTCGGTCGGCATGTCCATCATGTCGCCCAGGCGCTTCACGGCGATGTTCGCCTGTTGGAACTCCTGCCACAGGCCGGACAGCCGCAGCATCGGCTGGCTCATGCGGCCGGCGAACATCTGGAAGGCGACCAGCATGCCGATGGTAAAGCCGTCGTTACGCATGACCAGCAGCGCGCCCACCAGCAGGATGGACAGCGTCATCGCCTGCTCGACCGCATTGGCGGCGACGTTATAGGTGTTGCCTACCTGCTTGGTCGAGAAGCCGGCTGCCAGCGACTGGGCCAGCAGGTCGCCGTACTTGCGGTCGACGTCCGGTTCCATCTGCAGCGATTTCACGGTGCCCATGCCGGCCAGGTATTCGGTCAGGAAGGCCTGGTTGCGCGCGCCCAGCATGAACTGCCTGTTCAGGCGATCGCGAAACAGCGGCGTGACCAGGATGCCCATCACGGCGATGACGCCGAGCAGGCCGAGCGCGATCAGCGAGAGCTGCCAGCTGTAGCTGAACATCACGGCCAGGAAGATCAGCAGGAAAGGCAGGTCGAGGATCAGCGTGACGGCCGCGCCCGAGATGAATTCGCGGATCGTCTCGACGCCATGCAGGCGCGCGACCAGGGTGCCGGTCGGACGCTGCTCGAAGTAAGGCAAGGGCAGGCGCAGCAGGTGGCGGAACACCTCGCTGCCGAGCACGGCGTCGATCCGGTTTCCCGTATGCAGCACCAGGTATTGGCGCAGCCAGGTCATGCCCGAGGTAAAGACCATGAACATCAGCAGGCCGACAGCCAGCACGGCAAGGGTATTCTGGGTCTGGTGCACGACCACCTTGTCGATGATCGCCTGGGTGAACAGGGGCGTCGCCAGGCCGACCAGCTGGATCGCCAGCGAGGCGAGCAGGATGTCGCGCCAGATCGCCTTGTGTTTCACCAGCTCGGGCAGGAACCAGCGGAAGCCGAAGGGCTTTTTTTCGCTGCTAAAACCGGCGATCTCCGCGTCCGGGCCGGCTTCGATCGTCGTTTCCTTGCCGAACAGGAGCAGCTCGGGCGCGAAGCGCAGGCCGGCCTCGTCGATCGCGATCGATTCGGCGACCTCGGAACCGGCACGAAAACAGCTCAGGGTCTGCCCATCGGTCTTCAGGATGAGCAGCAGGGAATGCACTTCGCTGCCGTCCGCCTGCGGCGTGCGCAGGAAAGCGATGGCAGGCAGGGGAAGCTGTTGCCAGTCGAGGCCGGCGACGGCGCAGCTGCCCGTGCGGATGCCGACGGCGCGCGCCATCTCGTGGAAGCTGGCAACGCAATATGGGGGTGGAAATTGCTGGGCGACCAATCCACTGTCGAATGGGAGCCGATACAGGCCGCACAGGCTCCCCAATGCCCACAGGACTTCCTCACGCCGAACGATGTCGGTAAGCGCCATAAACCCCAGTTTCTCTCTGCGTTGAATGCGAAGACCATGCTGTTTCGACAAGCGGTCTTTCTAATGAGAAATATTTTATCATGGAGTTGCCGTATGGCAATGGTCTTCCTCAAGGCGCCGGGCGTGCGCGCCACCTGCCGGAGGAATGTGTTGCGCGGAGCAGACAGTGGGGGATCGAGCGAGCCGGGCCCAGATGTAAAAAAAACCACCGCATGCGGTGGTTTCCTTGTCCAGACCAGGTTGCTTACTTCTGTAGCTGGCCGAGCGCCTGCTCGATGTCGGCAATCAGGTCGTCCGTACTTTCAAGGCCGATATTGAAGCGTACCAGGGTCCCCTTGCCTTCCCAGTTGCGGCGGATCGCCGCCATCCGGTAGGGCATCACCAGGCTGTTCGCGCCGCCCCAGCTGTAGCCGAGGCCGAACAGCGCGAGCGAGTCGACGAAGCGGTCGGTCTGCTCCTCCGTGTAGCGCTCGTCGAAGATGACCGAGAACAGGCCGCCGGCGCCGCTGAAGTCGCGCTGCCAGGTAGCGTGACCCGGGCAGTCCTCGAAGGCGGGATGCAGCACGCTGGTGATTTCGGGACGCGCCTTGAGCCAGGCCGCGACCCGGCGTGCGCCGGCATCGTGGGCCTCGAAGCGCAGCTTCATGCTCGGCAGGCCGCGCATCACCAGATACGCGTCGTCCGCGCTCACGCCGAGGCCGAGGCGCATGTGGGCCATCGCCAGCCTGTCGTGCACGGCGCGGTCGCGCGTCATCACGGCGCCCATCAGGACGTCCGAGCCGCCCGACTGGTATTTGGTCAGCGCCTGCATGATGATGTCCACGCCCAGGTCGAAGCCGCGCAATGCGAGGCCCGCCGACCAGGTGTTGTCGAGCGCGACCAGCACGCCGCGCGCATGCGCCGCGGCGCAGATCGCAGGCAGATCGGGCACTTCCATCGACACTGAACCCGGCGCCTCGGTCCAGACCAGCTTCGTGTTCGGCTGGATCAGGTCGGCGATACCGGCGCCGACCAGCGGATCATAATAGCGTGCGGTGATGCCGAAATCGTTCGACAGCCAGCGCCCCAGTTCGCGATTCGGGTTGTAGACGTTATCGGGCAGCAGGACGTCGTCGCCGGTTTTGAGCAGCGCGAAGTCCACCATCGCGATCGCCGCCAGGCCCGAGGGCGCGAGCAGGCAGTGGCGCGCGTCCTCGATCTCGGCCAGGCGCGCTTCCAGGGTGAAGGTGGTCGGCGTGCCGTGCAGGCCGTAGGTATAGGCGTTCTTCTCTTTCCACTCGCCCGAGCGCATCGCCGCGACGCTCTCGAACAGCACGGTGGAGGCGTGGTGGATGGCCGGCGGGAAGGCGGCGAAGCCGCCCGGGGCCGTGTAATCCGTGTGGATGATCTGGGTCTGGAGCGACTTCTTCGTCATGGTCGGCGCGTCCTTTAGGCCAGGGTGGCCCACAGGTCGTGGGCGTCCGCCTTCGTGACGACCACGTCGGCGAACTGGCCGACGGCCAGCTTCGATTTACCCGGCACCAGCGAGCGCTTGATGTGGACCACGCCGTCGATTTCCGGCGCGTCGGCGCTCGACCTGCCGATCGCTTCGCGCGGACCGACTTCGTCGACCAGCACGCGGATGGTCTTGCCGACCTTCGCCTGCAGGCGCTTGAGCGAGATTTCTTCCTGCAGCAGCATGACGCGCGCACGGCGCTCTTCGCGCACTTCCTGGGGCACCGGGTTGGCCAGTTCGTTGGCGGTCGCGCCTTCGACCGGCGAATAGGCGAAGCAGCCCAGGCGGTCGATCTGCGCTTCGCGCAGGAAGTCGAGCAGGTATTCGAACTCGGCTTCCGTCTCGCCCGGGAAGCCGGCGATGAAGGTCGAGCGGATCGTCAGGTCCGGATTCATCTTGCGCCAGGCCAGGATGCGGTCCAGGTTCTTTTCGCCGGAAGCCGGACGCTTCATGCGCTTCAACACGTCCGGGTGCGCGTGCTGCATCGGGATGTCGAGGTAAGGCAGCACGTGACCGTCGCCCATCAGCGGGATGACCTGGTCGACGTGCGGATACGGGTAGACGTAGTGGAGGCGCACCCAGGCGTCGTACTGGCGCGCCAGCTGGCCCAGGGCCTCGGTCAGTTGCGTCATGTGGGTCTTGATCGGGCGGCCGTTCCAGAAGCCGGTGCGGAATTTCACATCGACGCCATACGCGCTCGTGTCCTGCGAAATCACCAGCAGTTCCTTGACGCCGGCCTTGAACAGGTTTTCGGCTTCGATCAGCACTTCATGGATCGGGCGCGAGACCAGGTCGCCGCGCATCGACGGGATGATGCAGAAACTGCAGCGGTGGTTGCAGCCTTCGGAAATCTTCAAATACGCGTAGTGCTTCGGCGTCAGCTTGACGCCATGGTCCGGCATCAGGTCGATGAAGGGATCGTGCGGTTTCGGCAGGTGCAGGTGCACCGACTCCATCACTTCGGCCATCGCATGCGGGCCGGTCACGGCCAGCACCTTCGGGTGCACCTTGGTGATGATGTCGTCGCCCGCGGCGTCCTTCTTCGCGCCCAGGCAGCCGGTGACGATGACTTTACCGTTTTCGGCCAGGGCCTCGCCGATCGCGTCGAGCGACTCCTGCACCGCGGCATCGATGAAGCCGCAGGTGTTGACGATCACGAGGTCGGCACCGGCATACGACTTGGCGGTCTGGTAACCCTCGGCGCGCAGCTGGGTCAGGATCTGTTCCGAGTCGACCAGCGCCTTCGGGCAGCCGAGCGAGACGAAACCGACCTTCGGTGCGGCGGCTGGGGCAGCCGAAGGTGCACCAACTGCGGTCTCAGGGTTGGCGGCGGGGACGGGATTGCGGCGGAGTTCGAGCATGGGCAGGAGGCGACAAAGTAAACGGGCAATCTGCGATTGTACCTGAACGCACACGGGGGGACCACCGGGTGGGCGTTTCGCGGCTGTGGATTTCCACAGCTGGTGCCAGGGTGTCGTTTTCTGGAAACCACTGATACTTTCCATGTGGATATACTTTCCGGTTCCCGAACAGCCTACTCTCACCGGTTTCTCCACATGAATATCAATAAACTTGGCGTCGGCAAGCGTCTTGCCCTCGCCTTTTCCATCATGCTCGTCATCATGGTCGGCATGGCCGTCGGCAGCCTGGCCCGCATGGCCACCATCCAGGGCAAACTCGACCGCATCGTCAGCCATGACAACGTCAAGCTCGGCATGATCATGGAGATCCGCCAATCGGTCATGAACGCGATCATGAACGGCCGCAACATCGCCCTGATGCACGACCCGGCCGAGATCGAGGCCGAAAACAAGCGCCTGGCTGCGAACCGCGCAGTCTATGCCGACACCTTCAAGCGCCTCGAAGCCCTGGCCACGACGCCTGAAGAAAAAGCGGCGCTCGACAAGATCACCGCCAGCCGCGCTGCCGCGGTCGACGTGGTCACGAAGATGACCACGCTGGTCAAGGCAGGCGAGCGCGAAGCCTCGAACCGCGTGCTGCTGCTCGAACTGCAGCCGCTGCAGGCCAAGACCATCGAGGCGATGGACGCCATGGTGAAGCACGAGGAAGGCCTGGTCGCCGAAGCCGCCCGCGAAGCCGGCGCCGCCCACGAGGCCGCGCGCGTGCAGACCGCGCTGATCACCCTCGGCGCGCTGGCCATCGGCGCCCTGCTCGCCTGGACCATTACCCGCGGCCTGCTGCGCCAGCTGGGCGGCGAGCCGCTGTATGCCGCGACGATCGCCGAACAGATCGCGCAAGGCGCCCTGAACGTGCCGATCACGGTGCGCGAAGGCGACACGGGCAGCCTGTTGTTCGCCCTGCGCACCATGCGCGACAACCTGGCCAGCCTGGTCGGCCAGGTCCGCGTTGCCACCGACAGCATCGCCCAGGCCTCCGCCGAAGTCGCCGGCGGCAGCGCCGATCTCTCGAGCCGCACCGAATCCCAGGCCGGCACCCTGGAAGAGACGGCCTCGTCGATGGAAGAACTGACCGCGACCGTGAAGCACAATGCGGACAATGCGGCGCAAGCCGACACCCTGGCGCGCGCCGCCTCGAAGGTCGCCGAACGCGGCGGCAGCGTCGTGCTTGACGTGGTCGGCACGATGGGCGCGATCAACCATTCCTCGAAGAAGATCGTCGACATCATCGGCGTCATCGACGGCATCGCCTTCCAGACCAATATCCTTGCGCTGAACGCGGCCGTGGAAGCGGCCCGCGCCGGCGAACAGGGCCGCGGCTTTGCGGTCGTCGCCAGCGAAGTGCGCAACCTGGCCCAGCGCTCGGCCGCCGCGGCCAAGGAAATCAAGGGCCTGATCGCCGATTCGGTGGACAAGGTCGACGCCGGCAGCAAGCTGGTGGACGAGGCCGGCAGCACGATGCACGAAATCGTCGACAGCATCCGCCAGGTGGCGACGCTGGTGAAAGGCATCACGGTCGCGAGCGGGGAACAGTCGCGCGGCATCGAGCAGATCAATGTCGCACTGATCGAGATGGATGGGGTGACCCAGCAGAATGCGGCCCTGGTCGAGGAAGCGGCGGCGGCGGCGCAGGCGATGCAGCAGCAGGCCGGGGCGCTGGCGCAGCTGGTCAGTGTGTTCCAGTTGGGGAATGAGACGAAGGCGCTGGGCCGGGCGGTGTCGCCGCAGCGGCAGTTACCGGCAGTGAAAGCAGCGCCGGCCCGCAAGGCGGTCGCGGCGGGTGCCGACAGCTGGGAAGAGTTTTAATTTATACGAGCGATAACGGGGCTGTTGCCTGCACCGTTATCGTTTTTTTGACTCCGCGTGGGCTCGGGAGCCCGCCCTACGGTTGAGGTCACGGGCTCGCGGCAGCGCCCGTCCGCGGCGTTTTCCGTAGGGTGGGCTCTCCGAGCCCACGCGGATCATGCGGACCAGGAATACCCCACGCAACAGCGCCGCGAAGTCCGCAGACGAGCTTACTTCTTGTCCGTCGGCGGCACCGGCGGAAACGGAAACGCGCTGAACAACACCTTGCTCTGGTTCTGCATCTGCTCCTGCATCTGCATGAACAGGTTCTTGCTCTGGTCGATGTAGTTGTTCATCATGCCCTGCATCATCGGGCCTTGCACGTTCATGAACTGGGTCCACATTTCCGGGCTGAAGGGTTTGCCTTCGAGGGCGCCGGCGGCGTTGCTGGTGAACTTGTTCTGGATGTCGGTGAAGGCCTGGACGTTCTTTTCCAGGTAGGAACCCATCATCCCCTGCATCGCGTGGCCGTAGTAACGGATGATCTGGGCCAGCACGGCGCTCGAGAACATCGGCGCGCCGTTCGCTTCCTCTTCCAGGATGATCTGCAGCAGGATCGCGCGGGTCAGGTCTTCATTCGTCTTGGCGTCGACCACCGTGAACTCGTCGGCGTCGAGGACCAGCTGCTTCACGTCCGTCAGGGTGATGTAGGAGCTGGTCTGGGTGTCGTAGAGACGACGGTTCGGGTATTTCTTGATCAGGCGTTCAGTACTGTTTTTTGCACTACTCATCTCAAGTTCCATGTTGCGTCCGCCTTATGGGCGGCGCTGCGAAGATTGTTCAATAGGCCGGCGTCGGTGCGTCCAGGAGGCCATGGATGTTGCCCAACAGGACGAACCAACTAAAAATACCACGTTCGATGCGCAGGTGCAGCAATTATCGCTTTTGCCACTGAATTTATTTCAAGGCAAGACACACCTGGGTCTCGCACTTTGTCCGTTCAGTCCGCCCGTGCCTTCACATAACGGCCCGGTGCCGGTTCGGTCGGCTGGTATTGCGCATTGCCGAATGCAGTCGGCGCCGGCACTTCTTCGCCACCATTCTCCTGCAGGAAGCGGGCCCATTCCGGCCACCAGCTGCCCTTGTTTTCCTGCGCGCCGGCGAACCATTCGTCGGGCGACAGCGGCCCCTTGCGGCCCTTCTTCTCGTTCAGCTTGTCATTCACCCAGTAGCTGCGCTTGCCCTTCGAGGCCGGATTGATCACGCCGGCGATATGGCCCGAGGCGCCCAGCACGAAGCGGTTCGCCTTCGGCTTTTTCGGGTTCAGCAAATTCATCGAGGCGAACGCGGCCGGCCACGGCACGATGTGGTCTTCCTTGGAGCCGTAGACGAAGACCGGCGCCTCGATGCGCCCGAGGTCGACCGGCACGCCGCAGACCGTCAGTTGGCCCGGCACCCTCAGTTTGTTCTCGAGATAGGTGTTGCGCAGGTACCAGCAGAACATCGGTCCCGGCAGGTTCGTGCTGTCGGCATTCCAGTACAGCAAGTCGAATGCCGGCGGCACCTTGCCCTTCAGGTAGTTCTGCTGGACATAGTTCCACACCAGGTCGTTCGGACGCAGGGCCGAGAAGGTCGTCGCCAGGTCGCGTCCCGGCATGATGCCGCCCTTGGCCAGCGAGGCTTCGCGCCGCGCCACCTGGTCTTCATCGATGAAGACCTCCAGCACGCCGGTGTCGGAAAAGTCGAGCAGGGTCGTCAGCAGCGAGAGGCTGGCGGCCGGCTGCTGGTCGCGCGCGGCGAGTACCGCCAGCGCGCTGGCGGCGATCGTGCCGCCGACGCAGAAACCGAAGACGTGGATCTTGTCCTGGTTACTGATTTCGCGCGTGACCCGGATCGCCTCGATCGCACCGCGTTCGACGTAATCGTCCCAGGACAGGTTCGCCATCGATTTGTCCGGATTGCGCCACGAGACCATGAACACGGTATTGCCCTGCTCGACGACATAGCGCACCAGCGAGTTTTCCGGCTGCAGGTCGAGGATGTAGAACTTGTTGATGCACGGCGGGATCATCAGCAGGGGACGGGCGCGCACGGTCGGCGTCGCCGGGCTGTACTGGATCAGCTGGAACAGGTCGTTTTCATAGACCACCTGGCCGGCGCTGGTGCCGACGTTCTTGCCCACCTCGAAGGCCGATTCGTCGGTCTGCGAAATGCGCCCCTTGCGCAGGTCTTCCAGCATGTTCTGCAAGCCCCTGGTCAGGCTCTCGCCCTTCGATTCGATGAGCTTGGCCTGGGCTTCCGGATTCGTTGCCAGGAAATTGGCGGGCGACATGGCGTCGACCATTTGCTGGACCGTGAAACGGATCTTCTGGCGCTCGCGCGGACCGGCCTCGACCGCGTCGGCCAGGGCTACCATGAATTCGCTGTTGAGCAGGTAGGAGGCGGCCGTGATGGCGGCGAAGGGCGTCGCCGTCCATTCGGAACTGGAAAACCGCTTGTCCTGCAGTTGCGGGGTCTTGCCGACCATGAAATCCTGCCACAAGCGCCCTGCTTTCTGCAGGTAATCCTGGCGCAAGGTGTCGAGCTTGGCCGGGGCGATCGTCACGTTGAAATCCTTGAACACGCCGGCCAGCGGATTGGCGGCGGCGGCCTGCATGCCACCGGCCGCGGGCAGGTTCAACCACCCCTGCCACGCCGAGGGATCGGTGAACTGGTTCATCCAGGTGGTGGCGAAAGCTTGTGGGTCGGGCATATTCATGTCGGCGTCCGTTAGAATCGGCTTGGTTAAGTCGCGTAGTTAAAGTCTGGCAATCAACTGGAGAAACGTATGTGGATCGTCGCAATCGGCTGGAGTTATGTCGTCATCCTGATGGCAGCGACGGAAACGTCCTTCGTCGCGGGCGTGATGACTTTCCTCGTGTACTGCATGATACCGCTGTCTGTACTTTTTTACATCACCGGTGGCAAGCGGCGCCGGGCCCGGCGTGCCGCCGCGCAGGCGGCACCGGACGCTGGACGCCCCGGCGACCGCGTGGAGACCGGGGAGCAAACTGAGAAGTATTGATGACGCGAAAAAACGTCACTTGAGCCAGATCAAACTCGCCTGGCGTCCCGTCACGCCGTCGCGGCGATAGGAATAAAAGCGGCCGGTCTCGGTGTGCGTGCAGCGATCGCCGCCGGCGACACTGGCGACGCCAGCGCGCCCCAGCATCAGCCGCGCCAACGCAAACATGTCCGCCAGGTATTTCCCTTCGATGCCGGGACGCGGCACGAAGGCGAAACCGACGTCCACGCCCGGGAGCGCCGCGGCGAAACTGTCGAACACATCCTGCCCGACCTCGAAGGCCTGCGGCCCGATCGCCGGTCCCATCCAGGCGGTGATCTCGCCGGCGCCCGCCGCGCGCATGGCGGCCACGGTCTGCCCCAGCACGCCGCCGGCCAGCCCGCGCCAGCCCGCGTGCGCCGCCCCCACCACCTTGCCGCCGCGGTCGGCGAACAGCACCGGCAGGCAATCGGCCGTCAGGATGGCGCAGACAATGCCGGGCGCGGTCGCGATGCTGGCGTCGCCCGTGCGCACCGGTTGATCGGGGCCGACGGTGGCGGCATCGACCACGTCGGCGCCGTGCACCTGCGCGATCCAGGCCGGGCGGCCCGGCAGCAGGCCTTGCAGCCGGGCGCGATTCTCCGCCACGTGCGCCGGATCGTCGCCCACGTGCAGGCCGAGGTTGAAGCCGCCGCCGCCGCGCCCGTCGTCATACGGACCCTGCGACACGCCCCCGCGCCGCGTGCTGGCCAGCGCGCCGATATTGGCCGGCGCATCGGGCCAGTCGGGAATGACGAGCTCGGGTGCGTCCATCACACCGATTCCGGCTCGGGGATGCCGGCTTTTGCGATCAGTTCCGCAAAATCGGCGGCCAGCGGCACGACCCATTCGCACTGCTCGCCCGTGGCCGGATGGACCAGGCCGAGGCGGCGCGCCTGCAGCGCCTGGCGGTGGAAGACCGGGGACAGGTGGGTTTTGCCGTAGACGGAATCGCCGACCAGGCCGAAGCCGATCGACAGCATGTGCACGCGGATCTGGTGGGTACGGCCCGTCTCCAGGCGGCACTGCACCAGGCTGACCGGGCGGCGGTCGAGCATGCCTTCGGCGACGCGGGTGTAGTGGGTGATCGCCGGTTTCGCGCCCAGGCTGGTCGAGACCGCCATCTTGACGCGGTCTTTCGGATGGCGCCCCATCGAGGCGTCGATCGTGCCCGACAACTGCGGCGTGCCCCAGACCAGGGCAAAGTATTCGCGCTTCACGGTACGTGCCTGCAGCTGGCGCACCAGGTCGGTCTGGGCGGCCAGGGTCTTGCCGACCACCATCAGGCCGCTCGTGTCCTTGTCGAGGCGGTGCACGATGCCGGCGCGCGGCACCGAGGCCAGCTGCGGCGCATGGTGCAGCAGGCCGTTCAGCAGCGTGCCCGACCAGTTGCCGGCGCCCGGGTGCACGACCAGGCCGGCCGGCTTGTTGATCACAAGGATGTGCTCGTCTTCAAACACGATATCGAGCGCGATTTCTTCCGGCGCGAATGCGGTGTCCTCGGGCGCCGGTTGCGGGCGCACTTCAATGGTTTCATCGCCATAGGCCGTGTCCTTGCCGCGCGCGGTCTTGCCGTCGACCAGGATGTGGCCGCCGTCGAACCAGAGTTGCAGGCGGCTGCGCGAGAACTGCGGCACCAGGGTGGCGACGACCTTGTCCAGACGCTGGCCGCACGCCGTTTCGTCCAGGTGCAGGGTGATCGGGGAGAGGTCGATGCCGCTGGGGGCAAGGAAAGCAACTTCGTCGGCATCGATTTCATCGTCGAAATCGGGGTCCAGGGGCAAATCCGCCGAAATCGGCGCAGGAGTTAATATCACGTCAGTCCCATCGGCTATAATCAGCCGTTCGTTGAATCTCGGTAAAACTTTTCTGCAAAAAGCTATGCAAAAAAAACTGTTGGTGGTGGTTGCTATGAGTGCCCTGTTCGGTCTGTCGGGCTGCGGGCTCTTGCCTGAGAAAACCGACGAGACCGCAAAGTGGTCAGCGGAGAAATTATACGCTGAGGCACGCGAAGAGATGGCCGGCGCCCATTACGAGGCGGCGATCAAGTTGTTCCAGCGCCTCGAAGCGAGCTATCCGTTCGGCACCTACGCCACCCAGGCGCAGATGGAAATTGCGTACGCGCAGTACAAAGCCCAGGACCAGGCCGAAGCCCTGGCCTCGGTCGAGCGCTTCATCAAGCTGCACCCGAACCACCCGCAAGTCGATTACATGTACTACCTGCGCGGCCTGATCAACTTCAACGACCAGATCGGCTTCCTGAGCGTGATCTATTCGCAGGACCCGACCGAGCGCGACCCGCGCGCGACGCGCGAAGCCTTTGCCGCGTTCAAGGCCCTGGCCGACAAGTTCCCGAACAGTAAGTATGCGCCGGACGCGATCGCCCGCATGAACTACCTGATCAATGCGATGGCGTCCTACGAAGTGCACGTGGCGAATTACTACTACCGCCGCGGCGCCTACCTGGCCGCCGTCAACCGCGCCCAGAACGCCGTGTCCGATTATGCCGAAGCACCGGCACGCGAGGAAGCGCTGTTCATCATGATCCGCAGCTACGACAAGCTCGGCATGCTGCCGCTGCGCGACGACGCCCAGCGCGTGTTCACCCTGAACTACCCGAACAGCCGCTTCCTGAACCCGAACGCCAGCGGCGATGCGCCGTGGTGGAAGTTCTGGTCGAAGTCGGGACCGAAGCCGGCACCGAAGGATGCGTTGAAATAATCCGGGGACAGGTTTCGCAAATGGGCACGCCGTGCCCATTTTACGTTTACACGCCTTCCTTGCGGCGGAACAGCCAGCTGCGTTCCGTTGACCCTTCGGGGACGAAGGCATAGCCGTCGACATCGAATTCCTTTAACGCTTCCGGATCCGTGATCGCCTTCTCGATCGCAAAGCGCGCCATCATGCCGCGCGCGCGCTTGGCGTAGAACGAGATGATCTTGTACTTGCCGTTCTTCCAGTCCTCGAACACGGGCGTGATCACCGGCGCGGCCAGCAGCTTCGGCTTGACCGACTTGAAGTATTCTTCGGAAGCCAGGTTGACCAGTGCGTCCGATTTCGTAGCGGCCAGCTCGGCGTTCAGCGCCTGCGTGATGGTCTCGCCCCAGAAGGCGTACAGGTCCTTGCCGGCAGGCGTGGCCAGCTTCGTGCCCATCTCCAGCCGGTAGGGATGGATCAGGTCGAGCGGCCGCAGCAGGCCATACAGGCCCGACAGGATGCGCAAATGGCGCTGGGCGAAGTCGATGGCGGCGGGTTGCAGGCTGCGTGCATCGAGGCCGTTGTAGACGTCGCCATTGAAGGCCATCGCGGCCCGGTAGCCCTCGGCATGGTCAAGCGTCCAGCTCGCGTAGCGCGCCACGTTCAGCGTCGCCAGCTGGTCCGAGATGTGCATCAGGTCGCCGACCTGGCCGGGCGACAGGTCGCGCAGCACGCCAATCAGTTGCGCGGCGCGCTTCGTGAAATCCGGCAGGGTGTGTTCGGCGGTCGGTGAAGGAGTGTCGAGGTCGAGCGATTTGGCGGGCGATAGGACAAGCAGCATAAACATTCGTAAGGCAACAAGATCCAGCATGATACCAACTTCCGCACAGCCCATCGTCATCGACACCAATGTCTGCCTCGACCTGTTCGTGTTCCACGACCCGCGCTGGGCCCCGCTGCTGGGCGCCCTCGAACGCGGCGACCTGAAGGCGGTCACACGCGCCGATTGCCGCGACGAGTACCGCATCGTGCTGCACTACCCGCACCTGCCGCTCGACGACGACAGCCGGGCTGCCGCCGCGGCGCGTTTCGATGCGCTGATCACGGTCGTCGCGCCCGACAGCAAACCGGTCCGCCTGCCCGTCTGTACCGACCGCGACGACCAGAAATTCCTCGAGCTCGCGCGCGACGCAGGCGCTTCGATCCTGATCACCAAGGACAAGGCGCTGCTGAAACTCGGGCGCAAGACCCTGCAGGGCGGCCTCTTCCGGATCATGCTGCCCGAGGCCTGGGTCAAACTGCAAAGCGCAGCCGCGCTAGAATAGGCGTTTCGCAACCTGTCATTGACTCCATGAGCACCCCTGCCCTGCAATCGCGCCTGCCGTCGGTCGGCACCACCGTTTTCACCACCATGTCGGCGCTGGCGGCCCAGCATGGCGCCGTCAACCTCGGCCAGGGTTTCCCCGACTTCGGCTGCGATCCGAAGCTGCTCGATGCGGTGAACGAGGCCATGCGCGCCGGCCACAACCAGTATCCGCCGATGACGGGCGTGCCGGCGCTGAGGGAGGCGATTGCGGCCAAGATCGGCCAGCTGTACGGCCATGCCTACGACGCGGCCACCGAGATCACCGTCACCGCCGGTGCCACCCAGGCCCTGACCACCGCCATCCTGTGCTGCGTCCATCCGGGCGAGGAAGCCATCGTCATCGAGCCTGCCTACGACAGCTATGCGCCGGCGATCACGCTGGCGGGCGGCACCGTGGTGCCGCTGGAGATGGAAGTGGGCGAGGACGGCTACAGCGTCCCCTGGCAGAAGGTCGCGGCCGCGGTCACGCCGCGCACCCGCCTGATCGTCATCAACTCGCCGCACAACCCCACTGGCTCCATCCTGCGCCGCGCCGACCTCGATCAGCTGGCGGCGATCGTCGCCGGCACCGACATCCTGATCCTGTCCGACGAAGTCTACGAGCACATGGTCTACGACGGCGAGCGCCACGTCTCGGTCGCCAGCCATCCGCAGCTGGCCGAGCGCGCCTTCGTCGTCTCGAGTTTCGGCAAGACCTATCACGTGACCGGCTGGAAGGTCGGCTACGTGGCGGCGCCAGCCGCGCTGTCGGCCGAGTTTCGCAAGGTCCACCAGTACAACGTGTTCACGGTGAATACACCGATGCAGCATGGCCTGGCCAACTACATGGCCGACCCGGGGCCTTGGCTCGGGCTCTCGGATTTCTACCAGCGCAAGCGCGACCTGTTCCGCGCCGGACTGGCGGGCACGCGTTTGCGCCTGCTGCCGGCCGACGGGACGTATTTCCAGTGCGTCGACTACCGCGCGGTGTCGGATTTGCCGGAAGCGCAGTTTGCGCAGTGGCTGACGACGGAACTGAAGGTGGCGGCGATTCCGGTGTCGGCGTTCTACAGCAGCGCCAGGGAATCGGGGATCGTGCGCTTCTGCTTTGCGAAGCAGGATGAGACCCTGCGCCTTGCGCTCGAACGCCTGGCCGCGATTTAACCTGGGCTACTGCGTGGGCGCGGGGCGCCCACCCTACGACAGCGACCAGCCAGGCGTAGGGTGGGCACCCCGTGCCCACCCTGCGGCGACCAGCCAGCATCAGCGTGCCACCTGCTGCAGCCTGCGCTCCACAAAGGCCTGCAAATCGGGCGATAAAGTACCGAGCGCCTTCGCCTGGCGGAAGGCGTCCGCCGCCTCCGCGTTGCGCTTCTCCCCTTGCAGCGCCATCCCGAGCCCCATCCACCACACCGCGTTGTTCGGCGTCGTGCGCAGCGCGGTCTGGTACTGCTCGGCCGCTTCGTGAAAGCGGTTCTGGCGTTGCAGCGCGCCGCCGAGGAAGGCGTGATACTCGCCGCTGCCGGCGGCGTAAGGCAGCGTGCGCAGCAGTGCTTCGATGCCGCTCTTGCCGCGCTCGATCTGCAGGCGCGCCAGCAGCATCGCCAGCGCCGGCTGGCGCGGGTCGAGCGTCAAGGCCTGCTGGAGCTGGGTCATGGCTTCGTCGCCGCGGTTGTTTTCGATGAGCAGGCCGACCAGGGTCTGGCGCGCCGCCTCATGGCGCGGATTGACCCGCAGCGCCGCCTGCAGGCCGGCCATCGCTTCGCTCACGCGCCCGTCCTGCAGGGCGGCGAGGCCGCGCCGGTAGGCGTTTTCGGCATGCTGGCTCTCGGTCTCCATCCGCCCCTGGTTGCGGCCCGCGGCCGCGGGCGCAGGCGCCGGTGCGGCCGCCGTCCCGTCCGCCGCTTCCTTGCGCTCGAGCGCAGCCAGCCATGTCGCTTCCGCTTTCGCCTTGCTCGCGGCGCGCGCCTGTTCCTCGCGCAGCTTGCGTTCGCCCGCGCGGCGTTGCGGCGCTGGCAGCGCCGCAAGGCGCGCTGCCTCGGCCTTCCAGCGCTTGTCCAGGCGTGCCTGTTCGGCGCGGGCGCGTTCGCTGGCGACCGCCCAGGAGGTGGTGCTGCCCGCGGATTGCGGCTCCGGGTCGGCAGCCGGCGCCGCCGGGCGGACGCGCTCGGCCGGCGCGGGCTCGGGCGCGGCTTCCTTCCGGCTCGCCGCTGCGCCGGCCTTGCGCGGCTCCGTGGCCTTCTCGCGCGCGGCAGGCGGCGCTTCCGTGGCCGCTTCCGGCGCGCGTTGCGCCGGTTTCTCTTCGCGCACAGCGGGCGCCGGCGCCAGTTCGGCGACGGTTACCGGCGCCGCCGGTGCCGCCTTCGCCACCGGCGCCGGCGCCGGCTGTACGTCATAGCTCTTGCCCTTGAGCGGAAACACGACCCAGGCCGCCGCGCCCAGGGCGAGCAGCACGCCGCCCACCACAAAGGCGATGCGCCTCACCGGCAGGCGGCGTTCGCCGGCCGCGACGGTCTTGATTTCCGGCGGCACCCCTTCGGCGCGCGTGGTGCCGCGCGCATCGAGGTCCTGCAGCATCTTGTTAATCAGGCTCATCGCAGGCTCATCGAGTAAACGTCCAGGCAAGCGAGGCCGCCATCCCGGCCAGCGCACCCGCACCGGCCAGCCAGGGCCACAGGCGGCGCTTGGGCGCGACCGTGTCGCGCGCGGCGCCATTCACATGGGTGGTCGCCACCTGCTGTTTACCCTCGCCGTAAGCCAGCATCAGCGCCTTGTGCGCCATGATGTTGACCAGGCGCGGGATGCCGCCGCTGGCGCGGTACAGGGCCTTGACGGCGCCGGGCGAGAACAGGCGCGCGCCAGTGTAGCCTGCCACGCGCAGGCGGTGCGCCAGGTAGAAATCGAGGTCGTCGCGCGACAGCGGCCCCAGATGATAGTGGAAGGTGATGCGCTGGGCCAGCTGGCGGATCGAATCGAGTTCGAGCTTGCGGTTCAGTTCCGGCTGGCCGAACAGGACGATCTGCAGCAGCTTCCTCTTTTCCGTCTCCAGGTTGGTCAGCAGGCGCAGCGCTTCCAGGCTCTCGACCGGAATCGCCTGCGCCTCGTCCAGGCAGAGCAGCACGCGCTTGCCCTGGCGCGCCAGGTCGAGCAGGCGCTGCATGATCGATTTCAGCAGGCGGTGCTGGTCGACGTTGCGTTCGAGCGGCACTTCGAGTTCGTCGGCCAGCGCCAGCATCAGGGTGCGCGGCTCGAGGAAAGGGTTCGGGATATAAGCGGTGACGAAATCGTCGCCCAGGGTCGCCATGAACTTGCGGCACAGGAGGGTCTTGCCGGTGCCGACTTCGCCCGTGATCTTGATGAAGCCTTCGCCGCTACGCGCGGCGATCAGCAAGGTATTGAGCGCTTCCTGCGAGCGCGGACTGCCGAAAAAGAAGCTCGTGTCCGGGGTGATCCCGAACGGCAGTTCGCGCAAGCCGAAATGCGCCGCGTACATTACTTGCGCTCCAGGGTACGCGGGTCCAGCGTATCGATGCGGCGCGTCGTGTCCAGCAGGTCCTGGCTCCAGTTGCTGGCGCTGTCGACGATGGTCGGCTTGATCAGCACGACCAGCTCGCGCTTCTGGCTGACCTTGTTCTTGTTGCGGAACAGCGCGCCCAGCACCGGCACCTTGCCGGCGCCCGGCAGCTGGCTGGTGTCGTCGGTCGCGGCCTGGCGCATCAGGCCGCCCACGGCCACTACCTGCCCGTCCTGGCCGCGGACGATGCTGTCCAGTTCCGAAGTCGAGGACGCGGCCAGCGGCAGCGTCAGCGAACCGGCCGAACCGAGATTGATGCCCTTGGTGATGGTCGTCACCTGGCTCACCGACGGGTGCACGTGCAGCAGGATGTTGCCCTTTTCGTCGATCTGCGGCGTCACGTCCAGGACCACGCCCGAGAAGAAGGGCTGCAGCGTCACGCTCGGCGTCACCGTGTTGCCGGTGGTGCTGGTGTTGGTGGTGGTGGTCACACCGGTCACGAAGAATTCGTCGGTGCCGATCTTCAGCACGGCCTTCTGGTTATTCACCGCGGCCACGCGCGGGCTGGAAAGCACGTGCACCGTGCCCTGCTGCTCGAGCAGCGAAATCAGGGCCGCGAAATTATTCGTCTGGAAGGCAAAGCCGAACAGCGAGCCAGCCGCATTCGCCGCGTTCGAGAGCGAGAAGCCGGTGCTGGCGGCCAGGCCCTGGCCGTTGCTGATCACGGGCGGCTGGCCGCCGTTGAAGGGCAGCGGCGACAGCGAGCCGCCGGGCGAGATCACGCCGGTGGCGACACGGTTGCTGCGCGAACTGCCGAGCGCCGAGAAGCTGGCCCAGTTGATCCCGCTCTGGAACTGCTCGTTCAGCTCGACCTCGAGGATCTTCGCTTCCAGGATCACCTGGCGGTCGACCGACAGTTGGGTCGCCTTCAGGTACATGTCGACGTTGCGCAGTTCTTCCGGCATCGCGCGGATCACCAGCACGCCCGACTGCGGGCTGACGACGACGCTGCGCCCGCCCTCGGTCGAGCCGACGATGGCGCCGATCGCGAGTTTGAGGTCGCCCCAGAAATCGCTGTCGGACAGCATGTTGACGTCGGTGCTGGCGACCTGCGAGCTGTTGCCGCCGTTCTGGTTGCCGTTGTTCCCGTTCTGGTTGTTCTGGTTCGGCTGGTTGCCCTGCTGCCCCTGGTTGTTGCCGTTGTTGTTATTGTTGGCGGCATTCGCCACCGAGGTCGAGGTCACGCGCAGGTTCGAGGAGCCGCGCCGGCTGCCGACCAGGTAGTTCACGTGGAACATCCGGGTCTGCATCGTCAGCGGGCGGATCGTGATGCGGGTGCCGTCGACCTTGTAGTCGTAGCCGTACATCTCGCGCACGGCATCGAGCGTTTCAAGCAGCGTCACGTCCTTCAGGTTGGCGCTGATGCTGCCGCTGACGTCGGGGTGGACCAGCATGTTGTAGCGGGTGCCGGCCACGATCGAACGGAAGAACTGCTGGGCGGGCACGTTGTTGAAGGCGACGTTGAAGCGTTCCTCCAGCGCCGGCCGGGCTTTCGGCAATTCCCTGGCGAGGGCGCTCGCCGGCGGCAGCAAGGCATTCGCGACCGCATCGTCGACCGGCGCCGTGGCGCGGCTGGCCGCGCTGGCGCTGGCCACTTCGCGTTTGATGGCGTCGTAGGTCTGGTGCGGCGGCGTGCTCTGGCAGCCGGCGAGGAGCGCGCCGCTTACCAGGGTCGCCAGCAGGGATTGATGTCGCATGGGTGTCCTGTCCGTCATTCGTTTTTGAGCCGCTCGATGCCGCCGGCGTGTGCCGGCGCGGCCGTATTCAGTTTCAGGACCTGGCGCGTGCGTCCGCGTACCAGCTCCACTTCGTCCTGTCCGATGCGCGCCACGCGCGCACCCTTGTAACTGTCGCCCACGCGCAGCGTCTCGCCGTCGATCACGGCCACATGGCGCCCGCCCGGCTGGCGGGAAACCAGCACCGACTGCAGCTGCGGCGCGCGGTTCACCGGCGCCGCGGCCTCCTGGCCGCCAGTGCCCTGCCCTGCCATCAAGGACGCGGGCGGGCGGGTCGGGTCCTGCAGCGCCTGGGCGCCCGCCAGGTTCGCCACTGCGAACATCAGGCAAAGGCAGGCACGCTTCATAGCTTCATCCATTTCGCGTCCAGGCTCAGGGTGTACAAGGTCAGCGTGAGGCGCGAGTTCGGCCAGGTTTCGGCCTCGAGCCGGGCGCCGCCCCAGAACAGCTGGGTCGGCATCGATTCGAGCGCCGCCATGGTGCCGATCATGTCCAGGTAATTGCCGCGCACCGTCACTTCGACGCCATGACGATACAGCAGCGCGGCGGGCTTGGCGGCAGGCTGTGTGTCCGCAGGCGGCGTGTTCGCGGCCGGCGTGCTTGCCGGTTTCGCCGCGCCCTGCACCGGCTCGACCGGCAACGTGCGCAGCGACACCAGCTGCAGGCGGCCGTTGGCGCGCAGGATGGCCTCGACCAGCGGCGCCATGCGCTCAGGGGGCACCAGGCCGTTCTGCATCGCGCGCAGGCTGGTTGCGAGGGCCTCGGTTTGCGCGCGCACGGCAGCGATCCGTTCGCGCGTCGGCGCGTCCGGATCGACTTGCGCCGCCTTCACCTTGTCGCTGATCTCGCTGTCGATGCCTTCGAGGTTGTTCTGCTGCTGGACGATCTGGGTGCGCAGCAGGTCCTGCTTCGCGAACATCGGTCCCAGGCTGAAGAAATGCATGAGGAAGACATAGAGGGCGGTGATCGCCGCGAACAGCAGCACCCGCTCGCGCAGGCTCAAGGCGTCGACGCGGGTGGCGAGGCGCGCGAGCTGCTGCTTCATGGCCTGGCTCCTTCCGGCGTCGACAGCAGGCTGAATTCGATATACGGCGCCGGCGCCGCAACCGTCTTGCCATCCTCGATCCGGCTGCCGGCGCTGCCCTGGCCGATCTGCAGGCTGCCGAAGGCCTTGCCGCGCATGATGGGTTCAGCCGTCAGGCGGTTCAGGTAGCCGGGCACGCGCTGCGGATCGAGGGCGCGACCGCGCACGCCGATGTCGACGCCGGCACCGGTGATGCTGACGCCGGTCAGCCACAGGCCGTCGACGTGCTGGCGCGCCAGGGCGCGGAAGTATTCGGCATAGCCTTGCGTGTTGCCGAGCTCTCCGCGTGCGAGCACGCCCGAGACTTCGCGCAGTGCGGCAAGCTGGCTCTCCGCCTCCGCCAGTTCGGCGTCGACCGCGGGATCCTTCTGGCGCGGCGCGAATTCGGCGGCGACGCTCGCCAGGCGCGCCTGCTTCTTCGCCAGTTGGGCTGCGCCGGCGTCGGCCTGCTTCTGCAAACCCTGCAGGCGCAGCTTGCCGACCATGTCGAGCGCGGCCACGCCGATGAACAGCACCAGCAGCGCGCCGCCCATGGTACGGGCGGAAAAAATCTTCTTCTGCTGCAGGAAGACCGGGTTGAACAGGTTGATCTGCTGGCTCACAGCACCGTCTCCTCGTGGCGCAGGGCGGCGCCGAGCGGCACCAGGAAACGCTGCTGCAGGAGCTTGTCCGCCAGTTCGGGCGTACGCTCGAAGTCGAACAGGCTTGCAAGGTCCAGGGTATCGACTGGCGTGTACAGGTTGCTCGACAGGTATTCGTCCAGGCCCACGACCGGCGACGGCGCCAGCACCAGCTTGGCCACGCTGATGAAGGAATACTGGCGCTCGAAGTTGTCGAGCGAGCGCTGCAGCTCGAGCGTGACGCGATCAAAAGCGGCGTTGCGGCGCTCGATGTCGTCGTCGAGCAGCTGGTCGAGCCCGAGGTCGATGCGCCGGGCCAGGTACAGTTCGCCCCGCCAGGAAACGGTCAGGAGGCCGCCTTCGTCGCCGAAGGAGAGCATCGCCACGCCGCGGCCCGGCGGCTCGACCAGGGCCGAGATGTTCCGCTGCGCCATCTCCGGGATATCGATCACGGCCAGCTCGACCTTCGCCGAGGTGAACATTTTCTGCCGCGCTTCGATGACGCTGTTGCGCGCGGCGATCGCGAACATCGAATGCTGGGCGCGCACGGCCGCGTTCGGGTCCACCGGCAGGTCGAGCACGTCGATGGTCGCGTCGTCGACGTGGAAATCGAGCATGTCCTTCAGGCGCCAGCGCACCGCGGTTTTCAGTTCGTCCGGCGCGACGTTGGGCGCGTCGACGGAAAGAATCTGGTATTCGCCCGCGTTCAGTACGGTGATCGAGCGGTAGGCGTGGGCGTGGAGTTCGCGCCCCGCTTTCTCGAGCAGCTCGGCGGCGCTTTTGCCCGGGTAGAACACGGCCTGGCGCACCTGCGGCTTGATGTCGGGCGCGGTCTGCATGCTGACGGCGACCAGGCCGTCGCGCTGGAGCGCGATGGCGAGCCATCCTTCTCTTTTCTTTGCTTTTCTAAAAAAACGCATGCGGACCGTTGTCGATGTGGAGCGAGGTCGGATGGTTTGACCCTAAAAGCTTGATTATATTCAAGAACGGGGGCTTACATCCAAAAAATCGACAAGCGTCAATACGGCTGTACAACGGTCGGGAAAGCGGGCCGGAAAACCTCAGAAATACAGCTCGCGCACGTAGATCACGGGACTGCGATGGCTGCCGAAGTTGACGCGGCCGGTCGTGCTCGGCAGCCAGGTCCAGCCGCCGAATTCGACGCTGGCGCTGCCGCCGCGCGCCCTGCCGTTGGCCAGCTTGCCAGGCGCGCGCAGCCACAGCACGCCCGCGCCCTTTGCCAGCTTCACGAGCTGTGGGGCCGAGGCACCGATCACGTCCGCGCAAGGCTTGCCACCGGCGAAGTCGACCGAACACGAAACGATCTTCGTATTGCCGTTGCCGGCGTCGGCTCCGAGCGGATCGGCCAGGCCCGGATTGACCAGCCAGCCGGCCGCCGCGCCTGCCCAGTATTCCGCGCGCAGGCCAAGCGGCGTGCGCAGCACGTCGGTGCCGAGCGCGTTTGGGACCTTCAGGCGGCCGTTCAGCACCAGGATGGCGCCCTCGTCCGACACTTCTCCGCTGCGCAGCGAGCTGATGACGACGGTTCCGCTCACATTGGCATCGCTGGCGACTGCGCGCACGAACACGTTCGTCGGATTGCTGGCGCCGGTGCCACGCGGCTGGGCATTGTCGTAAGCGGCAGCCAGGCGGTAGACCACCGCGTCATGGACGCCGCTCGGCTTGTCGACGATCGTCTGGGCAGCGCCGGCCGGCGGGACGAAGTCGACCGCCAGCAGCGCTTCGCCGGCGGCGCCGGCCGCATGCAGGGTGACCGGGCGGAACCAGGCGCCCGTGAAGTTCTGCAGGCGCTCGTTCCTGGCGTTGTAGGCCTCCACCGTGACCTGGAACGGCTGGCGCGAATACACGGCGCCCCTGGCGAGGCGCGGGCAGGCGTAGGCGGCGGGCAGGCTGGCCGGGCAATCGAAGGGGCCGGCGACGACGGTCTTGAAATAGGACGGATAGAAGCGCCCCACCGCCACCGCTTCGCCCGGCGTCGCCACGCCGAGATAGAGACCGCTCTTGCCGGCATCGCTCGGCACCTCCGGGTCGACTAGGCCAACCGTGAAATTGATCGCACCGACTTCGCTCCACGAAGCCGTGGCCGTCAGGATGCCCTTGAGCCAGCTGCGCGTGCCGCCTTCGACCAGTTCGCCCTGGCTGACGAGGGCGACGCCATCGATTCCCGAGCGGCCGAGGGCGATGCCGGGACGCGTCTTCTCGTTGCCGAAATTCGGCGCATAGTCCTTTCCGCCCTCCAGCTGCGCGCCGATCTCGAGCGTCAGTGGCGCGCCGGCGGCGGCGAAGCCGGTGCCGGCGGCCGTGGTCGTGCCGGGGTTGGCGTCGGCGCCATTCCGGATGCTTTTGTAGCCGATCCTCAGGGGAGCGCTAACGAACTCGCCGGTAAAGGCCAGCTTGCCGTTTTCGTTCAGGATCAACCTGACCTGGCCGACGTCCTTGTAGACCAGGGTCTTCTCGACCGACACCACGTTCCTCAGGAAGGGCACGTCGACCGTGCCCGACCACGCCGGCGGCTGGCCGCCGGCGGCGCAGGCGGGAAGGTCCGCGCCGGCATAGGTCGAGGGCACCGTACCGGCGACCGGATTGACGCATTCGAGCGCGAACCGCAGCGACGCTTTCGTATCGGCCGTCGCGCTGATCGCGGCCGGCACGCCGTTCGACAGGGCCGTGATCCAGATCGTCGTCGGGCGCCCGCCAACCGTCGACGCACTGTAGGCATTGCACTGGCCGGCACTACCGATGGCGACGCCTGCATTGCACTTGCTGTCGGTGAAGGCAAAGGCCGCCGCTCCGGCCGACGCGGCGCCGGACGATCCGTCGGCATTGAGCGCCGTACCGGTATCGGACGCGCTATTGTTGCCGGCGTTGTCGTCGTTCGTGCCCTTGACGCTCGCGCTGACGGTCTTCTCGCCGCTGCCTTGCACGAGGGCTTTGACGGTGAGCGCCGGCGCGCTGGTGCCCGGCACGATCTTGCCGGTATAGGTACAGGTGCCGGCCGTGCCGCTCGCGCTGCAGCTCCAGTTGGTGCCGCTGCCGGAGACATAGCTCATGCCCGCTGGCAGGGTGCTGCTCACGGTGATCGGACCGGCCTCGGTATACGGCCCGTTGTTGGTGACGGTCACCGTGTATTCGGCATTCGAGCCGACCCGCAGCGTGCCTGGGCGCGTGATCGCAATTGACAGGTCGGCCACCGCCATGGTCGGCACCAGCAACACCTCGGCGTTCAGCAGGACCAGGTCCTGACCGGTCCTGTATTTGGTCGTGACGGTCGCGTCGTAGCCGGACCACAGGACGACCGTGGTGTCGTAGGCGTCGAAGTCGATCCCGTAGGAGGCACCGTCGTTGTTGATGTTGCTCTTCGAGTTGAACTGGTTGCCTTCCGGGTTGTACGCGTCGGTCATCTCGTTCCCCTCGAACAGCAGGCGTTCGCCGTCGGCGGCCAGCGTCGAATCACCTTCCCAGGAGATGTGGCCGACACGCGCCTTTTCCTCGACCGGGACTGCGGTACGGTTCCAGCGGAAGTTGTTCGCTTCGACGACCACTTCGCCGTTCTGCACGTAGGTGAAGCCTTCGTAGAGGTTCAGCACGCGCTCGGGCTGGTTCGGATGCGCGTACACGACCAGCAGCGAAAAGCCGCCGAGCACGCCCTGCGCGCTGCACCAGGGGTCGCCGTTCGAGACCGTCAGGCCCGAAAAACTATAGGTGCCGCTGCCCTTGGCCTGGACGATCGCCGTCACGTCGGCCGCCCCGCCGAAGTAGTTGTAGTTGCCGACCGTGGCGGAGCTGTACTTGCGCTCGGCCGCTACGTTCTTGCCCTCGAAGGTAATGGCGTTGTCGCTGGGGCCGGAGCCCGCCCAGTACAGCTGGGCCGAGAGGACCGTCGCGCCGGAGGGGAGACTCAGGCTGGCCTGGCGGATCGTGTCGGGCGTGTAGATCGAGCAGGACTTGTTGTTGCCTTTGCCGTTGCTGTTGGCCTGGGCGCGAATCGTCACCTGGGTGCCTGCAAAGTTGACCCGGCCATCGAACGATTTCCAGAGCGCGATCGGCGTGTCGGCACGGGCCACGCCGGCGGCCGCCAGCAGCAGCATGATGGCCAGCAAGCGCAGCAGCTTCATATCTGCACCTCGATATCGCGCCGCACGTAGTCGGGATTGTTCCAGTTGTCCGGGCAGGCGCCGTTCTTCGCCGGCGCGCAGGCCGTCGCGCGAATGACCCAGCGGTCGAGTTTCGGCTCCCCGTCCGGCACGGCCGGCCCCTCGATCATCCTGCAATTGACGGTGAGCGTGAAGCCGCCCAGCACCTCGCCTGCCAGCGCGACCGGATAAGTCGCGCCGTCGGCGCAGGCGTTGTCGCGCAGCCGATGGTACAGGCCCCACTCGATGCCGGCGCGAGCCGCCTGCCCGGCACGCACACCCTGCTCGTCGAGCGCGATCGCCTGCTGCTGGCTGGTGAAGATGGTGACCAGGGCGACGCCGAGGCCGGCCAGTACCACCAGCAGGAAGATCGCGGTGACGAGGCCGACGCCCCCGCTCCTGCGCCGGCCGCGGATGATGGAAATGCATGGATGGATCATGGCGTGTTGTCGACGTGGACCTGGTGAATGAGACGCACCGCGCCGTTGCCGGCGTCGCCGGCGCCGCGCGTGTGCAGGCTCAGCGCGAGCAGCACCAGGGCGCTGCGGCGCAGTTCGACGTCGGCCGCGCCATAGCTGAACAGGTTGGCGCAGTTCGCCACGCGGCGCGCCAGCACGCCGGAGCTGGCCCCTGCCATCGGATCGGTGATCTCGGCACGGATCGCATAACCGGCGTAACGGGTCAGCACCAGGGTGCCGTTCCTGTTTTCGCAGGCGAAGGTGACCGGGGTGGCGACGACCTGGAAGCGGCGCCCCGGCGAGGGCATCGGGTCGTCGCGCGCAAAGGGGTTGTCACGCAGCTTGAGCAGGGTCGCGCCGGCCTCGGCCCGTTCGCTGACCCGGGCGATATTGCGGCTGGCGCCGTTGAAGCCATAGGCGTCGCTCGGCGCCATGCCGGGGCCGAGGTTGTACACGACCACATACTCGTCCTGTTCGACGGCGGCCTGGAGGCCGCCCACGACGGTGAACTCGGTCTTCGCGGCATCGACGAAGTCGAGCACGGGCTTGTCCGGCACCGCATCCTCGACGGCGAGATAGCGCCCGCCCGTCTTGGTGAGCATGAATTCGATGGCGCTGCCGTCGTCGTTCACGCGCACGCTGTTGGGCAGCGCCAACCGGATCTCGCGCGCCATGCGGCGCAGCGCCAGGTCCGCCTCGTCGCTCGCCTCGGCGCGCGCGACGCTGTCGGCATACCCCTGGATCGGGGCGCGGATGAAGACCGCGACGATGGCGCCGAGGATGCCGATGATGACGATCACGACGATCGCCTCGACCAAGGTAAAGCCGCGCGCGCGGCGCTGTTGCAAGGCGGGACTCATTCGGACCTCGGGATCGGCGCGTAGCGCGCGCGGTAGCCGTCGAGCACTACCGGGACATCGCCGGCGAAGCTGACCGTCACGCGGATGCGCAGCGCGTCGCTGTCGGCGCCGGCCCCAGCGGGGATGTCGCCCAGCGCAGCGGGAATGACGGCGACCGTGGCGCTGTAGCCGGTCACGTCCATGCGTCGCCCGAGGGCATCGGCCAGCGCGCCGGTTCCATCGTTGAACGAGGCCACCGCCGCGCCGGCCGGGGCGCCGTAGTCGTTGACGTTGTCGAAGGGCCGCAGGGCGGAGGTGCCGGGTTCAATGCCGAAGTCTTCCTTCAGCACGCAGTCCGCGGTCTTCTGGGCCGTGTCGGCATTGCTGGAAGTGGGGTCGCAGTAGGTATACCCGGCCTGCCGCACTTCTTCCAGCAGTGCCTCGGCGATCATCAGGGCCTGCTTGCGGCGCAGCGGGTCGGCGCTGTTGGCGGTGGTCATGCGCATGACCTGCAGGATGCCGGCCAGCGCAATCGAGACGATCACCATGAACATGATCAGTTCGACCAGGGTGACGCCGCGCTGGCGCGCCGCGTTGATCGACATGACCCCGTTAGTCGACATAACCCGTCTCCGCGTCGATGCCGATCGTTTTCGTGATGCCGTCGCCCTTGATTTCCAGGCGTCCGCCGAAGCCGACGCTCATGCTTGCCCGTCCCAGTCCGTCGAACCTGACGCTTCCAGGCGCTGCCGCCGCATTACCCGGCAAGCCCATCGTGACGCCGGCCGGACGGCCTTCGCACATCCAGGTGCTTGAGCCACAGGCGGCGCGCGTCGACGCCGAGCCGCTGTTGGCGCCGCCGGGCGCGCGCAGGCGTGCATCGTCGCTCGCGCAGGCCGCATCGGCATTGAGGCAGACGGCGACGCGTTCGAGGGACATGTGGACGTAGACGGACCGGTTCTGGGCGAGCGCCACCTTCTGCGCATAACGCAGGGTCGATTTCACCTGTTCGGTCCAGGCGACAGTATCGAAAGTGGAGCGTTCGAAGAAACGGCCGGCGGCGATGGTGCCGAGGATGCCGATGAGGACGATGACGACGATCAGTTCCACCATGGTGAAGCCATGGTGGAACCGGGTGCCGCGGCTGGACGCAGGACGCAAGGGTCGGGAATGCGGGCCAGCCACGGGCGGTGGGGGATTACTCGCAGTCGGCGACGGCGGTCGGGCTGGTCGGGCTGCCGACGGTGATGGTCGGCGCCGTGTTGGCGGCGGTCGGCGCGGTGAACAGGACGAAGCACTTCTTGGCCGTCTTGGTGTCGACGACGCTGTTCGGGACGACGGCGAACTGATTGGCAACCACAGTCGGCTGCGTGGTGCCGCTGCCGGTGATGTACACCTTGTAATCGGCGGTCGACAGGCCAGCGGCCGCGGCCAGGGCTTCAGCCGAGGCCTGGTCGGTGACGGCTGGATAGCCCGAGGTGGTGTTCATCGACACCGCGACGCCTTCGACGGTCATGGTGGCGTTCGGCGCGACCAGGTATTTACCGTGGGTCATGGCCGCGGTGGCGTTCAAGGCACCCTTGGCTGCGTTCAGGCTGGCCAGGCGGGCTTCGCCGCTCAGGCTGGCGAACTTCGGTAGCGCGGTCGCGGCCAGGATGCCGAGGATGACGATCACGACGATCAGTTCGATCAGGGTAAAACCGCCTTGCGCTGCTTTGATGCTCTTGTTCATTACTTTTTCTCCGAGAAATGTAGGCGCGGAAGGGACCCCGCAATATTGTTTGAAGCAACCGCCTGATAGCCGGCCTGCTCGCTGGGCTGCTGATCGATTTCGTCGAGAACCAGGCCAGCGCTGCCCTTTTCCTGTCGCACTGCATTGACCGGACCGGACACGCGAACCAATTTTACCTTGAAGATTAGAACTTTTTGTATCCCAGAGGAAAAAGATTTCTGCGCAGCAGGCAGGTAAACCAGGGTCTGGGCACTGCGGTCGAAATACCAGTTTGCGGGCGGCAGTACATCATTTCGGGGCGAATAGTACTCGCCGAGGTAGTTCTCGGGGCGTTTCTGCAGCCAGGACACCGGATTTTGATGTGCAAGTGCCAATAAACCGGCTTCGCCCCTTGTCGAAATGACTTGGGCCGAGCGCACCGCGAGGGCCGTACGCAGCGAACCGATGAGTTGTTTTGCCGCGACGCGCTCGCTCTCGCCCTGAACGCTGATGATGCTATTCAGCAACACTCCGGCCAGCAGGGCGGCCAGGATGGTGGCCAGGGCCAGTTCCAGCCGGGTCGCCCCGCCCTCCCTGCGAGCGCATGGCGTCTTCATCGATGCAGGGCCGCCTTGCCCAGGTCCCAGATCGGCAGGAAGATACCGAGCGCCATCACCAGCACCATCACGCCGAGGAAGGTGATCAGGATCGGCTCGATCTGGGCCGACAGGGTTTTCAATTCGTAGTCGACTTCGCGCTCGTACATCAGCGCGATCTCGTCCATCAGGTCGTCGAGCGAACCGGTCTCCTCGCCCACCGCGATCATCTGCAGCACGATCGGGGTGAACACATTCGCCGCGGTCGAGGTGCGCAGGATGCTCTCGCCGCGCTCGACGCCGTCGCGCATCTGCTCGATGCGCGCCGCCAGGTAGGCGTTGTCGGCGGTCTGGGCGACCACGGTCAGGGCCTGCACCACCGGCACGCCGCTCCTCATCGAAAGCGCGAAGCTGCGCGCGAAACGCGCCATGGTCGCCTTCAGCAGGATCTTGCCGGCGATCGGAAAGCCCAGTTTGCGTTTGTCCCAGCTGTAGCGTCCGGCCGGCGTGCCGAGCCAGGAGCGGAAGGCGACAAAGCCCCCCACCGTGGCGCCGGCCAGCAGCGGCCAGTAGTCGAGCGTGAAGCGCGAGGTCGCCATCAGGATGCGCGTCATCAGCGGCAGGGTCGCGTGGAAGGTCTCGAACACCTTGGCGAACTGCGGAATCACGAACATATTCACGATGACCATGGCCAGCACCATCGCGACCATCACGAAGCTCGGGTAGCGCAGCGCGGCCTTCACGCGGTCGCGCATGTCGCGGTCGAATTCGAGGTGGTCGAACAGGCGCAGGAACACCTCTTCCAGGCGGCCCGTCATCTCGCCCACGCGCACCATCGACAGGTAGAAACTGCTGAAGCATTCGGGGTGGCGCCGCATCGCGCTTGATAATTCGCGTCCCGAGTCGAGCGACTCGCGCAAGTCCTTGATCACGCGCGCGAAGGCGGGGCTGGTGCTCGAGTCCTGCAGGCCGCCCAGGCCGCGCATGATCGGCACGCCCGACTTGAGCAGGGTATGCATCTGGCGGCTGAACAGCTGCACGTCCATCGACGTGACCTTTTTTTCTTTGAGGCGGCGCCAGGTTTCCCCCAGCCCACCGCTGCCGGTGCTGGTCCTGCGGGTCGCCACGATCTCGACGGGCGTGACGCCGGTGCCGAACAGCTGGTCGGCAATCGCGCCGCTGTCGGCGCCTTCCAGCACGCCCTGCATCAGTTCGCCGCGCGCGTTGCGGCCCTTGTAGGCGAAGAAGGGCATCTCAGTCGTCCATCTGGTTACTGATGCGCATCGCTTCGCCGACCGTCGTGCGGCCCTGCACGGCCAGCGCCACGCCATGGCGGCGCAGCGTCTCGCCGCCCATTTCCTCGTGCGCGACCTTCAGGAAGTGGGCCGGATCGGGGTGGTTTGCTGCATCGGTGACGGCGCGGGTCATCTCCAGTAATTCGTACACGCCGGTACGGCCGCGGAAGCCGGTGCCGTTGCAGTGCGAGCAGCCCTTCCCGTGGAAGAACCTGGCCTGCTCGACGAAGGTGCCGAGCTCGGCGCGCAGCCAGGTCTGCTCCGGCGGGGTCGGCGTGTAGCCGGTGCTGCAGCTTTCACAGATCACGCGCACCAGGCGCTGGGCCAGCACGGCCTGCAGCGAGCCGCCGACCATGTAGCGCGGCACGCCCATGTCCATCAGGCGCAGCGGCGTGCTTGCGGCATCGTTCGTGTGCAGGGTCGAGAGCACCAGGTGGCCGGTCATGGCGGCGCGCAGGCCGATCTGCGCCGTTTCCTGGTCGCGCATCTCGCCGACCAGCACGATGTCCGGGTCCTGGCGCAGCGCCGAACGCAGCACGCGCGCAAAGGACAACTCGATCTTGTCGTTCACCTGCACCTGGTTGATGCCCTGCAGCCGGTATTCGACCGGGTCCTCGACCGTGATCAGCTTTTTTTCCACGGAGTTGAGTTCGGCCAGCGCGCTGTACAGGGTGGTGGTCTTGCCGCTGCCGGTGGGACCGGTGACCAGCACCAGGCCGTTCGGGCGCTGCACGATGGCGCGGAAGCGCTCCAGCATCTTGCGCGGCATGCCGATCGATTCCAGGCGCAGCGTATTGCCGGCCTGGTTCAGGAGACGCATCACGACCGATTCGCCGAACTGGGTCGGCATGGTCGAGATACGCACGTCGATGCGCTGGTTCTTGACTTTCATGGCGAAGCGGCCGTCCTGCGGCAGGCGCTTTTCCGAGATGTCGAGGTCGGCCATCAATTTGAGGCGCAGGGCGAGCGGCGTGGCGATCTTGATGTCGGCCTCGGTCTGCAGGTGCAGCACGCCGTCGATGCGAAAGCGGATCTGCAGGCGTCCTTCCTGCGGCTCGATGTGGATGTCCGAGGCGCGCACCTGGGTGGCGTCGTCGAACACCGATTGCAGCAGTTTCACGACCGGCGCTTCTTCCAGCCCGGGATTGGCGGTCATCGCGCCGAAGTCGACGAAGGCGTCGCCGATGTCGGCCTCGACCTCTTTCGCGAAGTCGGTGATCTCGCCGGTGCGGCGGTAGATGCGGTCGATCGTGTGCAGCACCTCGGTCTCGTTGACCACGGCCAGCTCGACGTTCCGGCGAAGCAGGCGCGCGATCTCATCGTACGCGAACAGGTCGGTCGGATCGGACACGCCGACCAGCAGGCCGCCCTGGCGCTCCTCCAGGACGACGGCGCGGAAACGGCGCGCGGCCGTTTCCGGCAGCAGGCGCACCAGGGCGTCGCTGATGTTGTAGAACTTGAGGTTGATGTAGGGGATATTCAGCTGGCGCGCCAGCGCGCCCGAGATCTGTTCTTCGGTAACGAACCCGTTCTCGACGAACACGCGTCCAAGCTTGCGCCCGGTGCGTTTCTGGTCTGCGAGCGCCTGGGTCAGCTGCTCCTCGGACAGCAGCTTTTGCTGCACCAGGATTTCGCCGAGCCGGACTTTTTCTGGCCTTGCCATGCTACCCCTTCGATTGCCTACAAAATGGGAAATCATTTTAAGGCAGAACGGAGCAATATTTACCGTTGGAATTTGTTTTGTGGTTGAAAGGCAGCGCTCGGCAGCGGAGGCCGTGTAATATGAATAAGATTCGAAACGCGAGAATTGCCGAGGAGAACATGAACGACCAACCCAGCGCGCGCCGCCGCGTCTTCCTGATGCGCCACGGAAGCGTCACCTACTTCGACGCCGCCGGCCGCCCCGTCCTGCCCGAACAAGTCCCGCTGAACGAGCTCGGGCGCGCCCAGGCCGATGCCGCCGGCGCCGCCTTTGCCGCCGCCGGCATCAGCTTCGACCGGGTGATCGTCTCGGGCCTGCCCCGCACCGTCGAGACCGCGGCGCGGGTACTCGCCGTCACGAAACAGGACATCGAACCCGAAACCTGGCCCGAACTCCACGAAATCCGCGGCGGCCGCCTCTCCACCATCCCGCAGGACGAACTGAAGCGCGCCTTTACCGGCGTCTTCGAGGGCATGGTCGAGCAAGAGCAGCGCTTCCTCGGCGGCGAATCGGTGGGCGAGATGATGGACCGGGTCCACCCGGCGCTGGACCGCCTGCGCGCCGATCCCGGCTGGGACACGGTGCTGCTGGTCCTGCACGGCGGCGTCAATTGCGCGATCCTGTCGCTCGCCCTCACCGGCCAGCGCCTGTTCCTGGGCAACCTGGCCCAGGAAGCGGGCTGCATCAACGCCCTCGACGTCGGCGCGGATCCGCTGGACTGGGTGGTACGCTTCGTGAACCACGTGCCGCCCTCGCCGCTGCTGCCCGACGCCCGTAGCACGACGATGGAACAGCTGTACAGCCAATACAAACGCGCCTGACATTGTCAGCAAAATAAATAGTACGGTCGTTCGCTTCATCAGCTAAAATCGATTGCCAATGAGTTTTGAAAACAACACAGGAGGAGACGCCAGTGTACGAAGAAATGATGGGGACCAAGCCGGTCTCTGAGCGCCAGAAATTCGATGTCGAGGCGCTGGCCGGCTGGCTGCGGGCGAACGTGCCGGACTTCCCGGCCGGCCCCTTGGAAGTTGAACAATTCAAGGGCGGGCAATCGAACCCGACCTTCAAACTGCGCGCGGGAGACAAACAGTACGTCCTGCGCACCAAGCCGGGCCCGGCGGCGAAACTGCTGCCTTCGGCCCACGCCATCGACCGCGAATTCCGCGTCATGAACGCGCTGCACGGGGCCGGTTTCCCGGTGCCGCGCCAGATCGCCCTCTGCACCGACGAATCCGTCATCGGCCGCGCATTCTTCCTGATGGACTTCGTCGAAGGCCGCGTGCTGTGGGAACAGTCGCTGCCCGGCATGACGCCGGACGAACGGGGCGCCATCTACGACGAGCTCAACCGCGTGATCGCGCAGCTGCACACGGTCGACTACGCCGCCATCGGCCTCGCCGATTACGGCAAGCCCGGCAATTATTTCGCGCGCCAGATCGAGCGCTGGACCAGACAGTACCAGGCCTCCGCGACCGAACAGATCGAAGCGATGGACCGCCTGATCGAATGGCTCCCCCAAAACATCCCGCCCGGCGAAGACACCTCCATCGTGCATGGCGACTTCCGGCTCGATAACATTATCTTCCACCCGACCGAGCCGCGCGTCCTGGCCGTGCTCGACTGGGAACTGTCGACGCTCGGCCACCCGCTCGCCGATTTCTCCTACCACTGCATGAGCTGGTATATCGAGCCCGGCAAATTCCGCGGCATCGGCGGCCTCGATCTCGCCAGCCTCGGCATCCCGGACCTGGAAACCTATGTCGCGCGCTATTCCGAGCGCACCGGCAAGACGATCCGGCTCGAGGATTTCAATTTTTATCTTGCCTATAACATGTTCCGGCTGGCCGGCATCATGCAGGGCATCATGAAACGCTATGTCGACGGCACCGCCTCGAGCGCGCAGGCGCTGGAAAACGGCAAGGCCGCCCGCCCGATGGCCGAGATGGCCTGGCAATTCGCGAACCGCTAAAGGAGAGATTCATGGATTTCGATTATTCCGACCGTTGCAAGGAACTGCGCAACCGCCTGCTCGCCTTCATGGACGAGCATATCTACCCGAACGAAAAAGCCTATAAACAGGAAATCGACGCCAACGGCGTGGCCGGCAACCGCTGGGTGCCGACCGAGATCATCGAGCGCCTCAAACCGCTGGCGCGCGAACAGGGCCTGTGGAACCTGTTCCTGCCGAAGTCCAGGCGGGCGCCGGAAGGCCTGTCGAACCTCGATTACGCGCCGCTCTGCGAAATCATGGGCCGGGTCGGCTGGGCGCCCGAAGTGTTCAATTGCGGCGCGCCCGATACCGGCAACATGGAAACGCTGGAACGCTACGCCTCCGAAGAGCACAAGACCCAATGGCTCGAGCCCCTGCTGCGCGGCGAGATCCGTTCCGCCTTCGCCATGACCGAACCCGACGTCGCCTCCTCGGACGCGACCAACATCGCGACCCGCATCGAGCGCGATGGCGATGAATACGTCATCAACGGCCATAAATGGTGGATCTCGGGCGCCGGCGATCCGCGCTGCCAGATTTATATTGTCATGGGCAAGACCGATCCGACTGCCGCGCGCCACCAGCAGCAGTCGATGATCCTGGTCCCGGCCAATACGCCCGGCATCACCGTCAAGCGGCCGCTGCCCGTGTTCGGCTACGACGACGCCCCGCACGGCCACTGCGAAATCCTGTTCGAGAACGTCCGTGTGCCGGCCGCCAACATGCTCCTCGGCGAAGGCCGCGGCTTCGAGATCGCCCAGGGCCGCCTCGGGCCGGGCCGCATCCACCATTGCATGCGCGCCATCGGCGTGGCCGAGCGGGCCCTCGAACTGATGTGCAAGCGCCTCGATTCGCGTGTCGCCTTCGGCAAGAAGATTTCCGAACAGGGCGTCTGGCGCGAGCGCATCGCCGAGTCGCGCATCCGTATCGACACCGCGCGCCTGCTCACTCTCAAAGCCGCCTGGATGATGGACACCGTCGGCAACAAGGTGGCGGCGGCCGAGATCGCGATGATCAAGGTGCTGGCGCCGAACGTGGCCCAGCAGGTGCTGGACTGGGCGATCCAGGCCCACGGCGCCGGCGGCGTGTCGGACGACTTCCCGCTCGCTTACCAGTGGGCGGGCAACCGCACGCTGCGCCTGGCCGACGGCCCGGACGAGGTACACCGCAACGCGATCGCCAAGGTCGAGCTTGCCAAATACCTATGATTTGTTGCTGAGCATCTACAGATAAGGAGTAGGCGGCGGCGCGTGCTACCGCCTTCCCCCTGTCTTCGATACCATGGCCGCTGGCGGCGCAACCGCACTGCCCCGACCTGGACACGATTTGCCACTGTTTCGCCGCACTTCCCTGCCTTCGATCCGCTCGAAGCTGTTCACCCTCGTCCTTGCCAGCGTGCTGCCGCTCCTGTTCGCGTATGTCGCTTTCGTGCGCGACGCCGGCCAGCGCGAAGCCGGGCACGTGGCGCGCGACGCCGCCACCGTCACCCGCGCGCTGGCGGCGGCGCTCGACCGCGAGCTCGAGAGCGCCGAAACGGCAGGCCGGGTCGCGGCCGCCTGGCCGACCCTGGCCCCGGGCACGCTTGCGCAGTTCCACGCCCAGTCGCGCCAGCTGCTGCTGCGTCCGGAATTCCCGGCATCGAACTTCGCCCTGAGCGGTGCCGACGGCCGGCCGCTGCTCGACACCCATTGGGCCTTCGGCGCCGCCTTGCCGGCGACGCCGAACCAGGAATCGGTCGATGCCGTGCTGCGCCGCGGCGACGCCCGGATTTCCAGCCTCTACTCCCCTGGACCGGGCCAGGGCTTCGTGTTCTCGGCCGACGTCCCGGTCTGGCGCGACGGCAAGGTTGCGTATGTGCTCTCGACCCAGGTGCGCCCCAGGCGCGTGGCCGACCTGCTCGGCGCCCAGCAATTGCCGCCGGGCTGGGTGGCCGAGGTGTTCGATGCGCGCGGCCTGGTGGTGGCCCGCAATATCGACAGCGCCAGCTATGTCGGCACCCCGATGAACGGCGTGCTGGCTTCCAACGCGGCGGCCAGTCCCGAAGGCCTGGCGCACCTGCCCGAGGACTACGACGGCATGCGCCAGCATGCGGCCTGGATGCGCTCGAACAGCCATGGCTGGATCGTGGCGGTCACCTATCCGGACGACGCCGCGCGCGAACTGCTGGGCCATGCCTTGCCGGCCACCGTCGCCGCATCGAGCGCCCTGCTCGGCCTCGGCCTGCTGCTGGCCTGGATCATCGGCGGTACCATCGCACGCTCGGTGCAGGGCCTGGTCGAACCGGCCGCCGCCTTGGGGCGCGGCGAACCGCTCGGCCTGGCCCCGCCGGAAATCCGCGAGACGGCGACCGTGGCCGACGCGCTGCGCGAGGTGGAACGCGAACTGCTGCGCTACCGCAGCGACCTGGAAGCGCGTGTCGCCGACCGCACCGCCGAACTCGAACGCCTGAACGTCCGCCTGGAGACGGTGTATGCCACGGCGCCGGTCGGCCTGTGTTTTGTCGATCGCAACCTGCGCTTCGTGATGATCAACGACTGCCTGGCGGCGATCAATGCCGTGCCGGCGATCGGCCACCTCGGGCGCACCCTGCCGGAGCTGCTGGGCGAAGTGGGCGTCGCCTTCGAGGCGCCCTACCGCCGCGTGCTGGAAACCGGGCGCGCCCTGCGCGACCTCGAGGTGGCCGGCGAGGTGCCGGCCGAGCCGGGCGTGACGCGCTACTGGCTCTCCAGCTATTACCCGGTGTTCGGCCCTGAACACGAACTGGTGGGCATCAACGCGGTCGTGATCGACATTACCGAGCGCAAGATGCTCGAGCGCCAGAACCGCGACAACGAAGCGATGTTCCGGGTCCTGTTCGAGGGCTCGGGCGACGCCCAGGCGCTGCTGGCCCATAACGCCAACTTCGTCAGTGCGAACGCGGCCGCGGCCACGCTGTTCGGCTGCAGCGTCGAGGAGTTGGTGATGCTGTCGCCAGTCACCGTATCTCCCGAGTTCCAGCCGAACGGACGCCGCTCCGAGGACATGGCCGCTGAGCTGATGCGGCGCGCACTGGACGAAGGCGGCGTCCAGTTCGAATGGGTGCACCAGCGCCGCGACGGCGGCAACTTCCACGCCGATATCCGCCTCACCAGCGTCGACATCGGCGGCCGCGGCATGATGCAGGTGACGATCCGCGACATCAGCGAACGGGTCGCGGCCGATGCCGCCCTGCGCGCCAGCGGCGCCCAGCTGCGCCAGCGCGAGCGCTTCATCCGCACCGTCACCGACAACCTGCCGGCCCTGGTCAGCTACTGGGATGCCGACGAACGGCTGCGCTTTGCCAACCGGCCGGCCCTGGCCAGGCTCGGCGTCGTCGACGACGCCGACGTGATCGGGCGCTATGCGGCCGAACTGGTCCCGGCCGACATCCGCGCGCAACTGCTGGTCTACATACGCGGCGTCCTGGCGGGCACGCCGCAGAATTTCGAGACCGGCCTGCGCAGCCGGGACGGCACGCCGACCCACATCTGGGGCAGCTACCTGCCCGACATCGACAAGGAGGGACGGGTGCGCGGCTTCTACGCGCTGCATGCCGACGTCTCCGAGCTGAAACTGACCGAAGGCCGCCTGGTCGAGGCCCTGCGCGAAGCCGAACAGGCCAGCCGCGCCAAGAGCGAATTCCTCGGCAACATGAGCCATGAAATCCGCACCCCGATGAACGCCATCATGGGCCTGGCGCGCCTGCTCGAGGAAGCCCCGCTGGGCCGGCGCGAGCGCGCCCACGTCGCCCACATCAGGCGCGCCTCGGCGTCGCTGCTCGGCATCCTCAGCGACCTGCTCGACTATGCCAGGTCCGATGCCGGCCAGCTGGAGCTGGAACACGTGCCGCTGCAACTCGACACCACGCTGCAGGGGGTGGCCGTGCTGAGCGTACCGAACGCCCGGGCCAAGGGGATCGAAACCGTATTCGCGGTGGGGCCCGGCGTGCCGCGGGTGCTGCGCGGCGATCCGACCCGGCTCGAACAGGTGCTGCTGAACCTGGTGGGCAATGCGGTCAAGTTCACCGAACGCGGCGAGATCGTCCTGTCGGTCGAGGTGGCCGCGCGCAGCCCGGGACGGGTGCGCCTGCGCTTTGCCGTGCGCGACACCGGGATCGGCATCGCGCAGGAAGACCAGGCGCGCCTGTTCGAACCCTTCTCGCAGGGCGACAGCGCGACCGGCCGCAAGTACGGCGGCGTTGGCCTCGGACTGTCGATCGCGCGCCGGCTGGTGGCGCTGATGGGTGGCAGCCTGGCCGTGGAGAGCAGCCCGGGACTGGGTTCGACCTTCCACTTCGAAGCCGGGTTCGGCGAACTCGAAGCGCCGGCCGCAGCAAGCCCGGCGCCCCTCGCGCCGCTGCGCGTGCTGGTCGCGGACGAGAATGCCAGCGCGGCCGCGGCGCTCGGCAGCGACCTGCGTGGCCGCGGCTGGGAAGTGGAATGCGCAGCGAGCGCTCCCGCAGCGCTCGAGAAGCTGAGCGGCGCACCGCTTGACCTCGCCTTCCTCGACGCCGGCCTGCCGGGCCTGGCCGGCGCCGCCAGGCTGCCGCCGACGGTGCTGCTGGTGGCCGATGCCGACGCCGCGGCGCCGGTGCTGCCGGCCGCGCCGCGCCTTGCCCTGCTGGCCAAACCCTTCACCCGCAGCGCGCTCGATGCCGTCCTCGTGGAACTGGAAGGCGCCGCCGCACCCGGCAGCCCGCCGCGCACGCCGCTGGCTGCGTGCCTGGCCGGCCTGCGCGTGCTGGTGGTGGAGGACAACGCCATCAACCAGGAAGTGGCGACCTATGTGCTGACCCACGCCGGCGCGCTGGTGGCGGTGGCCGCCAACGGCCGCGTCGCGCTCGACATGCTGAACGCGCCGGACGCGGCCTATGACGCCGTCCTGATGGACTTGCAGATGCCGGTGATGAACGGCTACGAGACGACCGAAGCGATCCGGGGCATGGGCCTGCACGCGCTGCCGGTGATCGCAATGAGCGCGAATACCCTGGACGAAGACCGCCGGCGCGCCTTCGAGGCCGGCATGGATGACCACCTGTCCAAGCCGGTCGACGTCGATGAGCTGGTGGCGACGCTGGCGCGCCTGACCGGACGCGCGACCGCGCCGGCGGCCCTGGCGGCGTCCGGCGCCCCCCTGCCGAAGCTGCCCGGCATCGACCTCAAGGCCGCGCTGCCGCGTTTCGGCGGCAGCGTCGAGGCCTTCGCCGCCGTCTTCGCCCGCTTCGCGGCCGGCGCCGGCGCCAGCGTCGACCAGTTGCATGCGCACATGGACGCGGCCGAGCATCCGGAGGCGCTGGTGCTCGCGCACCGCCTGCGCGGGGTGGCCGCGAACCTGGGCGCGGTCGATCTCGCCGCCCACGCGCTTGCGCTGGAAGCGGCCCTGCGCGCGGGCGACGACGCGGGGGCCGCGCGCCAGCTGGCCCTGCTCGACGCCGCCCTGGCGCCGCTCCAGGCCGCCGCGCGCGACCTGGCGCCCGCGGCGCCGGCAGGGTCCGCTCCGCAGGCCGATCCGCGCGCGTTGGCACAGCTGCTGGAATTGCTACAGAATAACAATATGAAGGCGCTGGCGGTGCATGCCGCGCTGGCGGACCGCCTCGCTGCGCTGTTGGGCAGCGCGCACGCGCTGGCGCTGGCCGAGGCGGTCGGCACGCTGCGCTTCGAACACGCGGCATCGCTGCTGGAGGCTATACTGGATCAAAAGGGAGACGCATGAGCTGGAGCGAGTTGGCCCTGAACGGGCGCATCCTGGTCGTCGACGACGCCATGGAAAATATCCAGATCCTGCACGCGGCATTGCAGGACGAGCACGAGGTGCTGTTTGCCCTCGACGGCAGCAAGGCGCTCGCGCTCGCCGCCAGCCAGCGCCCGGACCTGATCCTGCTGGACGCCGTCATGCCCGGCATGGATGGCTACGCGGTGCTGCAGGCCCTGCGCGCCGCGCTCGAGACCGGCGACACCCCGGTCATTTTCGTCACTGCCCTGTCTTCCCCGGAAGACGAAACGCGCGCGCTCGACGCCGGCGCGGCCGACTTCATCAGCAAACCGGTGAACGCCGCCGTGGTGCGCGCCCGCGTGCGCACGCAACTCACCGTGAAGCGCCAGGCCGACGCGCTACGGGCGCTGACCCTGACCGACAGCCTGACCGGCGTCGCCAACCGCCGCGCCTTCAGCGAACGGATCGACGCCGAATGGCGCCGCTGCGGGCGCGGCGGGCTGCCGCTGTCGCTGATCCTGGCCGACATCGACCACTTCAAGCTCTTCAACGACCATTACGGCCACCAGGCCGGCGACGCCTGCCTGGAGCAGGTCGCGCGCGCCATGTGCCGCGCCGCGAATCGCGCCCAGGACCTCGTGGCGCGCTACGGCGGCGAAGAATTCGCGATCCTGCTGCCCGAGACGGATGTAGCAGGCGCCGAATGCGTGGCCCGGCGCGTGCTGGACGAACTGGCCGCGCTCGCCATCGCGCACGCGGTCTCGCCGACCGCCCCGCTGCTCACCGCCAGCATGGGCATTGCCACCCTGGTGCCGGACCGCGCGCAGGCCAGCGCCTCGCTGATCCGGGCGGCCGACGCGCTGCTGTACCAGGCCAAGGCGGCTGGGCGCAACCGGTATTGCGCGGCGCCCGGGCTTACTGGATCTTGAACACGCCTGCGTCGATCAGTTCGGCATTCGAACGGCGCATGGCAGCGGCATAGCGTGCATTGTGAAAGGCGAGCTCGAACCGGGCGATGTGCTTGTCGCCGATCCAGGCCTCGGTGAGCTCGACGGGCTGGTAATAGGTGCCGCCTGCCCGCTTCGGCTTGCGGGTCGTATAGTAGCCCGCCGTCAGCAAGGCGGACAGGATCAGCGCGCTGTAAAACAGGCTGCCGGCGACGAAACCCGGCAACAGGGCGTGCGACATCACCAGGCCCAGGAATGCGCACGAGGTGACCAGGCAATACACGATGCCTTTGGCGAGCCAGCCATGGCGCGCCCGTTTTGCCGAGCCTTTGCACCCGGCGCAGTACGGGAACGATTCGGTCAGCGTCAGCTCGGTGCCGAACACGAAGAAGAAGCGACCTGTTTCATTGGCGTGTCGACAAATTCGAGCTGCCCGTGCCCGCCGCAATTGCAGCAGCAATCCGGCGGGGTCGTCAGCGCCAGCCTGGCCGACGTATAGCTTCCGACAAACATGAGGTTCTCCCTTGACTGTTATTAGTGGTCACACCCTCCGAAGTCTACGGCAGAAGTTTATTTATAGCAACATTATGCTGTGATTCACCAAAAGAATCACTGCGTTCGAAATCGCATATTGGACATATCATTGCCCATCCGGCATCCTGAAGCCTTCATTCGCCCGCTGCCTTCAGGAAAAACCATGCCGACTTACCGTTCCCACACCACCACCCAGGGCCGCAACATGGCCGGCGCCAGAGCCTTGTGGCGCGCCACCGGCATGAAGGACGGCGACTTCGACAAGCCGATCATCGCCGTCGTCAATTCCTTCACCCAGTTCGTGCCCGGCCATGTGCACCTGAAGGACCTGGGCCAGCTGGTGGCGCGCGAGATCGAAGCGCATGGCGGCGTGGCCAAGGAATTCAATACCATCGCGGTGGACGACGGCATCGCCATGGGCCACGGCGGCATGCTCTACTCGCTGCCCTCGCGCGACCTGATCGCCGACTCGGTCGAGTACATGGTCAATGCCCACTGCGCCGACGCCATGGTCTGCATCTCGAACTGCGACAAGATCACCCCGGGCATGCTGATGGCCGCGATGCGCCTGAACATCCCGACCGTCTTCGTCTCCGGCGGTCCGATGGAAGCGGGCAAGGTCGTGAAAGTCGTGAACAACGAGCGCAAGGTCATCAAGCTCGACCTGATCGACGCCATGATCAAGGCCGGCGATTCGACCGTGTCGGACGCCGACGTGCTCGAAGCCGAGCGCTCGGCCTGCCCGACCTGCGGTTCCTGCTCCGGCATGTTCACCGCGAACTCGATGAACTGCCTGACCGAGGCGCTCGGCCTGTCCCTGCCCGGCAACGGCACCATCGTCGCAACCCACGCCGACCGCAAGGAACTGTTCCTGAACGCGGGCCGCCTGATCGTCGACATCGCCAGGCGCCACTACGAACAGGACGACTACTCGGTCCTGCCGCGCTCGATCGCCACCAAGGCGGCCTTCGAGAACGCGATGGCGCTCGACGTCTCGATGGGCGGCTCGACCAACACCGTCCTGCACCTGCTGGCCGCCGCCCACGAAGCGCAGGTCGAATTCACGATGGCCGACATCGACCGCATTTCGCGTCTGGTGCCCTGCCTGTGCAAGGTCGCGCCGATGACCGACAAGTACCACATCGAGGACGTGCACCGCGCCGGCGGCATCTTCGCCATCCTCGGCGAACTGGCGCGGGCAGGTTTGTTCGATACCTCGCTCCCGACCGTACACAGCCCGACCTTCGAAGCGGCGATCGCGAAATACGACATCCGCGTCAGCGACGACCGCGCCGTGCACCAGCTGTTCCGCGCCGCACCGGGCGGCGTGCCGACCCAGGTCGCGTTCTCGCAGTCGGAGCGCTTCGATTCGAACGACATCGACCGCAGCCTGGGCTGCATCCGCGACCGCGCCCACGCCTACTCGCAGGACGGCGGCCTGGCGGTCCTGTACGGGAACATCGCCGCCAAGGGCTGCATCGTGAAAACCGCCGGCGTCGACGAGAGCATTCTGAAATTCTCGGGCAAGGCGCGCGTCTTCGAAAGCCAGGACGCGGCGGTGGAAGCCATCCTGGGCGACAGCGTGCACGCAGGCGACGTCGTCATCATCCGCTACGAAGGCCCGAAAGGCGGTCCCGGCATGCAGGAGATGCTGTATCCGACCTCCTACATCAAGTCGAAGGGCCTCGGCAAAGCCTGCGCCCTGTTCACGGACGGCCGCTTCTCGGGCGGCTCCTCGGGCCTGGTGATCGGCCACGCCTCGCCGGAAGCGGCCGAAGGCGGCGCGATCGGCCTGGTGGAAGAAGGCGACATGATCGACATCGACATCCCGGCGCGCACCATCAACCTGCGCGTGGGCGATGGCGAACTGGCGCAGCGGCGCGCCGCGATGGACGCACGCGGCGCCGACGCCTGGCAGCCGGTCGGCCGCGAACGTTATGTCTCGCAGGCGCTGCAGGCGTATGCGGCACTGACCACATCGGCCGACCGCGGCGCGGTGCGCGACCTGGCGCAGCTCAAGCGCTGAACCGGGAACGGAGGGGCGCCGCCCTGGCGCTCCACATAATTGGTCGTGCGCAATGGCCCCGTCAGGCTGTTGTTCGCGTGCGACGAGTGGCGCCAGCTAAAGCGGCCACAGCAAAAAGTTTATTCACAGGGCATAAACAGTGATACATTGCATTTATAGCACCGACTAACGGTTACATACGGTTGGTGCATGTCGATCCGGTTCGAATGCCCGAGCCGTGCAAGATTGCCGATAGCCAGTTTCTATCAACCTTTCCGACTGACGGTAATGAAGCCGAGCGATGCTCTTGCCCAAGGAAACGACCAGTGGACGCTGCCCCGTGCGGCCACGCGAAGCGACGATCCCCTTTTACAGTGTCTTGTCGAGCTGACGCGGCTGATCGACAAGCCGGTATCGGCCGAGACACTGACGACCGGTTTGCCGCTGGAGGACTCCGGCCTTACTCCCGAGCTCTTCATTCGCGCCGCAGCACGGGCCGGATTGCACGCCAGGCTGGCCAGGCGGCCGCTCGCAAAGATACCCGACCTCACCCTGCCCGTCGTACTGCTGCTGCGCGACCGGCAGGCCTGCATCCTGCAGGGTAAAGCGGGAGAGACGGCCTGGATCATCCTGCCCGACACCGGCGGCGTGCAGGAGATCGGACTGGCGGAACTGGAGCAGCAATATGCCGGTCACCTGCTCTTCGTACGCCCCGAGCACCGTTTCGACGCGCGCACGCAGGACAGCGCCGTGCCCAGGCCGGCGCACTGGTTCTGGGGCGTCGCGGTGCGCTCCTGGCCCGTGTATGCCGAGGTCCTGCTGGCCTCGCTGCTGATCAACCTGTTTGCGCTGGCGATGCCGCTGTTTTCGATGAACGTCTACGACCGCGTGGTACCGAACCATGCGATGGAAACGCTCTGGGCATTGTCGTTCGGCGTCATGCTCGTCATCGTCTTCGACACGCTCATCCGCGCACTGCGCGGCTACTTCATCGACGTCGCCGGCAAGAAGCTCGACGTCGTGCTCTCCGCGAATATCTTCGAGCGGGTACTGGCCATCCGCATGAGCGCCCGCCCCGCTTCGGTCGGCGCCTTTGCCAGCAACCTGCAGGAATTCGAAGCCTTCCGCGAATTCGTCACGTCCGCCACCATCACGGCGCTGATCGACCTGCCCTTCGTCGTCCTGTTCGTAGTCGCCATGTTCTGGGTCGGCGGCCCGCTCGGTTGGGCGCCCCTGCTCGCGATGCCGCTCATCATCGGCGCCAGCCTGGCATTGCAGGCGCCGCTGGCGCGCCTGGTACAGACGAGCTCCAGGCTTGCAGCCCAACGGCAGGCGACCCTGGTCGAAAGCCTGGTCGGGCTCGAAACCATCAAGGTCATGGGCGCCGAGGGAGCAGTCCAGCGCAAGTGGGAACAACTGATCGGGCAATTAGGCAAACTCGCCTTGCGCTCGCGCTTCCTTTCCGCCTGTGCCGTCAATTTTTCCTCGTTCGCTCAGCAGGCCGCTTACCTGGCGGTGATCCTGGTCGGTGTCCACCTGATCGCCGAGGACAAGCTGACCATGGGCGCCCTGATCGCGTGTTCCATCCTCACCGGCCGCGTACTGGCGCCCCTGTCGCAAGTGGCGAGCCTGCTGACGCGCTATCACCAGTCGCGCGATGCCCTGGCCTCGATCGACCGGCTGATGAACCTGCCGGTGGAGCGCCCCCCGGGAAAGGATTTCGTGCATCGCCCCGCCCTGCAAGGCGGCGTCGAATTCAGGAACGTCAGCTTCGCCTATCCGGAACAGACGGCCGAGGCGCTCAGCGAGGTGTCCTTCACGATCCGGCCCGGCGAGCGGGTCGCGATCATCGGCCGTGTCGGTTCCGGCAAGACGACCGTGGAAAAGCTGATCCTCGGGCTCTACCCGCCCAGCGAAGGCGCGGTGCTGATCGACGGCACCGACCAGCGCCAGATCGATCCGGCCGCCCTGCGCCGGGACATCGGCCACGTTCCCCAGGACATCCTCCTGTTCTATGGCAGCGTACGCGACAACATCGTGCTCGGCGCGCCGCATGCCGACGATGCCGCGGTCCTGAGGGCGGCCGATATCGCCGGCGTCACCGAGTTCACGAGCCGCTCGGCGCAGGGACTCGACCTGCCTGTCGGCGAGCGCGGCGAGAAGCTGTCGGGCGGGCAGCGCCAGGCGATCGCGATCGCGCGCGCCGAACTGATGGCGCCGCCGCTGCTGCTGCTCGATGAACCGAGCAGCGCGATGGACAACCGTTCCGAGGAACTGTTCAAGGCCCGCCTCGGCGCCGAGCTGGCCGACCGCACCCTGATCCTCATCTCGCACCGGGCCTCCTTACTGAGCCTGGTGAACCGTTTGATCGTGCTCGACCAGGGACGGGTGGTTGCCGACGGTCCCAAGGAAGCCGTTCTCGCAGCGCTGGCAAAGGGGAAGCTCCATGCAGCAAGCCAATGACAGCGCGCGCAGCGCCGGCCTGCGCGGCCTCGCGCGGCGCGCCGTGGACGCGCTGAAGCCATCGATCGACGACACCGGATTCATGCGCGAGAGCAGCGCCGCACTGCTGGAGGGCCCGCGTTATTTCACCCACTGGATCCTGTGGCTCACGCTGCTGTTCTTCATCCTCGCCCTGTGCTGGGCGGCGCTGGCCACGGTCGACGAGTTCACGGTCGGAGAAGGCAAGGTCATTCCTTCGAGCCAGGTCCAGGTCGTCCAGAACCTGGAAGGCGGGATCGTTTCGGAAATCATGGTGAAGGTCGGAGAAGTGGTGCGCAAGGACCAGCCGCTGATGCGCATCGACGACACTCGCTTCAACGCATCGTCGCGCGAGGGCCAGGCCCGCGACCTGGCCTTGCAGGCGCGCATCGCCCGCCTGTCGGCAGAAGCCGGGAACACGCCCTTCGCGCCGCCCGCGGCCCTGGAGCGGACGGCCCCGAAGCTGGTGGCGGAAGAAAAGACCCTGTTCGCCAGCCGGGCACGCGAGCTGCAGGTGAACCAGGGGGTCTTGCGCCAGCAGGCCGAGCAGCGGCGCCGGGAGCTTGCCGAAAAACGCGGGCGCGAAACCCAGCTGCAGCAAAGTTACGAGCTGATCGCCAGGGAACTGGCCATGATGCGGCCGATGGCGCAGCAGGGAGCGGTGTCGGAAGTGGACCTGCTGCGCCTGGAGCGGCAGGTCAACGACCTGCGTGGCGAGCTCGACGCGACCAGGCTGGCGCTGCCGCGCCTGGAAGCGGCGTACCGCGAGGTCCAGCAGAAAATGGAAGAACTGAGCGCGCACTTCCGCGCCGACGCCATGAAGGAACTGAACCTCGCGCGCGCCGAACAGAGCGCGCTCAGCGCTGCCAACACGGCCCTCGACGACCGCGTCACGCGCACGCTGGTGCGGGCGCCGCTGGCAGGCACCGTCAAGCAAATCAAGGTCAACACCGTCGGCGGCGTGGTCCAGCCGGGCATGGACCTGCTCGAGATCGTGCCCCTGGACGACACCTTGCTCGTCGAGGCGCGCGTGCGTCCGTCGGACATCGCCTTCCTGCGGCCGGGCCAGGAAGCACTGGTCAAGCTGTCGGCGTACGACTTTTCGATCTACGGCGGCCTGCCGGCGACGCTGGAACACATCAGCGCCGATACGCTGATGCCCGAGCGTCCCGGAGAACGGCAGGAAAGCTTTTACCAGATCCGGGTTCGCACCAGGCAGGCCAGGCCGGAGGGGAGCGCCAGGCCGTTGGCGATACTGCCGGGCATGGTCGCGACGGTGGATATCAAAACCGGCAACAAGACCGTGCTCCACTACCTGCTCAAGCCGATTATCAAAACCAAAGAAATGGCGCTTCGTGAACGATAAAAGGAGATGCCCATGATTCTGCTCGCCGGTCCAACATCCGAACTGCTGCGCTACTGGAAACAGGGGCTCGACGGTTTTCCCACGGCCACCTCGGTCGGGAACATGGAAGTGCTACTGGCGGACATGGCGCGTATCAAGCCGGACGTACTCATGCTCGATATGGACTTGCCTGATCTCGACGGTGCCAAAGGTGCCGCCCGCCTGCTGAAACTCCATGCGGCGACCAAAATCATCGCGCTCGCCAGCGAACCGTGCGATATCCGGGAACTGGGGCTGTTCCGGATTGGCGTACGCGGCTGCTGCTGCCACGACATCGCACCCGATCGGGTGAAACTGGTGATCAAGGCGGTACAGCAAGGCGAACTGTGGATCCGCAGGACGCTGACCCCGCGCCTGCTCGACGAACTGGGCGCGCGCATCCGGGCCGACAACGAAGGCCGGCGCGCCGCGATGGCCCGCCTGGCCGACCTGACGCGGCGCGAGCGCGAAATTGCGGAACTGGTCGGCAACGGCGAGTCGAACAAGCAGATCGCGCGCGAATTGACGATCACCGAGAGCACGGTCAAGGCCCACCTGACCGAGATATTCCGCAAGCTCGGCATCGCGGACCGGCTGAAGCTGGCGCTGCTCATCGTGGAACTGGCCGAAGTGTAGCAAGTCGTCCACACCGCCTTGCATCCGGCATGCGCGGTCCCGCGCATGTTCCCTGTCGATCGGCGCCGGCGTCACGCCGGGCCTCCCGCATCCTCCCGCCCGCTGCGTCGACACAACGAAGCGCCCTCGACTTAAGTCGGGGGTGTACCAAAGTCTACTAGTGCGCGTATTGACATTCATTTAGCCTGACTTACGGCCGACTCCGCTAATGACTTCCGACACTTCGATCGGGAGCGCGAAGACCGGCCTGGGGAAAACTGAATGCACACAACATCGCAGGAGACTACCGGCGCCCCGCCAGCGGGCGGCGGCGAAGCGGTCCGCCGGTCGGCGCCCTTCATTTCGGTTGCGGGAAATCGATCCCCCCTGCGGCAACCATCTCCTCCTATTTCAGAGCAGGGCCACAGCTTCTGCGGCACCTTGCCATCCTTCCAAAACTACCAGGAAAAGACCATGACCCAATCCCGCGAAATCGTTTTCATCGATAGTGCCGTCCCTGACCTGAATGACCTGCTTGGATGGATGCTTCCCGGTGTCGAGAAAGTCGTACTGCCGGCCATGCAGCCTCCGGTCGCAGCGATGGCAAACAGCCTGCGCAACCGCAGCGGCATCGACGCCATCCACATCATCGCTCACGGGCAGCCGGGCGAGATCGCCTTCGCATCCGGCCCGCTCTCGCTCGACACGCTCGAAGAAGCGGTCACGGACCTGGGCACGATCGGCGATGCGCTCGAGGATGGCGGCAAGGTGCTGGTGTGGAGCTGCGGCACGGCCAAGGGCGAACGCGGCGGCATCTTCCTCGATGCACTCGCCGCCGTGATCGGGGCGCCGGTGGCGGCGGCAACGGGCCTGGTCGGGTCGGCCGAGCGCGGCGGCCGCTGGGACCTCGATGCATGGTCGGACTTCACCGGATTGACGGCGTCCGCGCCGCTGACGCGTGCCGGACGAGAAGCGTACGCGGGCATCCTGGGTGTCAACAAGATCATCTTCGACCTGAACGGTGCGGCGCCCGGCGTGAACGGGAGCGTGAACTACGTCGAGCAGGCCTCCGCCATTTTCCTGGCGGCGAACGCCACCGTATCGGCATCCGGCAATTTTGCTGGCCTGAGCTTGACGGTGTCGGGCTTGTTGTCCAAGGAAGTGATCGGCCTTGCCGCCGGCGACGGCCTGACAATCTCCGGAAGCACCATCCTCATCGGCGGCAAGGCCGTCGCCACCTTCTCGGGTGGGAACGGGACGAATTTTGTCGTCAGCTTTAACAATCAGGCCGCGGCCGCCGAAGTGGCGACGGTCCTGCATCGCATTACCTATTACAACGGCTCCGATAGCCCGGTCACGCACAGCCTGACCTTTGACCTGGCCGGTATCCAGGACACGGATCTGATCAATATCACGCCGGTGAACGACGGGCCGCTGATCGGGACTGCGACCTTGACGGGCGCCGTGACGGAACAGACCGCGCCGGCGGGCAACCTGACCAGCAGTGGCAACATGGCGTTCACGGATGTCGACCTGACCGACACCCACACGGTAACGGCGGTGTCGGTCGGGACCACGCTGGGCACGATGAATGCGATCAAAACCAGCGACACCACCGGCACCGGCACCGGAGGGGCGCTGACCTGGACCTACACCGTGGCGGACAGTGCGGTCGAATACCTGGCGGCAGGCGAGACGAAGGTCGAGCAGTTTACGGTCACCGTCGACGACGGCCATGGGGGACAAGTCAGCCGGACGGTGTCGGTGACCATTACCGGCACCAACGATGCTCCGGTCATCACATCCCATGGGGGTGGCGCCGCTGCGTCGATCATCGTGGCCGAGAACGCCACGTCGGTTGGCGTTGTAACTGCCACCGACGTCGACCACGGGGCGACCCAGACATTCTCGATCGTGGGTGGTGCGGATGCAGGAAAGTTCAGCATCAACGCCCAGACCGGCGCCCTGTCCTTCGTCTCGGCGCCGGACTTCGAAGCGCCCACGGATGCGGGGGGCGATAACGTGTACGACGTCATCGTCCAGGTGTCGGACGGGACCGCCGTCGACACGCAGGCGATCTCGGTGAGGGTTACCAATCTGAACGACAACGAAGTCAGCGCGATCGTCGATACCAATAACGCTGCCAACGGAGTAGCCGAAAATGCCGCTGCCGGCACCGTCGTTGGCGTGACCGCCTTCGCCACCGATGCCGATAGCGGCGCGACCATCACTTACACCCTGATCGACAATGCAGGCGGCCGCTTCGCCATCGACGCCAACGGCGTCGTGACGGTCGCCAGCGGGGCCGTGCTCGACTTTGAGACCGCATCCAGCTACAACATCACCGTGCTGGCCACTAGTTTGGATGGCTCCACGAGAGCCCAGGTCTTCACCCTGGCGCTCAACAACCTTGACGAAGCCGCCCCGACCATTACTTCGGGCGCGGTTGCTGCGGCGATCGACGAAAACAGAGGAGCCGGCCGGGTGGTCTATACCGCCACCGCTACCGATAGCGCCGACATCAGCGGCGGTGTTACCTACCGCCTGAAAGCGGGAGGCGATGCGGCAGCGTTCAACATCGACAGCGCCAGCGGCGCCGTGACCCTGATCGGCAATCCCAACTTTGAGACCAAGTCCGCTTACACCTTTACGGTGTTGGCAATCGATGCCGCAGGTAACCAGACCGAGCAAACGGTCAGCCTGAATATCAACAACCTCGACGAAGTCGCGCCGACCATTACGTCAAGCGCGGTTGCTACCGCGATCGACGAAAACAGCGGCGTCGGTCAGCTGGTCTATACCGCCACCGCTACCGATACCGGCGACATCAGTGGCGGCCTTGGCTTCAGCCTGAAAGCGGGAGGCGATGCAGCAGCGTTCAGCATCGACGGCGCCAGCGGTGCGGTCACCCTGATCGGCAATCCCGACTTTGAAACCAAGTCCGCCTACACGTTCACGGTGTTGGCAACCGATGCCGCAGGCAACCAGACCGAGCAAACTGTCAGCCTGGATATCAACAACCTGGACGAGGTGGCGCCGACCGTCACTTCCGGAGCGGTTGCTGCGGCGATCAGCGAAAACAGC